>DATILD010000079.1:0-24920 GCA_035476815.1 Methylibium sp.
GTGCGCACGCTGACCACGGCGCCGGCGTGCAGCTCTTGAAGATAGGAGATGTGCTGGTCGACGGCAGCCATGCCGCGCTGGGCGCTGCGCAGGTAAGGCGGCGACAGGCCGATGGCGTTGAACAAGTGCCAGGTGGCCTCGTCGAACTTGCCTGCGTACCACATCACGTTCATGTGGCCGACGTGGTCGCAGTGCCAGGGGTAGACGGTGCCGCGGTAGGTGAGGAGTGCGTCGCTCATGAAGATCGGCCTGCGAGATGCGCAAAGTTGAGTATGGCTCAAGAAAGGCTTGAGCCGCAAGCCGTCCCCTGTTACGCTTGTAGTCGCCTGCCGTATGACGGTGGGCAATCCGCTGGTAGTTGAGCCAGGCTCAAACCAAGCCGCCTGGCCAGAGGAGACACCGTGTTCGAGTCCACCTTCCAGATCGATCTGGGCGCAGACGTCGCGCTGCTGCGCGATGCCGTGCGCGACTTCGCGCAGCACGAGATTGCGCCGCGCGCCGCCGCCATCGATCGCGACAATGAGTTCCCGGTCGACTTGTGGCGCAAGCTCGGCGAGATCGGTGTCATGGGGCTCACCGTCGGCGAGGCCTATGGCGGCACCGGCCTGGGCTACCTGGCGCACATGGTGGCGATGGAAGAGATCAGCCGCGCCAGCGCGTCGGTGGGCCTGAGCTACGGCGCGCACTCCAACCTGTGCGTCAATCAGATCCACCGCAACGGCAGCGAGGCGCAGAAGAAGAAGTACCTGCCCAAGCTGATCAGCGGCGAGCACGTCGGCGCGCTGGCGATGAGCGAGCCTGGCGCCGGCTCCGATGTGGTCAGCATGACGCTGAAGGCCGAGCGGCGCGGCGACCGCTACCTGCTCAACGGCAGCAAGATGTGGATCACCAACGGCGGCGACGCCGACACCGTGATCGTCTACGCCAAGACCGACCCGCAGATGGGCGCGCGCGGCATGACGGCGTTCATCGTCGAGAAGGGCTTCAAGGGCTTCAGCCACGGCCAGCACCTCGACAAGCTCGGCATGCGCGGCTCCAACACCTACCCCCTGTTCTTCGAGGATTGCGAGGTGCCGGCCGACAACGTGATGGGCGGCGAAGGTGCCGGTGCCAAGATCCTGATGAGCGGGCTCGACTACGAACGCGCGGTGCTGTCGGGCGGGCCGCTGGGCATCATGGCCGCCTGCATGGACGTCGTGGTGCCCTACCTGCACGAGCGCAAGCAGTTCGGCCAGAGCATCGGCGAGTTCCAGCTGATGCAAGGCAAGGTGGCCGACATGTACACCACGCTGCAAGCCTGCCGCGCCTACGTGTACGCGGTGGGCCGCGCCTGCGACAGCGCCGACCACGCGCGGTCGCTGCGCAAGGACGCCGCCGGCGCCATCCTCTACGCCGCCGAGAAGGCGACCTGGATGGCCGGCGAGGCGATCCAGGCGCTGGGCGGCGTCGGCTACACGAGCGAGTTCCCCACCGGCCGCCTGTGGCGCGACGCGAAGTTGTATGAAATTGGGGCGGGTACGTCCGAGATACGCCGCATGCTCATAGGTCGCGAGCTGTTTGCGGAGACGATGTGATGCCGCAGCTCGCGAGCCAGCTCAACCCACGCTCGGAAGAGTTCAAGGCCAACGCCGCCGCGATGCGGGTGCAGGTCGACGACTTGCACACGCAACTGGCACGCATCACCCAGGGCGGCCCGGCCGATGCGCGCGTCAAGCACAAGGGCCGCGGCAAGCTGCTGCCGCGCGAGCGTGTCGAGCGGCTGCTCGACCCCGACACGCCGTTCCTGGAGATCGGCGCGCTGGCGGGGATGAGCGTCTACAAAGAGAAAGACGGCAGCGACGCCGCGCCGAGCGCCGGCATCATCACCGGCATCGGCCGCGTCTCGGGCGTCGAGTGCTTGATCGTGTGCAACGACGCCACTGTGAAAGGCGGCACCTACTACCCGCTGACGGTGAAGAAACACCTGCGCGCGCAGGAGATCGCACAGTTGAACCGGCTGCCGTGCATCTACTTGGTCGACTCCGGCGGCGCCAACCTGCCCAACCAGGACGACGTGTTCCCCGACCGCGAGCACTTCGGCCGCATCTTCTACAACCAGGCCAACCTGTCGGCCCAGGGCATTGCGCAGATCGCCGTGGTGATGGGCTCCTGCACCGCCGGCGGCGCCTACGTGCCGGCGATGAGCGACGAGACCATCATCGTCAAGAACCAGGGCACGATCTTCCTCGGCGGTCCGCCGCTGGTGAAGGCCGCCACCGGCGAGGTGGTCAGCGCCGAGGACCTGGGCGGCGGCGACGTGCACACGCGGCTGTCGGGCGTGGCCGACCACCTGGCGCTGAACGACACGCATGCGCTCGCCTTGGCGCGGCAGATCGTCGGCAGCCTCAACTGGTGCAAGCCGCAGCCGCTGCGCCTGCGGCCGCCGCGGCCGCCGAAGCACGACCCGGCGGAGCTGTACGGCGTCATCCCCGCCGACACGCGCAAGCCCTACGACGTGCGCGAGGTCATCGCGCGCATCGTCGACGGCAGCGAGTTCGACGAGTTCAAGGCGCGCTACGGCCCGACGCTGGTGACCGGCTTCGCCCACCTCGAGGGCCAGCCGGTCGGCATCGTCGCCAACAACGGCATCCTGTTCAGCGACTCGGCGGTGAAGGGCGCGCACTTCATCGAGCTGTGCTGCCAGCGTCGCGTGCCGCTGGTGTTCCTGCAGAACATCACCGGCTTCATGGTCGGGCGCAAGGTCGAGGCCGAAGGCATCGCCAAGCACGGCGCGAAGTTGGTCACCGCCGTGGCCACCGCGACGGTGCCGAAGTTCACCGTCATCATCGGCGGCAGCTTCGGCGCCGGCAACTACGGCATGTGCGGGCGGGCCTACAGCCCGCGCTTCCTGTGGATGTGGCCGAACGCGCGCATCGGCGTGATGGGCGGCGAACAGGCCGCGAGCGTGCTCGCCGCCGTCAAGCGCGACGGCATCGAGGCCAAGGGCGGCCAGTGGTCGGCCGAGCAGGAGGCCGCGTTCAAGCGCCCCATCCTCGAACAGTTCGAACAGCAGGCGCATCCGTACTACGCCAGCGCGCGGCTGTGGGACGACGGCCTCATCGATCCCGCCGACACCCGCCGCGTGCTGGCGCTGGCGATCAGCGCGAGCCTGAACGCGCCGATCCCCGAGTCGCCGCGCTTCGGCGTGTTCCGCATGTGAGCGCGCCGCGATGAGCGAACCCGGCACGATCCGCATCGACCACCCTGCGCCCGCGGTGGCGCGCGTCAGCCTCGCGCGGCCCGAGGTGCGCAACGCCTTCAACGAGGGCGTGATCGCCGAGCTCGCTCAGGCCTTCCGCGACCTCGACGCCGACGACGGCGTGCGCGTCGTGATCCTCGCCGCCGACGGCCCGGCCTTCTGCGCCGGCGCCGACTTGCACTGGATGCGGCGCATGGCCGGCTACTCGCGCGACGAGAACCTGGTCGACGCGGCCGGCCTGGCCGAGATGCTGCGCACGATCGCGACCTGCCGCAAGCCGACCATCGCGCGCGTGCAGGGCGACGCCTATGCCGGCGGCATGGGGCTGGTGGCGGCCTGCGACATCGCCGTGGCGGCCGAGGGGGCGCAGTTCTGCCTCAGCGAGGTCAGGCTCGGGCTGATCCCCGCGACGATCGCCCCCTACGTGGTCCGGGCCATCGGGGCGCACGCGGCGCAGCGCTACTGCCTGACCGCCGAGCGCTTCGATGCCATCACGGCGCGCACGATCGGTCTCGTGCACGAGGTCGCCGCACCGGCAGCGCTCGACGCGCGCGTGCAGCACTTCGTCGACGCCTTCCTCGCCGCCAGCCCGCAGGCGCTGGCCGCCTGCAAGCGCTTGCTGCACGAGGTCGCGAGCCGGCCGATCGATGCGGCGCTGATCGCGCGCACGGCCGAGTTCATCGCCGACGCGCGCAGCGCCGACGACGGCCGCCACGGCATCCAGTCCTTCCTCGACAAGAGCAAGCCGCGCTGGCAGACATGACCCACCCCCGTTGCGGCTTCGCCGCTCCCCCTCCAGGGGCGCCGCTGGCGGACCGGCAGAGCCGGTCCGCGGCGGCCGCTCGGCAGGCATCGGCGAGACAGGCTAGGCGATGGACGCGATCCACACCTTCGACACCACCCAGCTGATCGCGCTGGCCGCCACGCTCGGCTGGGCCAGCGGCCTGCGCCTCTACGCGGTGCTGGCGATCACCGGCCTGGTCGGCTATGCCGGCTGGGTGCCGCTGCCGCCGGGGCTGCAGCTGCTGCAGCATCCGGCGATGCTGGCCGCCAGCGGTTTCATGGTCTTCGTCGAGTTCTTCGCCGACAAGATCCCGGGGCTGGACACGCTGTGGGACCTGATCCATACCGTCGTGCGCATTCCGGCCGGTGCGGCGCTGGCCGCGGCGGTGTTCGGGGCCGACCACGCGACGGCCGCCGCCGTCGCCGCACTGGTCGGCGGCACGCTGGCCGCGACCAGCCACGCGGCCAAGGCCAGCACCCGCGCGGCCGCCAACACCTCGCCCGAGCCCTTCTCCAACCTGGCGCTGTCGCTGCTCGGCGACCTGGCCGTGCCCGGCATGCTGTGGCTGGCCTTCGAGCAGCCGGTGCTCGCGATCGTGTTGGTGGCGGTGGCCTTCGTCGCGATGCTGGTGTTGACGTGGTTGCTGTCGAAGTTCCTGTTCGCGCTGTGGCGGCGGGTGCAATCGTGGTTCGGTGATCCGACGGTGGCGTGAAGGGACGCGATGTTCAAGAAGATGCTGATTGCCAACCGTGGCGAGATCGCGTGCCGCGTCGCGGCGACCGCGCGCCGCCTGGGCATCGCGACGGTGGCCGTGTACTCCGACGCCGATGCGAACGCCCGTCATGTGCAGGCCTGCGACGAGGCGGTGCGGATCGGCGCCGCGGCCGCGCGCGACAGCTACCTGCAGGCCGACCGCATCCTGGCCGCCGCCCGCGCCACCGGCGCCCAGGCGGTGCACCCGGGCTATGGCTTCCTGAGCGAGAACGCGGGCTTCGCGCAGGCCTGCGCCGACGCCGGCATCGTCTTCATCGGCCCGCCGCCGAGCGCGATCCGGGCGATGGGCCTGAAGGCCGAGTCCAAGCGCCTGATGGAGGCGGCCGGCGTGCCGCTGGTGCCCGGCTACCACGGCGCCGACCAGGACCCCGCGCTGTTGAAGCGCGAGGCCGGCCGCATCGGCTACCCGGTGCTGATCAAGGCCAGCGCCGGCGGCGGCGGCAAGGGCATGCGCGTCGTGGCGGCCGCGGCCGAGTTCGACGCCGCGCTCGCCTCCTGCCGGCGCGAGGCGGTCAACAGCTTCGGCGACGACGCGATGCTGGTCGAGCGCTACGTGAGCCGGCCGCGCCACATCGAGATCCAGGTCTTCGGTGACACGCAAGGCGATTGCGTGTCCTTGTTCGAGCGCGACTGCTCGGTGCAGCGCCGCCACCAGAAGGTGCTGGAGGAGGCGCCGGCGCCCGGCATGACGGCCGAACGCCGCCGCGCGATGGGCGAGGCCGCGGTGGCGGCGGCGAAGGCCGTCGGCTACGTGGGCGCCGGCACGGTCGAGTTCATCGCCGAGCAGGACGGCCGCTTCTACTTCATGGAGATGAACACCCGGCTGCAGGTCGAGCACCCGGTGACCGAGGCGATCACCGGGCTCGACCTCGTCGAGTGGCAGCTGCGCATCGCCGCCGGCGAGCCGCTGCCGCTGCGGCAGCACGAGCTGAAGATCCACGGCCATGCGATCGAGGCGCGCGTCTGCGCCGAGAACCCGGACGCCGCCTTCCTGCCCTCGACCGGCCGGCTCGACGTGCTGCGCTGGCCCGCGCATGTGGCCTTCCGGCGCAACGCCGATGCCGAACGCTTCCACGAGCCCGCGCCGGTCCGGGTCGACAGCGGCGTCGGCGAGGGCGACGCGATCACGCCGCACTACGACTCGATGATCGCCAAGCTCATCGTCTGGGGCGAGGACCGCGCGCAGGCGCTGGCCCGGCTCGATGCCGCGCTGGCGCAGACCCACATCGTCGGGCCGCACACCAATGCGGCCTTCCTGCGCCGCGTGGCCGCCAGCGCATCGTTCGCGAACGCCGATCTCGACACCGGCCTGATCGAGCGCGAGCGCGCCGTGCTGTTCGACGCGCCGCCCTTGGCCATCACGACCGTCGCGGCCGGCGTGGCCGCGCATGCGCTGGCGATCGAACGCGCCGCCGAGGACGCCGACCCCTGGTCGCGCGGCGACGGCTGGCGGCTGCACGGCGGCGCGCTGCGGCGCTTCGAGATCGATCATGCCGGCGCGCACCACCGCGTCTTGCTCGAGCGCAGCCACGACGGCGCGATGCAGCTCACCGCCGGCGAGCGGCGGGGGCCGTTCAGTGCCGCATCGTCAGGCGATGACCGCTACGACGTCCGCCTCGACGGTCGCCGGCTGTCGCTGGCCGTCCATGCGATCGGCGAGAGCGTCGCGGTGTTCGCGCCCGACGGGGCCGCGCTGGTGCGCGAGGTCGACGTGCTGGCCCACGCGGGCGAGGGCGCGCACGAGGGCGGCCGCCTCACCGCGCCGATGCCGGGCAAGGTGATCGCCTTGCTCGCCCGGGCCGGCGAACGCGTGCGGCGCGGCCAGCCGCTGGCGGTGATGGAGGCGATGAAGATGGAGCACACCCTCAGCGCACCGAGCGATGGGGTGGTCACCGCGCTGCGCTTCGCGGCGGGCGAGCAGGTCGCCGAGGGCGAGGCCCTGCTCGACTTCGAGGCGGTGAAGGAGCCCTCGGCGTGAGCCGGGGCCGCGGCTCTCAAGGAAACGCCGGGCCGCCCCAAGTTTCCTTGACCCCCGCGGGGGGCGGGCTGGGCGCAGCCCGGCCCTGGGGGCGCTCTCAAGGAAACGCCGGGCCGCCCCAAGTTTCCTTGACCCCCGCGGGGGGCGGGCTGGGCGCAGCCCGGCCCTGGGGGCGCTCAGTGGCGGCCGGGGGCGCTGCCCAGGCCGAGCCAGCCCGGGGGCGCGAAGCGGCGCTTCGCGGGCGGCGGCGGGGCATCGTCCAGCGCCGCCATCGTCCGCGTGAGGCCGAAGCCGCTGGTGTGGTCGGACCAGCTCAGGTCCTGCACCGTCACCGGCGCACGGTGCGGGATCTGCGCCAGCGCGCGCCGCGCGTCGCGTGCCGCCTGCGCCAGACATTCGCGCGCGCTCTCCTCGGCGGTCGCGTCGTCGAAGCGGTCGGCGAGCTCGACGATCGAATACTCCTCGAGCCCGCGGCACACGTTGAGCACCTCGTCGGCGTAGTCGCGCTGGCGCAGCATGCGACCGACGTCGATGCCTTCGCCGAGCACGCGCAGCAGCCCGAGGTGGATGCGCGTCGCGAGGTGCAGGCGGTTGAAGGTGGTGCCCATGTCGTGCTCCCTGATCTGCGTCGCATGGTCGTCGTGCACGGGGCCTGCGACCATCCCGCACAATGGGGATCGAGGTCCTCCGTTCGCGGGGGCCGCGGTGCGCCCGCAACGCGACGCACCCTTCGATTCGTGAGGAAGTTCACAAGATGTTGCCAAACCGGGTGACGCTGGTCGACGTGGGACCGCGCGACGGGTTGCAGAACGAGCCGCGGCCGGTCAGCGCGGCGCACAAGATCGACCTCGTGCATCGACTGCAGGCCGCGGGCCTGCGCGAGATCGAGGTCGGCAGCTTCGTCAGCCCCAAGTGGGTGCCGCAGATGGCCGACTCCGCCGAAGTGATGACTGGCATCGAACGCAAGGCCGGCGTGCGCTACAGCGTGCTGGTGCCCAACCTCAAGGGCTGGGAGGCGGCGGTCGCGACGCGGCCCGACGAGATCGTCGTCTTCGCCGCGGCGAGCGAGGCCTTCAGTCGCCGCAACATCAACTGCGGCATCGCCGAGTCGATCGAGCGCTTCGCGCCGGTGGTCGCCGCGGCGCGCGCGGCCGGCCTGAAGGTGCGCGGGGCCTTGTCCTGCGCGGTCGGCTGCCCCTACGAGGGCGAGATCCACCCGGACCGCGTCGAGTGGGTCGCCCGTCTGATGAAGGACATCGGCGTTCAGCACCTCGGCGTGGCCGACACCCTCGGCGTGGGCACGCCGCAGCGCGTGCAGGCAGCGCTGGCGCGTGCGCTCGAACATTACCCGCTGGCCGAAGTGAGCGGCCATTTCCACGACACCTATGGCCAGGCGCTCGCGAACATCTATGCGAGCCTCGAGCTGGGGGTGCACCACTTCGACGCCAGCGTCGCCGGCCTCGGCGGCTGCCCCTATGCGAAGGGCGCAACCGGCAACGTCGCGACCGAGGACGTGGTGTTCATGCTGAACGGGCTCGGGATCGAGACCGGCATCGACCTCGACGCCCTGGTCGATACGGCGGCCTTCATCTCCGGCGTGATCGGCCGCAAGCCGGTGTCGCGCGTCGCGAACGCGGTGCTTGCCAAGCGCTCGGGAGCCGCCGGATGAGCGGGCGCAATGACTCCCTCCCTCTCGGAGGGACGGTTGGGGAGGGAGCGATGTCGGCCCACAGGGCGAGCGACGCAGTCGCTTCCCCTTGCGTCAATGTCTGCCGCATGAACGAGCGCAGCGGCTTGTGCGAGGGCTGCTGGCGCACGCTCGACGAGATCGCGCTGTGGTCGCAGCTCGACGGCGACACCAAGCGCGAGGTCTGGCAGCTGATCGAGCTGCGCAAGGCCGCACCATGACCCCGCTCACCTTCTGGTTCGATCCGCTCTCGCCCTATGCCTACCTGGCGTTCGAGCGGCTGCCGCAGGCGCTCGAAGGCTGTTCCTACGTCGTCGAGTACCGTCCGATCCTGTTCGCCGGGCTGCTCAAGCACTGGGGCCAGCTCGGCCCGGCCGAGATCGGACCGAAGCGCGACTGGACCTACCGGCAGGTGCTGTGGCTGGCGCGCCAGCAGGGCATCGAGCTGGCGCTGCCGGCGGCCCATCCCTTCAATCCGCTGCCGCTGCTGCGGCTGCTGATCGGCTGCGGTCGCGGCGGGCGACCCAACCGGCTGCAGTGCGAGACGGTGCTGCGCCATGTATGGCAAGGCGGCGAGGGGGCCGACGATCCGCGGCGCCTCGCCGAGCTCACGGCCCGACTGCAGCCGTCGCGCGACCCGCAGGGCGACGAGGTCAAGCAGCAGCTGCGCGACGAGACCGACGCCGCGCTGCAGCACGGCGTGTTCGGCGTGCCGACCGTCGAGCTCGCGCCCAGCCGCGCCGGCGCGGCGCCGCGGCTCTTCTGGGGCCTCGACGCACTGCCGATGCTGCGCGCCGCGCTCGATGGCGACCCGTGGTTCGACGGTCCGCCCTGGGACGCGTCGCCGATCGCCGCGCCGGGCCTCGTGCGGCGTTGACATCGGGCTGAACAGCGCGCAATGTCGCGCTCCGACGCAGGCCGCGTAAGCTGGCGTTGGATTGGCGTCAGAGCGCGGTCAGTGTCGAGCTCAAGAATGCGGTCGCTTGCAGGCCGCGCCGCGGACAACAAAGCGAGGAGACATCATGCAGACTGACCTGGCCACGAAGATCGCGGCCCATCCCAAGTACCAGGAACTCAAGGCCAAGCGCACGAGCTTCGGCATGTGGCTCACGATCGCGATGATGGTCGTGTACTTCGGCTTCATCCTGCTGGTGGCCTTCAACAAGGCCTTCCTGGCCACCCGCCTCGGCGACGGCGTCATGACGATCGGCATGCCGATCGGCTTCGGCGTGATCGTCTTCACCGTCGTCATCACCGCGATCTACGTGAAGCGCGCCAACAGCGAGTACGACGCGCTGACCGAAGAGATCAGCAAGGCGGTGCTCAAGTGAGCCGCGCCCGGTTCTCGCCCCGCCAGTGGCTGACACTGGTTGCGCTGCTCGGCGCCTCGTCCACCGCGTGGGCGGCCGGCGCCGACCTCGGCCAGGCCGTCAAGCAGGCCACCAACTGGACGGCCATCGGCATGTTCGGCGTGTTCGTCGTGTTCACGCTGTTCATCACCAAGTGGGCGGCCTCGCGCACCAAGAGCGCGGCCGACTTCTACACCGCCGGCGGCGGCATCACCGGCTTCCAGAACGGCCTGGCGATCGCCGGCGACTACATGTCGGCGGCGTCCTTCCTCGGCATCTCGGCCGCGGTGATGGCGAGCGGCTTCGACGGCCTGATCTACTCGATCGGCTTCCTGGTCGGCTGGCCGGTCGTGACCTTCCTGCTGGCCGAGCGGCTGCGCAACCTCGGCAAGTTCACCTTCGCCGACGTCGCGGCCTTCCGCTTCGACCAGACGCCGGTGCGCGTGTTCGCCGCCAGCGGCACGCTGGTCGTGGTGGCCTTCTACCTGATCGCGCAGATGGTGGGTGCGGGCCAGCTGATCAAGCTGCTGTTCGGGCTGGAGTACTGGATCGCGGTCGTGATCGTCGGCGGCCTGATGATGGTCTACGTGCTGTTCGGCGGCATGACGGCCACCACCTGGGTGCAGATCATCAAGGCCATCATGCTGCTGGCCGGCGCGTCCTTCATGGCGGGTGCGGTGCTGTGGCAGTTCGGCTTCAGCCCCGAGGCGATGTTCGCCAAGGCGGTCGAGATCAAGACCACGCTGGCGGTGACGGCGGGCAAGACGCCCGAGGAGGCGGCCACGGCCGGCTTCTCCATCATGGGCCCGGGCGGCTTCGTGAAGGACCCGATCTCGGCCATCAGCTTCGGCATGGCGCTGATGTTCGGCACCGCCGGCCTGCCGCACATCCTGATGCGCTTCTTCACCGTGCCCAACGCCAAGGAGGCGCGCAAGTCGGTGCTGTGGGCGACCACCTGGATCGGCTACTTCTACCTGCTGACCTTCATCATCGGCTTCGGCGCGATCACCTTCGTGCTGACCAACCCCGAGTTCCTCGACGCCAAGGGCGCGCTCAAGGGCGGCGGCAACATGGCGGCGATCCACCTTGCCAACGCGGTGGGCGGCAACGTGTTCCTCGGCTTCATCTCGGCGGTGGCGTTCGCGACCATCCTCGCGGTGGTGGCCGGGCTCACGCTGTCGGGCGCCTCGGCGGTCTCGCACGACCTCTACGCGACCGTGGTCAAGAAGGGCAAGGCCGACAGCGCGGCCGAGCTGAAGGTGTCGCGCCTGACCACGGTGGCGCTCGGTGTCGTCGCGGTGCTGCTCGGCATCGCCTTCGAGAAGCAGAACATCGCCTTCATGGTGTCGCTGGCCTTCGCGATCGCCGCCTCGGCCAACTTCCCGGTGCTGCTGATGTCGGTGCTCTGGAAGGGCTGCACGACGCGCGGTGCGGTGATCGGCGGCTTCCTCGGGCTGATCTCGTCGGTGCTGCTGACGGTGGTCTCGCCGGCGGTGTGGGAGGCCACGCTCGGCAACCCCAAGGGCTCGGCGCTGTTCCCCTACACCTCGCCGGCGCTGTTCTCGATGACGATCGGCTTCGTCGGCATCTGGCTGTTCTCGCTGCTCGACGGCAGCGCGCGCGGCCGGGAAGACAAGGCCGGCTTCCTGGCCCAGCAGGTGCGGTCCGAGACCGGCATCGGCGCGTCGGGCGCGTCGGGTCACTGATCCTCGTCAACCCTGGCACGCGGGGCCGCAGGCGGATCGTCTGCGGCCCCGTGTCACATTTCGGGCATGGCGATGCGATTGGCCACCGGTCCCCTGAGCGCCGATGCGCCCGACGACGCGCAGGATGTCGCGCGCCGCCTCGAGGCGGCGCGCTCGGTCGACGCGCTGCAGGCCCAGGCCGCCCGCGTCGACCCGATCGTCGTGCGGCTGCACGGCGCCGGCGAGCCGGTCGAGCGCATCGCGCGGCTGGTCAGCGCGCTCAACACCCGTCTGCTGGCACGGCTGTGGGCGCTGCTCGCGCCGCCGGACCTGGCGGCGGGCAGCTGCCTGATCGTGATGGGCAGCGAAGGCCGCGGCGAGCAGATCCTCAAGACCGACCAGGACAACGCGCTGCTGCTGCGCGACGGGCTGGCCGCACCGGGCCTCGAGGCGCTGACGCAGCGCTTCAGTGCCGCGCTGGCCGGCTTCGGCTACCCGCCCTGCCCGGGCGGCATCATGGTGACGAACCCGCTGTGGCGCCAGCCGCTGGCCGACTTCCGCGAGGCGATCCGCGGCTGGGTCTACGGGCACGACCGCGAAGGCCCGATGCGGCTGGCGATCTTCTTCGACGCCGCCCCGGTGGCCGGCGACGCCGCGCTGCTGACCGAGGCGCGCGACTACCTCGACCGCATCTTCGCCGACCAGGACATCTACCTCGCGCGCTTCGCGGCGGCGGCCGACGCCTTCCACGAACCGGGCAACTGGTTCACGCGGCTGCTGACGCGGCGCGACGAACAGCCGCTGGACCTGAAGAAGCTCGGCACCTTCCCGATCGTGCACGGCACGCGGGCGCTGTCGCTGCAGTACGGCGTGCGCGAGCCGGGCACCGCGGCGCGGCTGCAGGCGCTGGTGGCGCGCGAGCGGCTCGACGCGGCGCTGGCGCGCGAGCTCGCCGGCGCGCTGCACTTCCTGATGGGCCTGCGCCTGTCGCACCAGCTGCGCCAGCGCGCCGGCGGCGCGCGGCCCGGCAACGAGGTGCGGCCGGCCGACCTGGCCTTGCGCGAGCGCGAGCCGCTGCGCGAGGCGCTGGCGGTGGTGCTGCGCTTCCGGCAGTTCCTGCGCCAGCATTTCCGCCTGGGATCGATATGAACCGCGCACCGACACCGCAGGAGCCGGCGCGGTGACCCGCAGCACCGGCCTGCAGCGCCTGGCGGCCCTGTTCGCCGCCGGCTGGCTGCTGTTCGACTTCCCGCTGCTGCAGCTGTGGCTGCAGCACCCGGTGCTGCTGTTCGTCGGCTGGGCGTTGCTGCTGGCCGTGCTGGCCTGGCTGATGGAACGCCGCGACGACTGACCATGCTCGCCACGCCGCTGGTCATCGCCGCCGCGTTCGCCTACCTGCTGCTGCTGTTCGCGGTGGCCTGGTGGGCCGACCGGCGCGCGCGCGCCGGCCGCTCGGTGATCGCCAACGCCTGGGTCTACGCGCTGTCGATGGGCGTGTACTGCTCGGCCTGGACCTACTTCGGCAGCGTCGGCCGCGCCGCCTCGACCGGCCTGTGGTTCCTGCCGATCTACCTCGGCCCGACGCTGGCGATGGTGCTGGCCTGGCTGGTGCTGCGCAAGATGGTGCGCATCGCGCGCGCCTACCGCATCACCTCGATCGCCGACTTCATCGCCAGCCGCTACGGCAAGAGCCGGGTGCTGGCCGGCGCGGTGACGCTGATCGCGCTGGTCGGCGTCGTGCCCTACGTGGCGCTGCAGCTCAAGGCGATCGCCAGCGGCTACGCGGTGATGACCGGCGCCGGCGCCACCCACGGCAGCGCCTGGTGGGCCGACAGCACGTTCTACGTCGCGCTCGTGCTGGCCGCCTTCACGGTGGCCTTCGGCACCCGCCAGCTCGACAACAGCGAGCGCCACGAGGGCATGGTCGCGGCGATCGCGGCCGAGTCGGTGGTCAAGCTGCTGGCCTTCCTGGCGGTCGGCGCCTTCGTGAGCTGGGGCCTGTTCGCCGGGCCGGGCGAGCTGATGGCGCGCGCGCGGGCGGTGCCCGAGATCGCGCGCGTGCTGCAGCCCGGCGGCGACTTCGCCTACGGCCAGTGGTTCGCGCTGCTGCTGCTCGCGGGCCTGTCGGTGCTGCTGCTGCCGCGCCAGTTCCAGGTGATGGTGGTCGAGAACGTCGACGAGCGCCACATCCGCCGCGCCGCCTGGGCCTTCCCGGCCTACCTGCTGGCGATCAACGTCTTCGTGCTGCCGATCGCGCTCGGCGGCCTGCTGCACTTCGGCGTCGGCGGCGCGGACCCCGAGACCTTCGTGCTCTCGCTGCCGCTGGCGGCCGGGGCCGAGGGGCTGGCGCTGGCGGCCTTCATCGGCGGGCTCTCGGCCGCCACCGGCATGGTGATCGTCGAGGCGATCGCCGTGTCCACGATGGTCTGCAACGACCTGGTGCTGCCGTGGCTGCTGCGCCACCGCGTGTTCGCGGCGCGCGACGTCACCGGGCTGCTGCTCGGCATCCGCCGTGCGGTGATCGTCGGACTGCTGCTGCTCGGCTATGTCTACTTCCGCGTCGCCGGCGAGGCCTATGCGCTGGTCAGCATCGGCCTGATCAGCTTCGCGGCGGTGGCGCAGTTCGCGCCGGCGCTGCTGGGCGGTCTGTTCTGGAAGGGCGGTACGCGCGACGGCGCGCTCGCCGGGTTGCTGGCCGGCGCACTGCTGTGGGCCTACACGCTGATGCTGCCGTCGATCGCCAAGTCGGGCTGGCTCGACGCCAGCTTCCTGACGCAAGGCCTGTTCGGCGTCGGCTGGCTGCGGCCCGAGCGGCTGTTCGGCCTCGGCGGGCTGGACAACCTGAGCCATGCGCTGTTCTGGAGCCTGCTGGCCAACGCCGGGCTGTACGTGGCGGTGTCGCTGTGGCGCCCGCCGTCGGCGCGCGAGGCCGGCCAGGCGCTGCTGTTCGTCGACGTGTTCGAGCGCGAGGCCGCCGGCCGCGTGTTCTGGCGCGGCCGCGCGAACGTCGCCGACCTGGTGGCGCTGGTCGGGCGCTTCCTCGGCGCCGAGCGGGCCCAGGCGCTGTTCGACGGCCACGTGCGCCGCCATGGCGCCGACCCCGCGGCGGCGGACGCCCGGATGGTGCAGTTCGCCGAGACCCAGCTCGCCGGCGCGATCGGCAGCGCCTCGGCGCGGGTCATGGTCGCCTCGGTGGTCGAGGAGGAGGCGCTCGGCCTCGGCGACGTGCTGCAGATCGTCGAGGAGGCCTCGGCGCTGCGCCACGTCAACGAGCACCTGCTGAGCCTGGACAGGCTGAAGGACGACTTCATGTCCTCGGTCACGCACGAGCTGCGCACGCCGCTGACCTCGATCCGCGCGCTGGCCGAGCTGATGCGCGACGACCCCGGGATGGACGCCGCGCAGCGTGCCCGGTTTCTCGGCATCGTGGTCGCCGAGACCGAGCGCCTGTCGCGGCTGGTGAACCAGGTGCTGGACATGGCGAAGATCGAGTCCGGCCATGCCGAGTGGCGCAACGACACGGTCGACCTGCGCGCGCTGCTGCGCCAGGCGGTGGCGACCACCGCCGAGCTGTTCCGCGAGCGCGGCGCGGTCGTCGAGCTGTCGGCCCCCGACGCCGTGCCGACGCTGCAGGCCGACGCGGACCGGCTCACGCAGGTGCTGCTGAACCTGCTGTCGAACGCGGCCAAGTTCGTGCCGCGCGGCAGCGGGCGGGTGCTGCTGCGGCTGACGACCGACGACCAGAGTGCGACGATCGAGGTGCAGGACAACGGCCCCGGCGTGCCGGCCGCGCAGCAGCAGCTCGTGTTCGAGAAGTTCCGCCAGGGCGGCGACGCCGCGAACCGCCCGCAGGGCACCGGCCTGGGCTTGCCGATCAGCCGCCAGATCGTCGAGCATTTCGGCGGGCGGATGTGGCTGCGCTCGGAACCGGGGCAGGGGGCCTGCTTCGCCTTCAGCCTGCCGTGGCGGCACGAAGAGGAGACAAAGACATGAACAGATTCGCGACAGCGCACTTCGCGGCGGGCCGAGCGCCGGGCCGCCCCGAGCCGGCCCGCGTCCCCGCGGGGGACCGGCCGGCGTACTCGCCGGACGAGGGGTCGTCATGAACAAGAAAGTGCTCGTGGCCGACGACGAGCCCAACATCCTGATCTCGCTCGAGTTCCTGATGAAGCGCGAGGGCTGGGAGGTCAGCGTCGCGCGCGACGGCCACGAGGCGCTCGAGGCGATCCGCCGCGACCGCCCCGACCTCGTGCTGCTCGACGTGATGATGCCGGGCCGCAGCGGTTTCGAGGTCTGCGCCGCGGTGCGTGCCGACGAGGCGCTGGCCGGCGTGAAGATCCTGATGCTCACCGCCAAGGGCCGCGACACCGACGTCGCCCAGGGCCTGGGCGTCGGCGCCGACGCCTACATGACCAAGCCCTTCTCGACCAAGGAGCTGGCCGCGCGGGTGCGCGAGATGCTGGAGTCCGGCGGATGAAGATCGACGCGCGCGAGCTCGCCGCGGCGCTCGCGCCCGGGGCCCTGCTCGCCGTCGTGCTGGCGGCCGGTGCGGCGCTGGTCGCGGCGACGCTCGAGCCGGCCGAGCGCGCCGCGCTCGCGGCGCTGCTCGAGCCGCGCGTCGCGCTGGTGGTGATGCTGTGGTTCTTCGTGTCGATCGGCGCCGGCGCCGCGCTGCACCACGCCTGGCGGCATTTCGGCGCGGCGCCGGGCCGGCTGGGCGAGGCACTGCAGGTGCTGCTGCGCAGCGGCGTGGACCGTGAACTGCCGGCCGCCGGCAGCGCCGGCAGCCGCGCGCTGGCCGAGGGCGTCAACGCGCTGGTGTGCCAGCGCGCCGAGCTGCGCGCCGACATCGAGGTCCGCGTCCTCGAGGCCAGCCGCGAGGTCGAGCAGGAGCGCAACCGCCTCGCCGCGCTGATGGCCGAGCTGACGCAGAGCGTCGTCGTGTGCAACCTCGACGGCCGCATCCTGCTGTTCAACGCCCGCGCGCGGCTGCAGTTCCGCGCGCTCGGCGGCGCGCCGGCGCTCGGCGGCGCCGAGCCGCTGGCGCTCGGCCGCTCGATCTACGCCGCGCTCGACCGCAAGCTCGTCGCCCATGCGCTCGAGAGCGTGCAGCAGCGGCTGCAGCGCGGCGTCGCGCACCCGTCGGCGCAGTTCGTCACCACCACCCGCGGCGGCCAGCTGCTGCGCGTGCAGCTGGCGCCGGTGCGCGCACCGGCCGGCGAGGGCGGCCCGCCGATCGCCGGCTTCGTGCTGATGCTCGACAACATCACCCGCGACTTTGCCGACGAGTCCGAGCGCGACCGCCTGCTGCAGCAGTTCACCGACGCCAGCCGCGCCTCGCTCGGCAACCTGCAGGCCGCCGTCGAGCTGCTCGAGACCCCCGAGCTCGACGCGACGCTCCGCGAGCGCTTCCAGGGCGTGGTGCGCGACGAGGCGGCGGCGATGGCGCGCCGCATCCAGGAGCTGGCCCAGCACACCACGCAGACGATGCGCACCCGCTGGCCGCTCGAGGACATGCTGGGCGCCGACCTGGTCGAGGCCGCGCGCCGCCGCATCGAGGCCGCGGGCGGCTGCCGCACCGACGCGCCCGAGGTCGACGGCGCGCTCTGGCTCAAGGTCGACAGCTACTCGCTGATCCAGGCGCTGGCCTACCTGGCCGGCCGGCTGGTCGAGGAGCATGGCGTCAAGCTGCTCCAGCTGCGCCTGCAGCCGGCCGGCGAGCGCGCCCAGCTCGACCTGCTGTGGATCGGCCACGGCCTGAGCAACGAGACCGTGGTCGCCTGGGAGATCGATCCGCTGCGCGTCGGCGGCGAGAGCAGCGCGCTGACGCTGCGCGACGTCGTCGAGCGCCACGGCGGCGCGTTCTGGTTCGAGCGCGAGCGCCAGCGCCACGCGGCCTTCTTCCGCTTCCTGCTGCCGCTGGCGGCCGAGGCCGCCGAGCCGCTGGACGCCGAGCTGGTGGTGCGCAGCGACAGCCGGCCCGAGTTCTACGACTTCGACCTGTTCGAGGCGCCCGCGCCGGCGCGCGAGCTGGCCGAGCGGCGCCTGGTCGACCTGAGCTACACCGTGTTCGACACCGAGACCACCGGGCTCGACCCGTCCGGCGGCGACGAGATCCTGCAGATCGGCGCCACCCGCATCGTCGCCGGCAAGCTGCGCCGGCAGGACTGCTTCGAGCAGCTGGTCGATCCCCAGCGCGGCATCCCGGCCGCATCGATCCCGATCCACGGCATCGAGCCGGCGATGGTGGCCGGCCAGCCGACCATCGACGCGGTGCTGCCGGCCTTCCACGCCTTCGCGCAGGACACCGTGCTGGTCGCGCACAACGCCGCCTTCGACATGCGCTTCCTGCAGCTGAAGGAGGCCCGCACCGGCCTGCGCTTCGAGCAGCCGGTGCTCGACACGCTGCTGCTGTCGGCGCTGGTCCATCCGCAGCAGGCCTCGCACCGGCTGGAAGCGATCGCCGAGCGGCTGGGCGTCGCGGTGCTCGGCCGCCACACCGCGCTCGGCGACGCGATGGTCACCGCCGAGATCTTCCTGAAGATGATCCCGCTGCTCGAGGCCCAGGGCATCCACACGCTCGGGCAGGCGCTCGAGGCGGCGCAGCGCACCTACTACGCCCGCGTCAGCTACTGATACGGATTTGCTTTCGATTGAACAGGCGTGACTGTTCGACGAGGCTGCGTCGAAGCCCTTCCTCGGCCGTAGGCGCGGCGGCCAAGGCCATCGGGTGGCCGACTGCGCTCATGTCCCCCGGTCAGGCTGCGCCTGACCTCCTCCTTGACTTCGCTCCGTCGGCCACAGGCCGGCGGCGGGGGACATGAGCGCAGCAGAGCGCCCCGCCGGCCTGATCGCGCCACCAAGCGGCGGTGCGCGCGACCGGCTGACCCCCGCGGCTCGGCGGCGCATCGGCGCCGAGCCGCGTCCATCGCGCATCGCGGGACGCCGGCCTAGGGTTGCCACCGAGTTTGTCAGCGAGGGTTGGATTCGCGTCAGTGCAGGGTCAGGGCCCGTCGCCATCCTCCGCGACGCGCCTCCGCTGCCGTGGCGCCAACCACCACACCAAGGAGACAACGATGGCTGCTGTACTTCCCGCGGGGCGTGTGCACGCCGAACCGCGCCCGATGAGCAAGGAGGAGAAGAAGGTCATCTTCGCCTCGTCGCTCGGTACCGTGTTCGAGTGGTACGACTTCTACCTGTACGGCTCGCTGGCCGCGATCATCGCGAAGCAGTTCTTCGCGGGCCTCGACCCGAACTCGGCCTTCATCTTCGCGCTGCTCGCGTTCGCGGCCGGCTTCATCGTGCGTCCCTTCGGCGCGATCTTCTTCGGCCGCCTCGGCGACATGATCGGCCGCAAGTACACCTTCCTGGTCACGATCGTGATCATGGGCCTGTCGACCTTCATCGTCGGCATCCTGCCCAACTACGCCGCGATCGGCGTCGCGGCGCCGATTTGCCTGATCGGCCTGCGCCTGCTGCAGGGCCTGGCGCTCGGCGGCGAGTACGGCGGTGCCGCCACCTACGTGGCCGAGCACGCGCCGCACGGCAAGCGCGGCGCCTACACGGCGTGGATCCAGACCACGGCGACGCTGGGCCTGTTCCTGTCGCTGCTGGTCATCCTCGGCACCCGCACCTGGCTCGGCGAGGAGAAGTTCGCCGACTGGGGCTGGCGCGTCCCCTTCATCCTGTCGGTGCTGCTGCTCGCGGTCTCGGTCTACATCCGGCTGAGCATGAACGAGTCGCCGGCCTTCAAGAAGATGAAGGAAGAGGGCAAGACCTCCAAGGCGCCGCTGTCCGAGAGCTTCGGCCAGTGGAAGAACCTGAAGATCGTGATCCTGGCGCTGGTCGGCCTGACCGCCGGCCAGGCGGTGGTCTGGTACACGGGCCAGTTCTACGCGCTGTTCTTCCTGACGCAGGCGCTGAAGGTCGACGGCTCCACCGCCAACCTGCTGGTGGCGGCCTCGCTGGTGATCGGCACGCCCTTCTTCATCGTGTTCGGCGCGCTGTCCGACAAGATCGGCCGCAAGCCCATCATCCTGGCCGGCTGCCTGATCGCGGCGCTGACCTATTTCCCGGTCTTCAAGATGCTGACCGAGGCGGCCAACCCCGACCTCGCCAAGGCCCAGGCCTCGGCCCAGGTCGTGGTGACCGCCGACCCGTCCGAGTGCTCGTTCCAGTTCAACCCGACCGGCACGAAGAAGTTCACCTCCTCGTGCGACATCGCCAAGCAGAAGCTGGCCGTCGCCTCGGTGAGCTATGACAACCTGGTCGCGCCGGCCGGGCAGCCCGCCACCATCAAGGTCGGCGAGACGGTGATCTCGATGGCGGTGACGCCGGAGGAGATCGCCACCGCCAAGGCCGCCGCCGAGACCCGGCTGGCCGACCTGAAGGCCGCCGCGACGCCCGACGCCAAGGCCGAGGCGGCTGCCGCCGCCAGCCTGAAGGCGCTCGGCGACGCGAAGACCGCCAAGGACGCGGTGCTGACCGCCAAGCTCAAGGCCGCGCTGAAGGCCGCCGGCTATCCGGAGAAGGCCGACCCGGCGAAGGTCGACAAGCTGAAGATCATCCTGATCCTGACCTTCCTGGTGCTGCTGGTCACGATGGTCTACGGCCCGATCGCGGCGATGCTGGTCGAGCTGTTCCCGACCCGCATCCGCTACACCTCGATGAGCCTGCCGTACCACATCGGCAACGGCTGGTTCGGCGGCCTGCTGCCGACGACGGCGTTCGCCATCGTGGCGCAGACCGGCAACATGTACAACGGCCTGTGGTACCCGATCGTCATCGCGGCGGGCACCTTCGTCATCGGTCTGCTGTTCGTGCGCGAGACCAAGGATGTGGACATCTACGCCAACGATTGAGGAGACCTCGACATGTGGAAGATCGCGGTCGGCTTCGTCGCCTTTGCCGTCATCGTGCTGTCCGTGCTGATGAAGAGCGGCGCCGACATCGACATGAGCGGCGAGAAGCACGGCCTGGAGACCCCCGAGCCGGCCGCGCCGGCCGCATCGACTCCGAAGTAGGACGCGCGCCTCGCGCCACTGGCCCGGACCGTCTGGTCCGGGCCTTTTTTCTTTTGCGGAAAGCTGGCGAGAATGGTCGTCGAACGGCGAGCATCGCGCGATGAGTGACTCCCGACCCTCACCCCCCCGACCGCTGGCGTCGGCCCTGCTGGCCGAGGGTCTGCGCGAGTCGCTGCGCCGCTACGTGCCGTTCGCGCAGATGGAGCCGGCGCATGTGGACCGCTTCGTCGCGCAGGCCAGCGAGGTCTACTTCGCGCCCGGCGAGGTGATCGTCCGGCCCGCCGACGGGCCGGTGCAGGAGCTTTACTTCGTCCGCGACGGCGAGGTCACCGGCACGCGCAGCGCCAGCGAGCGCTACCTCGGCAGCTTCCACTACGAGACCGGCGACCTGTTTCCGGTGGCGGCGCTGATGGCCGAGCGCGCCGTCACCGTGACCTACGCCGCCGTGCGCGACACCTTCTGCCTGGCCGTGCCCCAGGCCGCGGTGGCCGAGCTGGCGGCCGTCAGCCCGCCCTTCGCCGACCAGCTGAACCGGCGCATGCTGAACTTCATCGACGCGTCGCGGCAGGCGGTGCAGCGGGCGCATGCGTCGAACGCCCTGTCGGAGCAGTCGCTGGAGCGCCGGCTCGGCGAGATCGCCACCCGCGCCCCGGCCGCCTGCGCGCCCGACACCCCGGTGGGCGAGGCCTTGCGGACGATGCACGAGCAGCGCATCGGCTCGATGCTCGTCACCGACCCCGGCGGCGCGCCGCTGGGCATCCTGACGCGCCACGACGTGCTCGACCGCATCACGCTGCCGCAGCGGCCGCTGTCCACCCCGATCGGCGAGGTGATGAGCGCGCCGGTGCGCACGCTCGGCGTCGACGACACCGCCCACGACGCCGCGCTGCTGATGTCGCGCCACGCGCTGCGCCATGTGCCGGTGACGCGCGCGGGCCGCGTGGTGGGCATCGTCTCCGAGCGCGACCTGTTCGCGATCCAGCGGCTGTCGATCAAGCAGCTCAGCTCGGCGATCCGCGCGGCGCGCGAGGTCGGCGCGATGCCGGCGGTGGCGGCCGACCTGCGGCGCTTCGCCGCCACGCTGCTGGCCCAGGGCGTGCACGCCAAGCAGCTGACCGAGCTGATCAGCCACCTGAACGACCTGCTGACGGTGCGGCTGGTCGAGCTGATCGCGGCCGCGCACGGCCGCGACCTGACGAAGGCCTGCTGGCTCGCCTTCGGCTCCGAGGGCCGCTCCGAGCAGACCGTCGCGACCGACCAGGACAACGGCCTGATCTTCGAGAGCGACGATCCGGCGCGCGACCGCCCGGCCTGGCTGGCCTTCGGCCGCGCGGTCAACGAGGCGCTCGACGCCTGCGGCTACCCGCTGTGCCAGGGCAAGGTGATGGCCGGCAACCCGGACTGCTGCCGCACCCCGGCCGAGTGGCAGGACCGCTTCGCGCACTGGATCGAGCATGGCTCGCCCGAGGACCTGCTGGCCGCGAGCATCTACTTCGACCTGCGGCCGCTGGCCGGCGCGATGCCGCTGGCCGAGCCGCTGCGGGCCTTCATCCACCGCCGTGCCGCCGAGGTGCCGCGCTTCTGCAAGCAGCTCGCCGAGGAGGTGCTGCGCAGCGGGCCGTCGCTGAACTGGCTGGGCCAGATCGAGACGCAGACGCTCGATGGTGCCGAGGTGCTGGACCTGAAGCGGCATGGCACCGCGATCTTCGTCAACGCGGCGCGGCTGCACGCGCTGGCGCTCGGCCTGCCCGAGGTCAACACGCGGCGGCGCTTCGAGGCGCTGGCCCGCGCCCGCGGACTGCCGGAGCAGCATCGCGAGGCCTGGGTCGCGGCCTTCGAGTTCCTGCAGATGCTCAGGCTGCGCGCCCAGCTCGAGGGGCTGGGGCCGGGCGGCGGGGCGGCGCCGAACCTGATCCGGGTCGACGCGCTGAACGACATCGACCGGCGCATCCTGAAGGAGTCGCTGCGGATCGCGCGGCGGCTGCAGCAGCGCATCGAGCTGGATTACATGCGCTGATGAGCCTGCTCGGCCGCCTGCGCAGCCTCTGGTCCGGTCCCGGCTCGGGCGAGATCGACGACGCCCGCTGGGTCGTCGTCGACGTCGAATCGAGCGGCCTCGACGCCAGCCGCGACCGCCTGCTCGCGATCGCCGCGGTCGCGCTGCATTTCGACGCCGCCCGCCGCCGGCCGCGCATCGTGCTGGCCGACGGCTTCGAGGTCGTGCTCCGCCAGGACGACGCGGAGCCGGTCGACAAGGCCAATATCCTGCTGCATGGCATCGGCGTCGGCGCCCAGCGCGCCGGCGTCGACCCGCCGGTGGCGCTGGCGCGCTGGCGCGACTGGCTCGGGCGCTCGCCGCTGGTGGCCTACCACGGCGCCTTCGACGCGACGCTGATCGGCCGCGCCGCCCGCGCGCAGCTGCGCGCCGATCTGCCCAATCCCTGGCTGGACCTGGCGCCGCTGGCCGCCGTGCTCCATGCCGACCCGCAGCGCCGCGGCCTGGACCACTGGCTGCAGCGCCACGGCATCGCCTGCCTGGGGCGCCATGCCGCCGCGGCCGATGCCCTGGCGACCGCGGAGCTGCTGCTGGCGCTGTGGCCGGCGCTGCGTGGCCGCTGCGACGGCAGCTTCGCCGCGGTCGAGGACCTGTCCCAGGGGCAGCGCTTCCTGCCCGGCCGCCGCTGAGGCAAAGGCCCGCGGGCGCGCTCGCCGTCCGGGGCTTCCTAGAATCTTCCGCCTCACCCCCAGGGAGCCCCATGGCGAACGGCAGCAGACCGGCCGGCCTGATCCGCATCCGCGGCGCGCGCCAGCACAACCTGAAGAACCTCGACCTCGACCTGCACACCGGCGAACTGACGGTGGTGACGGGGCCGAGCGGCTCGGGCAAGTCCAGCCTGGTGTTCGACACCCTCTACGCCGAGGGCCAGCGCCGCTACGTCGAGACCTTCAGCGCCTACGCGCGCCAGTTCCTCGACCGCATGGACCGCCCGGCGGTCGATCATGTGGAAGGCGTGCCGCCGGCCATTGCGATCGACCAGACCAACCCGGTGCGTACGTCGCGCAGCACGGTCGGCACGATGACCGAGCTGAACGACCACCTGAAGCTGCTGTTCGCGCGCGCGGCCCAGCTGTTCGACAAGCAGACCGCCAAGCCGGTGCGCGAGGACGACCCGGAGTCGATCTACGCCGAGCTGCTGAAGCGCGCGGCGCCCGGCCAGCGTCTGGTCGTGACCTTCCCGGTCGAGCTGCCGGCCGGCACCAGCGACGAGCAGATCGAGCAATGGCTGGCCGCGAGCGGCTACACCCGCGTGCAGGCGAAGCGCGAGGTCGCGACGCCGACGGGGCCGCGCACGCTGCTGGATGTGGTGGCCGACCGCTTCAAGCTCGACGGCACCGAGAAGTCGCGCGTCGCGGAAGCGCTGGAGGTCGCGCTGAAGCGCGGCAGCGGCCGCGTCAATGTCTACGCGCTGAAGGAGGAGGGCGAGCCCGATTTGTGGCGCTTCAGCCAGGGCCTGCACAGCCCCGACAGCGACACCCGCTACAGCCACCCGCAGCCGGCGATGTTCTCGTTCAACTCGGCCTACGGCGCCTGCGAGACCTGCCGCGGCTTCGGCCGCGTGATCGGCGTCGACTGGGGCCTGGTGATCCCCGACCACCGCAAGACCCTGCGCAACGGCGCGATCAAGCCGCTGCAGACCCCCGCCTGGAAGGACTGCCAGGACGACCTGCTGAAGTACGGCGGCGAGGCCGGCATCCCGCGCGACACCGCCTGGAGCCAGCTCAGCGAGGCCCAGCGCGACTGGGTCATCAGCGGCACGCCGAACTGGAAGGGCCACTGGAACAAGCAGTGGTACGGCATCCGCCGCTTCTTCGAGTACCTGGAGAGCAAGGCCTACAAGATGCATATCCGTGTGCTCTTGTCCAAGTACCGGAGCTACACGCCCTGCGAGGTCTGCGCCGGCGCCCGGCTCAAGACCGACAGCCTGCTGTGGCGCATCGGCAGCAAGGAAGATGCGGATGCCGTGATGCAGCCGTCCAAGCGCTTCCTGCCCGCGGGCGTGGACTGGACACGCGAGCAGCTGGAGGCCTTGCCGGGCCTGTGCCTGCACGACCTGATGCTGATGCCGATCGACCGCCTGCGCAAGTTCTTCGATCGCGTCGAACCGGAGACCGAGGCCCACGCGGGCCAGGGCGACCTGCAAGCGCTGAAGTCGTTGTTCGAGGAAATCACCACCCGGCTGAAGTACCTTGTCGATGTCGGCATCGGCTACCTCACGCTGGACCGGCAGAGCCGCACCCTGTCCGGCGGCGAGGTGCAACGCATCAACTTGACCACGGCGCTGGGCACCTCGCTGGTGAACACGCTGTTCGTGCTCGATGAGCCCAGCATCGGCCTGCACCC
>DATILD010000080.1:0-79851 GCA_035476815.1 Methylibium sp.
CTGGGCAGCAGCGACAAGGCCCGCCGCCTGGAGGCGGCCAAGCTGCTCGCAAGCAGCGGCAACCCCAGCATCAAGACCCTGCTGATCGAACGGATCAAGGTCGAGAGCGAAGCCGACGTCAAGTCCGCGCTGGAAGCGTCATTGCGTACCGTCGAGGCCGCGCTCGCCTGGGGCGACAAGTTGGGGGCGATGTTCTCCGGTATCAGCCTGGGCTCCATCCTGCTGCTGGTGGCGCTGGGCCTGGCCATCACCTACGGCCTCATGGGCGTGATCAACATGGCGCACGGCGAGCTGATGATGATCGGCGCCTATGCCACCTACGTCATGCAGGGCGTGTTCCAGAAATACCTGCCCGGCGCCTTCGACTGGTACCTGGTCGCTGCGGTGCCGGTGGCGTTCGGCGCGTCGGCCCTCATGGGTGCGCTGCTCGAGCGCAGCGTGATCCGCTTCCTGTATGGCCGCCCGCTCGAGACGCTGCTGGCCACCTGGGGCATCAGCCTGATCCTGATCCAGCTCGTGCGCTCGCTGTTCGGCGCGCAGAACGTGCCGGTCGAGAACCCGGTGTGGCTCTCGGGCGGCGTGGCGGTGGCGAGCAACCTGACGCTGCCCTACAACCGCATCGCGATCATCGTGTTTGCCGGGCTGGTGCTGGGCAGCATGGCGCTGCTGATCGCGAAGACGCGGCTGGGCCTGTTCGTGCGCGGCGTGACGCAGAACCGGCCGATGGCCGCCTGCCTGGGCGTGCACACCGCGCGCATCGACACGATGGCCTTCGCGCTCGGCGCCGGCGTGGCCGGGCTGGCGGGCTGCGCGTTGAGCCAGGTCGGCAACGTCGGGCCCGACCTGGGCCAGGGCTACATCGTCGACTCCTTCATGGTGGTGGTGCTCGGCGGCGTGGGCCAGCTCGCGGGCACGGTCTACGCGGCGCTCGGCCTGGGCGTCGTCAACAAGCTGCTCGAGGGCTGGGCCGGCGCGGTGCTGGCGAAGATCATGGTGCTGGTCTTCATCGTGATCTTCATCCAGAAGCGGCCGTCGGGGCTGTTTGCCCTGAAGGGCCGGAGCGCGGAAGCATGAGCGCCGTGCCCGGCGGCCCCCTCACCCCAACCCTCTCCCCCGCCGGCGGGGGAGAGGGAGCAGTACGGCTCCCTCTCCCGCGCGCGGGAGAGGGTCGGGGTGAGGGCATCGGCGCCTGGACCGGCGTGCTGGTCGCGGTGATCGCGATCTGCGTCCTGGTGCCGCTCGCCAACCTCGCGATCCCCGAGAGCAGCGCCTTCCACCTCAGCGACTATGCGGTGGCGCTGATCGCCAAGATCATGTGCTACGCGATCTGCGCGCTGGCGATGGACCTGATCTGGGGCTATGCCGGCATCCTGTCGCTCGGCCATGGCCTGTTCTTCGCGCTCGGCGGCTACGCGATGGGCATGTACCTGATGCGCCAGATCGGCAGCGACGGCCAGTACCGCTCGGACATGCCGGACTTCATGGTGTTCCTGAACTGGAAGGAATTCCCCTGGCATTGGGCGTTGAGCGATTCCTTCGTCGCGCAGATGGCGCTGGTGGTGCTGGCGCCGGGGGTCGTCGCCTTCGTGTTCGGCTGGTTCGCGTTCCGCTCGCGCATCAAGGGCGTGTACTTCTCGATCATCACGCAGGCGCTGACCTTCGCCGCGATGCTGCTGTTCTTCCGCAACGAGACCGGCTTCGGCGGCAACAACGGCTTCACCGACTTCAAGCGCATCCTGGGCATTCCGATCGCGACGCCGGGCATGCGCATGACGCTGTTCGTCATCACCGGGCTGACGCTGGTCGCCGCCTTCGTCGGCGCGCGCTGGCTGATGGGCACCAAGTTCGGCCGCGTGCTGCAGGCGATCCGCGATGCCGAGGGCCGCACCATGTTCATCGGCTACGACCCGGTCGCCTACAAGCTCGCGATCTGGACGCTGTCGGCCGTGCTGTGCGGCATCGCCGGCGCGCTCTACGTGCCGCAGGTCGGCATCATCAACCCGAGCGAGATGAGCCCGGCGGCCGGCATCGAGATCGCGATCTGGGCCGCGGTCGGCGGCCGCGGCACGCTGGTCGGGCCGATCGTCGGCGCCTTCTTCGTCAATGGCGCGAAGAGCTGGTTCACGCAGGCCTTCCCGGAGTTCTGGCTCTACTTCCTCGGTGCGCTGTTCATCGCGGTCACCTTGTTCTTGCCGCAGGGCCTGATCGGCCTGTGGCGGCGCTTGCTGCGCAAGGGGAAGGCCGCATGACGCCCGAGCTGATGGCCGCCGGCGGCCGCGCCCGTCAGCGCATGACCGAGCTCGCGAGCCCCGTCGATGGCGGCGGCCGCGCCGCGAGCTTCGCGCGCCGCTTCGAGCCGGGCGTGCTCGACGTCTCGCACGGCCCCATCCTCTACCTCGATGACATCACCGTCAGCTTCGACGGCTTCAAGGCGCTGAACGCGCTGTCGCTGACCATCGATGCCGGCGAGCTGCGCTGCATCATCGGCCCCAACGGCGCCGGCAAGACGACGATGATGGACGTCATCACCGGCAAGACCCGGCCCGACGCCGGCCAGGCCTTCTTCGGCTCGACCATCGACCTGCTCAGCCTGAACGAGCCGCAGGTGGCGCGCGCCGGCATCGGCCGCAAGTTCCAGAAGCCCAGTGTGTTCGAGCAGCTGACGGTGTTCGAGAACCTCGAGCTCGCGCTCGCCGGCGAGCGCAGCGCCCGCCGCGCGGCGCTGCACCGACTGAGCGGCGCACAAAGCGACCGCATCGACGCGGTGCTGCGGCAGATCCACCTGAAGGACGAGGCGCGGCGCCCGGCCGGGCTGCTGTCGCATGGTCAGAAGCAATGGCTCGAGATCGGCATGCTGCTGATGCAGGACCCGAAGCTGCTGCTGCTCGACGAGCCGGTGGCCGGCATGACCGACGAGGAGACGGTGCGCACCGCCGAGCTGTTCCTCTCGCTCGAGGGCGAGCATTCGCTGGTGGTGGTGGAGCACGACATGAGCTTCATCCACGCGCTGACCAAGGACAACCCGCGCAAGAAGGTCACGGTGCTGCACGAGGGCCGGGTGCTGGCCGAGGGCCCGCTGGCCCAGGTGCAGGCCAACGAGCAGGTGGTCGAAGTTTATTTGGGGCGCTGAACGACACCATGCTCAAGGTCGACAACCTCCACCAGTTCTACGGCGGCTCGCACATCCTGCGTGGCGTCGGCTTCGAGGCGCGTGCCGGCGAGGTGACGGTCGTGCTGGGCCGCAACGGCGTCGGCAAGACCACGCTGCTGCGCACGCTGGTCGGCCTGGTGCAGCCGCGCAGCGGCAGCCTCACGCTCGGCGAGCAGGCACTCGGCCCGCGCACGCCCTACGAGCGCGCCCGCTTGGGGCTAGGCTACGTGCCGCAGGGTCGCGAGATCTTCGGCCGCCTGACGGTCGAGGAGAACCTGCGCATGGGGCTGGCCAGCAAGCCCGGCGGCACGTCCATCCCGGCCGAGCTGTTCGAGCTGTTCCCGGTGTTGAAGCAGATGCTCGGCCGCCGCGGCGGCGATCTGTCGGGCGGCCAGCAGCAGCAGCTCGCGATCGCGCGCGCGCTGGCGGCCGGGCCGAAGCTGCTGATCCTCGACGAGCCGACCGAGGGCATCCAGCCCAGCATCATCAAGGACATCGGCCGCGTGATCCGCAAGCTGGCTGACCGCGGCACGATGGCGATCCTGCTGGTCGAGCAGTACTACGACTTCGCGGCCGAGCTGGCCGACCAGTACCTGGTGATGGAGCGCGGCGAGGTCGTGCAGCGCGGCCGCGGCGCCGACATGGTGGCCGAGGGCGTGCGCGAGCGGCTCGCGATCTAGGACCTGCGCGGCCCGGGCCCTTCGGGTAATCCCAGGAAACGGCGGCCCTCCAATAGCGTTAACAGGCCCTAGGTCTGCCAGACGCGCGGCGCGCAGGGCGCGAGATCCCAGGCCAGTTCGCGCCAGGCGCGCCACACGGCCGTCAGCAGCGTCCGGGCCGGCTCGGTGTGCGGCGCCAGGGCGCGCAGCACGACGAGGCGGGCGTCGGGCGAGGTACAGCCGCTGCGGTGCGCGAGGGCATGGTCCGCGGCGAGGCCCCGCGCCGTGTCGAGCAGGGCGTCGATGCGGGGGCGTGCCATCGCCGTGCCGGTCGCGAACCACAGCGTCGCCAGCAGCCGGTCGCCGCCCCAGCCGAGCGGCGACGCGAGCAGGCGGCGGTCGTCCACCGCGTCGATGCGCGAGCGCTCCAGCCACAGCCCCGGCAGCTCGATCGTCTGGTCGACCCGGCCGGCCTCGAAGGGCGCGCCGCTGGCCGGCAGGCCGAGCGCGAGCAGGTCCCAGCCCATCATCTCGGCGCCCGGCGCCAGCTCGAAGCGCAGCCGGTTCTCGACCTGCGAGCCCGAATGGCAGATCGTCTCCAGCGGCAGCCATTCGAGCCGCGCACCGGGTTCGATCCGCGCGTCGAGCGTCTGCGAGGCCGTGGCGCCGGCGCTGCGGTAGAAGCGCGTCGCGCCCGGCGTCGTGACGAGCGCATGGGCCGTCGCCGCGACCCGCAGGTCGATCGCCAGCGCATCGCCGCCGACGATGCCGCCGGGTGGGTGCACCAGCACGTCGTGGCAGATGGCGGGCGACTCCGGGTAGAGGCTCTTCAGCACGCGCAGCGGGCCGTCGTGGCGGTGGGCCAGCAGGGTACGGTCGCCGTCGCGGCGGTAGCGGAGGTCGAGTGCGGCGTGCCAGCTCATGCGGTCAGGGGACGTGGGCGATGCGACCCAGGCGCATTGGACCTCGAATCGGGGCCGATGGCCGGCCGGCTTGCAAGCCGCGTGCGCGGCGCGGGCGGTCGCGGGCCCGGCCGCCGTCCGTGGCCATCCGCGTCCGGACGACAAGTGCGCCCGTTTCCTCACAGCCCGACACAAATCAATTCGGACGCTCACGTGACGCCCGGCAGTCCGTCACGGCGCGCGAGGCCGGCGCAGTGGCGCGCAGACCGCCGGCGACCCACACTGGCGCCAGAGGTTTCGATCCATGCCCGCCGCCCCCGCCCCCCACCTGCCGCGCACCGTACGCGCCGCGGCGGCCGTCGTGACGGCCTGCCTGCTGGCCGGCTGCGAGACCATCGCAATCACCGCGCTGGGCGTCGGCGCCTCGGCCGGCGTGTCGCACACCGCCAACGCGATCACCGCGCGCACCTTCACGGCCTCCAACGCCCAGGTGCGCAGCGCTTCGCTGACCGCGCTCGGCCGCATGGGCATCGTGGTCGAGTCGATCGACAGCACCAAGGACGGCGAGCTGATCAAGGCGCGTTCGGTCGACCGGCGCATCGAGGTCGAGATCGAGCCGATGAGCCGCACCACGACCTATGTGCAGGCGCGCGCCAAGCGCAACTTCTTCGTCTACGACGCGGCGACGGCCAAGGAGATCATCCTGCAGACCGAGCTGGCACTGGCGCCGCCGCCGGTCGCGCCGACGCCGGCCGTCGCCCCCGCGCGCCGCGGCAAGGTCGCCGCCGCGATGGTGGTGCGCACCGCCGGCCCCTGAGCCGGCGAGCCCTCACAGATCTTTACGCGGGCCCCAAGCCCGCTTCACGGCAGTGGCCGACGATGCCAGCATCCCCTCACGGGATCGCACATCGAAAGGACGCTCCATGAAAGTCTCTCTCCTCTCCCCCGGCGGCCTGCGCGCGCTGGCGCTCGGCAGCCTGCTGGCCGTCGGCAGCGCGGTTGCGCTGACGGCCTGGGCCGCCCCCCACGCGGGTCACGGCGGCTCGATGGCGATGGATTCGCCGCGCCACGTGGGCCGCATGGTCGAGCGCCTGCTCGACGGCGCCCAGGCCACCGACGCCCAGCGCGCCCAGGTGCGCCAGATCGTCGACGCCGCCGCCGCCGACCTGAAGGCCCAGCGTGACGCCGGCCGCTCGCTGCGCGAGCAGCAGCTGCAGCTCTTCACCCAGCCGACCGTCGACGCCAACGCGGTCGAGCAGCTGCGCCAGAAGCAGCTCGTGCAGCATGAGCAGGCGAGCAAGCGCATCACGCAGGCGATGCTCGAGATCAGCCGCGTGCTGACCCCCGAGCAGCGCGCCAAGCTGGCCGAGCGCATGAAGGCGCGCGCCGACATGATGCGGCGCCACCACGAGGAGCGCCGCGCGCTCGAGCCGCGCAGTTGAGCGCGCGGGGCGCGGCGACCCGGCCGCCTCGCCTATGCTTCGCCCGCACGCACCCCCTGCCGCAGCCGCCCTCCATCGGGCCCGCTGCGGCGTTACCGATGGAGAGTCCATGACGGCCCGCCTGCTGCTGATCGACGACGACGAGCGCCTGACCGCCATGGTGGGCGACTACCTGCGCCATGCCGGCCACGAGGTCGAGGTCGCGCCGACGCTGGCGGCCGGTCGCCAGAAGCTCGAGCGCGAGCTCTACGACGCGCTGGTGCTCGACCTGATGCTGCCCGACGGCGACGGCCTGGACCTGTGCCGCGAGCTGCGCGCCTCGCCGCGGCTGCGCACGCTGCCGCTGTTGATGCTGACCGCGCGCGGCGAGCCGCTGGACCGCATCGTCGGCCTCGAGCTCGGCGCCGACGACTACCTGCCCAAGCCCTTCGAGCCGCGCGAGCTGCTGGCGCGCGTGAAGGCGCTGCTGCGCCGCTCGGCCCCCTCGGCCGACGACGACGTGCTGCGCTTCGGCCAGCTCGAGGTCGACCCGGGCGGCCGCCAGGCACGGCTGGACGGCAAGCCCTGCGACCTGACCAGCTACCAGTTCGACCTGCTGCTGGTGCTGGCGCGTGCGCCGGGGCGGGTCCTGTCGCGCGACCAGATCATGGACGCGCTCAAGGGCCATGCGCTCGAGGCCTTCGACCGCTCGATCGACGTGCATGTCTCGCGCATCCGCGCCGCGATCGAGGACGACCCGAAGAACCCGCGCCGCATCCTCACCGTGCGCGGCGCCGGCTACGTGTTCGCGAAGAAGCAGGATGTCGATGCCGATCACGGTTGAGCGGTCGTCGCTCGCGGGCGACGGGTCGTTAGTGGGGCGGGACCGAGCGCCGGGCCGCCCCAAGCCGGGCCCGATCCCCCCGGGGGATCGCCCGCGGTACACCGTGGGCGAGGGGTCGTCATGAAAACGCTGTACCTCCGCATCTACCTGACGGTGGTGGCGGTGCTGCTGCTGTTCGCGCTGGTGTCCGGCTGGGTGGTCCAGCGCAACATCGAGCAGGAGCGCGAGCGCTTCCGTGCCGATGCCGGCCAGCGCATGGCGCCCTGGGCCGAGCTGCTGCAGGGCGCGCTGCCGCCGCCGACCGCGCCGGACGCCGAGCAGGCCGTCGCGCTGCTCGAATGGTCCGAGCGCCTGCGCCTGCCGATGGCGCTGGACGACGGCGCCGGCCGGCGCATCGCCACCGCGCCGCAGTTCGACCGCTTCGCGCGCGAGGCCGTCGAGGAGCATGGCCCGCCCGGCATGGAGCGCCGCGCACCGGTGCGGCTGCAGCTCAGCGACGGCCGCTGGCTCTCGATCGTCCGTCCGCCGCGCCCGCCGCGACCGGGCCCGGGTGGCGAGGGCCGGTTGCTGGCCGAGCCGCCGTTCCTCCGCGGCGCCGGTCTGGTGCTGGTGCTCGGCCTGTTGTTCATCGCGGTGGCGGCCGGCGCCTACCCGGTCGTGCGACGGCTGACGCACCGGCTCGAGGCGCTGCAGCGCGGCGTCGAGACCTTTGGCGCCGGCGCGCTGCACCACCGCGTCGACGAGTCCGGACGCGACGAGGTCGCGGCGGTCGCGACCAGCTTCAACCGTGCCGCCGCGCGCGTCGAGGCGTTGCTGGAAGCCAACCGTTCCTTGCTCGCCAACGCCAGCCACGAGCTGCGTTCGCCGCTGGCGCGGCTGAAGATGGCGGTGGCGATGCTAGACGAGGCCGTGCCCGAGCGGCGTGCGCCGCTGAAGGCCGAGATCGAACGCAACATCCGCGAGCTCGACGCACTGGTCGAGGAGGTGCTGCTGGCCAGCCGGCTCGACGCGCGCCAGCCCGATGCACGGGCGCCGGCCGATGCGGTTGACCTGCTCGGCCTCGCCGCCGAGGAGGCGGTGCGGGTCGGCGCCAGCCTCGACCTGCCGGGGCCGACCGAGCCGGCCCTGCCCGCCACGCTGAAGGCCGACGAGCGCCTGCTGCGCCGCGCGCTGCGCAACCTGCTGGAGAACGCGCGCCGCTACGGTGGCGATACGGCGCCCGAGGTGCGGCTGCGGCGCGGGGCCGGCGGCGTCGAGCTGGCCGTCTGCGACCGCGGCCCCGGCGTGCCCGCGGCCGAGCGCGAGCGCATCTTCGAGCCCTTCTACCGCCTGCCCGGCCATGCCGAGCAGGCCGGCGGCGTCGGACTGGGGCTGAGCCTGGTGCGGCAGATCGCCCGCCACCATGGCGGCAGCGTGCGCTGCGAGGCGCGCGAGGGCGGCGGCAGCCGCTTCGTGCTCAGCCTGCCGGTGGCGTGAGCGGGGCCTGCGCCGCGGCGGCGTCGGCCGCCTCGCGGGCCCGCTCGGCATAGCGGTTGAAGCGCCAGGCCGTGCCTTCCATCGTGATGCGACGCCAGCAGCTGCGCTTCTCGCCCGGGCTCATCGCGGTCCAGTGCTGGATCTCGTCCTCGGTGCGGCCGCAGCCCTTGCAGACCGTGTCGCCCTGGCTGGTCGAGCAGATCGCGATGCAGGGCGCGTCGGGCGTGGTCGCGTACCAGGCCAGCCAGGCGGCCTTGGCCTTGGCCGGCATCGTGTCCTCGTCGCAGTCGCTCTCGCGGTAGTAGACCAGCAGCGCATAGACCTCGGCCAGCGCGCGTACTTCCTTGCAGGCGGTGATGCCGTCGGGCGAGGGCGAGCGCTCGCGCCACCAGTTGATGGCGGACTCGATGTCGGTGATGTGGATGCCGGCCATGGCCGCGGCGTCGTGCAAAGGGGCGCTCAGTCCTGCGCGGCCACGAGGGCGGCGAGCGCCGCCTCGACGCTGGCCCGCGCCACGCCGTCGGCCAGCGCAAGCGGTGCGTCGGCCAGCGCCGCGGCGCCCTCGGTCTTCAGCCGCTTGACCCAGCCGCCGGCCTCGCGGCCATCGGCGAAGCCCCGGCTCTGCAGCAGCACGCTGCCGTCGGCGGCGCTGAGCTTGAAGTAGAACTGCCCATCCGCCTCGCGGTACTGCTTGAACACCGGCAGCGCGGCCTTGGCGGCCGGGGCCTCGGCGACCTTCAGTGGCGCCGGCACCGCCATCATCGGCCGCAGGCCCACCGCCCGCCGCAGACCGGCGATGAAGGGCTGCGCCACCGCGCGGGCCTTGCGCGCACCGGCCTCGAGCGTCTCCTCGATGCGCTCGGGCCGTGCCATCAGCTCGGCATAGCGTTCGCGCATCGGCCCGACCTGCGCCTCGACGCGCTCGACCAGCTGCTGCTTCGCCTCGCCCCAGCCGAGGCCGGCCTGCAGCGCGGCGCGGAAGGCCGTGCGCTGCTCGGGGCTGGCGAAGGCGTCGTGGATCGTCAGCAGCGGCGTGCCCTCGGCGTCCTTCGGCTCGCCGGGCAGCCGCGAGTCGGTGACGATGCGCGCGACGGCCGCCTGCAGCGCCTTCGCGCCGCCCTCGAACAGCGGGATCGTGTTGTCGTAGCTCTTGCTCATCTTGCGGCCGTCCAGCCCCGGCAGTGTGGCGACCGACTCCTCGACCTCGGCCCGCGGCAGCACGAACAGGTCATGGCCCTGGCCGAACAGGTGGTTGAAGCGCTGCGCGATGTCGCGCGCCATCTCGATATGCTGCACCTGGTCGCGCCCCACCGGCACGCGGTGGGCGTTGAACAGCAGGATGTCGGCCGCCATCAGCACCGGGTAGCTGAACAGGCCCATCGTCACGCCGTCGTCGGTGTCGGCGCCACTCTCCTCGTTGGCGTCGGTGGCGGCCTTGTAGGCGTGGGCGCGGTTCATCAGGCCCTTGGGCGTGACGCAGGTCAGCAGCCACGACAGCTCGGTCGTCTCCGGCAGGTCGCTCTGGCGGTAGAAGGTGACGCGCTGCGGGTCCAGTCCGCAGGCCAGCCAGGTGGCGGCGATCTCGAGGCGCGAGCGCTCGATGCGGTCCGGGTCGTCGCACTTGATCAGCGCGTGGTAGTCGGCCAGGAAGAAGAAGCTCTGGACGTTGACCTCGCGGCTGGCGGCGATCGCCGGGCGGATCGCGCCGACGTAATTGCCCAGGTGCGGCGTGCCGGTGGTGGTGATGCCGGTGAGGACGCGCAGTTTCATCAGGAGACACCCATCACGGTCGGGAACGAGGGCAGTACGGCGCCGAGCAGCGCCAGCAGCGTGCGCAGGATCGGCAGCATCCACCAGGCGCTCACGAGCCCGGCGACCAGCAGCCCGACCACGATGAAGAAGCCATAGGGTTCGACGCGGGCCACCGGCAAGGCCAGATGATGCGGCAGCAGCCCGACCAGGATGCGCCCGCCGTCCAAGGGCGGCACCGGCAGCAGGTTGAAGGCGAACATCACCAGGTTGACCAGCACGCCGGCCTTGGCCATCAACAGGAAGAATGCCTCCGGCGTGCCTGCGGCGACGAGCGCGGCGCCGAACAGCGCCCACGCCACTGCCTGCACGAGGTTGGCGCCCGGCCCGGCGAAGGCGACCCAGACCATGTCGCGCTTCGGGTGGCGCAGCCGCCGCCAGTCCACCGGCACCGGTTTCGCATAGCCGAACACGAAGGCGCCGGCGGTCGCGAGGTAGAGCAGCACCGGCATCGCGATCGTGCCGATCGGGTCGATGTGGCGCAGCGGGTTCAGCGAGATGCGGCCGAGCTCGGCGGCCGTCGGGTCGCCGAAGTGGCGGGCGGCGTAGCCGTGCGCGGCCTCGTGCACGGTGATCGCGAACAGCACCGGCAACGCATAGACCAGCACGGTGCGGATCAGGTCGGCATCCATGGGAGCGCGGATTCTAGGAGCCGGGGCCGGCCGGGCCCGCGAGGGGGCTCAGCGCGGGCGCCACCACGCCGCAGCGACGTAGACCAGCGGGACGTAGCACTCCAGCCACTCCTCGAACAGATAGTCCAGCGACTTGAGGTGGGTCTCGATCGTGATGCCGTAGTCCTCGGCCAGGACGGCCGGAATCCGGTCCAGCACCTTGGACACGACCAGCAGCACCGCCGCGCCCAGCAGCACCCGGCCCCACCCGGTGCGGTGCAGGCGCCGGCGCACATAGGCGCGTGTGCCGGCCACCAGGCCCCACAGCACGATGGCGACCATGCCGAAGGCCAGCACGCCGCCCAGCCACTTGTCGTCGGGGGCGATGGCCGGGTCGCGGTAGAAGCCGCGCTTGAGGAAGCTGGTGTCGGCAACGACCTTGTGCAGGTCCAGCTCGCGCAGGCCGAACATCAGGCTCAGCCCCGCCAGCGCGAGCGCCACCGCCCCCGGTCGGCCGCGCAGCAACAGGATCGCCGCCAGCAAGAACCACAGCCGTGCCGAGACCCATTCGATCGGACCGGCCTCGCTGGTCAGCGAGCGGATCAGGGCGGTGTCGTCCTGCCAGGCGATCGCCGCGAGGACCAGGCTCGACAGCACGAGCAGCAGCAGCGCGACGGACTCGAAGCGGGTGAAGGGCTCGTGGCGGCCGGGCGGGGGGTGAGGGAGGTTCATGCGGAGGGCTGGCGCGGCCGCGGACTGCGGCGCCGCGAAATTATGCCGGTGCGTCCCGGGACGGCGCGGCGCGCGCCTACACTGCGGCGCCGTGAAGCGCATCGTCATCCTCATCTCCGGCCGCGGCTCCAACATGGAGGCGATCGTCGAGGCCTGCACGCGCGAGGGCTGGCCCGCCGAGGTCGTCGCGGTGCTGAGCAACCGGCCCGAGGCGGCCGGCCTGGCCTGGGCCGCGGCGCGCGGCATTGCGACCGCGGCGGTCGACCACCGAGCCCACGGCGGCCGCGAGCCCTTCGACGCGGCGCTGGCCGCGGCCATCGATGCCCACCGCCCCGACCTGCTGGTGCTGGCCGGCTTCATGCGCATCCTGACGCCGGGCTTCGTCGAGCACTACGCGGGCCGCCTGCTCAACATCCACCCCTCGCTGCTGCCGGCCTTCCCGGGCCTGCACACCCACGAGCGGGCCCTGGCGGCCGGCTGCAAGCTGGCCGGCGCGACCGTGCACTTCGTGACCGCCGAACTGGACCATGGGCCGATCGTGGCCCAGGCGATGGTGCCGGTGCTGCCCGAGGACACGCCCGACACGCTGGCCGCGCGCGTGCTGAGGCAGGAGCACCGGCTCTATCCGATGGCGCTGCGCTGGTGCGTCGAGGAGGCGCTGGAACTGCGCGAGGGCGTCGTGCGCCACCGCGGCGGCGCGCCGCAGCTGATGGTCTGAGCCCTCAGCGCACCACCAGCACGGCGATGCTGGTGTGCGTCAGCACCTTCTGCGTCTCGCTGCCGAGCAGCAGCGCGCGCATGCCGCGCCGGCCGTGCGAGGCCATCACGATGAGGTCGCAGCCGTTGGCGCTGGCATGCTCGATGATCGCCTCGTAGGGGTGGCTCGCCTCGACGGTGGCCGCGTCGCAGCGCAGGCCCGCGGCGGTGCAGGCGGCGACCACCTGCTCGACCCGCTTGCGGGCGACCTTCTCCTGCGCGTCGAAGAACTCCTGCGGCGGCACCGGCTGGATCTCGCTGATCGCCGAGTAGGGGAAGGGCTCCTTGACGCTGACGGCACTGACGCGCGCCCCGAGCGCCTTGGCGAGGCTGATCGCCGTCTCCGTGGCCTTCGACGTGACGTCGCTGCCGTCGGTCGGTACGAGGATGTGCTGGTACATGGCTGCTCCCGCATCGGGTCGCTCGCCCGAGGCAAGGCAAGACTACACCGACCGCCCCGCCACGGACATTGGGGCAAATCAAGGCGCGGCTGCGCAGCCGCCGGCCGGGTCGTCGCGGCCGCTCAGCCGCGCGCCACCGGCCGCGCCGGGTCGGCGCACCACTCGCTCCAGGAGCCCGGGTAGAGCGCCGCGCCGGGCAGCCCGGCCGCCTCCATCGCCAGCAGGTTGTGGCAGGCGGTGACGCCGGAGCCGCACTGGTGCACGACCTCGTCGGTCGCCGCTTCGCCGAGCAGGGCCTCGAAGGCGGCGCGCAGTTCGGCCGGCGGGCGGAAGCGGCCGTCGGCGCCGAGGTTGTCCTTGAACGGCCGGTTCAAGGCGCCGGGGATGTGGCCGGCCACCGGATCCAGCGGCTCGACGTCGCCGCGGAAGCGCTCCGCGGCGCGGGCATCGACGACGCGCAGGCGGCCGATGCCGCGCAACAGCATGCCGGCGTCGACGGTGTGCACCAGCGGCAGCGCCGGCACGTACTGGGCCGGCATCGGCGGCACGGCGGCGTCGGCATCGGCCGCGCCGCCGGCGGCCAGCCAGGCGGCCCAGCCGCCGTCGAGCAGCGCGACCTCGTGGTGGCCGAGCCAGCGCAGCATCCACCAGGCGCGCGCCGCGTACAGGCCGCCGCTGCGGTCGTAGACCACCACCGGCAGCCCGGCGTCGACGCCGAAGCGGCCGAGCGTGGCCGCGAAGGCGACGCGCGAGGGCAGCGGGTGGCGACCGCGCGGCCGGCCGTCGGCGGGGGGCGCATGGTCGGCCAGGTGACGGTCGAGGTGCAGGTACAGCGCGCCCGGCACATGGCTGGCGGCATAGGCACGCTCGCCGGCCGCGGTGTCGGCCAGGTCGAAGCTGACGTCGAACACGCGTGTCGGACGGCGCGCCGCCAGCCGCTCGGCCAGCGCGGCCGCGTCGACCAGCGGCATCGGCAGCGCGTCGGGGCCCATGCTCACTGGGTAACCTCCGTGCTTCGCACTGCGGTGCGAGCCCCTTCGGGCGGCCGGGCGGGGCTCATGCGCCGCCACCGGCGCCGCTGACCTGTCGCCGGTACCACTCGTGGAAATGCTGCATGCCGTCTTCCATCGGGCTTTGGTAGGGGCCGCGCTCGTCGTCGCCGCGCCGCCACAGCGCCTCGCGGCCGGCGTCCATGCGCAGCGCGATCTCGTCGTCCTCGACGCAGGTCTCCATGTAGGCGGCCTGCTGGGCCTCGACGAATTCGCGCTCGAAGGCGGCGATCTCCTCGGGGTAGAAGAACTCGACCACGTTGAGCGTCTTGCGCGGGCCCTGCGGGTGCAGCGTCGAGACCACCAGCACATGCGGGTACCACTCGACCATCACGGTCGGGTGGAGCGTCAGCCAGATCGCGCCATGCTTGGGCGGCCGGCCGTCGTGGGCGTCGCGACGGTGGTTCAGCAGCACCTCGTGCCACTGACGGTAGACGTCCGAACCCGGCTTGCCGAGCGCCTCGCCGGCATGCTTGGCGATGCCGACCGTCTGCACCGAGAACTCGCGGCCCATCTGCCAGCGCAGGTCCTCGCAGGTGACGAAGTTGCCCAGGCCCGGGTGGAAGGGGCCGACGTGGTAATCCTCGAGGTAGACCTCGATGAAGGTCTTCCAGTTGTAGTCGCACTGGTGCAGGTGCACGCGGTCGAACACGTAGCCGCTGAAGTCGAGCTCGGGCGGCAGCGACAGGTCCTTGACGAGCTCGCCGATCGGGCGCCGCCCCGGACCGCCCTCGAACAGCAGGCCGTTCCACGGCTGCACCGGGTAGTTGTTCAGGTGCAGGCAGGGATCGTCGGGGAAGTGCGGCGCGCCGACCAGCCGGCCATGCAGGTCGTAGGTCCAGCGGTGCAGCGGGCAGACGATGTGGCGGCCGGCGTTGCCGCGGCCGCGCAGCATCACCGCCTGGCGGTGGCGGCAGACGTTGGAGATCAGCTCGATGCCGTCGGCGGTGCGCAGCAGCGCCCGGCCTTCGCCCTCCTGGACCAGCGCATGGTGGTCGCCGACCTCGGGCACCGCGAGCGTGTGCCCGAGGTAGCGCGGGCCAGGTCGGATGATGAGCTCCTGCTCGCGTCCATAGACGGCCTCGTCGAAATAACTCGACACGGGCAGCTGCGCGGCGCTGCGCTCGAGGGCTTCGAGGGTGATGCTCAGATCGGACATGATCCGCGGGGTCTCCGGTGGCGACGCCGGCGGTCCGCCGCCATGGCGGGCATGGCGCGGCGGGTTCGTGGGCGCCCGAAGGACTGGGGCCAGGATTCTAAGGCGCGGGGCGTGGGCCCGCGGACGCCGCGTACACCCGGCAACGCTTCGTGCCGAGAGGCGCGCCGGGGCCTGACTAGAATCCTTTCGAACCCGCAGCACCATGGCCCGAAGCGCTTCCCCGACCATCACCCCCCCTCCCGCCGCGCCCGAGCCGGCGAGCTACGAGGACGCCTTGGCCGAGCTGGAGCGCCTGGTCGCGGCGATGGAAGCCGGCCAGATGCCGCTCGACCAGCTGCTCGACGCCTATCGGCGCGGCGCCACGCTGCTCGCCCATTGCCGCTCGCGGCTGGAGGCGGTCGAGCAGCAGGTGCAGGTGCTCGAGGACGGGCAGCTCAAGCCCTGGGGCGACGCGCCATGAGCCGGCGCCGGGCCGCCCCAAGCCGGCGAGCGCCCCCTCGGGGGGCAGGAGCGCGCAGCGCGACGTGGGGCTCGTCATGAAGCGCGATGCCTTCGATGCCTGGGCGCGGGAGCGGCTCGCGGCCGTCGAGACCGCCCTCGAGCGCTGGGTGCCGGCCGAGGCCCCGGCCGGCCTGGGCGAGGCGATGCGCTATGGGGTGCTCGACGGCGGCAAGCGGCTGCGACCGCTGCTGGCGCTGGCGGCGGCCGAGGCGGTCGGCGCCGATGCCGATCCGCAGCGCCGCGAGGCCGCGCTGCGCGCCGCCTGCGCGGTCGAGCTGATCCACGCGTATTCGCTGATCCACGACGACATGCCCTGCATGGACAACGACGTGCTGCGCCGTGGCAAGCCGACCGTGCACGTGCAGTTCGGCCAGGCCCGTGCGATGCTGGCCGGCGACGCGATGCAGGCGCTGGCCTTCGAGGTGCTGACGCCCGACGAGGCGCTGGTGCCGCTGGCGCTGCAGGCACGGCTGTGCGGCCTGCTGGCCCGCGCCGCCGGGCAGGACGGCATGGCCGGCGGGCAGGCCATCGACCTGGCGAGCGTCGGCGTGCCGCTCGGCGAGCACGCGCTGCGCGACATGCACCGCCGCAAGACCGGTGCGCTGCTGCAGGCCAGCGTGCTGATGGGCGCCGCCTGCGCCGACATCGACCCGGTCGCGCGCCGGGCGCTCAGCGACTACGGCGCGGCGCTCGGACTGGCCTTCCAGGTCATCGACGACGTGCTCGACGTCACCCAGGCCTCCGACACGCTCGGCAAGACCGCCGGCAAGGACCAGGACAACAACAAGCCCACCTACGTGACCGTGCTCGGCCTGGGGGCCGCGCGCCGTCACGCGCTGGCGTTGCGCGACGAGGCCCAGGCCGCCTTGGCGCGCAGCGGTCTGACCCGTGCCGCCTGGCTGGCGGTGCTGGCCGACAAGGTGGTCGAGCGCGACAGCTGATCGTGCAGCCTTCACAATCCCTGCCATGAGTGCCAAACCGCTGCTGTCCACGATCGACTCTCCGGCCGATCTGCGACGCCTGTCGCGCGTCGATCTGCAGCAACTCGCCAATGAACTGCGCGAGCACGTGCTGACCAGCGTCTCGTCCACCGGCGGCCACCTGTCGAGCAACCTCGGCACCGTCGAGCTGACGATCGCGCTGCACTATGTCTTCAACACTCCCGACGATCGGCTGGTCTGGGACGTCGGCCACCAGACCTATCCGCACAAGATCCTGACCGGCCGGCGCGACCGCATGGGCGGGCTGCGCCAGCTCGGCGGCATCAGCGGCTTCCCGCGCCGCGACGAGAGCGAGTACGACGCGTTCGGCACCGCGCACAGCAGCACCTCGATCTCGGCCGCGCTCGGCATGGCGCTGGCCAGCAAGATCAAGGGCGAGCAGCGTCATTCGGTGGCGATCATCGGCGACGGCGCGATGACCGCGGGCATGGCCTTCGAGGCGCTGAACAACGCCGGCGTCGCCAACGCCGACATGCTGGTGGTGCTGAACGACAACGACATGTCGATCTCGCCGCCGGTCGGCGCGCTGAACCGCTATTTCGCGCGGCTGATGTCCGGGCGCTTCTACGCCGCCGCGCGCGAGGGCGCCAAGAGCGTGCTGAAGAACGCGCCGCCGCTGCTCGAGCTGGCGCGGCGCTTCGAGGAGCATGCCAAGGGCATGGTCGTGCCCGGCACGATCTTCGAGGAGTTCGGTTTCAACTACGTCGGCCCGATCGACGGCCACGATCTCGACTCGCTGATCCCGACGCTCGAGAACCTGCGCGACAAGCGCGGCCCGCAGTTCCTGCACGTGGTCACGAAGAAGGGCTACGGCTACAAGCTGGCCGAGGCCGACCCGGTCAAGTACCACGGCCCGACGCCCTTCAACCCGGCCGAGGGGTTGAAGAAGTCCGCCTCGAGCAAGACCACCTTCACCCAGGTGTTCGGCGGCTGGCTGTGCGACATGGCGGCCCAGGACCCGCGGCTGGTCGGCATCACGCCGGCGATGCGCGAGGGCTCGGGCATGGTCGAGTTCGAGCAGCGCTTCCCGGATCGCTACTTCGACGTCGGCATCGCCGAGCAGCATGCCGTCACCTTCGCCGGCGGGCTGGCCTGCGAGGGGCTCAAGCCGGTGGTCGCGATCTACTCGACCTTCCTGCAGCGCGGCTACGACCAGCTGGTCCACGACATCGCGATCCAGAACCTGCCGGTGGTGTTCGCGCTCGACCGTGCCGGCGTCGTGGGGGCCGACGGCGCCACCCACAACGGCAGCTACGACATCGCCTACATCCGCTGCCTGCCCAACTGCAGCCTGATCGCGCCGGCCGACGAGAACGAGTGCCGCCAGGCGCTCACGGCCGCGTTCGAGCAGGACCATCCGGTGGCCGTGCGCTACCCGCGCGGCGCCGGGGCCGGCGTCGCCGTCGAGCCGGGGCTGACGCCGCTGCCCTGGGGCTGCGGCGAGATCCGCCGCGAGGCCGGCGCCGGCGGGCGGCGCATCGCCATCCTCGCCTTCGGGCCGCTGCTGTACGCGGCGCTGACCGCCGCCGAGCGGCTCGACGCCACGGTGGCCAACATGCGCTACGTGAAGCCGCTGGACACCGAACTGCTGCTGCGTCTCTCGCGCACCCACGACGCGCTGGTGACGGTCGAGGAGGGCGTGATCGCCGGCGGCGCGGGATCGGCGGTGCTCGAGGCGCTGCAGGCCGCGGGCGTCACGATGCCGGTGCTGACGCTCGGCCTGCCCGACGAACACCTGGAGCATGGCGATCCGGCCAAGCTGATGGCGATGCTGGGGCTGGACGCGGCCGGCATCGAGCAGAGCATCCTGAAGCGCTTCGGCGCCAAGCTCGACCTGGTCCGGCCCGCGATCAACGGTTGAGCCCGTACAAACCCTAGGCTCACTGCTTCTGGCGCACACTGTCGGGCCCGCGACGGACGGGCGCGAGCGAATCGGGCCTGCTGCGCCCGGGCATCCCATGAACGATCTGACCCATCTCCCCGCCGGCTTGCTCCACATCCCCGACACGCAAAGCGCGCGGGACGAGCGGCATCTGGCGATCCAGCATGTCGGCGTGAAGCGCCTGCGCTACCCGCTGACCGTGCGCGTCGGCGAGACCGTGGCGCAGACGGCCGCGACCTGGAGCCTCGACGTGGCGCTGCCGGCCGAGCAGAAGGGCACCCACATGTCGCGCTTCGTCGCCTGGCTCGAGGCGCTGAGCACCGAGCCCGTGCCGCTGGACGCGATGGCGCTGCGGCGCGAGCTGACCGCGCTGCTCGAGCGCCTGCATGCCGGCGAGGGGCGCATCGAGGCGCGCTTTCACTTCTTCATCCGCAAGCAGGCGCCGGTGTCCGGCGTCGCGAGCCTGATGGACTACGAGGGCGGCTGGATCGCCGAGCGGCACGCCGGCACCACGCGCGTGTGGTGCGAGGTCGCGGTGCCGGTCAAGAGCCTGTGCCCCTGCTCGAAGGAGATCTCCGACTACGGCGCGCACAACCAGCGCTCGGTGGTGACGATCCGCGCCGAGCTGCTCGACGGCGCCGAGGTCGGCTTCGACACGCTGGTCGGCATCGCCGAGGCCTCGGCCTCGAGCGAGATCTGGGGCCTGCTCAAGCGCCCCGACGAGAAGTGGATCACCGAGCGCGCCTACGAGAACCCGAAGTTCGTCGAGGACCTGGTGCGCGACGTGGCGCTGCGCTTGAACGCCCAGAGCGGCATCGGGCGCTACCGTGTGGAAGTGGAGAACTTCGAGTCGATTCACAACCACAGCGCATTCGCGGTCATTGACCGCGAATGAGCCAGCGCGGCGCGCTGGCTGCGCGCCATGCGCGCGGCTGCGGTTGCGGCAACGACTCGCTTCGCACAGCGAAGTGTGCGTTGTCACAACCATTCGGCATTCGCGGTCATCGAGCGCCATTAGGGCGACCCTCGGGTCGCGGGGTTGGCGCGATGGCGTCTTGGCGCGACGATCAGGGCCATGGACAGCCCCTCGCCCCACCCGTCCCAGCCGCTGCCGCCCGGTCTGCTGAGCACCGACGAGGAGGCCTGGGGTGCGCTGCGCGACGAGCTCGCCGAGCTCAACGTCCAGCTCGAGTACCTGAGGCTGCTCCTCAAGCTCGGCGTGCACCGCCTCTGAGGCGGCGCCGGCCTCAGGCCGCTTCCAGCCGCTCGATCCGCCAGCCTTCCTGCTCGGCCACCGCGCGCAGCGCCGCGTCGGGCCGCACCGCCACCGGGTCGGTCACGGCGCGCAGCAGCGGCAGGTCGCTGGCCGAATCGCTGTAGAACCAGCTGCGCTCGAAGCCGGCCAGGCTCAGACCTTCCAGTGCCAGCCAGCCGCCCAGCTTGTCGAGCTTGTGCTCGCGCGCGCAGGGCAGGCCGACGATCTCGCCGGTGAGGCGGCCGTAGGAGTCGCGTGCCGACTCGGTGGCGAGCACGTCGGCGATGCCGAAGGCGGCGGCATAGCGCTCGGCGACGAAGCGCGCGGTCGCCGTCACCAGCACGCAGCGGTCGCCAGCGGCGCGGTGCATCGCGACCAGCGCCAGCGAGGGCGCCGGCAGCGTGGCGTCCAGCCCGGCCTCGAACTCGGCCAGCCACTCGTCGAAGGCGCTGCGCTTGCTGCCGGCCAGCGGCAGCACCAGCGCGCGGTGCAGGTCGCGCACGTCGATCGTGCCGGCCACGTAGTCGTGGCAGTGCGCCAGATAGGTCGACTCGGCCTCGGGTGGCAGCAGCTCGCGGCCGACCAGGAAGCGCACCCAGGCCATGCCGCTGTCGAAGGGGATCAGCGTGTGGTCGAGGTCGAAGAGCGCGAGCCGCATCGCCCCGTCCCCTCAGAGCCGTCGTGCCGGCAGCACGCCGCGCAGCGCGTTGCACACGACGATCGCATCGGCACGCCGCAGGTCCTCGCGCGTCAGCATGCGCTCCGCCGCGGCCCAGGCCGGGTCCTCGAGCAGCAGGCCCCGCATCACCCCGGGCAGCGCGCCGTCGGCCAGCGGCGGCGTGAACCAGCGCCCATCGAGCTGGACCAGCACGTTGCTACGCCCGCCCTCGACGAGCCGGCCGTCCGCGGTGAAGAACAGGCTGTCGAAGGCGCCCTCGGCCTCGGCGGCGCGGATGCCGGCGTCGTACTCGTCGCGCAGCGTGGTCTTGTGGCCGGCGAGCGGGCGCGCGGCCGGCAGCGGCGCGGGTTCCAGCCGCAGTGCGACGGGCCCGTCCGGCAGCGCCGCGAGCGGCTGCACGATCAGGTCGAAGCGGCCGCTGCGCGCCAGGCCGAGGCGCAGGCGGTGCGGCAGGTCGGGGGCGAGGCGGCCGCACTCGAGCTGGATCGCCTCGCGGACCTCGGTCTCGTCGAGCACGAAGCCCAAAGTGGCCGCGCTGCGCGCGAGCCGCGCGAGGTGGCGGTCGAGCTGGCGCACGCCAGCCTCGCGCGTGGCGAACATCGTCTCGAAGAGCGCGAAGCCCGGGTCCACGCCGGTGAGGAAGCGGCCCTTGAGCTGGCACTCCGCATATTCGTCCTCGGCGACGCTGTCGAGCACGATGCCGGCGCCGATGCCCAGCCGGCCGGCACGCAGGCCGTCGCGGTCGGCGCCGAGCGTCAGCGTGCGGATCGCGACCGACAGGCAGAAGTCGCCGAGGCCACCCGCGGCCGGCGGCGCGTCGATCCAGCCGATCGCGCCGCAGTACAAGCCGCGCGGCGTCGACTCGAGGCCGGCGATCAGCTCCATCGTGTGGTGCTTGGGCGCGCCGGTGATCGAGCCGCAGGGGAAGATCGCGCGCAGCAGCTGCGGGACGCCGAGGCCGGGCAGGGCCTCGGCCTCGACGGTCGAGGTCATCTGGAACACGGTTGCATGCGACTCGACCGCGAACAGGTCCGGCACCTTGACCGAACCGACCTTGGCGATGCGACCGAGGTCGTTGCGCAGCAGGTCCACGATCATCAGGTTCTCGGCGCGGTTCTTGGTGTCCAGGTGCAGGTGGCGCGCGGTCTCGCTGTCGCCTTCCATGACGGCGCGCCGAGGGGCCGTGCCCTTCATCGGCTTGGCGGTGAGCTTGCCCCCCGCGTGGCGCACGAACAACTCGGGCGAACAGGACAGCACATGCGTCGGTGCCCGCGGGTCGTCCCCGGCGGGCAGCGCGACGAAGGCGCCGAAGGGCACCGGCTGGCGCGCCCGCAGCCGCCGGTACAGCGACACCGGCGCACCGTGGGCCGCGACGTCGAGCCGGTAGGTGTAGTTGACCTGGTAGGTCTCGCCGGCGCGGATGGCCTCGTGGATGCTCGCGATCGCGGCGTGGAACTCGGCACGGTCGACGCTGGCCCGCACGTCCAGGACACCGGCCGGGCGCGGCTCGGCGCTGTCCGCATCCTGGCGGGCCAGCCAGCGGTCGGCGTCGTCGCGCGACAACTGCTGCAGCTCGCGGAACAGCAGCACGCGCAGCGCTGCCCCCTCGTCACCGGGGCGGCGCCCGGCGCCGAGCAGCTTGGCGCCCCACTCGTAGTCGATCAGCAGCAGCGCATGCTGACCCGAACGCTGATCCGTCTCGACCTCCGCCCAGAAGGCATCGAGCGCCGCGACGTCAACGCAGCGGCGCTCGCGGACGAAGCCGGCGTAGAGCCGGCTCGTCGGGCGCTCGACACTCGCGCTGCGGTCGTCGAGCAGGGCAAAGACCGGCTCCGTCGCCATTCAGCTCCAGTCGTCCATGTCGTGCTTGATGGTGTGCCGATTGGCGATCAGCTCGTCGATGCTCGGCTCGTCGTTCAAGGCGCGCTTGACCGCGAGTTTGGTCGCCTCGTAGTTGGTGCGGTACATGTCCTTCTTGTCGAGGTTCGGGTCCTTGGCGCAGCGCGGGTCGATCCACACCAGGCTGATGATGCACAGCTCGTTGGCCACCGCCTTCGGGATGATGCCCTCGATCACGCAGTCGATCACGGCGTCGGCCGTCGCGGCCTGCACCACGCCGCCGAACAGGTCGATGTTGGCGCTGTCCTTCAGCGTCACCTTGGGCACGGTGATGGTCGCCGGGCGGACCATCTGGTTGCAGGCGCGGATCGCGAACATCGCGGTGTGGCCCTTGGTCTGCGCCATCATGTTGGCGAAGGCGGCGCCCACCGGGCCGGAGGTAGAGCCGATCAGGATCTCGGGCATCGCGTCGGTGAACTGGCCGTCGGCGGCGAGGACGGTGGCTTCGCCGGCGTGGAAGGTGTAGGTCTTGCTCATGGTGGTCGAGGTCAGGTGATGAAAGGGACAGAGTCCGTTCGCACCGAGCTTGTCGACGTGCCGCGCGGGGCTTCCTTCGACAGGCTCAGGATGATCGGCGATACAAGCTCAGCCGGAACGGCTCAGGGGTTCAGTGTCAACAGCTCGCCCTTGCCGCCGGCCGCCAGATCGCCGAGGAAGCGCGCCGGGCGGCGCTTCGGCAGGCCCGCGAACGCGCCGCCGTGGCGGGCCAGGTCGCGCGACAGCAGCTGCCAGAACACGCCGATGTCGACGTTGTTGCCGACGAAGGTGGGCGGCACGGCCGGTGCCGTGCCGACCGCGAGCAGCGTGCCGCGGCGCATGCCGTAGGCCGGGTGCGCGCCGACCGTGCCCGCGACCGCGACCGTGCCCGCGACCATGCGCGAGGCGACGAAGTCGCCGGCGTTGCCATGGATCACTGCCGTGCCGCGCCGCATGCGGTCGCCGAAGCGCGCGCCGGCGTTGCCGCGCACGATGAGCGTGCCGCCGCGCATGCCGTCCATGCTGCCGGGCAGGGCGCTGGCGGCGTAGTCGCCGGCATGGCCGCCGATCTCGAGCCGGCCACCCGACATCTCGCAGGCCGCCAGCAGGCCGGCGCTGCCGCTGGCGACCACCTCGCCGGCGCTCATGCCGGCGCCGAGGTAGTCGCCCGCCGGCCCATCGACGCGAACCGTGCCGCCGGCGAGCTGCCAGCCGATGCGGTCGAACCTCGACAGCTCGCCTTCGAGGCGCAGCTCGCCGTCGGCGTGCGGTGCGATCGTGAACAGGTCGCCGAGCGTGATGGCTTCGTTGCCGTGCCAGACGCCGAGCCGGGCCACGTCGGCAGCCGAGAGCTCGGCCAGCGCGGCCGGCGACAGCGAGCGCAGGTCGACGCGCAGCGCCGGCACCTGCTTGAGGGTGAGCTTCCAGCCGCTCATGCCGAGGCCTCCGCGCCGGGCACCAGCTTGTGCAGGTGGTAGAGGAAGGGCCCGAGCTTGCCGCCGTAGTTGCCGGCGCCGACGCGCCTGAGGCCCGAGGCGCCGCCGAGCTCGATCACGGCCTTCAGGCCGGCGCGCATCGCCGCGGCCACGTCGGCGTCGGTCAGGCCGTCGATCACGACCTCCATCACGCTGCCGATCTCCGGGCTCAGATCGCTCTGCTTCGCCAGCTCGCGCAGGCTCGGGCAGTAGGCGTCGTTGGTCGAGGCGCCGAGCGTCGGGTACTTGCTGCCGACCTTCGAGCCCGAGCGCACCACGCCGCCCGGGAAGGGCATGATGACGTTGGGCACCCGCTTCATTGCCGCCACCGCCGCCTCGGCCGCGCCCAGTGCCGCGGCGGTGTCGGTCGCCAGCAGCAGCAGGTTGCCGCCGCCGACCGCCTTGGTCGTGACCCAGGCGGTTTCCTGCGCGACGAACTCGCCGTCCATCACCGGCACCCGCCAGTAGCGCTGGCCGTCGATCATCTTGCTGGTCTGCCAGCCGTCGCCGAAGAAGCGCAGGTTCTTGCCGAGCGCGATCGGGTCGGTCGCGTCCGGCGGCAGCAGGCCGGCGTAGACCGCGGTGGTCGGGCAGGTCAGCACGCATTGGCCGACGCGCTTCTCGACCTGCTTGGCGAGCTCCTTGCCGCTCATCGAGAAGATCAGGATGCTGACGCCCGGCCGTCCGTCCGGCGTCTCGTCGGGTGCGAGCTCGCGCTCGATGCCGGCCTCGCAGCCGCAGGCGATGACCGAGGTGGCGAAGCCGGTCGTGGCGACCGCCGCATGGCGCGCCCAGGTCATGTCGTGCGCGGTGACGATCAGCCGCGTGCCCTTCATCGGAAAGGCCTCGGCGAAGCTGTCGTCGATGGTGATGCCGTTGAGTTCCATCGTCATGTCAGTTCGCCGCTGTGTCGAAGCAGGCCGCCGGCAGCAGCCGCCCGCCGTTGCAGCAGCGGCACAGCTCGTCGTGGCCGATCACCAGGTGGCGCGGCGCGACGGCGAGGTGCTCGTGCGCGTACTTCTCCAGCAGCTTCTCGATGCCGCGGTCGAACACCGGCTCGACGAAGTGGGTGCCCCCCGTCGGCGTGGCGGTGATCACGCCCTTGCGGGCGACGCGCACGCCGTCCTTGAACACATGCTCGGGGGCGGTGAACATGGTCTCGCGGTTCGCGTCCTCGCGGTAGACCGCGATGTCGGCCGCGGCGCCGACACCGACATGGCCGCGGTCCTTCAGCCCCAGCAGCCGCGCCGGGCCGGCGCGGGTCATGATCGCGATCTCGGCCAGGCTCAGCTCGCGCGTGATCGAGCCGAGCGAGCTCATCGCCACCGCGTCCGGATGGAGCTTGGCCATCTGCTCGTCGCGGAAGCCCTTGTCCATCAGCAGCCGGATCAGGTGCGGGTAGGTGGTGAAGGGCGCACCGTTCGGGTGGTCGGTGGTCAGCACCACGCGCCACGGGTCCTTCACCAGCAGGAAGATCTCCAGCCCGATCAGCCACTGCAGCGCGTTGACGAAGCTGGTCTCGCGGTAGCGGAAGGGCACCACGCCGCAGCCGGCATCGCACTCGATGTCGGCGCCGATCCACTTGCGCGGCGTGCCGAGCTCGGCGTTCGCATGCTGGCGCATCGTGTCGCCGGACGCGGTGATGGTCTGGCCGAACAGGATCTGGCCGACGTCGAGGCTGATGTTCGGGTTCGCGTTGACGGCCTCGGCCAGCTCGCGCGCGGCCGACGAGAACTTCTTCGGCCCTTCCTTGCCGTAGGCGTGGAACTGGATGTGGGTCAGGTGGGCCGGCAGGCCCTCGAGCGCCTCGATGGTCGCGAGCGTCGACTCGATGTTGCCGGCCACGCCGAGGTTGCTGCCATGGATGTGCAGCGGGTGCGGCACGCCCAGCTCGCGCAGCGCCTTCGCGAGCGTGTGCACGATCTGGCGCGGCGTCACGCGCCAGTGCACATGCTCCTCGTTGACGTCGAGCTTGCGCTGGTTGAACTTGAAGGCCGAGATGCCGCCCGGGTTGACCACCTTCACACCCAGCGCCTTGCTGGCGTTGATGGTCCAGCCGACGTAGTCGCGGATCGTCTGGAAGTCCTTGCCCTCGGCCAGCAGCTGCAGGAACAGCTCGTCGCTGCCCAGCATCACGTAGGCGCCGTGGTCGAGGATGGGCGTGTCGCCCATCTCCATGTGGGCGTGGCGGGCGTTGGCGCCGAGCATCGCCGGCTCGAAGGCGGCCGTGTAGCCCATCTCGGCATACCGGTAGCCGGCCGCCAGCGTGCCGGGCGAGCAGTGGCCGCAGGACGCCAGCTCGAGCGGGTTGGTCGGCAGCGGCACCGGCTCGCGGTTGAGGCGATGGTCCTCGGGCAGCAGCATGCGCGCGAGGTTGACCTTGCCGCCGCCGATGTGGCTGTGCAGGTCCACGCCGCCCGCCATGACGACGCAGCCGCTGGCGTCGACCTCCTCGGTCACCGCCTCCTGGGGATGCAGGTCGACGATGCGGCCGTCGCGGATGCCGAGGTCGCGCACGGCGTCGACGCCATGCTCGGGGTCGATCACGCGACCGTTGCGGATGCGCAGCGTAGTCATGAGCTCTTCAGGGCCTTCACTCGGTGCACGAGCGCGCGTGCGATCTCGGGCACGCCGGGCAGGCCGTCGTCGCGCGCGGCCTCGAGCGGCAGCGCGACGACGCCATCGGTGCGGAACAGGTGGCCGGGCGCGCCGATGCCGGGGGTCGTGACCGGGATGTACACGCCCTTCGCGGGCGCGGCGACGCCGGGTCCGCCGAGCACGATGGTCGGCAGGTCGGCAGGGGGGCGCGCCGGCTCGGTGCCGAAACTCGCGACCCACAGCAGCGCATCGACCGCGCCGGATCCGAGCAGCGCGTCGGCGCCCCAGCGCAGCGGCTCGTGCTCCAGTCCCAGCGGCCCGGCGCGGCTGCGCAGCGGCACGCCCGAGAGCCAGGCGTGCACTTGGTTGGCGGACGCGCTGCCGTCGGCGCCGGCCAGCGGCAGCAGGCCCGCGCGGGTCGTGCGGTTGAGCGTGGTGACGATGTTGTTGAGCGCCTCGACGATCAGCGCGCCCTGCGCCGGCAGCCGCACGGCCTCGAACACGAGCACCGCGTAGCGTGCCGCGCGCAGCCGCTCGGCCAAGGCCGCGAGCGCCGGCGGTGCGTGCGCGACCCGGCGCTGCGCGAGCAGGGCGGCGAGCAGCGCGACCGTATCGAACAGATCGCCGACGAGCGGCACGCTGCTCGCCGTGACACCTGGGCGGCCGGCCAGCGCGGCATCGGCCGGCGCACCGACGAACACCAGCTCGCGTTGCGCGACCAGCGGCTCACCGACGCCGAAGCGCCGCCACAGCTCCGGCAGCGCTTCGCGCGGCGAGCTGCTGCCGAAGCACACGATGATGTCGGCGCGGTTGCGCACCTCGGCCAGCGTGGTGGTGAACTGGCCGCGGTCCTGCAGCGCGCGCAGCGTGTGCAGCAGCGCGTCGCCGTTCGCCGCATCGCTGATCGCGCCGGTGGCGCAGGCCAGTGGATAGAGCGCGCGCGCGCCGTCGACGTCGGTGCCGAGGCCGGCGAACAGCGGCTGGCGGCTCGTCGCGAGCACCCGGGCCGCCGCATCGAGCGCGGCCTCGAGCGGGGCCGGGGCGCCGTCGATCAGCGGCCCGACGCTCTGCGGCGGCGCAGCAAAACGCTGCAGTGCCTGAGTCGCGCGCGGGCAGTCGCTGCCCTGCAGAACCAGGGGGCCGTCGGGCCGGACGGACAGCGCGAAGCCGTCGCACAGCAGCGGGCAGAAGGGGCAGGTCCAGGGGGCCGCGGCCGCGGGGGTTGGTGCACTCATCGAGACGGGGTCAGGCAAGGCATGTGCCATTGTGTGCGTTCGGAACGGCGCGAATATGCGCGCTGTGCCCGGATGCAGCGCCACCCCACGTTCGATCTGCGGACCCACCCGGGGTCGGGTGCGGCGACACAGTGTGGCCGGTCGGCTCGACCGCGCCACATTCTGTCGCGCGCCGGCGCGGCGCGATGCGGCCGTCGTGCAGCGCCGACGCGACCAGCCAGGCCTGCGCACCGGCGGCCTCGCAGGCGGCCAGATCGGCCTCGTCGCGGATGCCGCCGGCGCCGATCAGCTCGGCCCGCGGCGCGGCGCGGCGCACCGCGGCGAAGGCCGCGAGGTCCGGGCCTTCGGCGCTGCCGACGCGCTCCAGCGTCATCACGATCACGCGCCGCGGCCACAGCGCCGGCACGCCGCGCACGCCGGCCGGGTCGAGCGGCGCGCCGCCGCGGCTGTCGAGCGACAGCAGGGCCTGTGACGGCGGCGCGAAGCAGCGCGGCAGCGCGTCGCGCGAGGCCAGCGACTCGCTGGCGTAGACCGGGGTGATGCGGGCCGCCGCGGGCCCGAGCGCGGCGAGCAAGGCGTCGGCCCGCGCGGCGTCCGCGAAGCCGGCATCGAGCCACAGCCGCAGCGCCGGCTGCGCCTCGAGCAGCGCGCGCAACGCGTCGACCTGGGCCGCGCGGCCCTGCAGCGCGTCCAGGTCGGCGACGTAGAGCGTGTCGGTGGCACAGTGTTCGCATAGGCGAAGCGCCAGCGGGGTCGGTTCGGACCCCGGACAGACAGAGGACTCGATGGGCCGGTACCGGGAGCGTTCGCCGCGCACGGCGCGCACCACCCGTCCGCCCTGCAGATCGATCACCGGAATTATGTGCATCGCATGAGTTTGCGCTTGTGGGTCGGGGAGTATCTCAGTGGCGATCGCGCCGATGCCGCGCCGCCGTCCTTGCTGGAAGCGGGCGTGCAGATGCGCGACGCGCTGCTCGAGGATCTGCTGCGCTGGCGCGCCGCGTCGCCGCTGCTCGGCGTGACGGTGTCGTACGCGCAGGGGCCGGGCGTGCCGGCCTTCGGGCGCAGCACGGCGCGCGCGGTGCCGCCGCGCGAGGGCGAGTCGGCGCTCGATTTCTTGCCGCGCGAGGGCCGCGCGCAGGACCTGGTCTGGCTCGTCGCGCCCGAGAGCGGCGGCGTGCTCGAGCGGCTGGCGCGCTCGGTCGACCCGCGGCGCTGGATCGGCTGCACGCCGGACGCCATTGCGCTGGCCGGCAGCAAGCGCGCCACGCTGGCGCGGCTGGCGGCACGGGGCGCGTGCACGCCGCTGGCCTTCGAGACCCGGGCCGCGGCCTGGGTCGTCAAGCCCGACGACGGCGCCGGCAGCACCGACACCCGGCGCCACGCGACCCGGGCCGCGGCCGAGGCCGATCTGGCCGCGCGGATCGAGCGCGACGAGCCGGCGACGCTCGAGGCCTGGGTCGACGGCGAGCCGCTCAGCCTGTCGCTGCTGTGCCGCGAGGGCGCGGCGCCGGAGCTGCTCGCGATCAACCGCCAGCGCATCGAGATCGACGGCGCGGGCTGGCTGCGCGACGCCGGCGTGTCGATCGCGCGCATCCCCCTGGACGACCCGCGCGCGGCGGCGCTGGCGGCGCTCGCCGCCGCGACGGTGCAGGCGCTGCCGGGCCTGAGCGGCTTCGTCGGCATCGACCTGGTTTGGCATGCCGAGCGCGGGGCCGTCGCGATCGAGGTCAACCCGCGCGTCACCTGCGCCTACGCCGGGCTGTCGGCGGCGCTGGGCCGCAACCTGGCGGCCGAGATCGTCACCGCCCACCTGGAGGCCATCCATGTCGCGGCCTGAGCGCGTGATCGGCTGGGACGTCGGCGGCGCCCATGTGAAGGCGGCGCTGGTCGAGCATGGCGAGCTGCGTGATGCCGCGCAATGGCCCTGCCCGCTGTGGCAGGGGATGGAACACCTGCAGCGCGCCGTCGACGCCGCGGCGCTGCGCTGGCCCGAGGGCCTGAGCTCGGCCCAGACGGTCCACGCCGTCACCATGACCGGCGAGATGGTCGACCTGTTCCCGCACCGCGAGGCCGGCGTCGTCGCGATCGCCGAGCTGCTGGAGCGCGCGCTGGTCGGTCCGGCGATCTTCTATGCCGGCGAGCCCGGCTGGTGCGGCGCCACCGACGTGCGCGCCCGCTGGGAGGCGATGGCCTCGGCCAACTGGCTGGCCACCGCCCAGCTGGCCGCGCATGTGCTGGCGCGGCGCGGCGGCGACGCCGGCGTGCTGGTCGACATCGGCAGCACCACCAGCGACCTGATCGCACTCGGCGGTGGCCACCCGCGCGCGCGCGGCCGCAGCGACGCCGAGCGCCTCGTCACCGGCGAGCTGGTCTACCAGGGCGTGGTGCGCACGCCCTTGTGCGCGCTCGGCCCGCGCATCGAGTTCCAGGGCGTGCTGCGCAACGTGATGAACGAGTTCTTCGCCACCACCGCCGACGTCTACCGCCTGACCGGCGAGCTCGACCCGGCGCACGACCAGCACCCGAGCGCCGACGGCGCGGTCAAGGACTTGGCGGCGACGCGCCGCCGGCTCGCGCGCATGGTCGGGCTGGACGCGCGCGACGCGAGCGAAGCCGACTGGCTGGCCTTCGCACAAGCCTGGCGCGAACTGCAGCTGGGCGAGCTGCAGGGCCAGCTGCAGCGCGTGATCGATGCCGCCGCGCTGCCGCCGCAGGCGCCGCTGCTGGCGGCCGGCTGTGGCGACTTCCTGGCCCAGGCGCTGGGCGAGCGCAGCGGCCGGCCGGTCGGCTCGTTCGCGACGCTGGCCCTCGGCGAGATCGCCGCCGACGAGCCCGACAGCGTGCATGCGCTGCGCCGCAAGGCCCAGCTCGCGGCCCCGGCCTGTGCGGTGGCGCTGCTGTGCAGCGCCGAGGCGGGCTGAGGGGGCGCGCGATGTGGGTCGTCAAACTCGGCGGCAGCCTCGCGCGCGACGCGTCGCTGCCGCGTTGGCTGGAGATGCTCGCCGAGGTCGGCGGCGGGCGCGCCATCGTCGTGCCCGGGGGCGGGCTGTTCGCCGACCAGGCGCGCGAGACCCAGGCCTGGTGGCAGCTCGACGACCTGGCGGGCCACAACATGGCCGTGCTCGGCATGGCGCAGACCGCGCTGATGATGCAGGCGCTGTGCCCCGCGCTGCAGCTGGCCGCCGACGAGGCGCAGATCCGCGAGGTGCTGCGCCGCGGCCAACCGGCGCTGTGGCTGCCGCTGGACCTGCTGCGCACCCGTGCCGACGAACTGACGCACTGGAACGTGACCTCCGACAGCCTGGCGCTGTGGCTGGCGCGCCGGCTGCACGCCGAACGGCTGGTGGTGGTGAAGGCCTGCGCGATCGATGCCAAGCGCTCGCTGGCCCAGCTCGGCGAGGTCGGCGTGCTCGACAGCGAGTTCGCCGAGCGCGCGCGCGATGTCGGTTTCCCGATCGACCTGCTGGAGCAGAGCGAGGTGGCGCGCGCGCGGCAGCTGCTGCTGACCGACTCGGCCTGCGCGCCGGGCGGCGTCGGCGAGTCCTAGGCCAGCGCGTCGGCGGCGACGAGCCGCTCGCGCAGCGACCGGACCCGTCGCGCATCGAGGGCCGCGGTGCGCGCGCCGCTGCACACCGCGCTGCGAAAGCCGGCGAAGTCGGGGGCGAGTGCGCGCAGGCGCGGCAGGTCGTCCTCGCGCAGCGCGCCGGCCAGCCCGGCCAGCCGGCCGGCCCCGCGAGCGCTCGCGACGAAGCGCCGCAGCGTCGCGTCGTCCAGGCGCTGCAGCAGGCTGCCGCCGCGCTTGTCCTGGGTGTCGAGCATCACGGCGGGGAAGGGGCCCGCGAGCGCCCGGCCGATCAGGGCCTCGTCGAGGCCGGCGTCGGCGATGAACACCGGCACGATCGCCGCATCGCAGCGCGCCAGCGCGTCGAGCAGCGCCGTCGCGCCGGGGGCCAGGCCGACCTTCACATAGTCGACGCCGCAGGCCGCCGTGAGGCCGACGCGCTCGAGCACCGGCGCGACCGCGTCGGCATCGAAGTCACCGACGGTCGCGCTGATGGCGCAGCGCGGATGCTGCTCGCGCAGCGCCGCGACGACCGCCTGCGCGGTCGCGAGCGGCAGGGCGCCGAGCGCGCCGGCCGACGGCTCCTTCAGGTCGATGAAGTCGGCGCCGGCCTCGGCGGCGAGCCGCGCCTCGGCGACGCTGCGCACGCTGACCAGCAGCTTCATGCGGTCTCCCCGGCGCGGTGCCGCGCGATCGCCTCGCGCAGCCAGCCCCAGGCCTCGCGCTCCTCGGTCCCGGCGGTCTTGTCGATCGCGATCTGCAGATAGCTCATCTCGGTGTCGATCTTCTCGGCCGGCAGCATGTGCAGCCGGCTGACCAGCACCGCGCCCTCGACGACGGCGGCCTGGGCGCGGTTGAAGCCGGGAAAGGGCGCGTGCGTCACGTCGAGCACGCGCTCGAAGGCGAGCGTCGGGCGCTCGGGATGGTCGTCGTCGTGCGCCAGCCTCAGTTCGCTGTGCGCCAGCGCGCTCGCGAGCCGCACGCCGCGGATCTCCCGGGCCGGCAGCAGCGGCCACTCGCGCCGCCCCAGCCAGCGCGCGCACACGGCGCCGGCGAACACGCGGCTGTCGGTCGTCAGGTTGAGCACCGCCTGCCCGGTCTCGCGCAGCCGGTCCAGCGTGCCGCTGGGCTTGAAGGGCATCAGCACCACCTGCGCGCCGCGGTAGCGCACGCCGAAGGGCGCGACATGCGGGCTGCCGTCGGCACCGAGGCTGGTGATCACCGCCTCGAAGATCTGGTCGTTCTGGCTCATGACGACACCCCGCCCGCCGAGTACGGCGGGCACCCCTCCGGGAGGGGCGCGCCTTGCTTGGGGCGGCCCGGCGCGGCGGCGCGGCATGACCACACCCCGCCCGCCGAGTACGGCGGGCACCCCTCCGGGAGGGACGCACCTTGCTTGGGGCGGCCCGGCGCGGCGACGCTCATGACGGCTGCCTATTGCGGGCGTGGGTCAACGTGGTGCCGGGGCCGCACCAGCGGTCCAGGTCCTCGGCCTTCGCGTCGGTGGCCGCGCCCCAGGCGAGCGGCTGGTCCTGCACATAGCGCTTGCCGAGCTGCCAGGCGATCTCGGCGCGCGCCAGCTCGACGCCCATGTAGAAGGCATGACCCGCGTCGCCCTCCAGCCCGAGCCGCGGCCAGAGCTTGAACACGTCCTGCTCGGTGCGCAGGCCGTCGCGGTTGTAGACATGGATGCCCTCGGCCGTGACCTGCACGCGGAAGTTCGGGTCGCGCACCTGGGCCGCGGTGGCGGCGATTTCCGCCAGCGTGTCGGGGAAGGGCCGCTTGTCGTGCACCGTCATCAGCGCGTCGCCGAGGCCGCCCAGGCCCTTGGGCAGCATCGCGTGGCGCTTGGCCGCGTGCATGATGCGGCGCGCCACGTCGGCCTCGCGCACCGCGCGCCGCGCATGCTCGCTGACCTGGGTGGTCAGCACCGCGGCGACGTCGAGCTCGGCGCAGGCGCCGAACAACAGCGCGTTGATGCCGCTGGTGTCGGCCTCGGTCAGCTCGGTCAGGTTGCCGATGCCCATCATGATCGGCGCCTCGGGGCAGCGCTCGCGCAGCGTCTGGTAGCGCAGCAGCGAGGCCATGAAGCCGAACGGGATCGGGTCGAGGATGGGGTCGGCGAGGTAGGGCCGGCCGCGCCGCTCCATGATCGCGATCGCCTCGTAGAGCGTGTCGAGCTCGGTCTGCTCGCGCGCGATCAGCACCGGCACCGCGGCCACCTCGTCGGCGATCCACAGCGTGTCGAGCTTCAGGCTCAGCAGGTAGTCGCAGCCGGCGCGGCCGCCGCGCAGCAGCTCGTCGGGGCTCATCGAATCGACGCTGACGGCATGGCCCGCGGCCTTCAGCGCGCGCACGCTGTCCTCGAGGTGGGGGAAGGGCGTGGCCGGCAGGCCGCCGAGGTCGATCACGTCGGCGCCGTCGGCGCGCAACTCGGCGGCGCGCGCGACGATCTCGTCGACCGTGAGCCGCGGCGCGTCGACGATCTCCGCGAAGATCGCGACCTCGTACTCGTTCAGGTCGATCGCCTGGGCCGCGCGGTTGAAGAAGCGCGGCAGGTCCTTCATCTCCTCCGGCCCGCGCTCGACCGGCAGGCCGAAGTGCGCGGCCAGCGCCGCCACGTCACCGCGGCAGCGGCCGGGCAGCAGGATGCGGTCGGGCCGGCGCGCGCCGCCCTCGGTCAGGCTCTCGGGGCTGACACGCCGCTGGATCATCTCGGCCGTCATCAGCGCCGCGACCTGCAGGCCGATCTCGCGCGTCGTCCACGTGAAGGCCGGCGGCTCGATGCTCGCGAGCACGCGCTCGAGCCCGGGCTGGGCCAGCTTGCCGGTGAGGAAGAGCAGGTGCTCCATCGGCGCGCTCACAGCCAGTCCAGCGACAGCGCCTTCAGCCGCGCCGCCAGCGCCGCCTCCAGCTCGTCCGGCGAGCGAAGCACGGTGCAATGATCGACCGCGCGCAGCCGCTCGACGTTCTCGAGGTCGATGTTGCGCGGCCGCAGCGTGAACCATTCGTCCTGCGTGGTGCGCGGGCCCTTGGTGATGACGACCGGCTCGGTGTCGCAGGCGAACACCAGGTTGGGCACGCCGAGCTTGCCGGCCTGCGCGAACATGTTGGTGGGCAGCGTGTCCGACAGCCCGAACGCGCACTTCGCGACCGTGTTGCTGGTCGCCGGCGCGATCACGACCGTGTGATAGGCCTCGAGGTAGAGCCGGCCCACCGGCACCGCGCTCGCGCTCTTGTCGCGGAACACGCGGTAATGCTGCCGCAGCGCCTCGATGCGCAGGCCGTAGAGCGGCAGCACCTCGTCGGCCGCGGCGGAGAGGAACAGGTCGACCTGCGGCAGCCGTGCCGCCAGCGCCATCGATTCCTCGAGGTAATGCCCCGAGCCGGTCACGCACCAGGCGAAGCGCGAGCGCGGCGGGTCGTGCTGCGCGGGTTCGTGCTCGTCGCCGAGCGCCGCGGCCCAGCGCCGCGCGTCCTCAGCCCCCGGCTGCCGCACCGACGGGGTGGGAGAGGGCGATGTGGAGCCGGTGGAGCTTGCGGTAGAGGGTGTTGCGGCTGACATCGAGCGCCTTGGCGACATTGCTCACGTTCCAACGGTGTTGCTCCAGCAGCTGCAGCAACACCTCGCGCTCCTTGGCCTGGATCGGGTTCAGCGGCGGCAGCGCCGGTTCCGCATTGTCGTTGCTCGTCGCCGCTGCGGTCGCCGGCGCGGGCGATGCCGGGGCCGGCGCCGCGGTTGCCGGGCGCCGGTTCAGCGACACCAGGTGTGCGGCGACGATCAGCCCGTCGTCGCCGGCCAGCGCGACCGCGGTGCGCAGCACATGCTTGAGCTGGCGCACGTTGCCGGGCCAGGGATGCTGCTCCAGCAGCGCCAGCGCATCGGGCGCGAGCCGCGCCGTGTCGCCGCCCTCCTGCGCCAGCAGCTCGGCGATCAGCGCGCGGCGGTCGCTGCGCTCGCGCAACGGCGGCAACATGATCTCGAAGCCGCACAGCCGGTAGTACAGGTCCTGCCGGAAGCGCCCCTCGGCGACCAGCCGCTCGAGCGGGTGGTGGCTGGCACTGACGAGCTGGAAGTCGACCTCGACCGTCTCCTCGGCGCCCAGCGGCGTGACCTTGCGCTCGTCGAGCACCCGCAGCAGCCGGGCCTGCAGGGCGAGGGGCATGTCGCCGATCTCGTCGAGGAACAGCGTGCCGCGGTCCGCCTCGACGATCTTGCCGCGCCGGCCGCTGCGCTGCGCGCCGGTGAAGGCGCCGGCGCGGTAGCCGAACAGCTCGGCCTCGATCAGCGTCTCGGGCAGGCTGGCGCAGTTGATCGCCACCAGCGCGCCGCCGGCCTTGGGGCTGGCGGCGTGCAGCGCGCGTGCGAACACCTCCTTGCCGCTGCCGGTCTCGCCGTGCAGCAGCACCGGGATCTCGCGCGCGATGGCACGCGCGCCGGCGCTGAGCTGGCCGGCGAGCCGTGGATCGCCGAACGAGGGCGCCGGCGCGCTGCGCGGCGGCGCCGGCGGCTCGCGCCGGGCCTCGGCGCCGCGCGGCTGGGGGCGCGGCTGCAGCGAGGGCACGCCGGCCAGCTCCAGCTCGCCGGCCGGCGGGCGCGCGACGACGAAGAAGCGGCTCGCGCCCTGCACGCCGTAGCTCACCACCGGGTGGTAGGCGCTGCGCAGGCTGCGCTGCTCGATCTCGGCCAGCTGGGTCTGGAACAGCTCGTCCAGGCGCCTGCTGCGCAGTTCGGCCACGGAGCGCAGCCCGAGCTGGAACAGCGCGCTGCGGTTGCCGGCCAGGATGCGGCCGTTGCCGTCGAGCGCCAGCTTGCCCTCGTGCAGCGTGTAGACGAACTCCGGCCGGCTGTGGAAGTGCAGCAGGTGCGCCTCGGGGAAGCGCTGCTCCATCAGCCGGTTCTCGATCATCTGCGCGGTCATGCCCAGCAGCACCAGCGAATGCTGCTGCTGCAGGCTCGAGCGGCTGGTGACGTCGAGCACCGCGGTCATCTGGCCCTGCGGGTCGAACACCGGCACCGCCGAGCAGGTCAGCGAGGTCAGCTCGGTGAAGAAATGGTCCTCGCGCTGCACCGCCACCGGGCCGGCCGCGACCAGGCAGGTGCCCATGCCGTTGGTGCCGGCCTCGGCCTCGCTCCAGACCGCGCCGACGTGGAAGCCCAGCGCGGTGACATCGGTCGCGAAGGCCGACGACGAGACCATGTGCAGGATCACGCCGTCGGTGTCGGTCAGCACCACCGCCGACTCGGCGTCGCCGAGCTGCTGGTAGAGCGTGCTCATCTCGTAGCGGGCGCAGTCCAGCACGTCGGCCAGGCGGGTCTGGCGCTCGGCCAGCTCGGCGGCCGACAGCACCGACGGGCGGCGCGGGTGGTCCGGGTGGAGGCGGTGCTCGTTCAGGCAGCGCGTCCACGAGCTGGCCATCACGTCGTCGTCGCCGGCGGCGCGCGCGCCCTGGCGCACGGCGTCCAGGATGCGCCGCGCATGGGCCTGGGCGTGCTGCTGCGCCTCGCGCAACGACAGGTTGCTCATCTTGTCTCCGGGTCTGGGGGCAATTCGTCCCGATTCTGGCGCGCGAGTATCGACCCCCCCTAGACCGTGTAAGCCCTCCCTTGAACATATTTGACCGGCGGCGGTGTTCCAAAATCTGGCATGGTCCGGGGCTTGCAGACTTGCGCCGGCCCCGCCCGACCCGAGGAGACCGCCCGTGACCGCCGCCCCCCGCCCCCAGTTGCCCCCCGCCTTCCAGACGGCGGCCGACGCCGAACCGCTGGACCTGATCTTCATCGAGGGCTTCACCGGCCAGACGGTGATCGGCATCCACGACAGCGAGCTGCACCGCCCGCAGACCATCCGCATTGACCTGACGGCCGGCCTGCCGCGGCCGCGCGCCTGCGACACCGACCAGATCGCCGACACCATCGACTACGGCGTGGTGCGCGAGCGCCTGCACCGGCTGCTCGCGGAGCACAAGCTGACGCTGCTGGAATCCTTCGCCGAGACCGTGGCCGAGATCCTGATCCACGAGTTCGGCGCCCACTGGGTGAGGGTGGTGGTGGTCAAGCCGCGCAAGTTCGACGACGTCGAATCGGTCGGCGTGGCGATCGAGCGCCGCCGCCCGGTCGATCCGGCGCGCAGCGCGACCCTGGTGTCGCTGATCGGCTCGGGCATGGTGCCGGGCGGCCGCTGAGCCCGGACGCCCCAAAGAAAAAGCCGACTGGCGGGCCAGTCGGCTTTTTCCATTCTCTGCGCCCCGCCGGCAAGCCGGCGAGACCGCTCGGGCCGATTACTTGGCCGCGAACGGGTGGGCGGCGGCACCCTTCTGGGCGACCACTTCACGCGCGCTCGGGAAGCCCGAGACGGCGCGCTTGATCGACTCCTTGACGGCCTGGTAGTTGTAGTCCTGGATCTTCTTGTCGTCTTCGGCCATCCAGTGGATGAACACGCCGACGCAGATGAACAGGTTGTCGGCTTCGTCGGCCGGGATCGTGCCGTCCTCGACGCAATCCGCCACCGCCATCGCCACGCCGCGCTGGGCCGGGCCGAACATCTGCACGGCCTGCTTGGCGCCCTTGATCGTGACCTTGTTGAACATCACGGTCGCCGGCTTGCACTGCAGGTTGGGGGCCACGACGGCCAGCAGGGAGGTGAAGCCGTCCTTGTTGTTCGTCAGGCTGTTGGCGAAAGCCGTTTCGGCGGCCGAGCCGCGCGGCCCGATGAGCAGGTCGATGTGGGCCACTTCGTTGCCGTCGCCGACGAGCGATTCGCCGACGAGCATGCGGTCGATCTTTGCCATGATGAGTCTCCGTGTGCAGTTTTCTGCGGACTAAGAAAAAGCACCGGCCCCATGGCCGGTACGTCCGGAACTTACACGTTCCATGCCAAGGGCGCAATCAAGGTGAACCGTCGAGTCGGACCCACTGCAATGCCCCTGCAAGACACAGTGTCGACACGGTGAAATCGGCCGTCGTGCCGGGGTTCAGCCCGCGGGCCTTGAGGGTCTCGTCCCAGGCCGCGAAAGCGGGGTCGGCACCGACCGGCTCGCCTCGTTCGGCGCGCACCATCCAGGGGAGGGCTTCGTCGGTGACAGCCTGTGCCACCGCCGCGCCATGCTTGCGCACTATGTGTGAGTCCGGGAAGCGGCCGAGGAAGGCAAGGTAGAGCGTCTGCACGAGCGCCGGCGTCGCCGCGGCAGCACTGCGCGGCAGCGCGGCCAGGCCGGTATCGAACAGGTCGGCATGGTCATTCGCGTACTGCAGCGCGATGCGGTCGCGCGGCGCGGCCAGGCGCATCGCCTCGCGCAGCGTGACGGTCGGCGGCGTGTGCACGTCCTGCGCGTCGGCGCTGCCCAGGCCGCCGGGGTGGGCGGCGGCGATGGCGCGGAAGGCCGCGGCGGCATCGTCGACGTCGAGCGCGGCGAGCACCCGCTCCAGCCCCGCGCGCCAGGCGCCGGGGTCCGCCGGCAGATGGGGCTCGACCTCGGCCAGCCGCGCGATCGGCGCACACAGCAGCAGGATGCCGAGGTTGGTGTTGCAGCCGGCAACCGCCAGCGTCGCGGCCATCGCGCCCTCGATGCGCCGACCGACCGAGGCGCCGGGTGCGAACAGCGGCCCGGCCGCCGCCTCGGCGCTGGCCAGGAACTGCGCCGCCTGCATGCGATGGCCGGGCGAGGCGGCGCTGACATTGCCGGGCTTGCGCACCGCGACGTCGAGCGCGCAGGCGGCCAGGAAGGCGCGGCGGGCGCGCTCGGTCAGCGTGCTCACACTCTCAGGCCTGCCGCGCGCTGCGCAGCCGCTTGCGGTCGAGCAGGTCGGCGACCAGCGCCTCGGCGATGCTGAACGCCGTCACGCGCTGCAGCCCGTGCCAGGCGGCGACGCCGTTGACCTCGAGCACCTGCGGGCCCTCGGGCGTGGGCAGCAGGTCGATGCCGGCGTAGTCCATCTGCAGCGCGGCGGCGGCGCGCTCGGCCAGTTCGGCCAGTTCGGGCGTCAGCACCGCCGGCTCGACCCGCGCGCCCTGCTTGACGTTGTGGATCCAGTGCACGCTGACGCGCCGCATCGCGGCCACCGCACGGCCGCCGACCACCAGCACCCGCCAGTCGTGGCCCGGCGACGCGACATAGCGCTGCAGATAGGCCAGGTGGCCGAAGTCCTTCAGATCCGGCAGCGGCACATGCGCACCGTCGACCCAGCCGATGCGCCGCAGCCCCTTGCCCTGCGAGCCGAACAGCGGCTTGAGCACCAGCGCACGGCCGGCCGCGCTCTCGCGCGTGACCAACCGCTGCGCGTGCGCCGACGACTCCATCGCCCAGGTCGGCGGCGTCGCGATGCCGGCGGCGTGCAGCAGCAGGCTGGTCATCGCCTTGTCGACGCTGCGCTCGATCGCGCGGGCGTCGTTGTAGACCGCGACGCCGAGCTCGCGCAGCGCATGCAGCACGCCCAGCCGCACCGTTACCTGCTCGAAGCTGCCGCCGGCGATGCCGCGCACGATCGCCGCGTCGGGCAGCTCGCGGCCGAAGCCCGGGATCACCAGGCCATGCCAGGCGGCCGTGGTGTCGATGCGGCAGTCGGCCAGGTCGATGCAGCGCCCCTCGGCACCGCGGGCGCGCAGCGCGGCCTGCAGCTGGCGGGTGTGCCAGCCGGTCTCGTCGGTGAAGATGGCGATCTTCATTGCTACCCGCGCAGAGGTCGGCGCGCGATCAGGTGGGTGGGGTACTGGGCTGCACTCATGTCCCCCGTCGCCGGCCTATGGCCGGCGCCTCCTCCTTTACTTCGTTCCGCCCAGCACCCCACCCACCTGATCTTGGAGGCAGCGTGGTTCCCCTCGATGCCTTGCCACGGTGCAGCTCGGCCGCCCCAGCCCCTCGGCCCGCGCGGTAGGAGCATCCGAAGGCTTGATCCGATGAAGGTCAGTGCATCCATGTGACTTCGGATCCGTCATCCATCGATTGCCGCTCAGGCCTCGCCCAGCCACTGCCCCCGCAGCAGCTCGAGGTTCAGCCTGCCGCCATGCCAGGTCTTGCCCGACTCGAGGCTCGACACCCACACCTCGGCCGGGGCAAACAACGCGCCGTCGATCTTGTAGAAGTCGTACTCGGCGGCCTTGAAGATGTCGGCGAAGCCGCGGCCGTAGTCGCGCGAGTTGAGCGAGGGCAGGTTCTTCGCCAGCGCCCGCGCCGCGTCGTCGGGGCCGCGCACCGTCAGGTGCACGCGGCCGCCGTAGAGGATCGCGTCGTTGGTGCGGCCCATCGCGTCCAGCCCGTCGGCGCCCGGCGCCGGCAGCGGCGCGCTGGCGACGCCGTCGACGATGTGCTCGAGCGTGAAGTGCAGCTCGTGGGCCTTGTGCAGCGCCACCTCGAGCACGCGCGCCACCACCTGCGTGGTGCCGGCGAGGCTGCGCGTCGGCGTCAGCACCAGCGTCAGCCGCTCGGGCGCGAGCGCGCAGTCGCGCAGCACCTTGTCGATCACCACCGGCGGCGGCACGCGGTCCACTTCCAGCACCAGCACGCCGCTGCGCTCGGCGGCGGCGATCGGGTCGCGGTAGCCGAGCTCCTTGAACAGCTCCTCCTTGGCCGCCAGCGCGCGCGCCGGGCCCGAGCCGAGCGAGAAGAACTTCTTGCCGCCGGCCTCCTCCTTGCTGGCCGATAGCGACCAGCCGGCGTACTGGCTGGCCAGGCAGGCCAGCACCGGCTGGCTGCTGCGCACCTCGAGCCAGGTCGGCCAGCCGGCGGTGGCGTCGCCGAAGCCCTGGGCCGCGAGCTGGACCTCGCCGAGTCCGCCCATGCAGATCTCGCCGATCAGCCGGCCGGCCTCGAGGCTGCCCGGCGCATCGATGCCGGCGTCGACGATCGTGACGCCGTTCGGCTCGCGCCGCACCGCGATGCGCAGCCGATCGGCCTCGTCCAGCAGGCGCTGCACGCGCGAGCGCACCTCGCGGTTGACGCTCAGGGTTTCGGCGGCGAAGGGGAACACGGCAGGGACGGGAGCGTCGGTCATCTCGAACTTTCGGAGGGCGGGAGCGTGCCTGGGGAGGCGAGGGAGGGGTCGGTGAACTGGGCGCGCAGGGCCCGGCGGGCCGCGGCCAGCCGCTCGCGCACCGCGTCGGCGCTGTGGCCGCTGGCGCTGAGCGTGCACACCGCGTCGCCGGGCGCGAAGCGGCTGCCGGCGGCGGGCAGGTCGTGGCAGTCGCCGCGCGCGGCGAGTTCGGCGGCCTGCGCGGCGCCGAGCTCGAGGGCGCTGCGCGCGAACAGGATCTCGGTGCCGCGCACCGCGCCGGGGGCGTGGTCGGCGAGCGGCGGCAGCTGGTCGTGCAGGCAGGCCCGGACATGCGCGCGCATCAGCGGCCACAGGCTGCTGTAGAGCGCCAGGCTGCCGCTCGGGCGCGGGTTGATCTCGAGCAGCGACCAGCCGTCGTCGGTGAGCAGGAAGTCCAGGCTCGCGAGGCCGCGCAGCGCGAAGCGGGCGGTCAGCTGCTCGAGCGCGTCGTCGAGTGCGGCGAGCCGCTCCGCCGGCAGCGCCACCGGCCCGATCGCGCCGCGGTAGACATACGGCAGCGGTCCCAGCGGCCGCACGATCTGCTCGTTGATGCCGACCCGCCGCGCCTGCCGGCCGTTGCCGACGAACAGCGCCGACATCGGCCGGCCCGGCACTTCGCGCTGGAAGTAGGCGCCGCGCGCCGGGTCGGCGACCGGCCGCTGTTCGGCGCGGCGGATGTGCCAGCCGCCGCTGCCGCGCGCGAGCTTGCGCAGCCAGCCCTGCGGATGCGGCGGGACGTCGCACTGCACCGGCGGGTGCGGCAGGCCGAGCGCGTCGAGAGAGTCGAAGAAGTGCTGTGGATCGCGCAGCCGCGCCACCGCGGCCGGGTCGGTGCCGATCAGCGGCAGCCGGCCCGCGGCCTCGGCGAGCAGCTCGGGCTCGCACTCGAAGTCGCTGCCGGCGACCCAGCCGACCAGCCCGGGCTCGTCGCGCAGCGAGCTCAGCGCGTCGAGCGTGCGCTGCGGATCGATCGGCCGGCCGGGCGTGCCGATCGGCAGCCAGCGCGCGGCGACGCGGCGCGTGTCGACATCGCCGTAGGTGTCGAGCGCGACGACGCGGTAGCCGTCGTTCGCGGCCGCCTCGGCCATCAGGCGGGCCGAACGGCCGGCCACCACCAGGGTCTGCGGAGAGGGTACTGCTGCGGAATCCACGCTTTGCTCACGGGGGACTGCACGGGCTCTCAAGGAAACGCCGGGCCGCCCCAAGTATCCTTGACCCCCGCGGGGGGCGGGCTGGGCGCAGCCCGGCCCTGGGGGCGCTCAAATGTTTTCCCGAAGGATCTCCCGCGCGAGCGCCAAGGCCTCGGGGAAACTCAGATAGACCGCCTGTTCGGCACCGCGCATGCGCAGCAGCAGCCGGTGCTGGACCTGGTATTTCACGTTGCCCACCGCGAGCGCGCCGATGCCGACCGCGCGGCAGTCGGGCAGCAGCCGGCCGTTGTCCATCACGCCGACCCCGGCGATGCCGGTCGGCGGCACCGCGTTGACGTCGGCCGCGACCAGCAGCTTCGTCGCGCTCGCCCGGTCGGCCTCGCCCAGCACCTGGATGCCGGCGGCCGCGGCGGCCATCACCACCTCGGACTCGGCGATCGAGGCGCGCACCTCCGCGGCGCTGGCGCCCGAGACGGCGCCGAGCGTGCTGCCGAAGCGCGCATTGGTCTCGTCGGCGGCCTTCTTCGCCGCCGCCTCGCCGAGGTGGCTGGACAGCCGCACCTGCGCGCCGAGCTGAGCCGCCAGCACGCCGGCGATGCGGCCCACCGTGCCGGTGCCGCCGAGGATGGTCACGTGCTTGCCGGTCAGCTCGGTGCCGTGGACCTTGCGCAGCTGCTGTTCGACGCAGGCCACCAGCGCCGCGGCGGTGGTGTAGCTGCCGCTCGGGTCGGCCATCACCGACACCACGAAGGGCGGCACCATGGCCTTCTTCGCCGCGTCCAGCATGTCGGCGGCGAGCATCACGTCGCGCCCGCCGATGAAGATGCCGGTGCGCGCCACGCCGCTCGGTCCGCGCGAGAAGATCGCGTCCTGCGTGAGCCCGTAGACACCGTCGAGCGCGACCTCCGTGTAGGTTGGCAGCAGCTGGTAGCCGGCGTCGGCGGCCATGTTGATGTCGAACGGGCTCATCTGCCGGCCCGGCGTGAACATGTGCAGGATGTAGGGGCGTTCGATGGGATGTCTCCGGTCGGGGATGCGGGTGCTCATGTCGGACTTCTCGGGAAACGGGGCTCAGGCGCCGCAGGGCTCCACGGCGGCGCCGCCGGCGCGCGGCGCGACGATGCGCAGCCGCAGGCCCGGGTCGACCACGCCGGCGTTGCGCACCGCCTCCTGCACGCGCTCGGCGGCGGCCGCCGAGGGCAGGATCGCGAAGCCGGTCGGGCCCCAGGAGCTCTGGCCGACACCGGCGGTCTCGTGGCGCGCGATCCACTCGCACACCCTTGCCACCGCGGCGCTGGCGTAGACGCTGCCGCCCTGGGCCGGCGCGAAGTGGCCGCCGACGAGCTGCTGCACGCGGCTGACGCCGGCCGCGAAGGCCGCGAAGTCGTGGCCGGCGGCGCCGGCCAGCACGCGCATCAGGACCTCGTGGCAGACCGCCGCGGCGGCCTCCTGCGGGAAGCGCGGCAGCGCCTCGATCGCTTCCTTCTCGGGCGCGCCGCTCAGGCCGTCGCGCGCCGGGTCCAGCACCAGCAGCACGCGCCAGGCGGCGGGCAGCGTCACGCGCGCCAGCAGCGGCGCCGGCGTGCCGTCGGCACCCGGCCCGCCGTCGAGCAGCAGGCCGCCCTGGTCGAAGGCGGCGATGCCGATGCCCGAGCGCAGCCCGCGGCCGAGCAGCCGGGCGATCTCGGCGGTGGCGAGGTTCAGGCCGTGCAGTGCCGCGAAGGCGCGGCCGACCGCGAGCGCGAGCTGGGTGCCCGATCCGAAGCCGGCATGCGCCGGCAGCGCCTCGGCCAGGTGGAGATGGAGGGGCTCGCTGCGGCCGGTGTGGCGCTGCAGCATGGCCAGGTGCTCGGCGGCGCGCTGCAGCTCGGTCTCGCCCTTCGGCGCCGCATTGCTCAGCCGCGGCGCGACGGCGCGCTCGAGCGTCAGCCGCGTCTGCAGCCCGCCGACCACCAGCCCGAGGCTGCCGAAGCGCCGCCCCAGCGTGGCCGAGGGGTCGAGGAAGCCGAGGTGCAGCCGGCCGGGCGCGGCCACGCCGACGCCCACGGTGGCATCGGTGGTGGCGGAGGCATGGGACAGGGGCATCGGCGGCATTGTGGCGCGAGGGGACCGGGAGGGACAGCAAGCCCCATTCCCACCCGCTGCTGCCCCGCAGCACGCCGAAATCGCCCCGCCGCCCGGCCAGCTTGCGCCCGCCGCGGGACAGCGGCAGACACAGTGTCACGGTCGCGGGGGGCCGGCGTCGCGCCTCAGTAGCGGTAACGCAGCCCGACGAACACCGCGCGCGGCGTGCCCGGCGCGACGAACAGCGCGTCGCTCGCTTCGCCGGTGTAGGCCCCGGTCGGGCTGAACACGGTCTCGGCCAGCGCGCCGAAGCTCTCGTAGCGGCGGTCGAACACGTTGTTGAGGTTGGCGTAGAGCTCCCACTGCGGCGTCGCCTTCCAGCTTGCGCGCAGGTTCAGCACCGCATAGCCGGGCAGCCGCAGGCGGCGCGCCTGCGGGGTTTCGCCGTCGACCGGGTCCTCGAGCAGGCCGTCTTCGTTGCCCGACACGCCGCGGCTGGTCACCGCCTGCAGGTCGGCGCCGAGGCTGACGCCGGCGCCGACGCGCCAGTCGCCGGACAGCTTGAGTGCATGGCGCGGCAGCCCGGCGATGCGGGTGCCGGGGCGGATCGTCACGTTGCGCTCGCCCTGGCGCAGCACGCCGTCGGCCTGGTAGGTGGCGTCGAGCAGGCTGTGGCCGAAGCCGAGGTCGAAGCTCGCACCGCTGTAGGTGAGCTCGGTGTCCAGGCCCTGGTTGCGCGTCTTCGGGAAGTTGGCGAAGTAGCCGAGCTGGCCGCTGACGTTGACGCTGCGGAACAGGATGTCGTCCCGGTTCTGCGTGCGGTAGGCCTCGACCGTGAGGCGCAGCGCGCTCGAGATCGGCCAGCGCAGGCCGGCCTCGACCGTGGTCGAGCGCACCTGCTTCAGGTAGGGGTCGGCCTGCAGGCCGGCCGGCAACCGGCAGGGCTCCTCGGGGTCGGCGCAGCCGAGCTCGATGACGGTCGGCACGCGCGTGTTGCGCGCGACGTTGGCGTACAGCGTCGGCGTGGTGGCCGCCTCGCCGAGCCGCTGCGCGATGCCCAGCGCCGGGTTGACGCTGCGGTAGCTGAAGCGCTCGCGCGGCTTGGTTTCGACGATGCCGGTGTCGTCGTCGCGCACGGTGAGCCGGTTGCTGACGGTCGAGCGGTTGTAGCGCGCGGTGGCGGTCACGTGGGTGCGCGGCGCGACCTGGATGGTGTCGGTGGCGTAGAGGCCGAAGCTGCTGGAGCGGCCCGTCACGTCGGCCGCCAGCTCGACCGGCTCGCCGTCGGCCGGGATCACGCCGCGCTCGGGCGTGAAGAAGCCCTCCTGCTCGAGCTGCCGATAGCGCACCCGCGCGCTGTCGACGCTGGCGCCGACCTGGAACTGGTGCGCGCCGCTGCGGCGCGTGTAGCCGAGACCGGCGCCGTAGCCGGTCTGGCGCGTCGCCGTGGTGTTGAAGGCGGCGTTGTTGCCGGTGGGCTCGGGGTTGCCCGGGCTGCCGCCGTCGTCGGGTTCGTCGGCCTCGTCGCCGTTGATCGTGTCGCGCGTGCTGTGGCGCAGGTAGGCCAGCGCCGACACCGAGCTGGCCGCGTCGATCGCGTGCTGCAGGTGGAAGGCGAGCTGGTCGAGCCGGTTCTCGGTCTGGTCGGGGTAGGTGTAGACGGCCTCGCGACGGTGGAAGTACAGGTCCTGGGTCAGCACGCCGTCCTCGATCGTGTAGGCCGGCGACAGGCCGTTGCCGATCAGCTCGCTGCGGCCGAACAGCAGCGACACGCTCCAGTCGGTCGCGCCGTCGTCGTGGCCGAGCTTGCCGAAGACCTGCTGCAGGTCGCCCTCGGACGCGTCGCGCCAGCCGCGCTCGTCGAAGGCGGTCGCGGCGAGGTAGTGGTGCCAGCCGTCCTCGCTGCTGCCGCCATGGCTCAGGTCGACGCGCTTGCGGCCGAAGCTGCCACCCGACAGCTCGGCGCGCAGCCCCGGCGCGCTGCGCCCGTCGTGGGTGGTGTAGGCGAGCGCACCGCCGAGCGAGTTCAGGCCGAAGGCCGGGTTGGCGCCCGGCACCAGCGCGATCGTGCTGACCGCGAACTCGGGGACCAGGTCGAAGTTGATGACGTCGCCGAAGGGCTCGTTGATGCGCACGCCGTCGAGATAGACGGACAGGCCCTGGCCGGCGCCGATCAGCGGCGAGGCGCGAAAGCCCCGGTAGGTGAGGTCGCCCTGGAAGGGGCTGCCCTGGATGTCGTTGACCTGCACGCCGGGCACGCGGCGGTTCAGGAAGTCGGTCTGGTTGACGGCCTGGGCGCTGTCGATCGCGTCGCGCTTGAGCACCTGGGTCGAGTAGGGAAGGATGTTGCGGTCGATGCCCTGGCCGGGCAGCGGCGACACGCCGATGACCTCGACGCGCTCGAGCTGCTGCGCGGCCACGACCTGGGCCGACGCGAGCGTGGGCGCGACGATCAGGGGAAGCCCTAGAACCCCCAGAAGGCGCAGCGTGCGCGTCAGCGGCGATAGTGCGAACCCGCGTCGGCGCGGGGCCGACCTGTCGCCACGCTGGCGCTGCCTCTGGGCGCGATTCATCGAAGTCTCCTTTAGTTATGGAATGCAAACCGAAGATTCTGTGATGCCACCGCCGCCGCACCGGGCAGGAAATCTTCCCGACCTGAGGCCCGCGGCCGCGCCGATCGAGCTGCCGCGCGTCGTGATGCGCGGCGCGCTCGCCGTGGCGGCCGTTGGCGTGCTGCTGGCGCTGCTGCTCGGCATGTGGCGCGCCCGCACCGACATGCGCGAGGAGACCGGGGGCGCGCTGGTGCTGGCCCAGGCGATGGCCCAGCTCGCGCGGGCCGGCGAGCGCACGCCGGCGGCGCTGCTGGCCGAGTTGCAGGCGCTGTCGCTGGAGCGCCAGGCACGCCACCTGCGGCTGCAGGTGCTCGATGCGCTGGGCCGGCCGATGCTGGCGCCGGCCGCGGCGGTGGCGGAATCGCCGCCGCTGGCGTGGCTGGTGGCCCTGAGCCGACGCGTGTTCCCGCCGCCGCCGGCGCGCACGCTGAGCTGGCCGCTGGCGCTGCCGGACGGCGGGCGCTGGACGGTCGAGCTGACCGCCTCGCCCGACAGCGAGCAGCACGAGGCGCTGGCCCAGCTGGCAGAGCTGCTCGGCCTACTGGTCGGCGGCTCGGCGCTGCTGCTGGCGGTGCTGCACTGGAACGTGCGGCGTTCGTTCCGGCCGCTGCGGCCGCTGCTCGACGCGATCGCCAGCGTCGAGCGCCAGGACCTCGCGCCACTGCGCGCGCTGCCGGCGATGCCGATCCGCGAGCTGGACGCGATCGCCGCCGCGCTGCGCCACCTGGCCGGCGCGCTGGAGCAGGCCGAGACCTCGCGCCGCCTGCTCAGCCGCCAGGTGATGACGCTGCAGGAGGACGAGCGCCACCGCCTGGCGCGCGAGCTGCACGACGAGCTCGGCCAGCAACTGACCGCGCTGCGTGTCGATGCCGCCTGGCTGGCACGCCGGCTGGCCGAGCAGCCCGAACTCGCCACCGTGGTCGCCGGCATGGGTGCGCAGTGCGAACGCATCCAGCAGGAGCTGCGCGCGCTGCTGACGCGGCTGCGGCCATTGGGCGCGGCGATGGACGGCGAGGTCGAATCGGTCGCGCGGCTGCGGTCGCTGCTCGAATCGCTGGTCGCGGCCTGGGGCCAGTCGGCCGGTCGGCCGATGCGCTGCACGCTGATCTTCGAGCCCGGTCCGGTGCCGGCCGACGCGGTGCTGCCGCGCGAACTCGTGCTGACGGTCTACCGCATCAGCCAGGAGGCGCTGACCAACGTGGCCCGCCACGCGCAGGCGCGCCGCGCGGTGCTCAGCGTGCGCTTCGAGTCCGCCCGCGACGCGACCTTGCTCGACTGGTCGGTCGAGGACGACGGCATCGGCCTGCCCGACACCGCGGCCTGGCAGCGCGGCAACGGCCTCGCGGGCGTGAAGGAGCGCGTCTGGGCCGCCGGCGGCGACCTGCAGAGCGAGCCGGTCCATGCCGAGGGCTCGCCGACGCCCGGGCTGCGGCTGCGCGCCAGGCTGCCGGTGCCGCCGACGCCAGCGGAGGAGACGCCGCCATGATCCGCATCGGCCTCGCCGACGACCACGCCGTGGTGCGCGCCGGTTACCGGCGCCTGCTGGAACTGGAGCCCGACCTCGAGGTGGTGGCCGAGTACGCCGACGCCGACGCCGCCTACAGCGGCCTCACCACCGGCGGCGACCGCCTCGACCTGCTGGTGCTGGACCTGTCGATGCCCGGCCGCAGCGGCCTGGAGCTGCTGCGCCGCCTGGGCCAGCGGCTGCCCGCGCTGCGGGTGCTGGTGTTCACGATGCACGAAGGCGCCGCGATGGTCGGCCAGTGCCTGCGCGCCGGCGCGGCCGGCTTCGTCACCAAGAACAGCGCGCCCGAGCTGCTGGTCGACGCGCTGCGCCGCGCGGCGCGCGGCGAGGTGGTGCTGTCACCCGACGTGGCGATGCACGCGCCCGGCGGCGCCGAGGCCGCGCCGCCGCATGCGCAGCTCTCGAGCCGCGAGTTCGACATCCTTCAGCAGCTCGTCGCCGGCCGCGGCGTCGACGAGATCGCGCAGGGTCTGCGGCTGTCGGCCAAGACGGTGTCGAACTACCAGACGCAGATCCGGCAGAAGCTGGGCGTGGCCGGGGCGGTGGAGTTGCTGCGCTATGCACGCGAGCACGGGTTGGTCGCCGAGTGAGGCCGAGGACCGCGGGCCCGACGCCATCCCCCGTTCGATCGCAAACAAGCCCAGACAGCCGGGACGCGCCGGCGTACCGTGCCGGATCGTCCGGGGCGGTCTCGGGCGTCCCGACCGGGAGCGATTCGATGAATCCGAACCAGGCACTCTGGGAGAAGGGCGACTTCACCCGCATCGCCGCGTCGATGCGCGAGAGCGGCGAGGCGCTCGTGAAGGCCGTCGGCCTCGGCCGAGGGCTCAGGGTGCTCGACCTCGGCTGCGGTGACGGCACGACCGCGCTGCCCGCGGCACGGCTCGGCGCCGAGGTGCTGGGCGTCGACATCGCCAGCAACCTGGTGGCGGCCGGCAACCGGCGCGCGGCCGAGGCGGGCCTGGCCAACCTGCGGTTCCAGGAGGGCGACGCGTCCGACCTGAGCGGCCTGGAGAGCACGAGCTTCGACCGCGTCGTCAGCGTCTTCGGCGCCATGTTCGCGCCGCGGCCCTTCGACGTGGCCAAGGAGATGGTGCGCGTGACCCGGCCCGGGGGCAGCATCGTGATGGGCAACTGGATTCCCAACGACCCGACGCTCGTCGCGCAGATCCTCAAGATCAGCTCGGCCTACTCGCCCCCGCCGCCCGAGGGTTTCGTCAGCCCGATGACCTGGGGCATCGAGAGCCATGTGGTCGAGCGCTTCGGCGCGGCCGGCATCCCGCCGGAGGACATCTCGTTCGTGCGCGACACCTACACCTTCAACCATCCGGGCTCGCCGGCCACGTTCGTGGACACCTTCCGCCGCTACTACGGACCGACGATGAATGCCTTCGATGCCGCCGAGAAGAACGGGCGGACCGACGCGCTGTGCAAGGAGCTGGAGGCCCTGTTCGAGAGCCAGAACCGGAGTCCGGACAAGGCGGCGACGTCGATCCCGGCAACCTTCCTGCGCGTGACGGTGCAGGTCCGCTGAGGCGCGCCGGTCCGCACGAGTGCGGCGGGGTGGCTCAGCCCGGGGCCTTCGTCAACCCCATCCGCTCCACGACGCGCTTCTCCGCTGCATAGGCGTCGCGGCAGGCCCGCGCGTAGTCGGCCGGCCCCAGGTAGGCCAGCTCCTGGTCCGACTTCGCCAGCTCGGCGATGTAGGCCGGTTCCTGCATCGCGGCGCGGAAGCCGTCGTGCAGGATCTGCACGATCTGCGCCGTCATGCCGCGCGGGCCGGCCAGGCCGTAGGGCGAGGTCGCGACGATGCCGTAGCCCAGCTCCTTGAGCGTGGGCACCTGCGGCCAGCGCTTGCTGCGCTTCTCGCCGAAGGTGGCCAGCAGCCTCAGCTTGCCGTTGTCGACGAAGGGGCCGAACGCCGTCGAGCCCACGCCGACCTGCACCTGGCCGGCGGCGACGCCGAGCATCTGCTCGGCCACGCCCTTGTAGGGCACGTGCACATAGCTCAGACCCTTGTTGCCGAACAGCTCGTCCATCACCACGTGCGGCGTCGTGCCGACGCCGTTGGTCGCGATCGTGATCTTCTGACCCGCCTGGTTGGCCTGGCGCGCGGCCACCATCACGTCGTCCATGCTGCGGATCGGGCTGTCGGCGCCGACCACGATGCCGAAGGTCGTGCCGGTGAGCTGCAGGATCGGCGAGGCGTCGCGGATCGGGTCCCACAGCACCTTCTGCGTGTAGGGGGCGCGGAACACCGTCTGCGGCATCTGCGCGATGGTGTAGCCGTCGGGTGCGGCCTGCTGCAGGATCGGCATGACCAGCGTGCCGCCGGCGCCGGCGCGGTTCTCGGTGACAACCTTCTGGCCCAGGTGGTGGCTGGCGGCCTCGGCCAGCACGCGCATCGCGAGGTCGGTGCCGCCGCCGGCCGGCCAGGGCACCCACAGCGTGATCGGCCGGGTGAAGTGGCTGTCGCCTTGCGCACGCGCGGCCGCCGCGGGCAGCGCGAGCGAGGCCGCGGCGCCGCGCAGCAGCGTGCGGCGCCGGACGAGGGAACGCAGGGCTCGTTTCATGTTGATTCAGTTCCCGCCGCCGCCACCGCGCTTGGCGAGCTGGCCGAAGCCGCGCTGCGGGTCGTAGCCCCAGCAGGCGGCGATGAAGAACACCGCCAGGCAGCCCAGCACGACCCAGGGCGCGACGCCCGGGTCCTTGCCGTAGAGCGCGAAGCGGATCCACTCGACCGCATGCGTGAAGGGGTTGAACCTGGCGAGCTGGTAGACCCACTCGGCGCCCGACTCCTGCAGCTTCCACAGCGGGTAGAGCGCGGTCGAGATGAAGTACATCGGGAAGATCACGAAGTTCATCGTGCCGGCGAAGTTCTCGAGCTGCTTGATGTGCACCGACAGCAGCAGGCCGAGCGCGCCCAGCATCATCGCTCCGGCGATCAGCGCGAGCAGCGCGTGCAGCGCCGCCGGCGTGAACACCGGCAGGTCGGTGCCGATCAGCAGCGCGACGACGATGAAGGCCAGCGCCTGCAGCACCGACAGCAGCGCGGTCGCGCTGAGCTTGGCGAACAGCACCCAGGGCCGCGGCAGCGGCGTGGTGAGCAGCAGCCGCATCAGGCCCATCTCGCGGTCGTAGACCATCGCCAGCGAGGACTGCATGCCGTTGAACAGCAGCACCATGCCCACCAGCCCCGGCGCGATGTAGACCTCGTAGGGGATGTAGGTGTCGTAGGGCTCGACGATCGAGATGCCGAACACGTTGCGGAAGCCCGCCGCGAACACCGCCAGCCACAGGAGCGGCCGCACCAGCGCCGAGACGAGGCGTCCGGTCTGCTGCGAGAACTTGAACACCTCGCGCATCACGATCGCCCGCAGCGCCTGCAGCGCGTGGCTCACGCCGTGGCGGGCTCCGCTGGCGGTGGAGGAGGGCAGGGCCACGGTGTTCATCGAACGGCCCCTCTTTCGCGGCTCATCGCTGCCCCTTGCATTGCTTCTCGCCGACGTCGGCGCCTATCGTGTCGAGCACGTTGACCGGGTGCAGGATGCCTTCGATCGGCGCCTGCGAGATGACGCCCTGACCGTCGGTCATCAGCAAGGGCTGGCGCAATTGTCCGTCCCAGGCGCGAAAGCTCATGTTCACGCCCTTGGAGCCGTCGAGCTGCACCTTGGCGAACGCCTGCTGCCACGCGGCGGCCGGCCCCTTCGGCTGGCTGACGGCGATGGCGATCAGCGTCTTGGCGGCGAGCCATGCGGTCCAGTCGTGCGCGGTCATCGGCCGCTTGGTGGCCTTGGCGAAACGGCGCGAGACCTGCGGCGCGCCGAAGCGCTCGAACTGCGCATGCCAGGCCACCGGCACCAGGCCGGCATCGCCGATCACCGGGCGCGGCAGCACCGTCTGGTAGGGCAGGCCGCGGGCGAACTCGCCGTCGCTGTCGACCACCCACACCGCGTCGTACTGCGCACCGGCGGTCAGCAGCAGCGGGTTGGCGAGCTGGCGCTCGCGCGGGTCGGCGCTGAGCTTGAAGGGCTTGGCGGCGACCACCTGCAGGCCGTAGCGCTTGATCGCGGCCTGGGCCACCGCGGCGCGCTGCTGGTCGGCGGCGCTCGGGCCGGTGAGCAGCAGCAGCTTGCTCCACTTGCGCGCCACCAGCGTCTGCGCCAGCGCGTCGGCGCGCATGCGCTCGCTCGGGTACACGTGGAACAGCCGGGCGCGGCAGTCGGCGGCGCGCAGGCGGTCGTCGGCGGCGCTGAGGTTGAGCACCGGGATCTTGACCGCGTCGGTCACGGCGAGCAGCCAGTCGGCGGGCAGGTCGGCCAGCAGCACCGCGCTGCCGGCCTTCTCCGCGGCGACGGCGGCGGCTTTGGCGGTGGCCAGATCGGTCGCGGTCTTCGTGTCGAGCGCGACGCCGGCGCCGGCCGCGTCGAGCTCGAACTGGCCCTCGTCGAGCGCGACCTTGACCGCGTCCTCGGCCGGGCCGGTGGGGTGGCCGAGATAGGCGCGCTCGGCGCGGCTGCGCTCGAGGCGCGGGTCGTCGGCGGGGACGATCAGCGTGGCCTTCAGCGTCGCGGCCTGGGCCGCGAGCGTGCCGGCGGCGAACGCCGCTGCGATCAGCAGACGCCTCATTCGACGATCACCAGACCGTAGGGCACGCGACCGACCGGCACCGATTTCAGCGCCTTCGCGCTCGCGACGTCGACCACGGTCACGTCGTCGCTCATGCCGTTGATGACCCAGAGCTTCTGCTCGGCCTTGTCGAGCGTGACGTTCCACGCGCGCTTGCCGACCAGCACCAGGTTCGTGACCTTGCGGGCCATGACGTCGATGAAGGCGACATGGTTGGCCTTGCCCAGCGTCACGAAGGCGCGCCTGCCGTCCTTCGTCATCGTGATGCCGACGGGGGTGATGTCCTCGGCGCGCGCCCCCTTGACCTCGAACGGGACCTTGCCGATCACGCTGTGGTCGGCGGTCGAGATGATGGACACGCTGGCGTCGAGTTCGCTGGTGACCCACAGCTCCTTGCCGTCGGGCGTGATCGCCATGCGACGCGGCCGCTTGCCGACCTTGACGTTCTTGACCACCTTGCCGCTCGCGGTGTCGATCACATGCACCAGGCTCGCGACCTCGGAGGTCACGTACAGGGTCTTGCCGTCGGCGCTGACCTTCACGCCCTCGGGCTCCTCGCCGACCTTGACGGTCTTGAGCACCTTGCCGGTGGCGGCATCGACGAAGCTGGCCGCCCCCGCGTCCTCGTTCGACACGTAGAGCGTCTTGCCGTCGGGCGAGAGGTCGAAGGCCTCGGGCTCGTCGCCGAGCGGCACGCGCCGCACCGACTGGCCGGTGGCCGGGTCGATGATGTCGGCGGTGTTGGAGTCGGTGCAGGCCACCATCAGCTTGCCGTCGGGCATGCGCTGGATGTGCCGCGTGCGCTTGCAGCTCTTGATCGTGCCCTTGACGGCCAGCGTGGCGGTGTCGATCAGCGTCAGCGCGTCGTCCTTCTCGCTGGTCACGTAGGCCGTGCCGGCGTGGGCGATACCCACCGCGCAGAGCAGTGCGGCGGCAACGAGAGCCTTCGGGTTCTTCTGCATCGGGAATTCTTCCTGACTTGCGTTCTTCGTCATGCCGCGGCGGCCGCCGGGGCGCTGGTGCGTGCGATGAAGCCCTGTTCCAGCGTCGGCTGGCCCAGCGCCGCGGTCACCTCGGCCGGCGTGCCGTCGGCCAGCAACTGGCCCTTGTGCAGCACCAGCACGCGGTCGGCCTGCTCGGCCTCCTCGACCAGGTGGGTGGCCCACAGCACGGTGACGCCGCGCGTGTGCACGTCCTCGCTGATCGCGGCCAGCAAGTCCTTGCGCGACTTCGGGTCCAGGCCGACCGTCGCCTCGTCCATCAGCAACACCTCGGGTTGGTGCAGGCTCGCGCGCACGAGTTCCACCTTGCGGCGGTTGCCGCCGGACAGTTCGCGCACCTTGCGGTCGAGGTCGGCGGCGATGCCGAGGCGCTCGCAGCGCTGCGCGATGCGTTCGTTCGCCAGCCCGCGCGGCAGGCCCTGCAGATCGGCCTGGAACAAGAGGTTGCGCTTGACGGAGAGGTCGAGGTCCAGCGCCATCTGCTGGAACACCACGCCGATGTGGCGCAGCGCCGAGGGGGCGGCGCTGCGCAGCGAATGGCCGGCCACCTCGACCTCGCCCTCGTCGGCGACGAACAGTCCCGTGAGCACCTGGAACAGCGTCGACTTGCCGGCGCCGTTGGGGCCCAGCAGCGCGGTGAACTGGCCCGGCGGCAGCTGCAGGTCGAGCGACTTCAGCGCGACGCGCTCGCCATAGCGCTTGGTCAGGCCGCGTACCTTGAGGATGGGTTCGGTCATCGTGGGTTCCGGACGAGGGCAGCGCGCCACCGGCCGGGGCCGATGGCGCAGGCGAGCCGCGCGCTCAGCGGGCGGCGGGCGCGGCGGACTCTAACGCAGCGTGTTCCGATCCCGCCAGCACGCGCGAGTTCGCATCGGTGCGGAACAGCATGCCCTCGGCCTTGGAGGCATTGGGCACGAAACGCAGCGGCTGGGCCGCCGGCTGCAGGCCGGCCACGGCCGCGGCGGCCAGCGCCTCGTCGATCAGGTGCCGGTCCGGGCTCTTGGGGCAGACCGGGTCGGTGGCGGTCGCATCGCCGGTCACGAGGAAGGCCTGGCAGCGGCAGCCGCCGAAGTCCTTCGGGTGCTCGTCGCAGCTGATGCAGGTCGCGCTCATCCAGCTGGTGCCGCGGTAGCGGTTGAAGGCATCGCTGTCGCGCCAGATGCTCTGGATGCTGTGCTCGGTGACCTTGGGGAAGTCGAAGCCCGGCAGCATGCGCGCGCTGTGGCAGGGCAGGGCCACGCCATCGGGCGCGATCACCATGAACACCGCGCCCCAGCCGGCCATGCAGGGCTTGACCTTGGCGTCGTAGTAGTCCGGCGAGACCCACAGGATCTTCATCTTGCCGGCGAGCCTGGCGCGGTAGCTGTCGGCCACCGCCTCGGCGGCCTTGAGCTCGTCGGGCGTGGGCATCAGCTGCGCGCGGTTATGCCAGGCCCAGCCGTAGTACTGCGTGTTGGCGAGCTCGAGGTATTCGGCGCCCATCTCGGCCGCCATCTCGATGATGCGGCCGACGTGCGGCAGGTTGTAGCGGTGCATCACGCAGTTCAGCACCATCGGGTAGCCCTGCGACTTGATGATGCCGGCGACCTTGTTCTTCAGGTCGAAGGTGCGCGTCGACGAGATGAAGTCGTTCAGCTCCTTGGTCGAGTCCTGGAAGCTGAGCTGGATGTGGTCCAGCCCGGCCTCCTTCAGCGCCGCGGCGCGCCTCTCGGTCAGGCCGACGCCGGAGGTGATGAGGTTGGTGTAGAAGCCGAGCTTGCGCGCCTCGGCGACCAGCACCTCGAGGTCGTCGCGCAGCAGCGGCTCGCCGCCCGACAGGCCGAGCTGCACCGCGCCCATCGCGCGGGCCTCGCGGAACACGCGCAGCCAGTCCTCGGTCGAGATCTCCTGCTCGTGGCTGGCGTAGTCGATCGGGTTCGAGCAGAACACGCAGTGCAGCGGGCAGCGGTACGTGAGCTCGGCGAGCAGCCACATCGGGGCGCCGGGGGCCTTGCGGGCCGCGGCGGCGATCGGGGCTTCGACGGGTGCGTTCATGGGCGACTCTCTTGATTCACACGATCCAGCCGCGTGCTTTCGCGTCGGCGAGGAATTCGCCGACGTCGTTACGCAGACCCGGTTGGTTGAACGCAAGTTCCAGGTCGGCGGTGATGTCGAGCACGCTGGCCTTGCCGTCACAGCGCTTGAGGATCTCGCTGGCCGGGCCGTTGAGCTTGACCAGGCCCTCGGGGTAGAGCAGCACCCAGGTGTCCTGGGCCGGCTCGAACTGCAGGCGGAACAGCGGGGCGATGCGGGGCGTCGCGTCGTCGAGGATCGCGTCGGCACTCATGGACGCTGGTTCTCGGCCAGATCGTCGGGGTAGGCGCGCTCGACGGCGTCGAGCAGGCTCCACAGCACGTCGAGCTTGAACTGCAGGATCTCGGTCGCGCGCTCCTGCTTGGCGCGCGTCGTGCCGTACTGCATCGCGACCTCGAGGCCGTGCTCGACGTCGCGCTGCGCCAGCGGGATGCGGGCGCGGAAGTAGGCCAGGCCCGACGGATCGATCCACGGGTACATGCTCGGCCAGCCGGCCAGCCGGTCGGCGTGGATCTTGGGCGCGAACATCTCGGTCAGCGACGAGATCACGCCCTCCTGCCAGGGCTGGCGGCGCGCGAAGTTCACGTAGGCGTCGACCGCGAAGCGCACGCCGGGCTGGACATGCCGGTTCGACCACAGGTCCTCGCGCGTCAGGCCGACGGCGATGCCCAGCTGCGTCCAGATCTCGATGCCGCCGGCGTTCGGGCCCTGGTGGTCGCCGTGGCCGTCGTGGTCGAGCATGCGGTCGATCCAGCGCCGGCGCGTCGCGCGGTCTTCGCAGTTGGCCATCACCGCGGCGTCCTTCATCGGGATCGCCTGCTGGTAGTAGAAGCGGTTGGCGACCCAGCCGCGCACCTGGAAGGGCTGCAGCGCGCCGCTGTTGAGCCGCTGGTTGAACGGATGGTGGATGTGATACCGGGCTTCTTTCGCGCGCAGCTTCGCCTCGAATTCCTCGGGGCTCCAGGGCAGCGCCTCGGCAGGCAAGGGCGCATTCATACGGTCGCCTCCGGGGTGGTCGGTCGGGGTTGAACGACCGTGGGGTCGGCGACCGCCACGGCATTCGCGCTTCGATCCCCGCTGCGCGGGGCCCCTCTTTCGCGGCTCATACCGTGATCTCCATGCCGTCGTAGGCGACCTCGATGCCGCGGTGCGCGAGTTCGGCGCGCTCGGGGCCGTAGTCGTCCAGGATCGGGTTGCTGTTGTTGATGTGGATCAGGATCTTGCGGCGCGCGCGGGTCTGGTCCAGCGCGTCCATCATGCCCGGCACGCCGGGGCGGCTGGACTGCGGCAGGTGGCCCATGCTCGACGCCGGCTTTGTGCCGAGGCCGGCGGTGATCATCTCGTCCTCGGTCCAGAAGGTGCCGTCGACCATCACGCAGTCGGCCTCGCGCATCCACTCGAGCTCGTTCGGGCCGACCTCGCCGAGGCCGGGCGCGTAGAACAGGCGCCGGCCGGTGTCGAGGTCGGTGATCTCGAGCGCGATGTTGTCGCCGATCTTGGGGTCGTGGCGGTGCGGCGAGTAGGGCGGCGCCTTGCCGGGGATCGCGACGGCCCTGAAGCGCAGTGTCTCGAAGCCGGCGATCGTGAATTCGGCGACGCGCTGCTCGCCGGCGACGGGCAGCATGTGCCAGCGTACGCCGCAGTAGTGGTCGAGCACGTTGAGGATCGGCAGGCCAGTGGTCAGGTCCTCGAACACGCAGGGCGTCACGTAGAGCTCGATCGGCGGGCCCTCGCGCAGGCTCAGCAGCCCGGTGGCATGGTCGATCTGCGCGTCCATCAGCACCACGGCCTTGATCGGCGTGTCGCGCAGCCCCTGCTTCGGATGCAGGATGGGCTGCACGCGCAACTGCTGGCCGATGTCGGGCGAGGCGTTCATCAGCACCCAGCGCTTGCCGTCGGGCGAGATCGCGATCGAGCTCTGGGTGCGCGGGCGGATCAGCCTGCTGCCGTCGCGTGCCGCCGCGCAGACCGCGCAGTTGCAGTTCCATTGCGGGCAGCCGCCGCCGGCACCGGCGCCGAGGACGAGCACTCTCATGCCGGTCTCCGGGGCGTCGCCCTCGACCGTCGTGGTGGGGTGGGGATGTGGTTGCACTTCATGATCATCGCTGCCCGCCGCACCAAGGGCGGGCAAATTACTCAATCGACCCGATTGACCCGGGATCTCCCCAGGTCCGGCCGGCCTGCCGGATCGGCGCTGCCGCCCGGGACGACGAGCGTCTCGCAGACACTAAGGTCCCCGCAACCCCGCAATGACCCTGCCGTGACTTTGCCGTCTGCCCCTGCGCTGCCCGCCGGCCAATGGCTGCCCGAGCAGCAGGGTCATCGCGTCTGGTGGGCCGGGGGTGGTGCGGCCACCGGCCTGCCCGTGCTGGTGGTGCACGGTGGGCCGGGCGGGCAGAGCCGGCCCGAGCCCGCGCGCTGGTTCGACGGCCTGCCGGTGCGCTGGCTGATGCTCGATCAGCGCGGCTGCGGACGCAGCGAACCCGCGGGCGCCACGGCGGCCAGCGGCCTGCCCGAGCTGCTCGATGACATCGAGCGGCTGCGCGAGGCGCTGGGCCTCGAACGCTGGGCGCTGGCCGGTGGTTCCTGGGGCGCGCGCGTCGCGCTGGCCTACGCCGCGCGCCACCCGGCGCGTGTGGACGGTCTGATGTTGCGCAGCCCCTTCCTCGGCACGCTTGCCGAGACGCGTCGCTACATTGCTCCGTGGAGCAACTGGCTGGGCGCGGCGGGTCGGCAAGGGCTCGGTCCGGAGGCCGCCGACGCCGTTCACAGTCTGTACCACGGCAGGACAGAGTCGTTCATCGGTGACTCAGGGTTAACGCGGGGCGCCTGCCTGGCGGCCGACGCCGTCGTGCTGGCCTGGGGCGCGTTCGACGACGCGCAGTCGGCGCCGGGCGGCGTGGCGGCCAGCGGCGCCCGCTGGTCCGAGCCTTCCGCCGCGCCGACGCCGGCACAGCGTGCGTCGTGGGCAGTGCATGTGCAGGGGGCGCTCGGGGACTGGGGCGAGCGCGATGGCGTGCCGCGCGGCCTCGTGCTGCCGCGGCTGGCGGCCGGGGCGCCGGTGGAGCTCATCTGGGGCGAGCAGGACGCCACCTGCGATCCGGCCAGCGCCCGCGCGCTGGCGGCTGCGCTCGCCGAGTCCGGCCTGGCGGTGCGCTCGTGCGGCGTCGCGGGGGCCGGTCACCGCATGGGCGACCCGCTGCTGGCGCCCCGATTGCGCGCCGTGGCGCAGGGCTGGGTCGCGAGCCTGCTGGCTCAGCCCGACGCCTCTTCGCGCCAGCGCAGCTTGCGGTAGATCGTGTTGCGGCTGATGCCGAGCCGCTTCGACGCGACCGAGATGTTGCCGTCGGCCGCCTCGACGGCACGGCGGATCATCTCGCGCTCGATCTCCTCCAGCGTGCCGCGCGGCTCGCCGGCGTCCGGGCCGCGGGCCGCGGCGGGTGACGGTTCGGCCGCCGGCGCGTCGGCCTGGCGGCGCGTGGCGTCGTCGAGGAAGTCGTCCGACAGGTGTTCGCGGGTGATGCGCGCCTCGCCGGCCGCCATCACCGCGGCCGTGTGCAAGACGCCGCCGAGCTGGCGCAGGTTGCCCGGCCAGTCGTAGCGCGTCAGCAGGGCTTCGACGTCGGGCGCGAGCACCGGCGCGGCGCCGTGGACCTCGTCGGCCAGCAGGCGCCGCACCAGCGCCATCAGGTCGGTGCGCTCGCGCAGCGGTGGCAGCTTCACCGCCAGGCCGTTGAGCCGGTAGTAGAGGTCCTCGCGCAGCGCGTGGCCGTCGAGCAGCTCGCGCGGGTTGCGGTCGGTCGCGGCGACGACGGCCACGTCGATCGCCACCGGCGCCGCCGCACCGAGCGGCAGCACCTTGCGCTCCTGCAGCGCGCGCAGCAGCCGGGCCTGCAGGCCGACCGGCAGGCCGCCGACCTCGTCGAGGAACAGCGTGCCGCCGGCGGCCTCGACCAGCTTGCCGACGGCGCCCTTGCGGCGCACGCCCGGGTAGACGCCTTCCGCGTAGCCGAACAGTTCGGCCTCCAGGACCGCCTCGGCGGTGGACGCGCACTGCACGCCGACGAAGGGCCGGGCGCGGCGCTGCGACTCGGCGTGGATGGTGCGCGCCAGCAGCTCCTTGCCGCTGCCGGCCTCGCCCAGGATCAGGATCGGGATCTGGCGGTCCAGCACGCGACGCACCTTGCCGACCGCGGCCTCCACCTGGGGGTCGCCGGTCAGCAGGCGCTGGAAGCCGAGCATCGGTGCGGCGGTCGGCTCGGGCGAGGCGATGGGCGCCGCGGCTTGTGCGGTCGGGATCGGCGCCGCGCTGGCCGGGTCGGTCGCATCCGCAACACTCGCCGGCGCCTCGGTGGCGGCCGTGCGCCCCGGCGTCCAGTTGCAGCGCGCCTGCGCATAGACCAGCTGACCATTGGGCAACGCCAGGCGCAGCGGCACGCCCTGCGGCACCCGGCAGGCGTCGACGATGGCGCCGATCGAGCCGCCGAGCAGGCTCGCGACCGTGTGCATGCGTACCGCGGCGCCCGACAGGCCGAGCAGGTCGAGCGCGCTGCGGTTGGCACCGAGGCAGCGGCCGTCGCGGTCGACCGCCAGGATGCCCTCCATCAACGTGCCGATGAACTCGGCCCGCAGGTGGAAATGCAGGCGCAGCGCGTCGCTGAAGTCGTCGCTGAGCCAGTGGTTCTCGATCATCCGCGCCGACATCTTGACCAGGCCCATCGTGTGCGGGTGGTAACCGCGGCGGTCGCCCGAGACGTCGAGCACGCCGAGGATGTTGCCGCGCGGGTCGAGGATGGGCGAGGCCTGGCAGGTCAGGAAGTGGTTGGCGTGCATGAAGTGCTCGTCCGCATGGACCAGCACCGGCCGCTCGTCGACCAGCGCCGTGCCCATGCCGTTGGTGCCCTTGGTGCACTCGGCCCAGTTGACGCCCGGCGCCAGCGCCACCTTGGCGGCCTTCTCGAGGAAGTCCTCGTCGCCGATCGAATGCAGGATCGTGCCCTGGGCGTCGGTCAGCACCACCATGCTCTGGGTGCGCGCGACCTGGTCGAACAGCAGCTCCATCACCGGCGCGGCGTGGGCGTAGAGGCGCCGGTTGCGCTCGCGCGTGACGGTGAAGTCGGCGCGCGCGATCGGCGCGTAGTCGGGCGCGCCGATGCGGCTCAGTCCGAGGGCGGCGCAGCGCTCGTGCGACTCGTTGATCGACAGCACATGGGTGTTGTCGAGCGACAGCGCGCCGGCGATCGGGCGTTCGGTGTTCTCGTCGCGGCGGCGGCGCCCGGCACCCGGCAGCGGGGCCTGCAAGCTCTGCGTGGTCATCGGAGGAACATCCTTTCGTGCCGCCGCGGGCGGCTTGTCTCGCGCAATCCCGGGACCGCCGGGCCGGCGGCCGAGGTCTTCTTTCGCCGACATCAGGCAAGGTTCACGCCAGCGCCCTTGCGCGAGGCCGTGATGCTAGGCGATGGGGGGAGCAATGTTCAATTTCGCAGCAGCATGGTCAGGCTTGCGGGGCGGTGTGCGCCGCCTTCTGCGCAGTCCCGGGCGTTCGGGATGCTCGACCGCCTGCTCCCACCCCCGCCGCCGGTCGGACCGTTGACCCACGGTGGATCAGGGTTACCCCCGGATATGAACCGGCGTGCCTAGTCAAGAACATACTTGTGTTGCCGGCGAATCGGCCCTGGCGCCCGCGTGGGCGAGCCGGGCGGCCGCCGGAATCGGTATCGAGATCGATCCACCCCGTCACTCGCGGAGACAGCCAGCCATGCAGAAGACCCTCCACCTCAACCCCGAGAAGTGCACCGGCTGTCTGCAGTGCGAGATGGCGTGCTCGTTCGAGAACTACGCGGTCTACGCGCCGAGCAAGTCGCGCATCAAGGTGTTCGACTTCCACCACACCGGCCGCAAGGTGCCCTACACCTGCACCCAGTGCGACGAGGCCTGGTGCCTGCACGCCTGCCCGGTGGAGGCGATCACGATCGACCACCTGACCGGCGCCAAGGTCGTCAACGAGACCACCTGCGTGGGCTGCAAGGTCTGCACGATCAGCTGCCCGTTCGGCACCATCAACTACGTGCAGGAGACCGGCAAGGTCCAGAAGTGCGACCTGTGCGGTGGCGAGCCGGCCTGCGCCGAAGCCTGCCCGACCGGCGCCATCACCTTCATCGACGCCAACTGGACCGGCCTCGACAAGATGCAGGCCTGGGCCGAGAAGCTCGGCAACCAGAACGCCGCCGCCTGACGCGCCGAAGAGATTTAGGAGAACGACATGTCCTGGGCTGGAAAGATCCTTCGCGTCAACCTCACGAACGGCACGGTCACCTCCGAGCCGCTGAAGATGGACTGGGCGCGCGCCTACCTCGGCTCGCGCGGCCTGGCCTCGAAATACCTGGTGGAGGAGATCGACCCCAAGGTCGACCCGTTGGCCCCCGAGAACAAGATCATCTGGTCGACCGGACCGCTGACCGGCACGATGGCGTCCACGGGTGGCCGCTACACGGTCGTCACCAAGGGTCCGCTGACCGGTGCGATCGCCTGCTCCAACTCGGGCGGCTACTGGGGCGCCGAGCTCAAGTTCGCCGGCTGGGACATGGTGATCTTCGAGGGCAGGTCGCCCAAGCCGGTCTACCTGTCGATCGAGGACGACAAGGCCGAGCTGCGTGACGCCGCCCACCTGTGGGGCAAGTCGGTCTGGGAGACCGAGGAGATCATCAAGAAGCAGCACCAGGACCCGCTGACCCGCATCTCCAGCATCGGCCTGGCGGGCGAGAACGGCGTGCTGTACGCGGCGATCGTCAACGACCTGCACCGTGCGGCCGGCCGCTCGGGCGTGGGCGCGGTCATGGGCTCCAAGAACCTGAAGGCGGTCGCGGTGCGCGGCACCAAGGGCGTGGGCAACATCGCCAACCCGAAGGAGTTCATGAAGGTCACCTTCGAGAAGAAGAAGATCCTGGCCGACAACGCCGTCACCGGCCAGGGCCTGCCGACCTACGGCACCCAGGTGCTGATGAACGTCATCAACGAGATCGGCGCCTCGCCGACCCGCAACCACCGTGACGTGCAGTTCGAGGGCGCCAAGGACATCTCCGCCGAGGCGATGGCCACGCCGCGCAAGACCGACGGCAAGAAGCCGCTGGTGACCAACCAGGCCTGCTTCGGCTGCACCATCGCCTGCGGCCGCATCCAGAAGATCGACCAGGGCCACTTCTCGGTCGAGAACAAGCCGCAGTACTGGGGCGCCTCGGGCGGCCTGGAGTACGAGGCCGCCTGGGCGCTGGGCAATGCCAACGGCGTCAACGACCTCGAGGCGCTGCAGTACGCCAACATCCTGTGCAACGAGCAGGGCATGGACCCGATCTCCTTCGGCGCGACCATCGGCGCGGTGATGGAGCTCTACGAGATGGGCGTGCTGACCAAGGAACAGCTCGGCACCGACGCGCCCTTCGGCTCGGCCCGGGCGCTGGTGCACTTCGCCGAGATCACCGCCCAGGGCGTCGGTTTCGGCAAGGAGATCGGCCTGGGCTCGGCGCGTCTGACCAAGAAGTACGGCCACCCCGACCTCAGCATGAGCGTCAAGGGCATGGAGTTTCCGGCCTACGACGCGCGCGGCATCCAGGGCATGGGTCTGGCCTACGCGACCAGCAACCGTGGCGCCTGCCACCTGCGCGGCTACACCGTCGCTTCCGAGGTGCTGGGCATCCCCGTCAAGACCGACCCGCTGGTCACCGAAGGCAAGCCGGAACTGGTGAAGGCCTTCCAGGACGCCACCTCGGTCTTCGACTCGGCCGGCATCTGCGTCTTCACCAGCTTCGCCTGGGGTCTGCCGGACGTGCAGCCGCAGGTCGCGGCCGCCTGCGGCGAGGAGTTCACGCTCGAGAAGCTCAGCGAGATCGGCGAGCGCATCTGGAACATGGAGCGCGACTTCAACAACCGCGCCGGCTTCACCGCCAAGGACGACACGCTGCCCAAGCGCCTGCTGACCGAACCGGCGAAGACCGGCCCGGCCAAGGGCCTGGTCAACAATCTGCCCGAGATGCTGCCGAAGTACTACGAGATCCGCGGCTGGAACGCCGACGGTACGCTCAAGCCGGAGACGCGCCAGCGCCTCGGCCTGTGATCTCCCAGCGCTCCCGCGACGAAGGGCGGTCCGAGGCAACTTGAACCGCCCTTTGCCTTTTCCGAGGAATTCCCGATGCGACACCTGATCCTGGGCGCCGGACCGGCCGGCGTCATCGCGGCCGAGACGATCCGCAAGCACTCGCCCTACGACACCATCACCATCGTCGGCGACGAGCCGGAGCCGCCGTACTCGCGCATGGCGATCCCCTACCTGCTGGTCGGCAAGGTCGGCGAGGACGGCACCTACCTGCGGCGCGACCCGGACCAGTTCCGCAAGCTCAACATCAAGCTGCTGCGCCAGCGCGCGCTGCGCGTCGACGCCAAGGCGCGCACCGTGACGCTGGACAACGGCAGCGTGCTCGGCTTCGAGCGGCTGCTGATCGCGACCGGCTCCAACCCGGTGCGCCCGCCGGTGCCCGGCATGGACCTGCCCGGCGTGCAGCCCTGCTGGACGCTGGAGAACGCGCGCGCCATCGCCGCGCTCGCCCAGCCCGGCGCCAAGGTGCTGCAAATGGGGGCGGGCTTCATCGGCTGCATCATCATGGAGGCGCTGGCGCTGCGCGGCGTCGAGCTGACCGTCGTCGAGATGGGCGACCGCATGGTGCCGCGCATGATGGGGCCGACCGCCGGCAACATGATCAAGCAGTGGTGCGAGAAGAAGGGCGTGCGCGTCTTCACCGGCACCCGGGTCGAGGCGATCGAGTCGACCGCAGCGGCGCCGAGCGGCGGCAACGGCCTGCTGAGCAAGGTGGCCAGCCTGTTCGGCGCGGGCAAGAGCGAGCCGGCGCCGGCTCACGCGATGCGCGTGCGGCTGTCCAACGGCGAGACGCTGGACACCGACCTCGTGATCAGCGCGACCGGCGTCAAGCCCAACATCGCCTTCCTGAAGGATTCGGGCATCGACTGCAACCAGGGCGTGCTGGCCGACGAGCGGCTGCAGACCAACGTGCCCGGCATCTACACCGCCGGCGACTGCGCCGAGGCCTTCGACCTGGCGACCAAGGGCCGCGTGATCAGCGCAATCCAGCCCAACGCGGCCGACGAGGCCTACGTCGCGGCGATGAACATGCTCGGCCGCGGCGCGGTGCTCAAGCGCGTCACGCAGATCAACGTGCTCGACACGCTGGGACTGATCTCGGCCAGCTTCGGCGACTGGCAGGGCGTGCCCGGCGGCCAGAGCGTCGAGTTGCACGACCGCGACGGCTTCAAGCTGCTGAGCCTGCAGTTCGACGCCGAGCGCCTGGTCGGCTGCAACAGCATCGGCTGGACCGAGCATGTCGGCGTGATGCGCGGCCTGGTCGAGGGCCGCGTGCGGCTGGGCGAATGGCGCGAAAGGCTGATCGCCGACCCGACCAGGCTGGCCGATGCCTACATCGCCCAGGGCCAGGCGCAGGAGCGCTGGGCCCAGGCCGAGGCGCACACACGGTGAACGCGGTCCTGCCCGGCGAGCCGCGGGTGGCACGCGACAATGGCCGCGTGAAGATCGGCTTCAAGCTCTACGCCTCGCTCACCGATTACCTGCCGCCCGAGGCGCGGCTCGGCAACCGCGTCGATCTCGAGGTCGCGCCCGACGCGACCATCGCCGACGTGATCGCGCCCTACGGTCTGCCGATGAGGCTGGTGCACCTGGTGCTGGTGAACGGCCGCTTCGTCGCGCCGACCGAGCGCGCCACGCACACCTTCAAGGAAGGCGACGTGCTGGCGATCTGGCCGCCGATTGCCGGCGGGTGATGCCCCCCGCGGTCGCCGCGGTCTTCGAGCGGGACACCGCCGGGACCGAGGCCGAATGGCTGATGCGGCTGCCCGGGGCTTGCGGTCGGTGGACGGTCTGCATCGCCGCGCGGTGCGCCACCGTCGCCTTCGAGGGTGACGGTCGGCTCGAACTGGCGTGGCAGCCGCTGCCGCCGCGACGCATCGCCCGGCTGGTGATGGAGCGGCTCGCGGTCAGCTACCGCTTCCACGGCGTCGACGCGGCCGAGCGCGCGCGCTTCATGCAGCACTTCGATCTCTACATGCAGCGCGGCGGCGGTTAGCGGCGGCCTTGATGGTGCTATGGTGCCCGCCGTGCATCCCGACCCGCTGACCACCGGACACGCGCGCTCGTTCACCGACGTGCCCGCGCTTGCCGAGCGTGCCGCCGACCTGCTGCGCACGCCGCACGCGCTGCTGCAGCTCACGCCGCCCGAAGCGGCCTGGGTCGTCGAGCAGATGCTGCTGCTGAGCTTCCCGCCAGGCGCGACGCTGTTCCGCGAAGGCGAGGCCGCGGCGGACCACATGCTGCTGCTGCTCGACGGCGAGGTGGAGGTCGACACCGCGGCCGACGGTCCGACCGGCCCGGTCGCGATCTCGGTGGTCGGGCCCGGCAGCGTGCTGGGCGAGATGGCGGTGCTCGACGGCGCACCGCGCTCGGCCAGCTGCGTGGCGATGACGCCGGTGCAGGCCGCTGGGCTGTCGCGGCGCGGGCTCGAGCGGCTGATCGATACCCAGCCGCGCGCGGCCGCGAAGCTGCTGCTGAGCCTCGGCACCCGCACCGCCGAACGGCTGCGCGCGCTCGGCGAGCAGCTGCAGCTCTACGCGCGGCTCGTCGACGCGAAGCAGGCCGAACTCGACCGCCTGCGCGCGGCGCATCAGCCGTAGCGCAGCTCGGTCGCCTTGCCCCAGAACACCTTGTACGAGAACGCCGTGTAGGCCGCGATCGCCGGCACCGAGATGCACACGCCGACCAGGATCACCTTCAGCGCCGCCGGGCTGCTGGCGGCCTGCCAGATGGTCAGGCGGTCGATGACGACGTAAGGATAGATGCTGTAGGCCAGTCCGACGAAGCCGAGCACGAACACCGCGATCAGCAGCACGAAGGGCAGCCAGCACAGCTCGCCGAGCACGATGGCCTTGTCGAGCAGCAGCCGCGCGAGCAGCAGCGCCAGGCCGGTCATCACCGGGATCACCATCAGCGCGATGAACGCCGGCAGCGTGAACCAGCGCTCGCGCACCGTCTCGCTGATCCACGGCGTGGCCAGCGAGATCAGCAGCATGCCGACCACCACCGGGCCCCAGGCCTGCTTGGCCCAATGCACCGCCTTGGCCTGCAGCGCGCCCTCGGTCTTCATGATCAGCCAGGCGGCGCCGAGCAGGGCATAGGCGGCCGGCAGCGCCAGCGCGATCGCGCCGGCGAACACCGGATAGTTCCAGCCGCCATCGCCGAAGCCGCTGATGTAGCGGCCGAGCATCCAGCCCTGCGACAGCGAGGCCAGCAGCGAGCCGGCGAAGAACAGGCGGTCCCACATCGGCTTGCGCGCCGCCCTGGCCTTGACGCGGAAGTCGAAGGCCACGCCGCGCAGGATCAGCCCGATCAGCATCAGCGTCACCGGCAGGTAGAGCTGCGTCAGCACCAGGCCGTGCGCCTTCGGGAAGGCCACCAGCAGGATGCCGACGCCGAGCACCAGCCAGGTCTCGTTGGCATCCCAGAACGGGCCGATCGAGGCGATCAGCACGTCCTTCTCCTCGGGCGTGGCGCGGTGCATCAGCAGGCCGACGCCGAGGTCGTAGCCGTCGCTGATCACGTAGACCAGCATCGACAGACCCATCAGGGCCATGAAGATCACCGGCAGCGACTCGTCGAAGCTCATCATGCCGACGCTCCCCCGGCCAGCGCCTTGGCGGCGCGACCGCCGGCCTCGTCGACGGCGTCGGCCTGCAGCACGTCCTCGGGCTTCTCGGCCATGTACTTCAGCACCGTCACGTAGGCGAAGATCAGCGCGACGTAGACCACCATGTACATCGCGAAGGTCAGCGCGATCATCGGCGATGGCACGGTGGTGGCCGCCACGTCGGCGGTGCGCAGCAGGCCGTAGACGATGAAGGGCTGGCGGCCGATCTCCGTGACCCACCAGCCGGCGACCGTGGCGATCCAGCCCGAGAAGCTCATGCCGGCCAACGCCCACAGCACGGGGCGCGGGATGCGCTCGGGCACCCAGCCGGCGCGCCGCGCGAGGAACCAGCCGGCCCAGCTGGTGGCGAGCATCAGCACCCCCATGCCGACCATCACGCGGAAGGACCAGAACACCGGCGCGACCGGCGGGTGGGCGTTCGGGAACTCGTTCAGGCCCTTGATCTCGCCATCGACGTCGTGGGTGAGGATGAAGCTCGCCAGCTTCGGGATCGCGATCTCGAAGTGGTTGGTGCGGGCCTCGCCGTCCGGCCAGGCGAACAGCAGCAGCGGCGCGCCTTTCTCGGTCTCCCACACGCCCTCCATCGCAGCGACCTTCTGCGGCTGGTGGTGCAGGGTGTTCAGGCCGTGCAGGTCGCCGACGAAGATCTGCACCGGGATCAGCAGCGCCGCGACGCTGAGGCCGACCCGCAGCATCTTCGGCGCCGAGCGCTCGGCCTGGCCGCGCAGCAGCTGCCAGGCCGACAGCCCCGCGATCAGGAAGGCGCAGGTCAGCGCCGAGGCCAGCAACATGTGCGGGAAGCGGTAGGGGAAGGACGGGTTGAGCAGCACCTCGGGCCAGCTCTTGACGTGGAACACGCCGTCGATGATCTCGTGGCCGGCCGGCGTCTGCATCCAGGAATTGAGCACCAGGATCCAGAACGCGCTGAGGGTGGTGCCGAAGGCGACGAAGAAGGTCGCCATCATGTGCACGCGCTCGCTGACGCGGCCATGGCCGAACAGCATGATGCCGAGGAAGCCGGCCTCGAGGAAGAAGGCCGTCAGTACCTCGTAGCCGAGCAGCGGGCCGGCGATGTTGCCGGCCTTCTCCATGAAGCCCGGCCAGTTGGTGCCGAACTGGAAGCTCATCGTGATGCCGCTGACCACGCCGAGCGCGAAGGACAGCGCGAACACCTTGGTCCAGAAGCGGTAGGCGCCGAGCCAGGCCGCATCCTGCGTGCGCAGCCAGCGCCAGCGCACGAACAGCAGGAACCACCCGAGCGCGATCGTGATCGTCGGGAACAGGATGTGGAAGGTGATGTTGGCCGCGAACTGCGCGCGAGCGAGGAGGATCGGATCCATCGGCTGCTGTCCTTCGACGGGGGTGCCGGGACTGTAGCGTGCCGCCGTCGATAATCGTCTGCATGAGTGAACGTCTCGACCTTGCCGGCAAGCGCCTCGTGCTGGGCCTTTCGGGCGGCATCGCCTGCTACAAGTCGGCCGAGCTGCTGCGGCTGCTGGTCAAGGCCGGCGCCAGCGTGCGCGTGGTGATGACCGAGGCGGCGCGCCAGTTCATCACACCGGTCACGATGCAGGCGCTGTCGGGCCAGGCCGTGTCGACCGACCAGTGGGACGCGGCCGAGCCCAACGCCATGGCACACATCAACCTGACGCGCGAGGCCGATGCGGTGATCGTCGCGCCGGCCAGCGCCGACTTCATCGCCAGGCTGGCCCAGGGCTCGGCCGCCGAGCTGCTGAGCCTGCTGTGTCTCGCGCGGCCGATCGATCGCTGCCCGCTGCTGCTGGCGCCGGCGATGAACCGCGAGATGTGGGCCCATCCGGCGACGCGGCGCAACGTCGCGCAGGTGCAGGCCGATGGCGCGCTGCTGCTCGGCCCCGACAATGGCGCGCAGGCCTGCGGCGAGTTCGGCGACGGCCGCATGCTCGAGGCCGAGGCGCTGTTCGAGGACATCGTCGCGGCGCTGTCGCCCAAGGCGCTGGCGGGGCAGCGGGTGCTGATCACCGCCGGGCCGACCTTCGAGGCCGTCGATCCGGTGCGCGGCCTGACCAACCGCTCGAGCGGCAAGATGGGCTTCGCGATCGCGCGTGCGGCGCGCGAGGCCGGCGCCGAGGTCACGCTGGTCGCCGGCCCGGTGCACCTGCCCACGCCGCGCGGCGTGACGCGCATCGACGTGCAGAGCGCCGAGCAGATGCTGGCCGCGGTGCTGCCGCTGGCGGCCACGCATGGCCTCTTCATCGCCACCGCGGCGGTGGCCGACTGGCGGCCGGCCACGCTGGCCGAGCACAAGCTGAAGAAGAACGGCAAGAAGCAGCCGCCGGTGTTCGAGCTGAGCGAGAACACCGACATCCTGGCCACCGTGGCCGCGCTGCCGCAGCCGCCCTACTGCGTCGGCTTCGCGGCCGAGAGCGAGCGCCTGGCCACCCATGCCCGCGAGAAGCTGGTGCGCAAGAAGCTGCCGCTGGTGGTGGGCAACCTCGGCCCCGCGACCTTCGGCCGCGACGACAACGCGCTGCTGCTGGTCGACGCCGACGGCGAGCAGCCGCTGCCGGCCGACGGCCGCCCTGCCGACAAGCTCACGCTGGCGCGCCAGCTGATCACCGAAATCGCGCGCCGCCGCGCCGCCACCGCATGACCCCCATCGACGTGAAAGTGCTGGACCCGCGCCTCGCGGACCAGCTGCCCGCCTATGCCACGCCCGGCAGTGCCGGCCTCGACCTGCGCGCCTGCCTCGATGCGCCGCTGGTGCTCGAGCCGGGCCAGGCCCAGCTCATCCCCACCGGCCTGGCGATCCACATCGGCGACCCCGGCCTGGCCGCGATGATCCTGCCGCGCTCGGGGCTGGGCCACAAGCACGGCATCGTGCTCGGCAACCTGGTCGGGCTGATCGACTCCGACTACCAGGGCCCGCTGATGGTGAGCTGCTGGAACCGCGGCGTCGCGAGCTTCACGCTGCAGCCGCTGGAGCGCATCGCGCAGCTGGTGATCGTGCCGGTGGTGCAGGCGGCGTTCCGCGTCGTCGACGAGTTCGACGCCTCCGCGCGCGGCGAGGGCGGCTTCGGCTCGACCGGCCGCGGCTGACGCCGCCCGAGCGTCAGTGCAGCAGCGGTGACGGCGGGTCGTTGATCACCGTGAAGGCCTGCTGGGCCACGGTGCCGTGCTCGATCTCGTCGGCGCTGGCCGCGCGCACGTCGCGCACCCTCAGCGCCAGCACCAGCGCGATGCCGGCCAGCGGGTGGTTGCCGTCGAGCACGACATGGGTGTCGTAGACCTCGGTCACCGTGTAGACCGCGTCGGCCGGCATGCCCTTGCTCGTGGCGCCCTCGGGCAGGCCGTCGAACTGCATGCCTTCCTCGACGCCCTCGGTGAACAGCGCCCGGTCCTCGTAGCAGACCAGCTCGGGGTCGTATTCGCCGAACGCATGCTCGGGCTCGAGGTGCAGGGTCGACTCGTGGCCTTCCTCGTGGCCGATCAGGGCCTCCTCGACCTTGGCGAGCAGGTCCTCGCCGCCGACGAAGAACTCGAGGGGCTCGGCCAGTTCGTCGATCAACTGGCCCTGGGTGTCTTCGAGCCGCCAGGTGAGGCTGACGACACAGGGTGGCGCTATCTGCATCCGGAGATGATCGCACAATGAAATGCATGCCTCGACCGCTCGACATCGCCGAACCGACCCCGCTGCTCGGGGGCCTGAGCCCGCGCCAGTTCATGCGCCGGCACTGGCAGAAGCGGCCGCTGCTGGTGCGCCAGGCGCTGCCCGGCGTCGCCGCGCCGCTGACGCGTGCCGAGCTGTTCGCGCTGGCGGCACGCGACGAGGTCGAGTCGCGGCTGGTGCGGCAGGACGGCGCCCGCTGGTCGCTGCGCCGTGGCCCGCTGCCGCGGCGCGCGCTGCCGCCGGTCGCCAGGCCCGGCTGGACCCTGCTGGTGCAGGGCCTGGATCTGCACCTGCCGGCGGCCCATGCGCTGCTGTCGCGCTTTCGCTTCGCGCCGGCCGCCCGCCTCGACGACCTGATGCTGTCCTGGGCCAGCGCCGGCGGCGGCGTCGGCCCGCATGTCGATTCCTACGACGTCTTCCTGCTGCAGGTGCAGGGGCGGCGCCGCTGGCGCATCGCGCCCCCCGGCGACGCGGCGCTGCGCCCGGGCCTGCCGCTGAAGATCCTGGCGCGGTTCGAGCCGACCGAGGACTGGGTGCTCGAGCCCGGCGACCTGCTCTACCTGCCGCCGGGCTGGGCCCACGAGGGCGTGGCGGTGGGCGAGTGCATGACGGCGTCGATCGGCTTCCGCGCCCCCGAGCGCGGCGGCGTCGGCCGCGAGGTGGTGGGGCGCCTCGTCGATGCGGCCGCCGACGGCGGGCGCCGCGCGCGCCTCTACCGCGATCCGGCGCAGCCGGCGACCGATGCGCCGGGGCGCGTGCCGCCGGCGCTGCAGCGCTTCGCGGCGCAGGCCGCGGCCGAGCTGCTGCGCGACGGGGCGGCGCTGCAGGCGGCACTCGGCGAGTGGCTCAGCGAGCCGAGCGCCGCCGCGCGCTTCGTGCCCGGCGAGGCTGCGACGTCCGGGCTCGGGGTACGCCTCGATGCCGGCTCGCGCATGCTGTATGACGATACGCATGTGTTCCTCAACGGCGAGTCCTGGCGTGCGAGCGGCCGCGATGCGGCGCTGATGCGCCGGCTGGCCGACCGTGGGGGGCTGGGTGCCCGCGAGCTGGCCCGCGCCAGCGCGGCGGCGCGGGATCTGATCGCACAGTGGCTGGCCGACGGCTGGCTCCATGCCGCGGGAGACGACGATGAGTGAAGCGATGGGGATGCCGGCGCCGGATCCGGGTGCCGCGGCGGCGCCGCTGCCGATCGACGGGCGCGAGGCCTTCCGCGTCGCGCTGCTGTTCGCGCTCGACGACTGCGCGCGTGCCGGCGTGCCCGAGCTCTGGCTGTGCGACCCGGACTTCTCCGCCTGGCCGCTCGGGCAGCCGGTGATCATCGCGGCGCTGAGCCGCTGGATCACGCCGCGACGAAGGCTCACCCTGGTTGCCGGGAGTTACGAGCACCTGGCGCAGCGCAACCCGCGTTGGGTCGCGTGGCGCCGGCAATGGGGCCATGCGGTGCATTGCCTGCAGGTGCGCGAGGAGGAGGCGGCCCAGGTGCCGGCGCTGCTTTACGGGCCGCCGGCGGTCGCGCTGCGCATGCACCGGATGGACCCCGGCCTGCGCGGCCACCTGTACCGCGAGGCCGACGACCTCGCGCCGCTGGCCGATCTGGTCGATGCGCTGACGCAACGGACCCACGAGGCCTTTCCGGTGACGACGCTCGGGCTGTGAAACATCGGCCGGTCGCCGCTATACTCCCGCGCTTGGTGCGTAGCAGCAAAGAACAATGCAGCGACGCGCGCAGTTGGTACGCGGCACATCCGTGCCGCACTCATCGGTCTCGTTCAACCCCTGACCCGTCTCACTAGGAACCCACCATGACCAAGTCGCTCCTGCTCGCCACCCTGATCGCTGCCGCCGCCCTCGCCGCTTGCGGCAAGAAGGAAGAAATGCCCGCCGCCGCCGCCGTTGACGCGGCTGCCTCGGCCGCCGCCGCCACCGCCTCGGCCGCGACCGACGCCGCCTCGGCTACCGCCGCCGCTGCGACCGACGCCGCCGCCTCGACCGCCGCCGCTGCGACCGACGCCGCCGCTTCGGTCGCCGGTGCCGCCGCCTCGGCCGCTGCCGACGCGATGAAGAAGTGATGGGCTAGGTGCTGGCCGGCCGGGTCCGCCCGGCTCGGTGGCGCCTTGCGAAGCCGCCCCTCGGGGCGGCTTTTCTTTTGGGGAGTCGCTTTCAGCGCAGGTCGAGCCAGGGGCAACCCAGCGCCGCATCGGCGATGACGATGTCCTCGGGGGCGGCGTCCAGCACCGCGGCCAGTGCGCCGGCGGCGAGCGCCGGCCGGTTGTTCTGCTGGCTCAGGTGAGCGGCGACCACGTGGCGCAGGCCGGCGTGCCGGCAGTCCGCCAGCAGCTGCGCCGCCAGCGCGTTGGCCAGGTGGCCGAGCGGCCCGGCCACCCGCGTCTTCAGCGATGCCGGATACGACGATGCCGCCAGCAGCGCCGGGTCGTGGTTGCACTCCAGCAGCAGCGCGTCGCAGCGCTGCAGTGCCGCGGTCAGGTGGGCGGTCAGCGAGCCGGCGTCGGTGAGGACGCCCAGCCGCAGCGCGCCGTCGTCGACGGTGAGCTGCAGCGGCTCGGCCGCGTCGTGCGGCACGGTGTAGGGGGCGAGGCGCAGGTCGCCGACCGCGACCGGCTCGCCGTCGCGTGCGAAGCGCAGCAGACCGTCGTCGAGCTCCGGCGCGCCGATCGCGCGCCAGGTGCCGCGGCTCATCCACAGCGGCACGCGGTGGCGGCGCGCCAGCGCGACCGCGCAGCCGACATGGTCGCCATGCTCGTGGGTCACGAACACGGCGTCGAGGTCGGTGACGGCCAGCCCGTGGCGTGCCAGCCGGCGGTCGAGCTCCTTGTGCGTGAAGCCGCAGTCGATCAGCAGGCGCGAGCCGCGGCCGGTGGTGGCTCGCGCCTCGACCAGCGTCGCGTTGCCGGTGCTGCCGCTGCCGAGGCTGCAGAAGCGCATGGCCGCGCCGCCGCCGGCCGCGTCAGCGCAGCTCGGTGGCCAGCATCTCGAGGATGCGCTGGGCAGCGTCGCCGGTCTCGGGCGCGCCCTGGCCGTTGAGCACCTTCACCACGGTGGTCTCGGCCTGGCTCTGCAGCGCGATGCGGTAGCGCGCCGGCGTACCGGCCACCAGCTTGTCCTTGTCGGACCCGAACAGCTTGGCGAAGAAGCCGGGCTCGCCCTTGCTCGCCTGGGCCGGATCGACATAGCGCACGAAGTACTGGCCCTGGCTGCGGTCGCGGTCCTCGACGGTGAAGCCGTTGCGGTCCAGCGCCAGGCCGACGCGCCGCCAGGCGCGGTCGAAGCCGTCGTCGACCTGCAGGCCGGCGCCGGCCGGGCCGAGCAGGCGCGCGCGCGCCGTGCCGGGGGCCGGGCTGGGCGTGGCGGCGGTCTTCTCGACGGCGGTGGCCTGCTCCTGCTGGCTGCCGAGCTTGAGCATCAGGCGCGACAGCATCACCGCCTCGAGCTCCGGGTCGGCCGGGCGCGGCTGCCAGATCGTCGATTCCTTGCGCTCGCTGGTGTAGACCTCTTCCATGCCGCGGTGGCTGATGTAGATCTCGGTGCGGCCGTCGGCACCGCGCTCGAGGCGGGTGCGGTAGAGGTCGCGCAGCCCGCTGTCCCAGACGCTGTCGAACACCTTGCCGATGGTGCTGCGGATGAAGTCCTGCGGCACGTTGGCGCGGTTCTCGGCCCAGTTGGTTTCCATCAGGCCGGTCTCGCGCTGCTCGAGCTCGAGCGCGAAGCCGCGCTCCTGCCAGAAGGCCTGCAGCTGCGGCCACAGCTGCTCGGGCGTCTGCGCGGTGGCGAGCCAGCGCTGCGTGCCGGCACGCTCGAGCGTGACGTCGCCGACCTTGGACGGCGCGACCGTGACCGGCGCCGAGGCCGCCGCCCCGGGTTGCGGCGCCGCCTGCAGTGCCGACGCGCTGATCGCGCCGCCGACCGGCTGGTAGCGGCTGTCGCGGGTGAGCTGGGTCAGGTCCGGCGGCACTTCCAGCGTCACGGTCTTGGTGCCGCTGGTCTTGTAGTCGATCTTGTCGCCCTGCAGCCGCTCGTTGATCGACGCGCACCCCGCGAGTCCGAGCGACAGCAGCAGGGGCAGCGCGGCGTGGCGCAGGCGCAGGGGCAGGGGGCGGGCAGGGTTCACGAGAGCGGTCTCCGGGGATCGGGCCGGCCGGTCAGCGCAGGCTGCCGGGGCTGTAGGGGTTCTGACGCGGGAACGGGGCACGGGTTCGGGTGGCACCGCTCACAGCAGGCCGGCTTCGCGCAGCGCCTGCTCGACCACCGGCTGCTGGGCGGCCGTGAGCGGCGTCAGCGGCGAGCGCAGCGTGCCGCCGCAGCGGCCGAGGCGCTGCATGGCCCACTTCACCGGGATCGGATTGGGCTCGCAGAACAGCTGCTTGTGCAGCGGCAGCAGCTTCAGGTGGATCTCGGCGGCGCGCTTCGCGTCGCCGGCCACCGCCGCCATGCACAGCTCGTGCATCGCGCGCGGCGCGACATTGGCGGTGACGCTGACGTTGCCGTGGCCGCCGAGCAGCATCAGCGCGACCGCGGTCGGGTCGTCGCCGGAGTAGATCGAGAAGCCCTTGGGCGCCTGCTTGATCAGCCAGGCCGCGCGCTCGATGTTGCCGGTGGCCTCCTTGATGCCGACGATGCCGTCGACCTGCGCCAGCTTGAGCACCGTGTCGTGCTGCATGTCGGCCACCGTGCGGCCGGGCACGTTGTACAGCACCATCGGGATGTCCACCGCCTCGGCGATGGCGCGGAAGTGCCGGTAGATGCCTTCCTGCGACGGCCGGTTGTAGTACGGCACGACCTGCAGCGTGCAATCGGCGCCCACCTTCTTGGCGAAGCGCGACAGCTCGATCGCCTCGTGCGTGGAGTTGCCGCCGGCGCCGGCCATGATCGGCACGCGGCCACGCGCGTGTTCCACCGCGACGCGGATGATTTCGCAGTGTTCTTCGACGGTGACGGTGGGCGATTCGCCGGTGGTGCCAACCACGCCAATGCAGTCGGTGCCCTCGGCGATGTGCCAGTCGATCAGGCGCCGCAGGCCGGCGTAGTCGACGTCGGCGTTGTCGAGCATCGGCGTCACCAGGGCGACGATGCTGCCTACGATGGGTTTCATGGTGGATCCTGCTTCAGGTTGCAATTCTAGAGCCTGCCGACACGGGCTAAAGCGCTGGCGGCACCGCGTCGGCACGGCTGGGGCGCCAGGCGGCCAGCCGCTGCACACGCCGCTCGGGCGACTGCAGCACGCCGTCTTCGTACGCGATCACGTGCAGACCCTGTGCGGCGCTGAGCAGTTCCCCGGCACGCAACAGAAAGTCCGGGTTCGTCGGGCGGCCGAATTTCTCCTGCCCGAGCGCAAAGGTTTCGTACAACAACAGGCCACCGTCGGCCACGCTGCCCACGATGGCCGGCATCAATGCGCGCCACAGGTAGTTGGTGACGACCACCGCGTCGAAGCGGCGCCCCGGCAGCGGCCACGGACCTGCCTCGAGATCGGCTTCGATCACTTCCGCCGCCAGTCCTTGCAAGGGCGCGAGTGCGTCGCCGTCGCGGTCGACCGCGGTCACGCGCAGGCCGCGCGCGGCGAGGTAGCGCACATGGCGCCCGGGGCCGCACGCCAGGTCGAGCACCGTGCCATGCGGCGCGATCGCGCCGGCCCAGCGCGTGATCCAGAGCGACGGCGTGTCCGGCCCGGTGGCATGCATGCGGGCAATCTAGCCCAATGCGCGAAGGCAGTGCGACACAGCGACCATCGGTACAGTTGGGCGGCGCGAGGTGAGGGCGCGAACAGGAAGAGGCGATGCGGGTACTCGTTCTCGGCGGCGGCGTGATCGGTGTCTCGGTGGCCTACTACCTGGTCGAGGCCGGCCACGAGGTCGAACTGATCGAGCGGCGTGGCGCCGCTGCGATGGAAACCAGCTTTGCCAACGCCGGCGAGGTGTCGCCGGGCTATTCGGCACCCTGGGCGGGGCCGGGTGTGCCGATCAAGGCCATCCACTGGATGCTGATGCAGCACAGCCCGCTGGTCATCTGGCCGCTACTCGACCCGGCCATGTGGCGCTGGGGCGCCATGATGCTTGCCAATTGCACGAGCCGGGCCTACGCGCTCAACAAGAGCCGCATGGTGCCGATCGCCGAGTACAGCCGCGATTGCCTGAAGGCGCTGCGCACTACGACCGGCATCACCTACGACGAGCGCGCGCAGGGCACGCTGCAGTTGTTTCGCACGCAGAAACAACTCGACGGCACGGCCAAGGACATCGCCGTGCTGCGCGAGTACGGCGTGCCCTACGAGGTGCTCGACCGTGCAGGCTTCGTCGCCGTCGAGCCGGGCTTGCGCGACACGCAGCACAAATTCGTCGGCGCGCTGCGATTGCCCGGCGACGAGACCGGCGACTGCCATCTGTTCACGCAGCAACTGGCGGCGATGGCGGCGGCACGCGGCGCGCGGCTGCGTTTCGACACCACGATCCTGGGGCTGGAACGCAGCGGCGAGCGCCTCACCGGCGTGCGCACCACGGCCGGCAGGTTGGGCGCCGACGCGGTGGTCATGGCGCTGGGCAGCTACACGCCGTTGCTGCTGAAGCAACTGAAATTGCGGATCCCGGTGTATCCGGTCAAGGGCTACTCGATCACGCTGCCGATCGTGAATGCGGCACGCGCGCCCGAGTCGACCATCATGGACGAGACGCACAAGGTCGCCGTCACGCGGTTGGGCGAGCGCATTCGTGTCGGCGGCACGGCCGAGTTGGCCGGCTACAGCCTGGCGCTGCGCGAGGCGCGGCGCGCCACGCTGGTCCACGTGGTGAACGATCTGTTCCCGGGTGGCGGCGATCTGGCGCGTGCCGAGTTCTGGTGCGGCCTGCGGCCGATGACGCCCGATGGCACGCCGATCGTCGGCCCGACGCCGCTGGCCAATCTGTATCTGGCCACCGGCCACGGCACGCTCGGCTGGACGATGGCTGCGGGCACCGGCCGCGTCATCGCCGACCTGATCTCCGGGCGCAAGCCCGAGATCGATCTCGACGGACTGACGATGGCCCGCTACGACCGCTGACACGCGGCAAGGAAGGGCCGGTTCGCACCCCTCCCTACAATCCCGCGCCATGGCAACCAAGCAAGGCAAGTACGCGGAAGAGTCGATCCGTGTCCTCAAGGGGCTCGAGCCGGTCAAGCAACGGCCCGGCATGTACACGCGCACCGATAACCCGCTGCACGTGATCCAGGAGGTGATCGACAACGCGGCCGACGAGGCGTTGGCCGGCTACGGCAAGCGCATCGCGGTCACCGTGCACAGCGACGGCTCGGTCTCGGTGCTCGACGACGGCCGCGGCATCCCGTTCGGCCTGCACCCCGAAGAGCAGGTGCCGGTGCTCGAGATCGTGTTCGCGCGGCTGCACGCGGGCGGCAAGTTCGACAAGGGCGCCGGCGGCGCCTACAGCTTCTCGGGCGGTCTGCACGGTGTGGGCGTCAGCGTCACCAACGCGCTGGCCAAGCGACTGGAAGTCACCGTCGTGCGTGACGGTCAGGTGGCGACGATGGCATTTGCCGGCGGCGACGTCGTCGACAAGCTCAAACTGCGCAAGACCAAGGCCGATGAGCGCACCCACGGCACCACGGTGCGCGTGTGGCCCGACCCCAAGTACTTCGAGAGCAGCGAGTTGCCGCGCCAGGACCTGATGCACCTGCTGCGCAGCAAGGCGGTGCTGATGCCGGGTGTCACCGTCAGCCTGGCCTACGAGAAGGGCAGCGGCAAGGAAGATAAGCAGACGTGGCTCTTCAAGGGCGGTCTGCGCGACTACCTGACGCAGTCGCTCACCGGTGAGCCGGTGATTCCGCTGTTCGAAGGCGAGCAGTTCGCCTCCGAGGCCGAGACCGAAAACGTCGCCGAGGGCGAGGGCGCGGACTGGTGCGTGGCGTTCACCGAAGAAGGCCAGCCGCTGCGCGAGAGCTACGTCAACCTGATCCCCACCGTCGCCGGCGGCACGCACGAGGCCGGCTTGCGCGAGGGTTTGTTCGCCGCGGTGCGCGCCTTCGTCGAGTTGCACGCGCTGCTGCCCAAGGGCGTGAAGCTGATGCCCGAAGACGTGTTCTCGCGTGCCAGCTTCGTGTTGAGTGCCAGGGTACTCGACCCACAGTTCCAGGGCCAGATCAAGGAGCGGCTGAACAGCCGCGACGCGCTGCGGCTGGTCTCGCAGTACGTCAAGCCGGCGTTCGATCTGTGGCTCAACCAGCACGTCGAGCATGGCCGCAAACTCGCAGACTTGGTGATCCGCCAGGCACAGACACGCCAGCGCGCGAGCCAGAAGG
>DATILD010000081.1:0-23801 GCA_035476815.1 Methylibium sp.
CGCGCATGACATCGACATGCTCACGCTGGGCCAGTACCTGGCGCCCAGCGGCCACCACCTGCCAGTGAAACGCTACGTGCACCCGGACACCTTCAGGATGTTCGAGCGCGAGGCCCAGGCGATGGGCTTCAGCCATGCCGCCGTCGGCGCGATGGTGCGATCGAGCTACCACGCCGACCAGCAGGCGCAGGCGGCTGGGGTCACCGCGGCCGGCTGACGCGCCGGCCCCACGGTTGCGATGCGAAATGCCGCGTCGCCCTGGCGGGCGTGGCTGCCGGCGCAGCTGCAGGTCGATGCCACCGAGCGCTGGCGTGCCGCGCTCGGCGCCGGCCTCGGCATTCTGTTTGCGGCGCTGCTGAGCCGGGTCTTGTCCGGCGGCGGCGGCGCGCCGGCGGCGCTCGCGCAGACCTGGCTGGTCGCGCCGCTGGGCGCGAGCGCGGTGCTGGTGTTCGCGGTGCCGGCCAGTCCCCTCGCTCAGCCCTGGGCCGTGGTGGGCGGCAACACGGTGTCGGCGCTGGTCGGCATCGCTTGTGCGCTGGCGGTGCCCGACCCATCCTGGGCTGCCGCGCTGGCGGTCGGTCTGGCGATCGGCGCGATGTTCACGCTGCGCTGCCTGCATCCGCCGGGCGGCGCGATGGCGCTGCTGACGGCCTTCGGTGGGGTTGGCAGCGTCGGCTTCGCGCTGTTCCCGGCCGCGATCAATTCGCTGCTGCTGGTGGCTGCCGGTTTGGCCTACAACCGCGCGACCGGCCGCCGCTATCCGCATGGCCAACAGGCCCCCGTCGCACCGGCCGCCGGTGGCGCGAGCTTCACCGACGCAGACCTCGACGCCGCGCTGGGCCGCTACAACCAGGTGCTCGACCTGCCGCGCGACGATCTCGCCGCGCTGCTGGCCGCCGCCGAGGGCGAGGCCTACCGGCGGCGGCTGGGCGCGCTGAGCTGTGCCGACATCATGAGCCGCGAGCCGGTGACGGTGTCCTTCGGCACCCCGCTGCAGGAGGCCTGGGCGTTGCTGCACCGACATCGCATCAAGGCGTTGCCGGTGGTCGACCGGGTGCAGCGGGTGGTCGGCATCGTCACGCTGGCCGACTTCCTGCGCCATGCCGACCTCGAACGGCACGAGGGCTGGTCACAGCGCCTGCGCGCCTTCATTCGCGCGAGCGGCGCGACGCATGGAGACAAGGCCGAGGTGGTGGGCCAGATCATGACGCGACAGGTGCGGGTGGCCAGTGCCGAGCGGCCGCTCGCCGAATTGCTGCCGCTGTTCGCGCAGGGCGGTCACCACCACATCCCGATCGTCGGCAGCGAGGCGCGGCTGGTCGGGATGCTGACGCAGTCCGACGTGGTGTCCTCGCTGCTGCGCTCGGGCTGAGCGTCGCGGCGCCATCGAAAAGGCGCCCCGCGGGGCGCCTTGCTTCACGTCGGTGCGGTGCCCCGCCGTCAGGCGGTACCGGTCTCGGTCGTCTCGGAGGCCGCGGCGGCAGCCTGGGCCGCGAGCTTCTTGCTGCGCGGGTTCTTCTCGCACAGCGGCTCGCATACCGGCTGGCTGCGGCCAAGCACCTTCTGCATGGTGCGCCGGTTGGGCGGCTGGTGCGCCCCGCAGAAGAAGCAGGACATGGTGTTGGTGGCGCCGGAAAACGCACCAGGCCGAGGCGAGAAAGGCGACCCTGGCGCCTTGCTCGTGTAGCGAAGACCGTCTTCCTGGATGCGGGTGGTGGTGTCTTTGCGTGAGGCCATCGCGCTATTGTCTCAGGCTCTGGGGTTCTTTGTCAGCATAGGGCTACCCTCAAGGCCAGGGGCTGTTGGCCGGACTTCAAGCTCGCAAGAGCGGGATTGCCAGTTCATGCCAACCGTTGGCTGGATGTGGCATCGGGGCGCGCTGAGAGGCCCCGTGCCCGCTGGGCTCAGTCGTCGATCGCGCGGACGAGCTCCTCGGTCGCGCGCGGAGACAGGTTGAGCAGAGCACCGATCGCGGCCAGATCGTCCGGCACGGCGGGGTTGTCCCAGCCGCGCTCGTTGTCGGTGTGGCGGGCGAGCCGGATGCCGAGCGCGACGCTCTGCACCTGCGGATGGGTCGCCTGGGCGTCGTTGGTGACGCGCATCAGCAGGTCGGGCAGCGACCAGGCGCGCATCAGCGCCTGCTGCAGGGCCGCGAGCTCGATGTGCAGCACCTCCTTCTGGACCACCGCCGAGCGCAGTGTCGGGTCGGCCTGCTGGCGCTCCGAGATCTGCAGCGCCAGCGCGGGGGCATGGCACCACAGCAGCATCTCGGCGAAATCGTGCAGCTGCGCGGCCAGGTGCAGCACCGGCGCATCCTCGTCCATGCGGTGGACCGCGAAGCCGAGCGAGAAGGTCGCGGCGCGGTGGGCGCGACGGATCACGCGCTGCAACCCGGCCAGCGCCTCGGGGCGATCGGCGAGCACCGTCTCGACGGTCGGCAGGTCGGCGAACGTACGGAAGAACGGGCCGATGCCCATCATCACCAGCGCGGCGGTCACGGTCTCGGGGCCGCTGCGACCGTCGTCGGCACCGCCGCCGCGTGCCTTGGCCACCGCGGCCAGCAGCTTCAGCGCCATCAGCGGGTCGCTGCCGACCGGGTCGGCGAGCCGATGGGCGTCGACGTCGCCGCGCAGCTCCTCGGCCTGGGCCAGCAGCAGCACTTCCGCGGCCGTGGCCGCCTGCACCGGGATCGGTGCGACGCGGAACCAGGTCGCCCAGGCGGCGAGGTCGGGCAGCGGTCGGTCGAGCATGGTGGCGGGGCGGGCGGCGGGCTGGGGCGGTACGAAGTTATCGGCGGCCGCCGGCCGCGCTTGAATCGGGGCAACCCGAGCGCCCCGACCGCGCGGGTCGGGGCGGACGGGGCGGCCTCACAGGCGCCGTACGCCGTCGAGGAAGCCGAGCAGCTCGCCGTCCTCGTAGACGGCGCCGTCGGCGCCGAACTCGCGCCGGCGTCGCGCGGTGCTCGCGGACGGGCCGAGCAGCAGGGCCGCGGCGCGGTCGAGCGCGCGGCTCGCGCGGCGCAGCAGGTGGACGGCCAGCCGGCGCGGCCAGCGGGTCGGCGCCTGCGGCGCCGGGGTCGTCAGGGGAAAGGTCGGGCTCATGATCATCTCCGGACCGGCCTCGGTAGGGTGGCCGGCTGGCGGTTTCACGGACCCTGCAGGTGCAGGGCATGCAGTTCGCGTTGCAGATCGCGGCCGGCGCTGCGGCGCAGCGCCCCGGCCGACGGGCCGTGGGCGCCACCGCGGCGTCGGCGGAGCGTGCGGGCGACGGGGTTGCGCGGCTTCGGTGCGCGCAGCGACCGGATGGAGGGGTTCGAAGGCATGGCAATCTCCTCGGGGCCGGCCCGCGGACGGGCCGAAAGGGGGTTCAGAAAGGCCGACGGCCCGGGTGCTGGTGCAGCCCGGGCCGTCGAGGAGCGTCGCCGCGCGGGCGGCTCAACTCATCGGCGACCCTCGGCGGGCACCCGAACCGTCGGCACGGCACGCAGCGGCCGGCGCCATGGGGGCGGCTCGGTCGTTCGTGACGGGCAGGCGGTTGCGGAACATCGGGTGGGCGGTCGGGGTTGGGGGTTCGGGCGTCGTCGCAGGGCCCCTGCAACTTGCGCAAATGATAAACGCTCGATGATCTTTGGCAAGGGTCTCGACCCCGCCTTGTCGCGATGCCGCGACTTCAAGCTAGGGGGTCAGCGGCGCGGCTTCAGCGGCGCCACGCCGCGCTGGGCCTGGGCCCAGACGCCGGCGTCATCGGGGGCGCTGCGCGCGGGCGGGGCAGGAGGAGGTGGCGCCACGGCCGGGTCGAGCACCTCGCCCAGCAGTTCGAGCAACCGGGCGCGCGCGCGCTGCGGATGGCGGCGGAAGTAGCTCAGCACCAGCCCGACGATGAAGCGCTCGTCGTCGTCGCGCGGCAGGCCGGGTTCGTCGGCAGGCGCCGGTTCGCGCGCCTCCTGCGCCGGTGAAGCGCCACCCGGCGCGGCCGGATCGCGATCCATCCAGCCATAGGGCTTGTGGCAGGCCTGCTCGAACTGCCGCGCCAGCCGCTCGCCGATCTGCCGCGAACGGCTCTTGATCTGGCTCCAGTAGCTCGGCTGGATGCCCAGCCGCTCGGCGAAGCGCCGCTCCAACCCGCGCAGCGTGGCGGCGTCCGGGTGCTTGACGGTGGCCTGGACAAACTCGTCGAACAGCCTCAGCGCGTTGTCGAGGCGGGTCCGAGCGAGGTCCTGAGGCATGCCTCCATGATAAAGGCTGCTTACTCTTCGTCGCGCACCTGGTGCTGCGCGACCAGCTTGCCCTGCACCGAGGGCGGCACCGCGTCGTAGTGGCTGAAGGCCATGGTGTAGCGGCCCTGGCCGCCGGTCAGGGTGTTGAGCCGGGTCTGGTAGCCGCTCAGCTCGGCCAGCGGCGCCTGGGCGCGCACCGCGAGCTGGCCGTTGCCCAGCGCCGCAGTGCCGCTGACCTGGCCGCGCCGCGCCGACAGGTCGCCGGTGATGTCGCCGACCTGGCCGTCGGCGGCGGTGATCTCCAGCTCGACCACCGGCTCCAGCACGATCGGCCGGGCCTCGCGGACGGCGGCGACGAAGGCCTTGCGTGCCGCGGTCACGAAGGCGATCTCCTTGCTGTCGACGCTGTGGCTCTTGCCGTCGGTGATGACGACGCGCACGTCGACCACCGGGTAGCCGGCGATCGCACCGTCGGCCATCGCCAGCCGCACGCCCTTCTCGACCGCCGGCATGAACTGCTGCGGGATCACGCCACCCTTGGTGGCGTCGACGAACTCGAAGCCGCCCACGCCACGCTCCAGCGGCTCGACGCGCAGGAACACCTCGCCGAACTGGCCCGCGCCGCCGGTCTGCTTCTTGTGGCGGTGGTGGCCCTCGGCGACGGCGGTGACGCTCTCGCGGTAGGGGATGCGCGGCGGCCGGGTCGCGACGTCGAACTTGTAGACCTCGGCCATGCGCTCGAGCAGCAGCCGCAGGTGCAGCTCGCCGAGGCCGTAGACCACGGTCTCGTGGGTCGAGGCGACCTGCTCGATGCGCAGGCAGGGGTCCTCGGACACCAGCTTCTGCAGGATCTCCCACAGGCGCTGCTCGTCGCCATGACGCTTCGGCTCGATCGCGAGGCCGTGGACCGCGACCGGGAAGGCCGGCGGCCTCAGGTGCAGGTGGTCGTCCTCGGCGGCGTCGTGCAGCACCGCGTCGGTGTGGATCTCGTCGACCTTGGCCACCGCGGCGATCTCGCCCGGCCCGACCGCCGGCACCTCGACCAGCGTCTTGCCCTGCAGCAGGAACAGGTGGCCGACCTTGAAGGGCTTGCGGCCGTCGCCGATGTAGAGCTGGCTGTCGCGCGTGACCGTGCCCTGGTGGACGCGGAACATGCCGAGCTTGCCGACATAGGCATCGACGCTGACCTTGAACACATGGGCCACGACATGCAGCGCGGGATCGGGCTGCACGGCAAAGGGCTCGGCCGCCGCGCCCTCGCCGCGCAGGAACTGCGGCGGGTTGCCCTCGGTCGGGTTGGGCAGCAGCGCGACGATCGCGTCGAGCAGCTCGGCCACGCCGGTGCCGTTGCGCGCCGAGACGAAGCACACCGGGATCAGGTGGCCTTCGCGCAGCGCCTGCTCGAGCGGCGCGTGCAGCTCGCGGGCGTCGACGTCGCCGTCCTCGAGGTAGCGTTCGACGAAGGCCGCGTCGACCTCGACGACCTGCTCGACCAGCGCGCGGTGCGTGGCGGCCACCGAGGAGAAGTCGGCCTCGTGGCCGGGCGTCGCGGCCGGCGCGAACCAGCAGTCCACCACCTCCTGGCCGCGGTTGGCCGGCAGGTTCAGCGGCAGCACCTCCTTGCCGAAGGCCGCGCGCAGCGAGTCGAGCAGCGCGGCCAGGTCCACCCCCGGCGTGTCGATGCGGTTCACGACGATCATCCGGTCCAGCCCGCGCTGCGCGGCCGCCTCCATGAAGCGGCGCGTGCCCGGCTCGACGCCGATCGCGGCGTTGACCACCACCACGGCCGTCTCGACCGCCTCCAGCGCGGTCAGCGCCGGGCCGATGAAGTCGGGCAGCCCCGGCGTGTCGACCAGGTGGATGCGGGTGTCGCGGTGCGCCAGGTGCAGCGGCGACGAATTCAGCGAGTGCAGGTGCTTGCGCGCCAGCGCGTCATGGTCGGCGACGGTGCTGCCGCGCTCGACGCTGCCGGCGCTCTGGATCGCGCCGGAGGCCAGCAGCAAGGCCTCGGCCAGGCTGGTCTTGCCGGTCCCGGTGGGCCCGACCAGCGCCAGCGTGCGGATCGCATCGGGGGACGGCACGCTCAGGGGCGACAGCGGCATGGGGGCTCTCCTCGACCGGGGCGGATGGCTGCCCAGCGTAGGAGATAGCTGCGCCGCGCACAACCCGTCGCACCCCGGGGCTGTAACGGCCCTACTGGAACGCGACCTCGGCGAAACTCCGCAGCTTGCGGCTGTGCAGCCGGTCGACGCCGTCGCGGCGCAGCAGCTCGACCGCGCGCAGGCCGATGCGCAGGTGCTGGGCGACGCGCTCGCGGTAGAACTCGTTGGCCATGCCGGGCAGCTTGATCTCGCCGTGCAGCGGCTTGTCGCTCACGCACAGCAGCGTGCCATAGGGCACGCGGAAGCGGAAACCGTTGGCGGCGATGGTGGCGCTCTCCATGTCGAGCGCGATCGCGCGGCTCTGGCTGAAGCGGCGCTCGGGCGTGCTGTCCTGGTGATGAAAGGGCAGCAGCTCCCAGTTGCGGTTGTCGGTCGAGGCGACGGTGCCGGTGCGCATCACGCGCTTGAGGTCTTCCAATGCCAGCCGCGTCACGTCGGCCACCGCCTGCTGCAGCGCCAGCTGCACCTCGGCCAGCGGCGGGATCGGGACCCACAGCGGCAGGTCCTCGTCGAGCACATGGTCCTCGCGCACATAGCCGTGGGCCAGCACGTAGTCGCCCAGGCGCTGCGTCGTGCGCAGGCCGGCGCAGTGGCCGAGCATGATCCAGGCATGGGGCCGCAGCACTGCGATGTGGTCGGTGATGGTCTTGGCGTTGCTCGGACCGATGCCGATGTTGACCATCGTGATGCCGGCGCCGTCCTTGCGCACCAGGTGGTAGGCCGGCATCTGCGGCAGGCGCGGCGGCGGCTGGCCGAGGAAGTCGCCGGCCTCCAGCGTCTGGCCCTTGCGGCGCGTCACCACGTTGCCGGGTTCGACGAAGGCGACGTAGCCGTCGTCGCCGCCACGGCCCTCGAGGGAAGCTTCGAACAGAGGCGCCTGGCCGCGCGGCGTGGCCATCAGCTCGTGGCCGAGCTGGATGAACTCGTCGATGTAGAACTGGTAGTTCGTGAACAGCACGAAGTTCTGGAAATGCTCGGGCGCGGTGCCGGTGTAGTGGCGCAGCCGGTGCAGCGAGTAGTCGACGCGCGGGCCGGTGAACAACGCCAAGGGCTGCGGCTCGCCGGGACCGGGCTCGTGGGTGCCGTTGGCGATGCCGTCGTCCATCGCACCGAGGTCGGGCAGGTCGAACCGATCGCGCAACAGCAGGCGGCGGTCGGCGCCGAGATGGCCCTCGAGGTGCTCGTGCTCGGCCAGCGAGAAGTGCAGCGGGATCGGTTGCTCGCTCAGGCCGACCTCGATCGCGACGCCATGGTGCTGACGCAGCAGCCGGAACTGCTCGAGGTAGTAGTTGCCGAACAGGTCGGGCCGCGTCAGCGTGGTCTCGTAGCGTCCCGGCCCGGCGACGAAGCCGTAGGCCAGCGGCGTGTCGGCCCGCGCCACGGTGTCGACCTGCACCGCCACGCGCGGGTAGCAGGCGCGCACGCGTTGCGCAGGCGTCTCGCCGGCGACGAAGCGGTGCAGCGCGTCGCGCAGCGTCGCGACGCCGGTCTCGTAGAGCAGTTTCACGTCCGCCAGGGCGGCGACGGGGTCGGTGTGCAGGGTGGTCATCGGAGGGCGGTCGGCGCGGCCGGAGGACCCATTCTGAGGCCGGGCGGCGCAGCGTGTACCGTCGCGGCTGTGCCGCCCGCCCCGAGACCCTGCGCCCGATGACCGACCCGCAGCCCCCGCGCCATGTGCTGCCGCTGATCGTCGCCGCGCAGTTCGCCGGCACCTCGCTGTGGTTCGCGGTCAACGCGGTGATGCCGGACCTGCAGCGCGAACTCGGCTACGCGCCGGCCGCGGTCGCGACGCTGAGTACCGCGGTGCAGCTCGGCTTCATCCTCGGCACCCTGGTGTTCGCGCTGCTGGCGGTGGCGGACCGGCATGCGCCGCGCGCGGTGTTCCTGGCCTGCGCGCTGGCCGGCGCCGGCTTCAACGCGGCCGGCGCGCTGTGGCCCGGCGGCCCCGACCTCGCGACGCTGTGGGCGCTGCGCTTCGCGACCGGCTTCTGCCTTGCCGGCATCTACCCGGTGGGCATGAAGATCGCCGCGGCCTGGTATCCGCAGGGCCTGGGCCGCGCGCTCGGCTGGCTGGTCGGCGCGCTGGTGCTGGGCACCGCGATGCCGCATGCGCTGCGCGGCCTCGGCGCCGGCTGGCCCTGGCCGCAGGTGATGCTGGCGGTGTCGGCGGTGGCGGCGCTGGGCGGACTGGCCGTGTGGCTGGCGTTGCCCGAGAGCCACCACCTGCCGCGCGCCACCACGCTGCAGTGGCGCGCGCTCGGCGCGATCGGCGCCGACCGGCGGCTGCGCGCCTCGGTGCTCGGCTACTTCGGCCACATGTGGGAGCTCTACACGCTGTGGGTGCTGCTGCCGGCGATCCTGGCGACGCGGCTGCAGGGTGCGGCGGTGTCGTTGGGGGCCTTCGCGACGATAGCCGCCGGCGCGCTGGGCTGCGTGCTCGGCGGAAAGGTCGCCGCGCGGCATGGCAGCGCGCGGGTGGCCGGGACGCTGCTCGCGACCAGCGGGTTGTGCTGCCTGGCCACGCCGCTGGCGCTGGGGGCGGGCGACGGCTGGTTCGCGCTGTGGCTGCTGGTCTGGGGCGTCAGCGTGGTCGGCGACTCGCCGCAGTTCTCGGCGCTGAGCGCGAGCAATGCGCCGCGCGAGGCGGTGGGCAGCGTGCTGACGCTGGTCAACTGCATCGGCTTCGCGATCTCGATCGCGAGCATCGAGCTGTTCGTGCGGCTGGCCGGCCGGCTGCCGCTGGAATGGCTGCTGCCGACGCTGGCGATCGGCCCGCTGCTCGGGCTGTGGGGGCTGGCGCCGCTGCTGGGGGCGCCGGTTCAGCGCGCGCCGACGCCGGCCGCCTCGAGCCGCAGGTAGACCTGCTGCAGGTTGCGCGCATGGGCGCGCGGGTAGAGCGCCCAGCCGGCGTAGCCGGGCAGGTCGCTGTGCTCGGCCGTCTCGAGCAGGCTGGCGCCGGATTCGAGCAGCGTCGTCGCCTGGCGCTCGACATCGTCGAAGTAGCGCCGCATCGGCGCCAGCGCCTCGAGACCGGCCACCGGCCCCCAGCCGGGCACCAGGCGGCGGATCGGCAGGGCCTTCATCTCGGCGAGCGCCTTGCGCCAGCCGGCGAGCTGGCTGTCGCGCAGCTCCGGGATGCGCCGCACCGAAACCAGCGCGCCGGCGAAGGCGACGCCGGTGGCCACGTCGAGCACCAGCAGATCGCCCGGCGTCGCGGCCCAGGCCGGGTGCCAGAGCAGCAGCTTGCGGCCGGCGACCTCGCGCGTCTCGGTGGCGGCGACGGTGAGCGTCGGCGGCAGCACCTGGGTGCCGGCCATGGTCGGCTCGCCGAGGATGGTGACGAGGTTCTTCAGGCAGTTCTCGCAGCGCGCGACGATCATCTTGGCGGTGGCGTCCTGCGCCAGCACCGGGATGCCGCGCTCGGCAAAGGCCGCCGCGCCCATCACGAACTCCTGCAGCGGCTGCGACGCGATGCCCAGCACCACCGGCTTGCCGGCGACGCGCTCGGCCAGCGCGATGCGGGCGCGGCCGTCGGCGTAGGAACTGCCGGTGCTGACCATGATCACGCCGCTCGCGCCGACGATGAAGCCGCCGTTGCCGACGATGCCGCGGTTGTCCGGCGCGGCCTCGTCGGACGACCCGATCAGCGCATAGACACCCGGCGCGAGCCGCTGCGGCGTGAGCTCGGCCGCACCCGCGGCCGCCGCGGCGAGCAGCAGCGCCGTGACGACAGCGACGACGCGGTGCAGCGACATCAGTCCTCCCATTCCAGCTCGGCATAGGCCGCCGTGACGTTGCGGACGTGGAAGTCCTCGCGCAGCCGCCAGGGCGCCGGCGCGAGCGGCACCCGCTCGAGCGCCTGCCCGAGCGTCCAGCCGGCCTTGAGCGCGGCGCGCACGTCGGCGGCCAGCCCTTCGAGGTAGGCGCGCTGCGGCGCCAGCACGCCGGGCCAGTCGGTGCTCGGCTCGCCATGGCCGGGCACGACGCGTGCCGCCGGCAACCGGGCCAGCGCGGCCATCGTCGCGAGCCAGCCCTTCAACTTGCCGTCGACGACCGGCAGATGGTCGCGGAACAGCAGGTCGCCGAGGAAGAGCGTGCCGCTGGCCTCGTCGTAGACCGTGAGGTCGCCGTCGGTGTGCGAGGTCGGCCAGGCGCGCAGGGTCAGCGCGCGGCCGCCGAGGTCGAGCCGCAGTGTGTCCCGCACCAGCTCGGTGGGTGCGACGAAGCGCGCGCCCGCGGCGGCGCTGCCGAAGTCGCGCTGGAGCTGGTTCAGGTAGAACGGCGCACGCGCCCCGAGCGCGGCCGGCAGCCGGTGGTGGCCGACGAAGGCCGTGCCCGGTGCCTCGAAGGCCTGGTTGCCGAGCAGGTGGTCGGGGTGCACGTGGGTGTTGACGACCCAGCACACCGGTTTGTCGGTGACGCGCCGTACCGCCGCCTGCAGCGCCGCGCCGATCGCGACGCTGCCGCCGGTGTCGATCACCGCGACGCAGCGCTGGCCGACCACGAAGCCGAGGTTGCCGACATCGCCGCCGTTGGCCGGGCCCCAGACCTCGACGGCCCCGACATGCACATGCACGCCCGGCGCGATCTCGCGCACCGGCAGCGGCGCCACCGCCCCCGCGAGGGCGGGCAGCAGGGCGGCGACGAGCGCCAGGACGCGGCTCGCCACGAGGCGCACCTTCAGCGCGAGTCGATGCGGATGAAGCAGGCCTTCTTGGCCTCGGTCTGCAGCGCGCGGAAGCGGCGGATGTCCTTCTGCACCGACTCGGTGTCGCGGATCACGTTGCCGCGCTCGCCGCCGATGCTGGTCGCCTTCGACTCGGTGCTCAGGGTCACGAAATCGTCGTAGCTCAGATCGCGTGCGAGGCGGTCGATCGTGCACGAGCACTTGTGCACCATCTCGAAGGCCGGCCCGGGGTGTTCGTCCATGCACTCCTGCACGTAGAGCACGCGGTCGGCGGTCGGGTAGTCGTGGGCCAGCACCGGGGCGGCCAGCAGCAGGCCGGCGAGCGCGGCGAGCAGACGGGGGACGGGACGCATGGATCGCTCCTCAGCGTTTGGCGGCCGGGGCCGCCGGGGCGGTGTCGGTGCCGGCAAAGCTCATCACTTCCTCGATCATCAGCGCCGGGTCGCCGGCCTGGCTGCCGGCCATCGAGCTGCGGATCTGGAACACGCCGCCGGGCACGCCCGGCGCGAGCAGGAAGGTGTACTGCTTCTTCGCATAGCGCTCGAAGCGGCTGCGTGCCGGATCGTTGTCGTAGGGGGTCAGCGTGACCTCGCGGGCCGGCAGGTCCTTGCCCTGCCAGCTGACCGTGGTGTCGCGCACCTTGGCCTCCTCGACCATCGTGCGGCGGATGCGGTTGCGGAAGTAGTTGCCGCTCTTGCGCGCGGTCAGGCGTGCCATCTCGCGGACGTCGCGCTCGAGGAAGTAGAGGATCACCGGATTGGACTCTGCACCCTCGAGTGGCGGCAGATCGACCAAGCGCTCGCCGCTCAGGAAGGTGGTCTTGACGGTGCAGCAGGCCTTGCCGCTGCGGTCGACCTCGACGCGCACGCCGTCGGTGAAGCCGGGCTCGAGGGCCCCGGACTTCACGTACTCGTAGCGCAGCGCCGTCGGTGGCTTCAGGTTGCCGAGGTGGCGGTCGACGAACACCAGGTTCTCGGCGCGCGAGAACTCGTTCGGGTCCGCGGCCAGGGTCGGGCCCGCGGAGCAGGCCAGCACGAGCGCGAACAGCAGGCCCGCGATCGGGGCGGTGCGAGGGATCATCTTCACTCCAGTTCAGCGGCCACGCTTTCGGCCGTTCGGGGATCGTTCCGGGTCAGCGTGCTGACCATCCGTCTAGCTTCGTCCCACCGTCCCTGCTTGCGATAGACCTGGGCCAGTCGCACCCAAGCCTGACTGTAGCGGGGGTCGTGGTCGATGCAGTGCTGCAGCGACTCGATCGCGTCGTCGCTGCGGCCCAACTCGTCCAGCGCGACGCCGCGCAGGTAGTGGGCCTCGGCGTCGGTGGCGGCCTCGCTCAGCCGGCGTTCCGCCAGCCGCGCCAGGCCGTCCCACTGGCGCTCGATCTTCATGGCCGCGGCCTGCAGGAACAGCGGTTGCGCCGGCACCGCTTCCTCCCAGAAGGGGAGGCCCGACAGCGGCTGCACCGGGCCGAGCGCGGGCTCGTCGTCGAGGCGCTCGAGCAACCAATCGGCCGGCGCGGAGAAGTAGTGCGCTGCGCCGCCGCGCAGCCGGAAGGTCAGGATGCCGACCAGCGCGCCGTGCGCATCGAACAGCGCACCGCCGCTCGCGCCGGAGTTGAACCCGTTGGTGCTCTGGATCACGTCGCTGCCCGACCAGCGGTGCTTCGCGACCACCTCGCCATCGCTGAGCTGCACGCCGATGCCGCCGGTGTAGCCGACCGCGGTGACCACATCGCCGGCCTTCAGCAACGACGCGCGGCCGATCGGCACCGGGTCGCCCTCGAGCGCCGCGACGCGCAGCAGGCACAGGTCGCGCCCGGTGTCGGCGAACTGGCGGTCGGCGTCGTGCCGCAGCCCGTGCTTGAGCACCGTGATGCGCCGCGCCTTGCGCGTGACATGGCAGTTGGTCACGACCTTGCGCGGCGCGACGATCACGCCCGAGCCGAGCTGGTAGTTGCCCTGGGCGTCGACCGCCTCGATCTTGACGATGCTCGGCGCGAACTGGATCAGCGCCGTGCGCGACGACGGCTGAGCCGCGGCGCCGCCGCAGGACAGCGTCGCGACGGCGAGCGCACAGCAAAGCGAACGCAAACCCATGGCACTGCCTCGTCGGGATGGGCTCGAAGGGACCGGCGCCGCGCTGGCGGTCAGCGGGCGGCGGCGGGCGGCTCCTCGATCAGCGGCACGCCGAAGTCGTTCAGGATCGCGGTGATCTGAGGCTGCAGCTTGTCGATCAGCGCTTCGACCTGCTGCTTCCACTCGCGCTCGCCGTAGCGCACGCCCATCGCGATCGCGAAGTCGAACTTGATGTTCGGCTCCGACTTCATCGGCAGCACGGTCAGCTTCGGGTTCGTGACCCGCTTGGCGTAGTAGCCGGCGAGCGGCCCCCAGACGATGGCGGCGTCGATCTTTCCGCCGGCCAGTTCCTGGTCGATCAGCTGGCCCGCGTAGAAGGCCGGGTCGGCGCTCATCATCTGGTAGGGCACGCCCTGGTCGACCAGGCCATGCCGGTTCAGCCACTCCGAGCCCGGCGAGCGGTCGTACAGGCCGATGCGCAGCTTGGACAGCACCGCGCGGTCGAGCTTCAGGAAGTCCTCGACGGTCTTCACGCCGTCGAGGCCCTTGCCCGGCGCATAGACCAGCGCATGGGTCGAGCGGTAGTAGGGTTTGGTCACCGACACCTGGTCGTAGCCGGCCGGCACGCCCATGATGATGTCGCAGGGGTAGTCGCGGCCCGGCAGCTTGTAGCGCAGCGTGTTGCGCACGAAGGCCAGCCGCTGCGGGAAGGAGTAGTACTCCACCGGCAGGCCCAGCTCCTTGGCGAACAGCTCGGCCACCTTGTTCTCGATGCCGTCGCTCCTGGGGCTCGAGAAGGGCGGGTTGTTCGGGTCCTGGCAGACGCGAAAGGCGGTGCGCGGCGCCGGGGCGTCCTGGGCCAGGGCCGGCAGGGCGAGCGCGCACAGGCCGGTCGCGATCGCCGCGGCGGCGAGGGCGGCGCGCGCCAGGGAGGAAACGTCAGGCTTCGACAGCATGGGAATCATGGCAGTGGTTCGACCTGGGCCCGCGTGATGGCGCCGTCGGAACGGCCCTTCAGGTAGGCGTAGAGATCGTCGATGTGGGTCGTGACCGAGTTCAGCTGGCCGAAGGCGGGCATGCGCTTCGCCGGGCGGCCTTCCAGCACGGTGCGGATGAACTCTTCCTTCGACAGCCGCTGGAGGCTCTCGGTCAGCGCGGGGCCGGTCAGGCCCTGCTGCTCGGCGCCATGGCAGCCGCCGCAGTTCTGCGTCTTCCAGACCTTGTAGCCGGCGAAGGTGGCCGCGTCGACGCGGTAGCCGTCGACCACGGTGGCCGCCGGAGCGGCATGCGCGCCGCCGGCGCTCGCCAGGAGGCCCGCGGTGACCGCGGCATCGAGCCGCAGCCGCCAGGCCTTCACCCCCTCGCTGCGCCCGCCGGGCGGCACGCTCGACGAGGGGAACGCGTTCATTCGATGCCCGTCACCTTCGAGGTCTTGATCGCGCCGTCGGAGCGACCCTTCAGGTAGGCGTAGATGTCGTTGATGTTGTTGGACACGTAGGGGCTGTCCTTGTGCGGCGGCATGCCGCGCTCGATGCGGCCGTTCATCACGGTCGTCACGAAGTCTTCCTTGCTCAGCTTCTTCAGGCTCTCGACCAGCGAAGGGCCGGCAAGGCCTTCCTGGTTGGCACCATGGCAAGCCGCGCAATTGGCCTGGCGCCACATGCGGAAGCCGTTGAGGGTCTTGGCGTCGACCTTGCTGCCGTCGACGACGGTGTACAGCGGGGTCTTGACCTCCTGGGCGACGACGGCGGTCGAGCAGGCCAGCACCATGGCGCCGGCAGCGGCCAGCAGGAATCGATTCGGACGAACTTTCATGAGATACCCAACGGAGAGTGAGAAGAGAGCCAATCAACGAAACGGGGACGGCAGACGTTGACGTCGACCGTCCCCTGCGACCGGCCCGGGAACCCGGAGGTTCCGCGGGTCGGGGTAATTGCCGAGATCAGTTCGGCAGAGCGAACACCGTCAGCGAGCCGCCGAGGTCGGTGTGCTTGTTCAGTTCACGGTAGCCACCCACGGCGCCCAGGCCGTCGGTGTCCTTCTCGAGGCCAGCCGCCATGCCGATACCGGCCCAGCCACCGATGCCCGAGAACACGCCCATGTACTGCTTGCCCTTGTGCTCGTAGGTGAACACGTTGCCGATGATGCCGGACGGGGTCTTGAACTTGTACAGCTCCTTGTTCACGTCCTTCGCATCGACGCACTTGAAGTAGCCTTCCAGCGTGCCGAAGCAGCTCAGGCCGCCCGCGGTGTTGAGCGAACCGCTCCACACCGAGAACTTCTCGGCCTTGCTCTGGACGATCTTGCCGTTGCCGGCGTCCCAGGCGATGTAGTTGCCCATGCCGCCGTGGCTTCCCGGAGCCGGGAACATCGACAGCGTGGCACCCACGTACGGCTGGCCCGCGGTGTACTCGACCTTGAACGGCTCGTAGTCCATGCAGACGTGGTTCGTCGGCACGTAGAACAGGCCGGTGTTCGGGTCGAACGAGGCGGGCTGCTGGTCCTTCGAACCCAGCGCGGCCGGGCAAACGCCCTTGGTGTTGACGTCAGGACCGTTTTGCGCGGTCGAGTACTGCTTCACCACTTGCGGACGGCCCGTCTTCATGTCGACGTGCGTGGCCCAGTTCACCTTCGGGTCGTACTTCTCGGCGACCAGCAGCGCGCCGTTGGTGCGGTCCAGGGTGTAGCCGAAGCCGTTGCGGTCGAAGTGCACCAGCGCCTTGGTCGGCTTGCCCTTCACCGGGATGTCCGCGAGGATCATCTCGTTGATGCCGTCGAAGTCCCACTCGTCGAACGGCGTCATCTGGTAGACCCAGTTGACCTTGCCGGTGTCGACGTCACGCGACCAGATGGACATGGACCACTTGTTGTCGCCAGGACGCTGCGACGGGTTCCAGGTCGACGGGTTGCCGGTGCCGTAGAACATGGCATTCAGCGCCTTGTCGTAGCTGTACCAGCCCCAGGTCGTGCCGCCGCCGATCTTCCACTGATCGCCCTTCCAGGTCTTCAGCGAGGAGTCCGGACCCACCGGGGTGACCTTGCCGTCGGCCCAGGTGGTGGTCTTGGCCGGGTCGATCAGCATTTCGGCGTCGGGGCCGGTGCTCATGCCCTTCCAGACCTGCTTGCCGGTCTTGATGTCGTAGGCGGCGACGTAGCCGCGCACGCCCCACTCGCCGCCGGAGATGCCGGTGACGACCTTGTCCTTGAAGACGTGCGGCGCGTTGGTGTTCACGGCGCCCAGCTTCGGGTCACCGTTCTTCACGCTCCACACCACCTTGCCCGACTTGGCGTCCAGGGCGACCAGGTTCGAGTCCGCCTGCTGCAGGAAGACCTTGCCTTCGGCGTAGGCCAGACCGCGGTTCACGGTGTCGCAGCACATCTGCGGAATGACCGCCGGGTCCTGCTTCGGCTGGTACTTCCACATGATCGTGTTCGTATCGAGGTCGATCGCGAACACGTTGTTGGGGAACGGCGTGTGCAGGTACATCTTGCCGTCGACGACCAGCGGCGAGCCCTCGTGGCCGCGCAGCACGCCGGTGGAGAAGGTCCACGCGACTTGCAGCTTGCCGACGTTGCCCTTGTTGATCTGGTTCAGCTTGCTGTAGCGCTGGTTGAACATGTCGCCAGCCTGCATCGCCCAGTTCTTCGAGTTGGCGATGTTCTTCTCGACGTCGGCATTGGCGAGCGCCACCGTCGGCACCGCCAGCAGGGCGAGGCTCAGGGGGCGCATCAGGCGCCAACCCGATTGCTTCTTAACTTTCATCGTCGTCTCCGTAGTAGGAATGGATGGGTACAGCCTTGGGTTTGCTCCTTAGCGCTCCCCGTCGATGTTGTATTCCCGGCGTACGGCACCTGATACCTAGGACAGACCCTGAGCACCCTCGAGGCCTCTCCGGGGCGTGACTCAGAATCGCACAGACCCTAGGGATACCCCCGGTCTGTCAAAGGCTTCATGCGACTGCCGACGGCCGCGGGCACCTCCTTCTGGTGCGTTGCGGCTTCCTCGTCACCGCGGCGGTGCAAGCGGTTCGCTGGCCGCCTGCGTTGGCGTGACGGCGACGACGCGTGTGGCATCGCGCCGTGCGACGGGGCCGGTGCACCGCTCGCGCGGCGCCTGCCCGACGCGCAGGTCGCTGATGCCCGGCTCGCCCGCGATCGCGCCGGCCCGCGGCGGCGATGCAAGCGTGCGCCAGAACAGCGAGTCGCTCTCGGCGCGGTGCCGCGTCATGTGGCGCACCGCGTCCATCGGCACGTCGAAGACGTTGACGTTGTCGATGACGGTCTGCTGCTGCCGTGCGCGCCTCGCCGGCGTCGCGTCGACATGGCGCGGGTCGAAGTCGAGCAGGCGGGTGCGTTGGTTGCGCTTCTCGTCGTCGTCGAGCGCGCCGGCCCGCGCGCGGTGGATGACGAGCCGGATCGCCGTCGCGCGGCGCATGGACTCGTCGGTGGGCGTGGTGATCGCCGCGTCGCAGGTCTTGGTGTGCAGCGACTTGCCGTTGTCGTCGATCGCGATCAGCGCCTGCAGCGTGGTGCGGAGGTCGGTGCCGGCGGTCTCCTGCGGGGCTCGCGGCCGTGGTCAGGATGCGCCGCAGGGTGTCGGTCACGGCGTCGTGGCCGTCGAACAACGACGCCGCGGTGACGAAACGTACCTTGTGCGTCGGGCGGTAATCGGCGCGGGCCTCGAACGCGGCGACCTGGTCGGTCATGGCGGCGGATGGGCGAAGCTTGCCGGCCGGCCCGTGACGGAGTGCCGGTTCTGCATGGACCGTCATGTCGGCGCCCATCGAACGAAGATCGCAGCACCTGGGTACGCGGCCTTGGGCGCGCGCCGCGTTCCACGCCACAATGGTTCGGTTCGAAACATCTCGCAAGCCCGGTGACCCTGCCCCCTACCAAGACTGCGCTAGGACTGGAGGAGCTGCGGCTGCGCAAGCGCAAGCTCGGCCAGCGCCACCGCACCATGCTGCTGCTGGTCGATGGCAAGCGCAGCCGCGAGGCGGTCCTGGGGCTGGCGCAGCAGGCGGGTGTGGCCCCGTGCCACTTCGACGAACTGCTCGCGTGGGGCATGGTGGCCGGCGAACCGCTCGTCGCGGTGGTCGAGGAGGTGCAGTCGGCTGACCCCGTGACCCCGGAGCCGCCCGCGGCGCCGGCGGCGTCCGAGCCCGAGGGCGCTGCCACCGAAGCCCCCCCGGTTGCCGCACCGGGGGTTGCCGAAGCCGCGCCGGCGCTGGAGGAGCCCGTGGCGGCCGTCGGTGCGGCCGTGCCGGTGGGCGCCGGAACCGCGGACGACGCGTCTGTGGCCACCGCGGTCGAACCGGTGCCCGATGCCGTGCCGGTCCTGCCCGTCGAGCCGACGGCGATCGAAGCGGCCGTCGAACCGTCGTCGGTCGCCGCGCCCGCGGACCGAGCGTTGCTGTCGATCGAACTGGCCCCGGTCGCCGCGCCGCGGCCGCTGCCAGTGCGCCGCGTCACGCCGTCGCGGCGCAGCGCGCGCATCGCCGCGCCGCCGCTGCCGCGCGAGCTGCCCATGGTGCCCCTGCTGCCGCTGGAGTCGCCGCGTACCGTGCCGGTGCTGTCGGAGCCGCTGCTCGGTGAGCTGCCGGTCCACATCCGACCGGTCACTCTGGATGCGTCCTACGGCGTGCCGCCGCCCGCCGAGGGCAGTGGCGACAGCGAGGAAGACCGCGTGCTCGGCGAGGTGCGCGGCCTGCTGATCGGCACGCTGCTGGTCGACGCGCCGGTGAGCAGCTCGCTCACGGCACTGCGGGTGCACCGCGCGCGCGATCGCGAGTCGCTGGTGCGGCTGGTGTGGGAGGTCGAGCGCAGCCTGGTTCGGGCCCGCCGGCCGCGCGAGGCGCAGGCACGGCTCGGCCGCGCGCGCGAGCTGCTCGGCCTGGGCAACACTGTCGTGCACGAGCAGACCTTGCCCGGGTATTCGGGCGGCGACTGATGACCCTGCTCGCGATCGACATCGGCAACACGCGCCTGAAATGGGCGCAGTACGCGTCGCTGGCGCCGGGCAGCGAGCCGCTGGCCCACGGCGCGGCCTTCCTCGAGACCATCGACCGCCTCGCCGAGCCGGGCGGCGACTGGACCGCTCTCGCGCCGCCGAGCGCGATGCTCGGCTGCTGCGTCGCCGGCGACTCGGTGCGCCACCGCATCGAGGAGCAGCTCGAGCTCTGGGACGTGAGCCCGCGCTGGGTGGTGTCGAGCGTGGCCGAGGCCGGCGTCGTCAACGGCTACGACCACCCGACGCGGCTGGGCAGCGACCGCTGGGTCGCCGTGATCGGCGCGCGCGCGCGCATGCTGGCCGCCGGGCGGCGCGCGCCGGTGCTGGTGGTGATGGCCGGCACCGCGGTGACGGTCGACGCCGTCGATGCCGACGGCCGCTTCCTTGGCGGGCTGATCCTGCCCGGCCACGGCATCATGCTGCGCGCGCTGGAGGCCGGCACCGCCGGGCTGCGCGTGCCCACCGGCGAGGTGCGCGCCTTCCCCACCAACACCAGCGACGCGCTGACCAGCGGCGGCACCTACGCGATCACCGGCGCGATCGAGCGCATGCACCGCCAGCTGCAAGCGCATTGCGGGCAGGCGCCGCACTGCATCGTCACCGGCGGGGCCGGCTGGAAGGTCGCGCCGGCGCTGTCGATCGGCTACGAGCTGGCCGAATCGCTGATCTTCGACGGGCTGCTGACGATCGCCGAGCACCGCGGCCTGCGGCCCGACGAGCCGCGCGCCTGATGACGGCCCCCGGCCGCCGGGTACGGCGGCCACCCCCCGCGGGGGGGCTCGGCCGGCTTGGGGCGGGGCCCGGCGCTCGGCCGAGCGGCTAGCCCCCGCTTCCGCTGGGAAGTGCGGCCGGGGGCCGTCATCAGAGGATGAAGCGCGACAGGTCCTCGTCCACCGCCAGCGCCGCCAGCTTGCCGTCCACGTAGGCGGCGTCGATCGCGAGCGTCTGGCCGGCGCGGTTGGGCGCGTCGAAGCTCACCTCGTCGAGCAGCCGCTCCATCACCGTGGCGAGCCGCCGCGCGCCGATGTTCTCGGTGCGCTCGTTGACCTCGCAGGCGATCTGCGCCAGCCGGCGGATGCCGTCCGGGCGGAACTCGAGCGTCACGCCCTCGGTGGCCAGCAGCGCCGCGTACTGGCGCGTCAGGCTGGCCTGGGTCTGGGTCAGGATGGCCTCGAACTCGGCCACGCCCAGCGAGCCCAGCTCGACGCGGATCGGGAAGCGCCCCTGAAGCTCCGGGATCAGGTCGCTCGGCTTGCTCAGGTGGAAGGCGCCGGAGGCGATGAACAGCATGTGGTCGGTCTTGACCATGCCGTACTTGGTGCTGACCGTCGTGCCCTCGACCAGCGGCAGCAGGTCGCGCTGCACGCCCTGGCGCGACACCTCGGCGGTGCCGCCGGCCTCGCTGCGCGAGGTGACCTTGTCGATCTCGTCGATGAAGACGATGCCGTTCTGCTCGGCCGCCGCGAGCGCCTGGGCCTTGATCTCGTCCTCGTTGACCAGCTTGGCCGCCTCCTCGTCGACCAGCAGCTTCAGCGCCTCGCCGATCTTGAGCTTGCGGGTCTTGCGCCGGCCTTGGCCGAGGCCGGCGAACAGGCCCTTCAACTGCTCGGTCATCTCCTCCATGCCGGGCGGGGCCATCAGCTCGACGCTGGCGCGCGGCTCGGCGATGTCGAGCTCGATCTCCTTGTCGTCCAGCGTGCCCTCGCGCAAGCGCTTGCGGAAGGTCTGGCGCGCCGCGCCGTCGGCCGGCGCGGCCGCGGTGCCGAAGCCCGGGCCGTGGCTGGGCGGCGGCACCAGCGCGTCGAGGATGCGCTCCTCGGCGGCGTCCTCGGCGCGGGGGCGGTGGGCACGCATCGCGGCCTCGCGGGTCTGCTTGACCGCCACCTCGATCAGGTCGCGCACGATCGAGTCGACGTCCTTGCCGACATAGCCGACCTCGGTGAACTTGGTCGCCTCGACCTTGATGAAGGGTGCGTCGGCCAGCTTCGCGAGCCGGCGCGCGATCTCGGTCTTGCCGACGCCGGTCGGCCCGATCATCAGGATGTTCTTCGGCGTGATCTCGGCGCGCAGCTTGTCGTCGACCTGCTGGCGCCGCCAGCGGTTGCGCAGCGCGATCGCGACCGCACGCTTGGCGTCGTGCTGGCCGACGATGTGGTGGTCCAGCTCGGAAACGATCTCCCGGGGGGTCATGCTCATGACGACCCCTCGTCGGACGTGTACGTCCGCCGATCCCCCGGGGGGATGCGGGCCGGCTTGGGAGCGGCCCGGCGCTCGGCCCGCTCGACGCAGCGTTGCAGATTCATTCGAGCGTTTCGATCGTGTGGTGCTGGTTGGTGTAGATGCACAGGTCGCCGGCGATCTCGAGCGACTTCTTGACGATGTCGCGCGCGCTCAGCTCGGTGTGCTCGTAGAGGGCCCGCGCCGCCGCCTGGGCGAACGCGCCGCCGGAGCCGATCGCGACGATGCCGTGCTCGGGCTCGAGCACGTCGCCGTTGCCGGTGATGATCAGCGAGCACTCGCGGTCGGCCACCGCGAGCATCGCCTCCAGCCGGCGCAGCACGCGGTCAGTGCGCCAGTCCTTGGTCAGCTCGATCGCGGCGCGGGCGAGCTGGCCCTGGTGCTTCTCGAGCTTGGCCTCGAAGCGCTCGAACAGCGTGAAGGCGTCGGCGGTGGCGCCGGCGAAGCCGGCCAGCACCTGGTCCTTGTAGAGCTTGCGCACCTTGCGGGCGCTGCCCTTGACGACGATGTTGCCGAGCGTGACCTGGCCGTCGCCGCCGATCGCGACCTCGCGGCCGCGCCGCACGCTGACGATGGTGGTTCCGTGATAGGTGTCCATGGATTTCATGTTGAACGCATTTGGGGACCAACGCCATGCGCGGCGCATGCAGCACGAACCTTCTAGCCCAGCAGACGCCGCGGATCCGGCTGCGCCGGTCTCGCCGGCGTCGCCCCCTAGAGGGGGAGCGGCGCAGCCGCAACGGGGGTGGTCGTCATGACCCAACGGGGGTGGTCAAATGTTCCGGACCTTGACCCGCGCGTGCTCGTTGATGCCCATCGCGTTGAAGAACAGCCCGACCAGGCGGTGGGCGTCCTCGAAGTGCACCAGGCGCTGCTCGGTGCGCCGCTGCAGCACCCAGTTCAGCAGGTCGCCGGCGGCCACGAAGTCCATGCGGATCAGCCGCGCGCAGTTGACGCTGACGACGCCGGCGCTGCCGAGCTTGGCCTCGAGCTGCGTCAGCACCTTGCCGATGTCGCCGACCAGCTGGCCCGACAGATCGACCGCGGCGGTGCGCATGCCGCCGGCCTCCTCGATCATCTGCGACTCGGCGAAGCCGGTCGAGACGTCGGTGACCATCGAGCGCGACGACAGCGTCTGGCCGCCGGCGTCGGCCAACTTGACCGTGCACAGCGTCTTTTCCCACGACGGCGGCGAGACCTCGTAGGTCACGCAGTAGTCGATCGCGACCTCGTCGAACTGGTCGGCCCGGTTGGCCAGCCGCAGCGCCTCGAGCCGCAGCAGCCAGTGCACCGGGTCGGCGTCGCGGACCCCGGTCGGCGCGGCCTCGGCCAGCACCGCCATCAGCTGCTCGAAGCCGATCCAGCGCATCTCCAGCTTCTGCGTGGCCCAGTGGCGCAGCAGCTGCGAGAGCTGGCTGCTGGCCTCGGGGTCGATCACCTTCAGCGAGCCCCAGTCGAGCACCCAGGGCAGCGGCATCTGCAGCGTCTTGGCGCGCAGCGTCATCACGCCGTCGATGTCGAGCTGGCCCGGCGCCACCCAGCCGATCGCGCCGTCGCTGCGCAGTGCCGACGGCGCCTTGGTCGCGGCCTGCAGCGAGGCCTCCTGGGCCACCAGCTGCGGGATCGAGAACCACTGCGGCGGCGACCAGCCGAAGCGCTGCACGTAGTCGAGCGCGAGGTTCTCGAAGGGCTGCTGCTGGCCGGTGGCACGGTAGAGGTCGAACAGCACCAGCCAGGTCTCGGCGTGGTTGGCGCGGTCGCCCTGGGGCGAGATCAGGTCGCTGATCGAGCGCTCGCAGGACTCGAACTCGGCGTTGGCGAAGGAGATCACCGCCTCGTCGAGCACCGGGTCGTGGGCGATCTCGTTGACTTCGACCGCGAACGGGTTGTTGAAGTCGGAGTGGCCGGCCTTGACCATGGGCTTGGCGGTCGCCGCCTGGGCCGTCGCCGCGGTGGCGGCCTGCAGCGGGGCCGGCGCCGACGGCGCGTCCCACAGCAGGCCGGGGCGGGTCGATCGACGCGCTTCGGCGGCGGCCGGGGCTTCGGCCGGGGGGCGGACCGGGGCGGGCGCGGCTTGCGGCGGCGGCGCGGCCTCCTCGGTGAACGGCCGCTCCATCGCGGCCGCGGCGGCCGCATTCGGGTCGAGGCTGCCGGCTACCGTCCGCGCGGTGTAGAACGACGGCGGGTGCGAGGGCTGGGTGCGGCGGCCGATCGACTCGCCTTCCATCTGCTGTTCGATCTCGTCGATCTTGGCCTTCACGGCCGCGTCGGCCGGGCGCTCGACGCCGCCGATGCGCTGGTCGGAGTCGTCGAGGTCGCTGCCCTGCAGGCCGGCCGAGCCGTCGGCCGGGAAGCCCTCGCGGCGGATCTTGCGCAGCATGTCGAACTCGCGCTTGCGCACGAAGTCGTTGCG
>DATILD010000082.1:0-26105 GCA_035476815.1 Methylibium sp.
CGTTCCAGCGCCGGGCGGCGAGCCGGGCCAGCACGGCGGGGCCGGCGCACAGCAGCGGCCCGGCTTCGCCGCTGGCCTCGCTCTGGACCAGCACCGGTCCGAGCAGCGTCGCGGCACCCGCCAGGTCGCCGGCGGCGGCGCGCCGGTCGGCGAGTCGCAACCGGGCCTCGGCGCCCTGGCCGAACACGTCGACCAACGCCTCGACCTGGACCACCGCCTGCCAGGCGGCCTCGGTGTCGGCCACGTAGGCACGGCAGGCGGCGCGGTAGGCGTCGGGCAGATGCCACTGCGGGTCGTCGGCATGGGCGTCGAGCCGGCCGGCCAGCTCGACCAGCAGCCCGCGGTCGCCGGCGATCGCCGCCATCCGCACGCCCCAGAACACCATGCGCGCCAGGTAGGCGGCGCGCTGGCCAGCGTCGGGCAGGCCCTCGACGAGCACGAGCAGATCGTCGATGCAGCGGCGCGTGCGCCCGCTGTCGCCGGTCAACGCGGCCAGCATCGCGCCGAGCATCAGCGACTGCAGCTCCAGATTGGTCGGCCGGCCGAGCCAGCGGCTGTCGGCCTCGGCCTGGGCGCGGCTGCGGCTCGCGGCCGCGTGGTCGCCGGCCCACAGCTGCAGCCAGCCCTGCATCACCTGCAGCATGCCGGACAGCGGGATCGGCTGCTCCGGCAGATGCCGCCACGCGCCCTGCGCGTAGCGCAACAGCGGCGCGCGCATGCCGGGCGCGCCGACATAGGAGGGCAGCGGCGTGCACTCGTACCAGAACTGCAGCTGCTCGGTCTGCTCGAGCGCGCCGACGATCTGCGACCACAGCGACGCGAGCTGGGGCCGGTCGCCCATCGCGATCGCGACCCAGCCCGACACCAGCAGTGCGCGGCACAGCGTGTCATGGTCGAGCGGCTCGACGAGCAGTTTGTCGAGCAACTGGGCAGCGCGCTCGTCCTCGTCGCCGCCTGAGTAGGCGATGCACAGGTAGCTGAGCGCGCGCTGGCGCTGCGGCGCGTCGCCCTGGGCGCCGAACAGCTCGGCGGCGCGCGTGGCGGCCCGGCGCATCGCCGGCCAGTTCCACTGCGCCCAGGCGGTCAGCGTCATCGCCATCTGCACCGGCGCCGAGCGCTCGGCCTGCTCGGCCGGGAACTGGGCGATCAGCCGCTGCAGCGCGGCGATCGCGCCCTGGGTCAGCAGTTGCGGCGCCAGCGCGACCAGCAGCGCCTCGGCCTCGTCCCAGGCCCCGGCGCGCAGCAGGTAGGCGAGGCGCCGGGTCGGGTCGGGCTCGGCGGCGGCGGCGCGCCGCAGCAGCACGGGCAGCTCGTCCGGCCGTTCGCGGCGCAGGCGGTCGTCGAGGCAGTCGCGGAACAGGTCGTGCAGCTTGACGGTCCGTGTCTCGCCGTCGAGCACGCTGACGAACAGGCCGCGCTGCTCGACCTCCTCCAGCCAGCGGGCGGCCTGGGCGTCGCCGCTGACGGCGGCGCAGCGCTCGGGCGTCAGCTCGGCGAGCACCGAGCTGCGCAGCAGGAAGTCGCGCAGCGGCGCCGGCATCGCGTCGAGCACCTCGCTGGCGAGGTAATCGAAGGCATGGCGCTCGTGCAGGCCGAGCGGTGCGGTGGCGGGGCTGGCCGCGTTGTCGCTCAGGGCGAGGCCCAGGCCGGCGGCCCAGCCGTGGGTGCGCTCGTGCAGCGCCCGGGCCTCGGCCTCGCTGCAGCCGGGGTGGCGCAGGCGGGCGAGTGCGGCGACCTCGTCGGCGCTGAAGTCGAGCTGCGCGCGCTTGAACTCGGCCAGCTCGCCGCGCGCGCGCAGCCGCGCCAGCGCGAGCGGCGGATCGGTGCGGGTCGCCACCATCAGGGTCCAGTGCGGGGGCAGGTGCTCGACCAGCGCGTCGAGCAGCTCGAACACCGCCGGGTCCGCGACGCGGTGCGCGTCGTCGAACACCAGCAGCCCGCGCGGCGTGTCGCTGGCGGCCAGCGCATTGGCCAGCGCCGCGACGAAGGCCAGGCGGCTGGCGCGCGTGCCGTCCTGGGCGGCCAGCACCAGCGCCTCGGGCGAGCTGCGCCAGGGCAGGTCGGCCGGCTCGAGCGCGGCCACCAGGCAGGCGGCGACGCGGCCGAGGTCGTCGTCCTCGTCGAGCGCGATCCAGGCGAGCGCCTCGCCGGCATGGCGGGCCAGCAGCTGGGTCAGCGCGACCGTCTTGCCCGACCCGGCCGGTGCGCTGATGAGCAGCAGCCGTGCAGACCCGAGTGCCGCGTCGAGCCGCGCGGCCAGCGCCGGCCGTTCGATCAGCTGGGGTCGCCGCCGTGGCGGCTGGATCTTGGTCAGCGCGAAGGGCGCGGCCTCCACGGCGGTCCCGTCAGGCCGCGACGCCCGCACAGCGCGGGCACAGGCAGGCCGGGATCTCGCGCACACCGGCACGGGCCGCCTCGTCGATGCGCACTGCAGCGCACCAGCAGGACGTGTCGAAGCGGCCGCACGCCGCCGGGACGCAGCCGTTCGGCCCGCCGCAGCGCGGGCACAGCGGGGCCCGCCGCGGGACCGTCAGGCCGCCGCGACCGGGATCTTGCCGATCTTGGCCTGCCATTCGGCCGGACCCGTCTGGTGCACCGAGGTGCCGCTGGCATCGACCGCCACCGTCACCGGCATGTCGGTCACCGCGAATTCGTAGATCGCCTCCATGCCCAGGTCGGCGAAGCCGACCACCTTGGCCTCCTTGATCGCCTTGGCGACCAGGTAGGCGGCGCCGCCGACGGCCATCAGGTAGGCGCTCTTGTGCTTCTTGATCGCCTCGATGCCGGCCGGGCCGCGCTCGGCCTTGCCGATCATGCCGATCAGCCCGGTCTGGGCCAGCATCATCTCGGTGAACTTGTCCATGCGGGTGGCGGTGGTCGGGCCGGCCGGGCCGACGACCTCGTCGCGCACCGGGTCGACCGGGCCGACGTAGTAGATGACGCGGTTGGTGAAGTCCACCGGCAGCGCCTCGCCCTTGGCCAGCATGTCCTGGATGCGCTTGTGCGCGGCGTCGCGGCCGGTCAGCATCTTGCCGTTGAGCAGCAGCGTGTCGCCGGGCTTCCAGCTCGCCACTTCCTCGCGCGTGAGCGTGTCGAGGTTGACGCGCTTGCTCTTGTTGTAGTCGGGCGCCCAGTGCACGTCGGGCCACAGGTCGAGGCTGGGCGGCGTCAGGTAGGCCGGGCCGGAGCCGTCGAGCACGAAGTGGGCGTGGCGGGTCGCCGCGCAGTTCGGGATCATCGCGACCGGCTTGCTGGCCGCGTGCGTCGGGTAGGTCGAGATCTTGACGTCGAGCACCGTGGTCAGGCCGCCCAGGCCCTGCGCGCCGATGCCCAGCGCGTTGATCTTGTCGCACAGCTCGATGCGCAGCTCCTCGAGCTTGTTCTGCGGGCCGCGGGCCTTGAGCTCGAACATGTCGATGTCTTCCATCAACACTTCCTTGGCCAGCAGCATCGCCTTCTCGGCGGTGCCGCCGATGCCGATGCCCAGCATGCCCGGCGGGCACCAGCCGGCGCCCATCGTCGGCACGGTCTTGAGCACCCAGTCGACCAGGCTGTCGCTCGGGTTGAGCATCACGAACTTGCTCTTGTTCTCAGAGCCGCCGCCCTTGGCGGCGATCTGCACGTCCACCGTGTTGCCCGGCACCACCGTCATGTGCACGACGGCGGGGGTGTTGTCCTTGGTGTTCTTGCGGTCGAAGTGCGGGTCGGCCACGATCGAGGCGCGCAGCTTGTTCTCCGGGTCCAGGTAGCCGCGGCGCACGCCCTCGTTGACCGCGTCCTCGATCGAGCCGGCGAAGCCCTCGAAGCGCACGTCCATGCCGATCCTCAGGAACACGTTGACGATGCCGGTGTCCTGGCAGATCGGCCGCTTGCCCTCGGCGCACATGCGCGAATTGGTGAGAATCTGCGCGATCGCATCCTTGGCCGCGGGACTCTGCTCGGCGGCATAGGCGCGCGCCAGGTGGGTGATGTAGTCGGCGGGGTGGTAGTAGCTGATGTACTGCAGGGCGGCGGCGACGCTCTCGACGAGGTCGGCGTATCGGATCGTTCTCATGGGGGCATTCCGGAGAGGGCGGGGCGACGGGGCCTGGGTGGGCCCGGCGGGTCTGCCAGGCTCGCCGAACCCGGCGCGCCTGAGGCCGACAGTTTAATGAATGGGGAGGGGAAACCTTGATCGGCAGCATCCGGCGATTCATCGCCTCCGAGTCGGCCGGCGGCGTGCTGCTGGCCTTCGCGGCGCTGGCGGCGCTCGTCGCCAGCAACTCGGCCTGGGCTCCGGGCTACGAAAGCTTCGTGCAGCTGCGCGGCGAGGTCCGCGTCGGCGAGTGGCTGCTGCTGTCCAAGCCACTGCAGCTGTGGGTCAACGACCTGTGGATGGCGGTGTTCTTCTTCCTCGTGGGCCTCGAGATCAAGCGCGAGCTGCTGGCCGGCGAGCTGGCATCGCCGCGCCAGGCGCTGCTGCCGGCCGGCGCGGCGCTCGGCGGCATGCTGGTGCCCGCGGCGATCTATGCCGCGATCAACCACGCCGACCCGGTCGCGCTGCGCGGCTGGGCCATCCCGGCCGCCACCGACATCGCCTTCGCGCTCGGCATCCTGATGCTGCTGGGCTCGCGGGTGCCGGTCTCGCTGAAGGTCTTCCTCACCGCGGTGGCGATCATCGACGACCTCGGAGCGATCGTTGTCATTGCGCTGTTCTATACCGCCGAACTGTCGCCGGCGATGCTGGGCGGCGCGCTGGCCGGCGGCGCCGCGCTGCTGGCGCTGAACAAGGCAAGGGTGACGAGCCTCGGGCCCTACGCGATCGTCGGGCTGGTGGTCTGGCTGTTCGTGCTGAAGTCCGGCGTGCACGCGACCTTGGCCGGCGTCGCGACGGCGCTGGCGATCCCACTGAGGGCGCCCGACGGCCGCTCGCCGCTCGAAGGGGTCGAGCACGCGCTGCACCCCTGGGTCGCATTCGCCGTTCTGCCGATGTTCGCCTTCGTCAACGCCGGCGTGGTGCTCGAAGGAGTCGACCTGGACACGCTGACGCAGACGGTGCCGCTGGGCATCGCCGCCGGGCTGGTGTTCGGCAAGGCGATCGGCGTCTTCGGCACGTCGATGCTGCTGATCCGCTGGACCGGCGCCGAGTTGCCGGCGGGCGCGAGCCCGCGGCAGTTCTTCGGCGTCTGCGTGCTGTGCGGCGTGGGCTTCACGATGAGCCTGTTCATCGGCGCGCTGGCCTTCGACGGCCAGGGGGCGGGCTACGCGCTGCAGCTCAAGCTCGGTGTGCTCTGCGGCTCGCTGCTGGCCGGCGTGCTGGGCTCGGCGGTGCTGCTGCGCGCGGCGCGCTGAGCGGCCGCGCCCGTCAGTGGCCGCCGGCGGCGCGCGGCACCGGGCTCATCAGCCGGTCGGTGTAGGCGATCGCCAGTGCCGACAGCAGGAAGGTGATGTGGATCAGCGTCTGCCACAGCAGCACCTGCTCGGTGTAGTTGCCGGCGTTGATGAAGGTCTTGAGCAGGTGGATCGAGCTGATGCCGATGATCGCGGTGGCCAGCTTGACCTTGAGCACCGAGGCGTTGACATGGCTCAACCATTCCGGCTGGTCGGGGTGGCCCTCCAGGTTCATCCGCGACACGAAGGTCTCGTAGCCGCCGACGATCACCATGATCAGCAGGTTGCTGATCATCACCACGTCGATCAGCGCCAGCACCACCAGCATGATCACGGTCTCGTTGAGGCTGGAGATCGCCGCGTCGGTCTTGTAGCCGATGCTGGTGACCAGCTTCGCCAGCGCGGCCTCGCTGCCGAACGCCGCCTCGATCAGGTGAAACAGCTCCACGCCGAAGTGCCAGACATAGACCGCCTGCGCCAGGATCAGCCCCAGGTACAGCGGCAGCTGCAGCCAGCGGCTGGCGAAGATCAGGTTGGGCAGGGCGGGCAGCCGGGTGCCGTCGGGGAGCGGGCTTTGGGACATGGGAGGGCGTGTCGGTCGGGGGTGCGAGCAGCCGGATTCTAGGGAGCAGAGCGTGACGGTCGGGCTGCGGGGCGCTCCCCTGCCGCCGGGAGCGTGTCGGTTTGGCGCAAACGCTTCGGGCAGCCCGCAGTGGCGGCGCTGGCGGCCGGCGCGCTAAAGTCGGTGCCGACAGTCAACCATCAGGGCGAGTAAGGGCATCGTAAGTGCTTCTACCTATGGTGCTGGCCGGTCCCACCGTTAGCGATCAGGAGACAACGATGAGCAACGACAACGCTGCGCAAGAGCCCAAGCTCTACGCCCCGCCCGCCGCCGCCGTGGCCGGTGCCCATGTGTCGGGCATGGCCGCCTACGACAGGCTGATCGCCGAGGCCGAGGCCGACCACGCGGGCTTCTGGGCCCGCCAGGCGCGCGAGCTGGTGAGCTGGAAGACACCGTTCGCCAAGACGCTCGACGACAGCAACGCGCCGTTCTTCAAGTGGTTCGAGGACGGGACGCTCAACGTCTCCTACAACTGCCTGGACCGCAACATCGAGCGCGGCCTGGGCGACAAGACCGCGATCATCTTCGAGGCCGACGGCGGCGAGGTCACCAAGGCGACCTACAAGGAACTGCTGGCCAAGACCTGCCAGGTCGCCAACGGCCTGAAGAGCCTGGGCGTCAAGAAGGGCGACCGTGTCGTCATCTACATCTCGATGTCGATCGACGGCGTGGCGGCGATGCAGGCCTGCGCGCGCATCGGCGCGACGCACTCGGTGGTGTTCGGCGGCTTCTCGGCGCAGAGCCTGCGCGACCGCATCGAGGACACCGGCGCGGTGGCCGTGATCACCGCCGACCAGCAGGTGCGCGGCGGCAAGGCGCTGCCGCTGAAGGCCATCGTCGACGAGGCGCTCGCGCTCGGCGGCTGCGACAGCGTGAAGAGCGTGCTCGTCGTCAAGCGCACCGGGGCCGCGATCGCGATGACGGCCGGCCGCGACCAGTGGATGAGCGAGGTCGCCGACGGTCAGCCCACCAGCTGCGAGCCGGAGTGGGTCGGCGCCGAGCACCCGCTGTTCCTGCTCTACACCTCCGGCTCGACCGGCAAGCCCAAGGGCGTGCAGCATTCCACCGGCGGCTACCTGCTGCACGCGATGCTGACGACCAAGTGGACCTTCGACCTGAAGGACAACGACGTCTTCTGGTGCACCGCCGACATCGGCTGGGTCACCGGCCACACCTACATCGCCTACGGCCCGCTGGCGCTCGGCGGCACCGAGATCGTGTTCGAGGGCGTGCCGACCTACCCGGACGCCGGCCGCTTCTGGCAGATGATCCAGAAGCACAAGGTCTCGATCTTCTACACCGCGCCGACCGCGATCCGCTCGCTGATCAAGGCGGCCGAGGGCAACGCGGCGGCCCACCCCCGCAACTACGACCTGAGCAGCCTGCGCATCCTCGGCTCGGTCGGCGAGCCGATCAACCCGGCCGCCTGGGAGTGGTACCACCTGCACATCGGCGGCGGCCGCTGCCCGATCGTCGACACCTTCTGGCAGACGGAGACCGGCGGCCACATGATCACGCCGCTGCCGGGCGCGACGCCGCTGGTGCCGGGCTCGTGCACGCTGCCCTTCCCGGGCATCGCGGCGGCCATCGTCGACGAGACCGGCAACGATGTGCCCAACGGGCAGGGCGGCATCCTGGTCGTCAAGAAGCCCTGGCCGGCGATGATCCGCACGATCTGGGGCGACCCCGAGCGCTTCAAGAAGAGCTACTACCCACCGGAGCTCAAGGGCTACTACCTGGCCGGCGACGGCGCGATCCGCGACGAGAAGACCGGCTACTTCACGATCACCGGCCGCATCGACGACGTGCTGAACGTCTCGGGCCACCGCATGGGCACGATGGAGATCGAGTCGGCGCTGGTGTCCTGCACCGAGTTGGTGGCCGAGGCCGCGGTGGTCGGGCGCCCGGACGACACCACCGGCGAGGCGATCTGTGCCTTCGTCGTGCTGAAGCGCCCGCGTCCGACCGGCGAGGAGGCCAAGAAGATCGCCGCCGAACTGCGCAACTGGGTCGGCAAGGAGATCGGTCCGATTGCCAAGCCCAAGGACATCCGTTTCGGCGACAACCTGCCCAAGACCCGCTCGGGCAAGATCATGCGCCGCCTGCTGCGCTCGATCGCCAAGGGCGAGGCGATCACCCAGGACACCTCGACGCTGGAGAACCCTGCCATCCTGGAGCAGCTTGCGCAGACGAACTGACGTCCGCTCGCGAGCATGAAAAAGGCCCCGCTCGCGGGGCCTTTCTTCATGGAGCGACGAGGCTCACTTCAGGCCGAGGATCCACGTCACCAGCTCTTTCGCCTCGGCCTCGCTGACCTGCGCGGCCATCGGCGGCATGGCGGCGTTGCCCCACACGCCGGCGCCGCCCTTGAGCACCTTCTTCGACAGGGTGTCGACGGCGGCCTTGTCGGCAGCGTACTTGGCGGCGACTTCCTTGAAGCCGGGGCCGATGACCTTCTTGTCCACCGCATGGCAGGCCAGGCAGGTCTTCTTCTGGGCGAGTTCGGGGTTGGCAAGGGCGCTGCCGGAGGCGCCGAGCAGGCCGACGATCAGGATACAAAGGGCGGTGCGGTGAGACATGTTCGCCTTTCGGACGAGTTGCGGGTGGGATACATTGCCGTCAGTAAACGGATTCTAGGGGCTCCGGTTGACGGTGCCCGAGGTCACGGCGACCGGAGGACAGATGTTGTTTGTCGTGGTGGGTGTCTTGCTGATCGTGCTGAAGCTGGCGGAGATCGGTCCGTCGGCGGCCTGGCCCTGGTGGGGTGTGCTGTCGCCGTTCGCCGCCGCGGTGGTGTGGTGGGCGTGGGCCGACATGTCGGGCTACACGAAGCGCCGCGCGATGGACAAGATGGACGAGAAGAAGATCGAGCGTCGCCGCAAGGCACTGGGCGCGCTCGGCCTCGATTACCGGGCCTTCGACAAGCAGAAGAAGACGGCCGATAAGTTCAAGGTTTCACGCCAGCGCGAGATCGACAAGGTCGAGGGCAAGCGCACCGCGGCGCGCCAGAAGGCCCGCGACTCGATCCTGCACAGCCGCTTCGACAGCGGCCACAGCAGCCAGCTCGGCGACAGCGCCCAGCAGCCCGACACCAAACAGTGACCGGGCCGCGCGCGCGGCCTCAACGCGGCAGGTCGAGCACGGCGCCGCTGCTGGCGCTCGAGACGTTCATCGCGAATTTCGCCAGCACACCACGGGTGTAGCGCGGCGCCGGCGCCGTCCAGGCCGTCCGGCGCTTGGCCAGGTCCTCGTCGCTGACGTGGAGCTGCAGCGTCAGCGTGCGGGCGTCGATCGTGATCGAGTCGCCCTCCTGCACCAGCGCGATCGTGCCGCCGGCCGCCGCCTCGGGCGCCACATGGCCGACCACCATGCCCCAGGTGCCGCCGGAGAAGCGTCCGTCGGTGATCAGCCCGACTGACTCGCCCAGTCCCTGGCCGATCAGCGCGCCGGTCGGCGCCAGCATCTCGGGCATGCCGGGTCCGCCGACGGGCCCGAGATAGCGCAGGACCATCACGTCGCCAGCCTTGATCTGTTTGGCCATGATCGCGGCCAGCGCCGACTGCTCGTCGTCGAACACCCGCGCCGGGCCGGTGATCGTCGGGTTCTTCAGGCCGGTGATCTTGGCCACCGCGCCTTCGGGCGACAGGTTGCCCTTCAGGATCGCCAGGTGGCCCTCGGCGTACATCGGCTCGCCGATCGGCCGGATCACGTCCTGGTCCGCGCGCGGCGCATCGGGCACCTCGGCCAGGTTCTCGGCCACGGTCTTGCCGGTGATGGTCATGCAGTCGCCGTGCAGCAGGCCGGCTTTCAGCAGCATCTTCATCACCTGCGGGATGCCGCCGGCGCGGTGCAGGTCGACCGCCAGGTACTTGCCGCTGGGCTTAAGGTCGCACAGCACCGGCACCTTGCGGCGCACGCGCTCGAAGTCGTCGATCGTCCACTCGACCTCGGCCGCATGCGCGATGGCCAGGAAATGCAGCACCGCGTTGGTCGACCCGCCGGTGGCCATGATCACGGCCACCGCGTTCTCGATGCTCTTGCGGGTGACGATGTCGCGCGGCTTCAGGTCCTTCTTCACCGCCTCGACCAGCACGGCCGCGGCGCGCCGCGTGCTCTCGACCTTTTCCTCGTGCACATTGGCCTCGGTGCTCGAGTAGGGCAACGACAGGCCCAACGCCTCGAAGGCCGAGCTCATCGTGTTGGCGGTGTACATGCCGCCGCAGGAGCCGCTGCCGGGGATCGCGTGGCGCTCGATCTGGCAGAAGTCCTCTTCGCTCATGTTGCCGGCGGTGAACTGGCCGACCGCCTCGAACACGCTGACGATGTTGAGGTCCTGGCCCTTGTAGCGCCCCGGCAGGATGGTGCCGCCGTAGACGTAGATCGCCGGCACGTTGGCGCGCAGCATGCCCATCATGCCGCCGGGCATGTTCTTGTCGCAGCCGCCGACCACCAGCACGCCGTCCATCCACTGGCCGCCGACGCAGGTCTCGACGCAATCGGCGATGACCTCGCGCGACACCAGGCTGTACTTCATGCCCTCGGTGCCCATTGCCATGCCGTCGCTGATGGTCGGGGTGCCGAAGATTTGCGGGTTGGCGCCGGCGGCCTTCAGCCCCTCGACGGCCGCATCGGCCAGGCGCTGCAGGCCGGAGTTGCAGGGCGTGATCGTCGAGTGGCCGTTGGCCACGCCGATCATCGGCTTGGCGAAGTCGGTCTCCTGGTAGCCCATCGCGTAGTACATCGAGCGGTTGGGGGCGCGGGCGACGCCTTCGGTGATGTTCTTCGAGCGGCGGTTGATGCTCATGTCGGGATCCTGAGGAACGGGGGCGGGGGAGCGAAGCTGCCATTGTCCCGCAGCGCGCAGCCCCGGGCGGCGCGCTGCGCTATCGTTCCGCTCCCTTCCCGTAACTCGGCACCATGCTTGTCCATCCGCAGTTCAATCCCGTCGCCATCGAGCTCGGCCCGCTCGCCGTGCACTGGTACGGGCTCACCTATCTGGTGGCCTTCGGCCTGTTCCTGTGGCTCGCGACCCTGAGGGCCGCGCGTTCGCCCTTCGCGGAGGCCGGCTGGACCAAGCGCGACGTCGAGGACCTGCTGTTCTGGGGCGTGCTCGGGGTCATCATCGGCGGGCGGCTGGGCTACGTGCTGTTCTACAAGCCGGGCTACTACGCCGCGCATCCGCTCGAGGTGTTCGCGGTGTGGAAGGGCGGCATGGCGTTCCACGGCGGGCTGCTGGGCGTGATCGCCGCGATGGCGGCCTACGCGAAGAGCCGCGGCCGGCGCTGGCTGGAGGTGACCGACCTGGTCGCGCCCTGCGTGCCCACCGGGCTGGCCAGCGGGCGCATCGGCAACTTCATCAACGGCGAGTTGTGGGGCCGGGCGGCCGACCCGTCGCTGCCCTGGGCGATGGTCTATCCGCAGTCGGGCAGCGACATCGCCCGCCACCCGTCGCCGCTGTACCAGTTCGCGCTCGAGGGCCTGCTGCTGTTCGTGCTGCTGTGGTGGTACGCGCGCAAACCGAGGGCGACCGGGCGCGTGTCCGGGGCTTTCCTGGTCGGCTACGGCGTGTTTCGCTTCACGGCGGAGTATTTCCGGGAGCCGGATGGCTTTCTCGGCCTGCTGTCGCTGGGCCTGAGCATGGGGCAGTGGCTGTGCGTGCCGATGATCCTGGCCGGCGCCGCACTGTGGCTGCTGGCGGGCCGAGATCCGAGCCCCATCATGGTGCGCGACCAAGAAAAAACCGCCCGGCGTTGACGCCAGGCGGTGTCGAAAGGGCTGAGGGCCCTACTGAGGAGACAGCAGCCGGGCCACGGGGCCGCGGCTGCGATGGAGATACAGCAACCAGCGTGCCAGACGCACCGCGTCAGGCCGCCTCGCGCTCCACATGGCCGTGGCGGGTGTAGAGGAAGTCCAGCACTTCGCGGCGGCAGTGCATGTAGGCCGGATCCTCGGCCAGCTCCACGCGGTTGCGGGGGCGCGGCAGATCGACCGTGAGGATCTCGCCGATCGTCGCGGCCGGGCCGTTGGTCATCATCACGATGCGGTCGGACAGCAGCACCGCCTCGTCGACGTCGTGCGTCACCATCACCACCGTGCTCTTGGTGCGCGCGACGATCTTCAGCAGCTCGTCCTGCAGGTGGGCGCGGGTCAGCGCGTCGAGCGCACCGAAGGGCTCGTCCATCAGCAGCACCTTGGGCTCCATCGCCAGCGCGCGGGCGATGCCGACGCGCTGCTTCATGCCGCCGGAGATCTCGTGCGGCCGCTTGCCGAGCGCATGGCCCATGCCGACCAGTTCGAGCGCGGCCTCGGTGCGGGCCTTGAGCTGCGCCTTGCTCTCGCTGCCGCCGAACACCCGCTCGACCGCGAGATGCACGTTCTCGTAGCAGGTCAGCCAGGGCAGCAACGAGTGGTTCTGGAACACCACCGCGCGCTCCGGCCCGGGCGCCGCGATCTCGCGGTTGTCGCAGATCAGCGCGCCGCTGCTGGGCATCAGCAGCCCGGCGATCAGGTTCAGCAGCGTGCTCTTGCCGCAGCCCGAGTGGCCGATCAGCGTGACGAATTCGCCGCGCTCGACCTGCAGGTTGATCTCGCGCAGCGCGTGGAAGCGGCCCTTGCGGGTGCTGAACACCATTTCGGCGTTCTGGACTTCGATGAAGCTCGTCATGAGGCTCTCCTCAGGAGTCGTAACTGAAGCGCTTGGCCACCAGCATCAGCAGCTGTTCGAGCAGCAGGCCGACGATGCCGATCACGAAGATCGCGATCAGGATGTGCGCCACGTTCAGGTTGTTCCACTCGTCCCACACCCAGAAGCCGATGCCCACGCCGCCGGTCAGCATCTCGGCCGCGACGATCACCAGCCAGGCCGTGCCCACCGACAGGCGCACGCCGGTCAGCATGTAGGGCAGCACCGCGGGGAACAGGATGCGGGTGATGATCTTCCACTCGCTCAGGTTGAGCACCCGCGCCACGTTCAGGTAGTCCTGGGGCACGCGTTGCACGCCCTGGGCGGTGTTGAGGATCATCGGCCAGATCGAGCAGATGAAGATGGTCCAGATGGCCGCCGGGTTGGCCGCCTTGAAGACCAGCAGCCCGATCGGCAGCCAGGCCAGCGGCGACACCGGCCGCAGCAGGCTGATCAGCGGCGAGGCCATGTGGTTCATCACCGCGAAGCGGCCGATGATGAAGCCGGCCGGGATGCCGACCAGCGCTGCCAGGCCGAAGCCCATCGCGACCCGTTCGAGCGAGTACAGGATGTTCCAGCCGATGCCCTGGTCGTTCGGCCCGTTGCTGTAGAACGGATCGCTGAAGAGGGCATAGGCGGCGTCCCAGACCGCGAACGGCGTCGGGAAGGCGCCGCCGCCCTTGGCGGTGAGCAGCCCCCACACCAGCACCAGCAGCGAGGTGCCGACGACCGGCGGCAGGACCCGCCAGCCGAGCGCCGGCCAATCAAAGGGCTGGCGCGGCGGCTTGCTCCGCTTGGGTTTCGGGGCGACCGCCGTCACCGGCTTGGCCACGGCGGGCTTCACCGGGTCGGCGGCGCGCGGCGCGCCGCTGGGGTTGTGGAACACGGCACTGACCATCTGGACCTCCCTATCAGGCTTTGATCTTGAAGCCGTCGGCATAGGCCGCCGGGTTCTTGCCGTCCCAGACCACGCCGTCGATCAGCTTGCTGCTGCGCAACGGGTCCTTGGGCACGTTGATCTTCAACGCCGAGGCGACCTCCTTGTAGATGTCGATCTGGTTGACCTGCTTGGCCACGGCCAGGTAGTCCGGGTGCTCCTTCAGCAGCCCCCAGCGCTTGTGCTGGGTCAGGAACCACATGCCGTCACTCAAGTACGGGAAGTTGACGGCCCCGTCGTTGAAGAACTTCATGTGATTGGGGTCGTCCCAGGTCTTGCCCATGCCGTTCTGGTACCGGCCCAGGATGCGCTGATTGATCGCATCGACGCCGGTGTTGATGTAGGCCTTCTGCGCAACCGTCTCGGCCATCTTCATCTTGTTCTGCAGACCCGCATCGATCCACTTGCCCGCCTCGATGACCGCCATCATCACGGCGCGCGTGGTGTTGGGGTACTTCTTGACGAACTCACCCGTGGTGCCGAGCGTCTTCTCGGGATGATCCTTCCAGATGTCCTGCGTCGTGTTCGCTGTGACACCGATGCCGTCCATGATCGCCCGGTGGTTCCAGGGCTCGCCGACGCAGAAGCCGTCCATGTTGCCGACGCGCATGTTCGCCACCATCTGCGGCGGCGGTACGGTGATCAGCTTTGCACCCGACAGCGGATTGATGCCGGCGGCGGCGAGCCAGTAGTGCATCCACATCGCATGGGTCCCAGTAGGGAACGTGCCGGCGAATGTGTACTCGCGCGGCTCCTTTGCCATCAACTTGGCCAGCGAGGGGCCGTCGACCCCACCCTTGTCTGCCAGCGTCTTCGAGAGCGTGATGGCCTGCCCGTTGTTGTTCAGGGCCATCAGCACGGCCATGTCCTTCTTCGGACCGCCGATGCCGAGGTGCACACCGTAGATCAGGCCGTAAAGGACATGGGCCATGTCGAGCTCGCCGTTGACCAGCTTGTCGCGCACGCCGGCCCAGGAGGCCTCCTTGGTCGGGATGATCTTGACGCCGTACTTCTTGTCGATGCCCAGCACCGAGGCCATCACCACCGAGGCGCAGTCGGTCAGCGGGATGAAGCCGATCCGGACCTCCTCCTTCTCGGGCTTGTCGGAGCCCGCCGCCCAGATGGCCGACTGCAGTCCCGGCACGCTGCCCGAGGCGGCGGCCGCGGCGGCGGCCTTCAGCACGGTGCGGCGGCCCAGCAGCGGGCTTTGGATGGGGTCTTGCGGCATGGCATTGGTTCTCCTGTGGCGAACGAAAACAAAACGGCGCCGGCACCGTCGCGCTGGCTGAGGCCGCGCGGGGTGCAGACGCCGTCGTCTGGAAGGGTGCACGTCTCGTGCGCGCACCGTTTGCGGGATCGCCGTTGATCCTTGAAATGCAGTTCAGCAATCGCCGTGCCAGCGGCCCGGATCTAACCGAGGACGTCGGCGACGTCGATCAGGCGCTGTGCCACCTCGGCCACCCGCAGCCCGCGGTCCATCGCGGTCTTGCGCAGGCGGGCATAGGCCTCCTCCTCGCTGATGTGCTGGCGCGACATCAGCAGGCCCTTGGCACGGTCGATCAGTTTGCGCTCGGAGAGCTGGGTGCGCGCGTCGGCGAGCTGCCGGCGCAGGCCTTCCTCGTGCCGGAAGCGGGCCAGCGCGACCTCGAGCACCGGTTTGATGCGCTCATGCGCCAAACCGGCCACCACGTAGGCGGTGACGCCGGCGGCGATCGCGTCGCCCACATGGCTGGTGTCGGCGTCATCGGTGAAGAGCACGATCGGGCGGCGCTCGTCGCGGGTCGACATGACCACATGCTCGAGCGCATCGCGTGCACCGCTTTGGGCATCGACGATGATCATCTCGGGCTGCAACTGGGCGATGCGCTCCCGCAGGAAGGTGTCGACCGGCAGCACCGCGACGATGTCGTGGCCGGTCGCCAGCAAGCCGATGCGCAGGCTGCGCGAGCGCTCGGCCTCGATGGCCGCGGCCTCGTCGTCCGGGTCCGGGTTGAGGGTGGGCGGCGCGACAACGACGATCCGCAGCGGGCGCAGGCGTTCCATGCCATGGTTGTGCAAGGAACGCGCCAAGCCCGCAGCAAAAAGCCCGCGCTGGGCGGGCTTCGGCAGGAGGGTGGCGGCTAGCCGGGCGTCAGAGGTGACCCTCGGCGTAGAAGGTGCGGCGGAACCACTGGAAGGCGCTGGTCGGGCCGAAGCGCGAGTCGGGCACGCCGTCATCGCGCACCGTGAGCAGTTTCCGTTCGGCCAGCATGTCGAGGAACTGAACCACCGCGGTGCGGGCCAGGCCGCTCTCGCTCATCAGCTGCTGCACCGAGGCGTAGCGCTGCGACATCTTGTGCAGCATGCGCCGGTAGGCGGTGCGGTGGAAGGCGGCCGGCAGATCCGGCCATGCTTGCAGCTTGTAGTGCTTCATGGTCCCAACGGTGTCGTGGAGCGGATCTCTCACCCGCTGTGCACTAGCCTAACGACGGCGCGTGACGGCGCAAAGCGGCCACCCCCGGTGATTCGTGATATCCACCACAACTCGTTTGTGACGAGATGAAAGAGCCTGTGCGGCGCGCTGCGCGGCCCCGGCTCCGAGGCGCCTTACTACACTGCCGCCATGCTGGTGCTGAGCTTCGAATCCTCCTGCGACGAGACCGGCGTGGCCCTGGTCGCCGCCGACGGCGATGCGCCGCCGCGCCTGCTCGCCCAGGCCCTGCACAGCCAGGTGGCGATGCACGAGGCCTACGGCGGCGTGGTGCCCGAGCTCGCGTCGCGCGACCATATCCGCCGCGTGCTGCCGCTGACGCGCGCCGTGCTGGCGGAGGCGGGGCGGGCGCTGGCCGACGTCGATGTCGTCGCCTACACGCGCGGGCCGGGCCTCGCCGGGGCGCTGCTGGTCGGCAGCGCGGTGGCGGCGGCGCTCGCCGCGGCGCTGGAGCGGCCCCTGCTGGGCGTGCACCACCTCGAGGGCCACCTGCTGTCGCCGTTCCTGTCGGCCGACCCGCCGCGCTTTCCGTTCGTCGCGCTGCTCGTGTCGGGCGGTCATACCCAGCTGATGCGGGTGGACGGCGTCGGCCGCTACCGGCTGCTCGGCGAGACCATCGACGACGCGGCCGGCGAGGCCTTCGACAAGTCGGCCAAGCTGCTCGGCCTGGGCTACCCGGGCGGGCCGGCGCTGGCGCGGCTGGCCGAGTTCGGCGACCCGCAGGCCTATGCGCTGCCGCGGCCGCTGCTGCACAGCGGCGACCTCGACTTCTCCTTCGCCGGCCTGAAGACCGCCGTGCGCACCCAGGTCCTGAAGCTCGGCGCGAACGTCTGCGAGCAGCCGCGCGCCGATCTGGCGGCGGCGACGCAGGCGGCGATCGTCGAGGTGCTGGTGAAGAAGTCGCTCGCCGCGCTGAAGGCCACCGGGCTGGACCGGCTGGTGGTGGCGGGCGGCGTCGGGGCCAACCGCCGGCTGCGCGAGCAGCTCGACGCGGCCTGCGCCCGCCGCGGCGCGCATGTGCACTACCCGGAGCCGGCGCTGTGCACCGACAACGGCGCGATGATCGCGCTGGCCGCGGCGATGCGGCTGCAGGCCGGGCTCGCCAGCGCGAGCCGCGACCTGCGCTTCGACGTGCAGCCGCGCTGGCCGCTGGAATCGCTGGCGGCCTGAGGCCTCAACCGATCGTCAGCTGCGACGCCGGCTTGACCTTCTTCGCCAGCGTCAGGCTCAGCACGCCGTTCTCCAGCTTGGCCTGCGAGGCGCCCTCGTCGAGCTCGACCGGCAGCGCGAAGCTGCGGGCATAGGCGACCGCGCTGCGCTCGCGCACGATCACGCGCTCGCCCTCGGCGCGGACGGCCTCGCGCGGTGCGGCCTCGATGGCGACGCGCTTGCCGTCGATCGTGACCTTGACGTCCTCCTTGGCGACGCCGGGCAGATCGAGCAGCACCGCATACGCCTGCTCGGTCTCGCGCACATCAAGTGCGGGCAGGCGCGAGGCGGTGGTCGGGGTGGGGCCGAAGACGCGGTCGACGGTCTCGTCGAGCAGGCGGTCGAAGGCGCGGCTCAGGTCGCGTTGCTGGCCGTTGAGCGCATAGCCGCGGGTGATGGGCATGACGAACATGAGGTGCTCCTAGAATCGGTTGGCGGCAGCGACGTGCTGCCCATGCCGCCGAGTTTGGAGCGGCATTTTTGTTTTCAAGGCCCTTGAAATGCGCGACGCCATCCGCCAGCTGCCCGGCTCCAAGATCCGCGAGGTCGCGAATGCCGGCCTGGGCCGCGAGGACGTGTTGGCCTTCTGGTTCGGCGAGGGCGACGAGCCGACGCCGGCCTTCATCCGCGACGCCGCGGCCGATTCGCTGGCGCGCGGCGAGACCTTCTATTCGCACAACCTCGGCCTGCCGGACCTGCGCGCGGCGATCGCCGGCTACGTGTCGGCGCTGCACCGGCCGGCCGGACCGGAGCGAATCGCCGTCACGTCCTCCGGCGTCAGCGCGCTGATGATCGCGACGCAGGCGCTGGCCGGCGCCGGCGACGAGGTCGTCGTCGTGGTGCCGGTCTGGCCCAACCTGACGGCCCAGCCGGCAATCCTCGGCGCTGACGTCCGGCGCGTTGCATTGCGGCCGCGCGACGGCGCCTGGCGCCTCGATCTCGACGAGCTGCTGGCCGCGGTGACGCCGCGCACCCGGGTGCTGCTGGTCAATGCACCCAACAACCCGACCGGCTGGACGCTCCGCCGAGAGGAGCAGGCGGCGCTGTTGGCGCACTGCCGCCGCACCGGGACCTGGATCGTCGCCGACGAGGTGTACGAGCGGCTCTACTTCGAGTCTGGCGTTGCCGCCGCGCCCTCGTTCCTCGACCTGGCCGAACCGGACGACCGGCTGGTCGTGTGCCACAGCTTCTCGAAGAGCTTTCTGATGACCGGCTGGCGGCTCGGCTGGCTGGTGCTGCCCGAGTCGCTGGTCGAGGCGGTCGGCAAGCTGATCGAGTTCAACACCTCCTGCGCGCCGGTGTTCGTGCAGCGCGCGGGCCTGGCGGCGCTGGCCGGCGCCGAGGGCCTGGTGCCGGGGCTGGTCGCGCACCTGAGGGCCTGCCGCGACACGCTGCTGCCGGCGCTGCAGGCGCTGCCGGGCGTCGAGGTGGCGGTGCCGGCGGGCGGCATGTACGCCTTCCTGAAGGTGCCGGGCGGCGCTGACTCGCTCGTCTTCGCCAAGCACCTCGTGGCCGACCACGGGCTGGGTCTGGCGCCGGGGGTGGCCTTCGGGCCGGAGGCCGAGGGCTGGCTGCGCTGGTGCTTCGCCTCGCGCGAGCCGAAGCGGCTCGTCCAGGGGGTGGGGCGGCTGAAAGCTGCGCTCGGTCTATAATCTTCGATGGTGTAACTGATATCGGATACACCATTCCCCGCACGGCATGGGTCGGTTTCACCCGTGTCCGCAAGTCGAAACCCGAAGCCGCGGCACGCCCTTCCTGATGAGAGCGTTCGTGGTTTCGCGCCACCAGGAAACGTCAAGATGGCCAATACCGCCGAGATCGTCCAAGCCCATGCCCGCGGCACCGCGGACACCGGCTCCCCCGAAGTTCAGGTCGCGCTGCTCACCGCGCGTATCAACGAACTGACCCCCCACTTCAAGACCCACGCCAAGGACCACCACGGTCGCCGCGGCCTGCTGCGCATGGTGTCCCGCCGCCGCAAGCTGCTGGACTACCTGAAGGGCAAGGACGCCAGCCGCTACTCGGCGCTGATCCAGAAGCTGGGCCTGCGCAAGTAAGCGAGACACGATGACGAAGAGCCTGTCTGGAACCGCCAGCGCAGGCTCTTCGCACTTTGGAGCCAGGCTCGCCGGAGCGCCGATGTGTCATTCCAATGCCGTTGCAAGCCTGCAGCCGCGCTGGAATGGCATCCCGCTCAGGGCCAGTCGCTCCCGGTGATGTGCGCGACCGACAGCGCACGCAATTCCAGGAGACACAGATGACGATGTTCAGCAAGGTCACGAAGACCTTCCAGTGGGGCCAGCACACCGTGACGCTGGAGACCGGCGAGATCGCCCGCCAGTCGGGCGGCGCCGTGGTCGTCGACATGGACGGCACCGTGGTGCTCGCGACCGTGGTCGCGGCCAAGAACCCGAAGCCGGGCCAGGACTTCTTCCCGCTGACGGTCGACTACATCGAGAAGACCTATGCCGCCGGCAAGATCCCCGGCAGCTTCTTCAAGCGCGAAGGCCGCCCGAGCGAGCTCGAGACGCTGACCAGCCGCCTGATCGACCGCCCGCTGCGGCCGCTGTTCCCGGAAGGCTTCTACAACGAGGTGCAGGTCGTCGTGCACGTGCTGTCGCTGAACCCGGAAGCCTCGGCCGACATCGCCGCGCTGATCGGCTCCAGCGCCGCGCTGGCGATCAGCGGCATCCCGTTCAACGGCCCGATCGGCGCCGCGCGCGTCGGCTACATCAACGGCGAATACGTGCTGAACCCGGGCCCGACGCAACTCGCCGAGTCGAAGCTCGACCTGATCGTCGCCGGCACCGAAGCGGCCGTGCTGATGGTCGAGTCGGAGGCTGACCAGCTGCCCGAGGACATCATGCTCGGCGGCGTGGTGTTCGGCCACGAGCAGGGCAATGTCGCGATCCGCGTGATCAACGAGATGGTGCGCGAGGCCGGCAAGCCCGAGTGGCAGTGGTCGGCCCCGGCCAAGGACGAAGCCTTCATCGCCAAGGTCAACGAACTGGGCGAGGCCAAGCTGCGCGCCGCCTACCAGATCCGCTCCAAGCAGGACCGCACCCAGGCCACCCGTGCCGCCTATGCCGAGGTGCTGGCGGCCCTGGCCGCTGACGGCGCCGCGGTCGACAAGGTCAAGGTCGAGAACATGCTGTTCGACATCGAGGCCAAGATCGTCCGCAGCCAGATCCTGGCCGGCGAACCGCGCATCGACGGCCGCGACACCCGCACGGTGCGCCCGATCGAGATCCGCTCCTCGGTGCTGCCGCGCACCCACGGCTCGGCGCTGTTCACGCGCGGCGAGACCCAGGCGCTGGTCATCACCACGCTCGGCACCGAACGCGACGCGCAGCGCATCGACGCGCTGGCCGGCGAGTTCGAGGACCGCTTCATGTTCCACTACAACATGCCCCCCTTCGCCACCGGCGAGACGGGTCGCGTGGGCTCGCCCAAGCGCCGCGAGATCGGCCACGGCCGCCTCGCCAAGCGCGCGCTGATCCCGGTGCTGCCGAGCAAGGACGAGTTCGCCTACTCGCTGCGCGTGGTGTCGGAGATCACCGAGTCGAACGGCTCCTCGTCGATGGCCTCGGTCTGCGGCGGCTGCCTGGCGATGATGGACGCCGGCGTGCCGCTGAAGGCGCATGTCGCCGGCATCGCGATGGGCCTGATCAAGGACGGCAACCGCTTCGCGGTGCTGACCGACATCCTGGGCGACGAGGACCACCTCGGCGACATGGACTTCAAGGTCGCCGGCACGACCACCGGCGTGACCGCCCTGCAGATGGACATCAAGATCCAGGGCATCACCAAGGAGATCATGCAGGTCGCGCTGGCGCAGGCCAAGGAGGCCCGCCTGCACATCCTCGGCAAGATGGTCGAGGCGGTGGCCGGTGCGAAGACCGAGCTCTCCGAGTTCGCGCCGCGCCTGTACGTGATGAAGATCAACCCCGAGAAGATCCGCGACGTGATCGGCAAGGGCGGCGCGACCATCCGTGCGCTGACCGAAGAGACCGGCACGCAGATCAACATCGAGGAAGACGGCACGATCACCGTCGCCGCCACCGATGCCGACAAGGCCGAGCACGCGATGAAGCGCATCGCCGAGATCACGGCCGAGGCCGAGATCGGCAAGGTCTACGAGGGCCCGGTCACCAAGATCCTGGACTTCGGCGCGCTGATCAACATCCTGCCCGGCAAGGACGGCCTGCTGCACATCAGCCAGATCGCGCACCAGCGCGTCGAGCGCGTCGAGGACTTCCTCAAGGAAGGCCAGATCGTGCAGGTCAAGGTGCTCGAGACCGACGAGAAGGGCCGCATCAAGCTGTCGATGAAGGCGCTGCTCGAGAAGCCCGAGGGCTATGTCGAACCGGAGCGCGCGCCGCGCCGCGAGTACGGCGACCGGCCCGATCGCGGTGGTCGTGGTGACCGCGGCGACCGTCCGCCGCGCCGCGAGCGCAGCGACCGCCCCGAGGCGCCGGCCGCGGCCGCCGAAGCGGACACGCCGCAGTCGGAGTGAGTTCGCGGAACCGCCGGGCACCCGCCCGGCGGCCGTGATGCGGCCCCCGCCACGATGCAAGCAATCGAAATCAGCCAGCCCGGAGGCCCGGAGGCCTTGCGCCTCGTCGAGCGGACCGAGCCGCTGCCGGCGGCCGGTGAACTGCTGATCGAGGTCGCCGCCTCGGGCGTGAACCGGCCCGACATGCTGCAGCGCGCGGGGCTCTACCCGCCGCCGCCCGGCGCGTCGGACCTGCCAGGGCTGGAGGTCGCGGGGCGCATCGTCGGTGGCGATGCCGCGGCGCTGGCCGCCGCCGGCTTCGCACTCGGCGACCGCGTCTGCGCGCTGACCAACGGCGGCGGTTACGCCCGGCGCTGCGTGGCGCCGATCGGGCAGGTGCTGCCGGTGCCGCAGGGGCTGAGCGACACCGAGGCCGCCAGCCTGCCCGAGACCTGCTTTACCGTCTGGATCAACGTGTTCGAGCGCGCCGGCCTGCAGCCCGGCGAGACGCTGCTGGTGCAGGGCGGCTCCAGCGGCATCGGGGTCACCGCGATCCAGCTTGCCAAGGCGCTGGGCTCGACGGTGATCGTCACGGTCGGCGACGAGGCCAAGGCCGCGGCCTGCCGCGCGCTCGGCGCCGACCACGCGATCAACTACAAGTCCCAGGACTTCGTCGCCGAGGTGAAGCGCCTGACCGACGGCCGCGGCGCCGACGTGATCCTCGACATGGTGGCCGGCGGCTATGTCGAGCGCGAGTTGCGGTGCCTGGCCGACGACGGGCGCCTGACGATCATTGCAGTGCAGGGCGGTACCAAGGCCGAGATCGACGCCGGTGCCGTGCTGCGGCGGCGCCTGACGATCACCGGCTCGACGCTGCGGCCGCGCAGCGCCGCTTACAAGGCGCAGGTTGCCGCGGCGCTGCGCGAGCGCGTCTGGCCGCTGTTCGAGGCCGGCCGCGTCAAGCCGGCGATCTACAAGACCTTCCCGGCGGCCCGGGCCGCCGAGGCCCATGCGTTGATGGAAACCAGTCAGCATGTCGGCAAGATCGTGCTGACCTGGTGAGCAGGAGCGAAACGCCATGACAGACATCCGCCGCAAGCTCGTCGTCGGCAACTGGAAGATGCACGGCAGCCACGCCGCCAACGAGCTGCTGCTCGAGGGTCTGAAGGCGGCCGGCCCGCTGCCCTGCGACGTGGCGGTCTGCGTGCCCTTTCCGTACCTCGCGCAGGCCGCCGAGCGGCTGGCTCGCAGCGCGCAGGCCTGGGGTAGCCAGGACTGCTCGGCGCACGAGCAGGGCGCCTATACCGGGGAGGTGTCGGCGGCGATGCTGGCCGACTTCGGCTGCCGCTACGCCATCGTCGGCCACTCCGAGCGGCGCGCGCTGCACGGCGAGGGCGACCAGCTGGTCGCCGACAAGGCCAAGGCCGCGCTCGCGCGCGGCGTGACGCCGATCGTCTGCGTCGGCGAGACGCTGGCCCAGCGCGAGGCCGGCGAGACCGAGGCGGTGGTGAAGCGCCAGCTCTCGGCCGTGATCCACACCCTGGGCCATTGCGCCGGCGAGATGGTGGTCGCCTACGAGCCGGTGTGGGCGATCGGCACCGGCCGCACCGCCACGCCCGAGCAGGCGCAGGCCGTGCATGCGTTGCTGCGCGCGCAGCTCCATGCAGCCACGCCGCACGCGGATCGCATGAAGCTGCTCTACGGCGGCAGCGTGAAGCCCGACAACGCCGCGGCGCTGTTCTCGCAACCCGACATCGACGGCGGCCTGATCGGCGGCGCGTCGCTGAAGGCCGACGATTTCCTCGCGATCTGCCGCGCCGCGATCACCGCGGCAGCGCGCTGACCGCACGCAACCCTTTCGAGTCCTGGAGTCGATGAAATGCAGATGTTGTTGACGCTCATAGTCGTGGTGCAGCTGCTCGCCGCGCTGGCGATGATCGGCCTGGTGCTGATCCAGCACGGCAAGGGGGCCGACATGGGCGCCTCGTTCGGCAGTGGCGCCTCGGGCAGTCTGTTCGGTGCCACCGGCAGCGCGAACTTCCTGTCGCGGACCACCGGGGTGCTGGCGGCGGTGTTCTTCGTGTGCACGCTGGCGCTGGCCTACTTCGGCAACCTGCGTGCGGCGCCGGAGGGTGGCAGCATCCTCGAACAGCCGGCTGGGGCGCCGGGCGGTGCGGCCAGCCTCCCGGCGGCGCAGATCCCGGGCACGCTGCCGGCCGCGAGCGCACCGCAGGCCCCCGCGCCGGCCGCCTCGGGTGCGGCGCAGATCCCGACGCAGTGACGCGCGCCGCGTGGCCGGCCACGGGTTGTATGAACGGTGCTGCAGCGCGAGAAAGCGCGTCCCTTTCGCGTTAGAATTTCCGGCTGTCCGGTGAGCGAAACCTCATGCGATCCGGGCAGCAGCGAGCGTCATCAATGACGCCGGGCCGTCGTGGTGAAATTGGTAGACACGCTATCTTGAGGGGGTAGTGGCGAAAGCTGTGCGAGTTCGAGTCTCGCCGACGGCACCAAGACAGATTGGAGACAGGTTCGGGTTGCATGCTCATCCGGTGGCAACCCGGACGCCCTGGCGGCGTGAGGCGCAGGGCAGGGGCGCGCTGGGTGCGCAGCGGGTCGGGAGTGGACCCCTTGCGTTGGCGCGCTTTCTCTTGACCGGATGAGCGCTCTCACTCCTGCATGGATGCTTTTCGCCTGCTCGCAGTCGCCCCGTCCCTGACACGCACCTGCTTCCCGACGCGATGAACCTCGAGCCTTACCTGCCGGTCATCCTCTTCATCCTGGTCGGCGTCGCGGTCGGTGTCGCGCCCCAGGTCATCGGCTTCGTCATGGGGCCGCACCGGCCCGACGCCGACAAGAACGCGCCTTACGAGTGCGGCTTCGAGGCCTTCGAGGACGCGCGCATGAAGTTCGACGTGCGCTACTACCTCGTGGCGATCCTGTTCATCCTGTTCGACCTCGAGATCGCCTTCCTCTTCCCCTGGGCGGTCGCGCTCAAGGAGATCGGGGCGACCGGCTTCTGGGCCATGATGGTCTTCCTCGGCATCCTGGTGGTCGGCTTCGCCTACGAGTGGAAGAAGGGTGCCCTCGACTGGGAATGACGACATGGCTATCGAAGGCGTCTTCAGCGAAAGCTTTTTCACTACCTCGGCCGACAAGCTGATCAACTGGTCGAAGACCGGTTCGCTGTGGCCGATGACCTTCGGCCTGGCCTGCTGCGCGGTCGAGATGATGCATGCGGGCGCGGCCCGCTACGACATCGACCGCTTCGGCATGCTGTTCCGGCCCAGCCCGCGCCAGAGCGACCTGATGATCGTCGCCGGCACGCTGTGCAACAAGATGGCGCCGGCGCTGCGCCGCGTCTACGACCAGATGGCCGAGCCGCGCTGGGTGATCAGCATGGGCTCCTGCGCCAACGGCGGCGGCTACTACCACTACAGCTACTCCGTGGTGCGCGGCTGCGACCGCATCGTGCCGGTCGATGTCTACGTGCCGGGTTGCCCGCCCACCGCCGAGGCCTTGCTGTACGGGATCATCCAGCTGCAGCAGAAGATCCGCCGCACCCAGACCATTGCGCGTGCGTAAAGGGCCATCGATGACATCTACCGAATACGCCGTCGACCCCAAGCAGCTGCAAGAACACATCGGCCAGGCGCTCGGCGCGCTGGCCAGGCGGGTTGACCTGAAACTGGGCGAAGTCACCGTCACGGTGGCCGCCACCGACTATCTGGCGGCTGCGCAGTTGCTGCGCGACGGCGCCGGCCTGCAGTTCGAGCAATTGATCGATCTGTGCGGCGTCGACTACGTCGACTACGGCAATGGCGGCTACGACGGCCTGCGCTACGCCGTCGTGTCGCACTTGCTGTCGGTCAGCCTGAACCAGCGCGTGCGCCTGAAGGTGTTCGCGGCCGACGACGACCTGCCGGTGGTGGCTTCGGTCAACGGCGTGTGGAGCGCGGCCAACTGGTTCGAGCGCGAGGCCTTCGACCTGTACGGCATCGTGTTCGAGGGCCATGACGACCTGCGCCGCATCCTGACCGACTACGGCTTCATCGGCCACCCCTTCCGCAAGGACTTCCCGGTGTCGGGCCATGTGGAAATGCGCTACGACCCCGAGCGCAAGCGCGTGATCTACCAGCCGGTGACGATCGAGCCGCGCGAGATCACGCCGCGGATCATCCGCGAAGACAACTATGGCGGCATCCAGTAATGGCTGAGATCAAGAATTACACCCTGAACTTCGGCCCGCAGCATCCGGCAGCCCACGGCGTCTTGCGCCTGGTGCTCGAGCTGGACGGCGAAGTGATCCAGCGCGCCGACCCG
>DATILD010000083.1:0-42319 GCA_035476815.1 Methylibium sp.
TGGGTCGCACCTCAACCTTATCCGGGTCCACGGTGGCCGCCCCGACCGGGAGTCGCCGCCGCCGCGCGGCAAGCCGCTTCGGGCTTCGCCCTACGCGCCTTGCCGCGACAAAAGACTTACACCACTTCTCGGGACATCAACGTCGGCACTCGGTCAAGCTGAACGCCTGAGCCTGGGCTACAGCTCCGAAGTGGCAACAGTCTTGTCTCGTGACGGACAAGTGCTGGCGAGACAGATTCTCTCGGAGTCTGGCGGCAGCTTGTCGGCTGAAGTCCTAGGAGCTATGAGAGGCAATACCTTTACCCATAACCACCCGCGCGGAGGTAGCTTCTCACCAGACGATGTGATGACAGCCTTGGCTTACCAGCCAAGCGAGTTCAGAGCCGTCACATCGACACGGAGCCTGTCGTTGTCGTTCGACAAGCCGCCTGCTGACTTGCTAGGCATAGAAAATGCGGCGAACATTGAGCTTTTCATGGCCAGCGAGCAGAAGGCGATCGGCGCCTCGTTTAGGCAGGCCGTAGCAAATGGGAGACTCTTACCGCCGACGGAGCAAGCGATGCGCGATGTCTTTAAGAGCAACTACTTTATGCAGCAGCTATCTTCAAGGAACAGTTGGATTCGCTACGAAGTAGCTCCGCGCTGACGATGAGGCAGGTCACCATGCATGCAAGAACACTTCAAGAGGCTGCGGAGCAGTTTTTGAATTCGATTGATGCGAAGTCTCGTTTGGAGATTGGAGCTTTAGTGCTCAACTCTCGTATTGAGCCGGCACGGCGCTGGATGGATAAGGTCATCAAAGCGTTCTGTTTGGACGACGAGGCTGATGAGCTCATCGCAGACATTGATCGTCAGTACCCTGATGAAAGCTCGATGAAGGAAATCGAGTCCGAAAGTGGCAAACCACTCTTTGAGGCGAAGATGATCTTGCGGGAGGTTCAACGAATGATCCGTAGCGGGGCCGGTGTGGTGTTGCCGCCGACTGAAATCTGACCCACTTACGCTTCGGGGTCAGGTCTTGCCTCTTGCCTGACCTGAGCAGCAGCCTCATGCCCTGCCGCGCGCGCTCTTCAAAGCCTCTTTACTGCCCTTGTCCTCGGGCGTAGCGAACCTGATAGGACGCTTGGGCGGATCAGGTGGCTTCATGATGTCGAAGACCAACTCGGGCTGGTAGCGGTATTGCGTCTGAGATTGCGGTGGCGCGGCATGGCTGGCCGCGGTCAACTCGGCCAGCGTGCACGCGGGGTCGGTGCTCAGCTCAGGCGATGGCTCGCCGTCGTCGGTCAGAAGGCGCACCGACGAGGCGTCGGCAGCGTAGACGTACCAGAAAGGCAAGGCGCATGGTTGCGTGCACCTTGCAGTGGGATCAACTTGGCTCGATGTCTCTGACCTTACCGGTAGCTTTCTCCACGACGATGATGACCGGCCCATCCATCAAGTTGCCGCTTGGCGTGTACACGTCGAACACGACATCCCACTCGTCGGGGAATTTATCTCGGCAGGCTACTTCTACCGGGTCGTAGCGGTATCCGCGCAGGTCAAGCCCTTGCACGTACTGCACAGCCAACTGTTGTGCTTGCTCTCTGCTTATCACCACAGGTCTCCCAGCTTGTAGATGTAGGTGCGGGCATGGCCAACCTCTCCTGGTGTTAGGCCATTCCAGCGCCGTGGCATGGACTCAAGTTTGTCAAACACGTACTGCTCTTTCATCAGACGAGTCTGAGCAGAGTACGCCTCTTCACCTAGTCGCGCGAACTGTTGATAGTGGGTCAACTCGTGCCAGACCTCGTAATTGGTCGGGTTGTCGCGTAGCACCAGCGACCTTTCGATGGCACTAAAGCCACCCAGCTTTCCAGGGGGAAGGAAGTCATCCCCAACCTTCAAGGAGATGTTTCGGCGCTCCAGATACGACGATAACTGAGCAAGCTTTTCGGCGTTGTAGAGCTCACCCCCGAGCCGGCCTGCTCCTTCCATGAAGTCAACAGAACCAATAGCGCTGGCCTTGGTCGACAAGCGCAGGCCCGACGACAGCGTCAGTCCCGCAGCACCGAACACCGCCGCACCACCAGTGGACTGCCCAGCGGTGTACAAGCTCTCTGGCGTGCCAATTCCCATGTTGGTCATGATGCCCACGGGACTGGACTCCACGAGTCCATAGAGCAAGCTGCTGCCCGTGATGCGACCATCTCGGATGCCTTGCGTGATGGTCGACTGCGCCTTCGCGTTGGGGTTGAACGCGCCGTCCATTACGTCGGCCACCGCTTCGAGCATATCGAGTGCCGCACCCGGTGCATTGGAGGCGCCAGCCAAGATGCCGCGCGCCATTTGGCGGGCTTGCAGCGTGGAGAAGCTCGGGACCTCATAGTCAGCCGGTGGCGAGTAAAATTTCACCTCGCCTTGGTCGTCGATAGGCACAGCAAGGTAGCCCTGGCCCACGACATCGCGCGCAAGCCTGACGGGTCCATATGCTGACTGGTACTTCGCCGGTAGATCGTCCAACGCGAAGCGCGTGGCTGAGATGGCACCGATGTTCGGAATGCCCGTTGTGCCTTCGTTAACCCATTGGCCGTCCGGTCGGCGGTAGGCTGCACGAGGGGTGTTGCCGAGGAGTGTTGTGTCATTGAACAAACTCCTCTCCACCAATGGGCCAAGCCCAGCACTGAGAGCAGCAGCTTCTTGGGCAAGCGCAATGCGGCGGGCGCCCACGTCCGCTGAGAAATCCCGGCCGCCGGTGTACTCATCGGGTACCTCGCCACCTAGCCGTACGCCCCGACCGCCAGCCACGCTGTAGTCTGTCGGCATTGATGCGTCATCGATGCTGTACTGCGGTCCCCACGATGCCGCGGTGCTCGCCTTCACTTTCAGGCCTGAACCTGCCGCTGAAGTCGGTTGCATGGCGTCGGCCAAGCTGCTCCCCAACGCATTGCCAAAGGCATTCGGCAACGAATGCGTGCGCCCAAGACTGGAGAACCGTTGCGAGAGCAAAAGCCCGCCGCCCCGTTCGTTTTCGCTGGGCGCGCGTCTCAGCGCCCGCCCGCGTCGTCCACGTCGATGTACTGCCACTGGTCCTGCCAGAACAGCGGCCGCCGGTAGCCGATCACCCACGGGTGCGCGAGGTCGGTGAGGATGCGGTGCACCCTCACCTTGTAGGGCATGTAGACCGCCGCGAGCCGCTTGGCCTCGACGAACAGCGCCGCGCGCTCGGGGCCGTCGGGCAGCACCGACATGCGGTCGAAGATCGCGTCGAACTCCGGCCGTGCGAAGCGCGCGAAGTTCTGGCCGCCGGCCTGGGGCCCGTGCAGACGCCAGAGCGACTGCTGACCGTCCGGCGCCGCGGCGCTGGAGCCGAGCTGCCAGACCATCAGCTTGCCGGCACGCCCGGCCTTCAGGTTCTCCGGCCATTGCGCGGGCGCGAACTTCAGCCGCAACCCGAGCCGGTTCATGTTGCGCTGCCACAGCTCGTCGAACTGGCGCGAGTTCTGGTCCGGCTGGGTCGCGATCTCGAGCACCAGCGGCCGGCCGTCGGGCTGGTCGCGCCAGCCGTCGCGGTCGCGGTCGACATAGCCGTAGAGGTCGAGCAGGGCCTTGGCGCGGGCGGGGTCGAAGTCGCCCATCTCGCTCTTGAAGGCCGGGTCGTAGCCGGTGGTGTGCGGCACCACGATCGACTGCGCCGGCACCGCCTGGCCCTTCCACACGGTGCGGATCTCGCGCTCGACGTCGATCGCCAGCCCGATCGCGCGGCGCAACGCCACCTTGTCGGCCGAATAGCCGCCGACCAACGGGTGCTCCATGTTGAAGTAGATGAAGGTCGAGTCGGGCTGCAGCACCCGCCAGGACCGCACGCCCTGCTTGGCGAGGTTGGGCGCCAGCTTGCCGCCCGGCGTGGCGCGCTCGATGAACTCGCTGGGCACGTTGACGAGGTCGATCTGCGCGTTCAGGAAGGCCAGCCAGCGCGGCTGCTGCTCGTTGATGATCGAGACCTCGACGCGGTCGACGATCGGCAGCCTGCGGCCCTTGAGGCGCGCGAGGAGGGCCTGGCCCTCGGCGTCGTCGGGCGCGGGCTCGGCCGCGTAGCGCAGCTCGCGGAAATCGGGGCTGCGCTCGAGGACGATCAGCGAGCTGCGCCGCCACTGCGCCAGCCGGAACGGCCCGGTGCCCACCGGGTGCGCGGCGATCGTGTCGCCGTAGTGCTCGACCACCTCGCGCGCGACGGCGCCGAACAGGTCGCCGGTGGCCAGCGTCTCGGTGAAGCGCGGGCGCGGCTTGTCGAGGCGGATGCGCAGCGTGTAGCGGTCCAGCGCCTGCAGGCCTTCGATCGGGCGGTCGTAGTCGAACGGCCGCTTGGTGTCCAGCGCCTCGCGGCGCAGCGCGGCGAGCCCGCTGATGCCCTGCTGCTCGAGCCCGGTCCAGACCGGGCTCTTGAGCTTGGGGTCGGCGAAACGTTTGAAGCTGAAGACATAGTCCTCGGCGACCAGCTCGCGTTTGGCCCCCTTGAAGGCCGGGTCCGCCGCGAAGTAGATGCCGGGCTGCAGCCGGATCGTGTAGCTGCGGAAGTCTTCCGAGATCTCCGGCAGCGCTGCGGCGGTCAGCGGCCTGATCTTCGCCGGCCGCGCCAGGTGGTCGTAGTGGTAGAGCCCCTCGAAGATATGCGGCGTGACGGTGCGCGAGTAGATGTCGTTGATCTGCGCCGGGTCGAAGCCGGTCTCGGCCACCGGGAAGGCGACCTTCAGCGTCTTCGGCGCTTCCGCGGCGGCCGCGGCGCCCACCGCGAGCCCGAGCGCCAGCGCGGCGACGAAGCAGCGCATCAGTGCCGCAGCGCCGGCTGGCGCGTGGTGTCGATGTCCAGCCACAGCCAGGAGTGGCGCAGGAACACGTTGCGGTGAAAGCCGATCACCCAGGGCTGGGCGAGGTCGGTGAAGACGCGGTGGGCGTGGATCTTGATCGGCATGTAGGCGACCATCAGCCTCTTGGCCTCGTCCATCGCCGCCTGCCGTTCGGGCCCGTTGGGCAGCGACTTCTGGCGCTGGTAGGCGGCGTTGAAGGCCGGCAGGTCGAAGCGGCTCTTGTTGGCCTGGCCCTTCGCGCCGCCGTCGGCGAGCGCGAGGAAGGTGTCGCCGTCGGGGTCGTTGGCGCTCCAGCCCACGCCCCACATCATCAGCTTGCCGGCGGTCGAGGCCTTCAGGTTCTCGGGCCACTTGGCGGTCTTGAACTCGATGCGGATGCCCAGCGCCTCCATGTTCTTCTGCCACTGCTCGACCAGCTGGCGCGAGAACTGGTCGGGCTGGGTCGAATACTCGAGCGTCAGCGGCCGGCCATCGGGCTGTTCGCGCCAGCCGTCGCCGTCGCGGTCGACATAGCCGTAGAGGTCGAGCAGGGCCTTGGCGCGCGCCGGGTCGTGGCTGCTCATCTCGCTCTTGAAACCCGGGTCGTAGCCCCAGGTGCCGGGCGCGATCGGCCCCTGCGCGGGGATGGCCTGGCCCTTGCGCACCAGGCGGATCTCCTTGTCGAGATCGACGGCCAGCGAGATCGCGCGGCGCAGCGCCACCTTGTCGGGCGCGTAGCCGCCGACCAGCGGGTCCTCGATGTTGAAGTAGCTGATCGCGACGTCGGCGCGCGGGTAGCGGACCGTCGTGATGCCCAGCTTCTTCAGGTTGGGCGCGAGCTGGTTGTTCGGCAGCGCGATCGCCGTGAAGTCGTTCGGCACCTCCTCGAGGACGTCGTGCTCGCCGTTCAGGAAGGCCAGCCAGCGCGGCTGGTTCTCCTCGACGATGCTGATCTCGACGCGGTCGAGCATCGGCAGCTTGCGGCCCCTGAGCTTCGCGACCGCGGCCTGGGCCAGCGGGTCGTCGGCCGGGGCCTCCTCGTCGTAGAACAGGTCGCGGAAGCCCGGGTTGCGCTCCAGCACGATGCGCGAGGCGCGGCGCCATTCGGCGAGGCGGAACGGGCCGGTGCCGACCGGGTGCTCCATCATCTGGTCGCCGTAGAGCTCGACGACCTCGCGCGCCACCGCGCCCATCCACGAGCCGTCGGTCAGCACCTGCGGGAAGCGCGGCCGCGCCTCGGCGAGCCGGAACTGCAGCGTGTAGCGGTCGAGCGCGCGCACGCCCTCGACCTCGCGGTCGTAGGGGAAGGGCTGCTTGCTCTTGAGCACCTCGCGGCGCAGCTCCGACAGCCCGAGCAGCTTGGTGTTCTCCAGCAGGTAGAGGTTGGGGCTCTTCCAGCGCGGGTCGTAGTGGCGCTTGAGCGAGTAGACATAGTCCTCGGCCGTCAGCTCGCGCTTCGCGCCCTTGAACGCCGGGTCGTCGGCGAAGTAGATGCCGGGCCGGATGCGCACCGTCCAGGTCTTGAAGTCCTCGCTCGACTCGGGCAGCGCGGCCGCGGTGTTGGGCCGCAGCCGCACCGGTCGCGCGAGGAACTCGTACTGGTAGGGCGCCTCGAAGATCGCCACCGCGACGGTGCGCGAATAGAGGTCGGAGATCTGCGCCGGGTCGAAGCCGGTCTCGGCGATGCGGAAGGACTGGCGCAGCACCTTCGGCGCGGGTGCGGTCGCGGCCGTGGCGGCCAGCGCGGTGCACAGCAGGGCCAGGATCAGGCCACGGACGAACATCGGGTCACTCCGGTGGGAATGGCGCGCAGTCTAGGCCCTAGACTCGCGGCTGCGTCATGGTCGCCAAAAGCGGCCCTTCCTGGAGCACGATTCACCCGATGGCTGCGTACCTGATCCGGCGCCTGTGGCAGATGGTCCCGACGCTGGCCGGCGTCGTGCTGCTGGTGTTCTTCCTCTTCAAGTATTTCGGCGGCGACCCGGCCGAGATCCTCGGCGGCCTGAACGCCACGCCCGAGCAGATCGACGCGATCCGCGAGCAGCTCGGCCTGAACCGCCCGGTCTGGCAGCAACTGTGGATCTTCGTGCAGCAGATCGCCAGCTTCGACTGGGGCAAGAGCTGGGCGACCAACGAGCAGGTGTCCGCGCTGTTCGCCTCGCGCCTGCCGGCCACGCTGACGGTGATGGGGCCGATCCTGCTGCTCGAGGTGCTGCTGGCGATCCCGTTCGCGCTCGCGGTCGCCTATGTGCGCGGCTCGCTGACCGACCGCGCGATCATGGTGCTGACCACCGTGGCGCTGTCGATCAGCTTCCTGGTCTACGTGATCGTCGGCCAGTACCTGTTCGCCTTCCAGCTCGGCTGGTTCCCGGTGCAGGGCTGGAGCGACAGCGTCTGGACCAACCTGGTGCGCTATGCGCCGCTGCCGGTGGTGCTGGCGGTGCTGGTGAGCCTGGCGCCGCAGACCCGGCTGTACCGCAGCTTCTTCCTCGACGAGATCGGCCAGGACTATGTGCGCACCGCGCGCGCCAAGGGCCTGGGCGAGACGGCGATCCTGCTCAAGCATGTGCTGCGCAACGCGCTGATCCCGATCCTCACCAACGTCGCGGTGCTGCTGCCCGGCGTGTTCGTCGGCAGCTTCCTGATCGAGACCTTCTTCTCCATCCCCGGCCTGGGCCGCGAGGTGCTGCTGGCGGTGAACCGCAGCGACTATCCGGTGATCCAGGCGGTGACCATCTACATCGCGGTGCTGACGATGCTGATCAACCTCGCGACCGACCTGCTCTACAAGGTCGTCGATCCGCGGGTGGTCCTGAAATGAACCACCCCCGTTGCGGCTTCGCCGCTCCCCCTCGAGGGGGAGCCGCCAGCGGACCGGCAGAGCCGGATCCGCGGCGGTTGCTGGAAAAGTGCTGGACGCTTGGTGCAGCGCACCTCGGCCTTCGGTTTCGCGGCAGGCGGTGCCTGGCCGGGGCGCGATGGGGGGCGGCGAGAAGCGCAGCGCCGGGGTCGGCGCGCGACAGCGCGCTTCGTGGACTGACTCGCCGCGGCTGTTTGAACGCAGCGAGCGACGCGAGCGGAGTGAGTTCCGCGGCGCGACCTCGGCGCGAGCATCGCAGCGGAGTCGACGCGCAGCGTCGACCGCCCCCGTTCGCGTTCCGGCCGGGCGCCGCCTGGCGCGACGCTCGGGAGTCGCTTGCATGAGCGCCGTACTCTCCGCGCCGGTGAGCGCAGCCGCCCAACGCTCCGAAGGCGTCTGGGCCGCCGCCGCGCGGCGCTTCCGCTCCGACCGCGTCGGCATGGTCTCGCTCGCGATCGTCGCCGCCTTCCTGCTGCTGGTGCTGCTGGCCGGCGTCGGCGCGGTGGCGTCGAAGTGGCAGGCCGAGATCGGCGTGCCGAACGCGCCGCCGACCTTCATGGGTCCGGCGCCCAAGGTCGAGGAGGCCGCGATCGCCGTGCCCAAGGGCCCGAACGTCGACCTGTCCGACATCGACCCGCTGGCGCCGCGCTACGGCGAATGGGCCGAGACCGCCAAGCGCTACCGCAGCGCCGAGACGCCGCGCGCCGAGACGCTGCCCTTCGGCGCCGACCGGCTGGGCCGCGACGTGCTCGCCAAGGCCATCAAGGGGGCCGAGATCTCGATCCTGGTCGGCGTCTCGGCCGCCGTGCTCGCGACGCTGATCGGCACCCTGCTCGGCGCGCTCGGCGGCTTCTTCGGCGGCAAGGTCGGCGACTTGCTCGAGTGGGTCTACAACGTCTTCACCTCGATCCCCAGCATCCTGCTGATCTTCGCGTTCGCGGCGGTCACCGGGCGCGGCGTCGGCTCGGTGGTGCTGATCCTCGGGCTGACCGGCTGGACCGGCATCTACCGGCTGGTGCGCGCCGAGTTCATCAAGCACTCGGTGCGCGAGTACGTGCGCTCGGCCGAGGCGATCGGCGCCAGCGCGGCCTCGCGGATGTTCCGCCACATCCTGCCCAACGTCAGCCATGTGGTGCTGGTGCAGCTGTCGATCCACGTGGTCGGCTTCATCAAGGCCGAGGTCATCCTCAGCTACCTGGGCCTGGGCGTCGGCGTCGACGAGGTGTCCTGGGGCACGATGCTGGCCGAGGCCCAGGCCGAGCTGATCCTCGGCCACTGGTGGCAGCTGGCGGCGGCGACGCTGTTCATGGCGGTGTTCGTCACCGCCTTCTCGCTGATGACCGATGCGCTGCGCGATGCGCTCGATCCCAAGCTGCGTGGAGCCGACTGAGTGGGAACCTACACCGCCACCATAGCCTGGCAGCGCGGCGACGCCGCGTTCACCGACCAGCATTACTCGCGCGCCCACCGCTGGCGCTTCGACGGCGGCGCCGAGGTGCCGGCGTCGAGCTCGCCGCGCGTGGTGCCCTTGCCCTGGTCCGACCCGGCCGGCGTCGACCCCGAGGAGGCTTTCGTCGCCTCGCTCGCGAGCTGCCACATGCTGTGGTTCCTGTCGCTTGCCGCCGAGCGCGGCTGGGTCGTCGACCGCTACACCGACGAGGCCTCCGGCGTGATGGCGAAGAACGCCGAGGGTCGGCTCGCGATGACCGTCGTGACGCTGCGGCCCGCGGTCGCGTTCGCCGGCGCGCCGCCGGCGCTGCCCGATTTCGAGGCGCTGCACCATGCGGCCCACGAGCAATGCTTCATCGCCAACTCCGTGCGGACCGAGGTCCGCTGCGAACCGACATGCTGCTGAGCGTCGAGAACCTGCGCGTGCGCTTCCGCCTCGGCCGCGGCGAGCGCGCCAGCTATGCCGAGGCCGTCGGCCGCGGCGAGCAGGGCGTGAGCTTCGAGATCCCGGAGCACGGCACCGTCGCGCTGGTCGGCGAGTCGGGCTCGGGCAAGAGCGTCACGGCGATGTCCATCCTCAACCTGCTGCCGGACAACGCCGAGCGTCGCGGCGCGATCCGCTTCCTCGGCCGCGACCTGCTGGCCGCCGGCCTGCCCGAGCTGCAGGCATTGCGCGGCAAGGACATCGCCTGCGTGTTCCAGGACCCGATGAGTTCGCTGAACCCGGTGCTCAGCATCGGCCAGCAACTCGCCGAGCCGCTGCGGCTGCACCTCGGCCTGAGCGCGCGGCAGGCGCGCGAGCGGGCGCTGGCGCTGCTCAACGAGGTCGGCCTGCCGGATCCGAAGCGCCGGCTCGACGCCTACCCGCACGAGCTCTCCGGCGGCCAGCAGCAGCGCGTGATGATCGCGATGGCGATCGCCTGCGAGCCCAAGCTGCTGATCGCCGACGAGCCGACCACCGCGCTCGACGTGACCATCCAGCGCCAGATCCTCGAGCTGCTCGCCGGGCTGAAGCGCAAGCTCCGCATGAGCATGCTGTTCATCAGCCACGACCTCGGCGTGGTCGGCGAGATCGCCGACCACGTGGTCGTGATGCGCCAGGGCACGGTGCGCGAGCAAGCACCCGTGGCCGGCATCTTCGCCGCGCCGCAGGACGCCTACACGATGGCGCTGCTGGCCTGCCGGCCGTCGCTGGCCGCGCCGCCGGCCCGGCTGATGGTGATCGACGATCACATCGGCGGTCGGCGCAGCGGACAGGCCGCCCGGCCCAAGGACCCGGCCGCGCCGGTGGTGCTGAAGGTCGAGTCGCTGGCCAAGAGCTTCTGGCTGCGCTCGGGCGTGTTCGGGCGCAAGGAGTTCGAGGCGGTCAAGGGCGTGAACTTCGAGCTGCGGCGCGGCCACACGCTGGGCATCGTCGGCGAGTCGGGTTCGGGCAAGACGACCACCGGGCTGGCGCTGCTGCGGCTGCACGAGCCCTCGGGCGGGCCGCTGCGCGGCCGGGCGCTGTTCATGGCCGGCGACGGCAGCGCGCCGCGCGACCTGCTGCAGCTCGGCAAGGCCGAATGGCTGCCGATGCGCCGCAAGCTGCAGGTGGTGTTCCAGAACCCCTATGCCTCGCTGAACCCGCGCTTCACGATCGGCCAGACCCTGGTCGAGCCGATGACCATCCACCGCCTCGGCGCCGACGTCGCGGCGCGCGAGGCCAAGGCGCAGGTGCTGCTCGCCAAGGTCGGCCTCGACGCGTCGGCCTGGGGCAAGTACCCGCACGAGTTCTCCGGCGGCCAGCGCCAGCGCATCGCGATCGCCAGAGGCCTGACGCTCGAGCCCGAGGTGCTGGTGCTCGACGAGGCGGTCAGCGCGCTCGACGTGTCGGTGCAGGCCCAGGTGCTGAACCTGCTGAAGGACCTGCAGGACGAGCTGGGCCTGGCCTACCTCTTCATCAGTCACGACCTCGCGGTGGTGCGCTTCATGGCCGACGAGGTGCTGGTGATGAAGGACGGCGCGGTGGTCGAGCAGGGCCAGGTCGAGGCGCTGCTCGCCGCGCCGCGCGAGGACTACACGCGCCGGCTGCTGGGCGCGATCCCGCGGGGTTACCAGGCGGCCTGAGCCGCCCGCGGGCCATGCGCACCGCCCTCGCGCTGCGCCTCGCCCTCGGCCTGCTGCTGGGCGCCGCGCTGGCCCTCGCCGGCTGCAACGACGCGCCCCGCCCGGACCTCAAGCGCCTCTACCGTTTCGGCATGAAGGACGCCGAGCCCACGCCGGTGATCCTGATCCCCGGCGCCTTCGGCTCGCGGCTGCGCGACCGCGCGAGCGGCGAGGAGCGCTGGCCCGGCCCCTGGTGGCGCATCCTGTTCTCGTCCTACGCCGACCTGGCGCTCGAGATCGACCCCGAGCGCAACGCGCCCAGGCCCTCGAGCCTCGAGGCCTTCGACATCGCCGAGCGCGCCTTCGGCCAGGACTTCTACCGTCCGATCGTCGAGACGCTGACGCGCCACGGCGGCTATGTGCGCGCCGCGCCGGGCACGCCGGCCGCAAAGGGTGAGCGGCGCCTCTACGTGTTCGCCTACGACTGGCGCCAGGACAACGTCGAAAGCGCCCGCGCGCTGCACCGGCTGATCGAGCAGGTGCGCCGGGACCACGGCGACCCGGCGCTGCGCGTCGACCTGGTCGCGCACAGCATGGGTGGGCTGATCGCGCGCTACTACCTGCGCTACGGCGCGCGCGACGTGCTCGACGGCGAGCCGCACCAGGTCACGATGGCCGGCTCGGCCCAGGTGCGCAAGCTGATCCTGCTGGGCACGCCCAACCTCGGCTCGGTCAGCTCGCTGCACGCCTTCCTGAACGGCGAGAAGGTCGGCCTGAATCGCATCGCGCCGCGCACGCTGGCGACGATGCCGAGCGGCTACCAGCTGTTCCCGCACCCGCTGGCGAGCTGGCTGGTCGACCTGGACGGCCGGGCCCGGCCCGACGAGCTGTTCGACGCCGCCCACTGGCAGCGCCACCGCTGGTCGGTCTACGACGACGGCCGGCTGCCCGACTCGGCCGCCGAGGCGGCGCTGCGCCGCTACTTCGTGCACCAGCTCGAACGCGCGCGCCGCTTCGCGTGGATGCTGTCGGTGGCCGAGCCGGTGTCGCCGATCCGCTACGTGCTGTTCGGCGGCGACTGCCACCTGACGCCGGCGCGGCTGCTGATGGAGACCGAGGCGGGGCGCGATCGCGTGCGGCTGGCGCCGGCCGAGATCCGCGCGCCGCACCCGGGCGTGGCCTACGACGAGCTGATGCTCGAGCCCGGCGACGGCCGCGTCACCAAGCCCTCGCTGCTGGCGCGCGAGACGCTGGACCCGACCGCGCCACAGCACGAGGACAGCTTCCTGCCGGTGGCCTACCCCTTCTTCCTGTGCGAGCACCACAACGCGCTGACGTCCAACATCAACTTCCAGGACAACCTGCTGAACGTGCTGCTGGCGCGACAACTGCCGTGGGAAAGTTCACCCGCCACGCCGCCGTGACGCGCGACGGCCGGGCGGCTGGGCGATCATCCGATCCATCATGCCGGCGCCGCTGCAGACCATCGAGACCCTGTACACCGCCCTGCGCATGCTCGACGCGGCGCGCATCGAGGCCTGCTATGCGCCCGGCGCCCGCTTCGACGACCCGGCGTTCGCGCTGCAGGGCCGCGAGCGCATCGGCGGCCTGTGGCGCATGCTGTGCGAGGGCATCGTCGCCCAGGGGCGGGCCGACTGGCGCATCGAGGTCGACGACCTCGTCGTCCACGGCGAAGGCGCCGCGGCCGTCGGCCATGCCCACTGGGAGCCGCGCTACCGCTTCGGCCCGACCGGGCGGCGCGTGCACAACGTCATCGACGCGACCTTCAGCTTCGATGCCGACGGCCTGATCCTGACCCACCGCGACGACTTCGACTTCTGGCGCTGGTCGCGCCAGGCGATCGGCCTGCGCGGCGCCTTGTTCGGCTGGGCGCCGTGGTTCAAGCGCCAGGCGCGGCAGGCCGCCGGGCAGCGGCTGGAGCGCTGGCTGCTGCGCGAGGCGCGCCTGCGCGCGGTCGGCTGACGCGGCCGGTCGAGCTTGTAAGCAATTGCCCGCGACCGGTCGCTGCGCGCGCGCCGCACGGCGTGACATCGGCCACGGATCGCGGCGCGGGCGTCCGGGTTGCCCCGGAGGCGGCGCGGGCTGGCACACAAGCTGCACGAAGCCAGCGTCCCCTTCTCCGAGGAGCGAGCATGTCACCGAGTGGCAAGTCCCGGCCCACCTTCCGCAGCGCCTGCGGCCTTGCCGCCGGCGGCGCAACGATGTCCTCGGTGCTGCGCCTCGCGGCCCGCGGCCGGCAGGCTCGGGCCGCCGCGCCGGCCTGGCTCGATGGACTGCGCCGCGCGCTGCGCTCGGCCGGGCCGGGCAGCGGCAGCCGTCCGCTGCACGCGCTGCTGTGCGACATGCCGGCCAGCGAATTCCAGCGGGGGCGCTGACCATGAACACCCTCCAGCGCTTCGTGCTGCGTGCCCCCGCCACGGGCGGCCTGCACGAACCGGGCGCCGGCTCCGCGCCGACAGCGGTCGCGCGGGCCCAGGTTCTGCCGCTGCGCCACGCGCCGCGGCAGCTCGAGCTGCCGCTGCTGTTCGCGCCGGCGGCGGCACCACGTCACAACAGGTTGCGGACCGGTTGACGTCCACGGGGGAGCGGGCGGGTCGGGGTGGATGAGAGCGAGCCCCTGACCGCCACGTCCCGCTCCCCCTCTTTTTTTCCTAGACTGCGCGCAGCCCACGATGGAGCCGCGCATGCCCCTCTTGCCCGACTGGCAACTGCCGCCGATCGCCCGCCGTGACGGCGTGGTCGCCCCCGACGAGCGCCTGCCCTGGCCGCAGACTGCGGCCCTCGGCGCCCAGCATGTGGTGGCGATGTTCGGCGCCACCGTGCTGGCGCCGCTGCTGATGGGCTTCGACCCGAATGTCGCGGTCCTGATGTCGGGCGTCGGCACGCTGATCTTCTTCTTCCTCACCCGCGGCCAGGTGCCGAGCTACCTGGGCTCGAGCTTCGCCTTCATCGGCGTCGTGATCGCCGCCAGCGGCTACGGCGGCAGCGGGCCGAACGCGAACCTCGGCGTCGCGCTCGGCGGCATCGTGGCCTGCGGTGCGCTGTACGCGGCGATCGGGGTGCTGGTCGCGCTGACCAACGTGCGCCACCGCACCTCGACCGTGATCGAGGGTCTCGAGGTCGACGAGATCGAGACCGGCGTGGCCGTGCACTGGATCGAGCGGCTGATGCCGCCGGTGGTGACCGGCGCGGTGGTCGCGGTGATCGGCCTGAATCTCGCGCAGGTGCCGATCAAGAACATGGCGCCGACCGGCTTCGACGCCTGGATGCAGGCGGCGACCTTCGTGTCCGTCGGCCTGGTGGCGGTGTACGCGCGCGGCATGGCGCAGCGGCTGCTGATCCTGGTCGGCCTGCTGGCCGCGAGCGCGCTCTACGCGGTGCTGACCAACGGCCTGGGGCTGGGCCGGCCGATCGACCTGTCGGCGCTGGCCGCCGCACCGTCGTTCGGGCTGCCGCGCTTCGCCGCGCCGGTGTTCGAGCTGCAGGCGATGCTGCTGATCGCGCCGGTGGCGGTGATCCTGGTGGCCGAGAACCTCGGCCACCTGAAGGCGGTGAGCGCGATGACCGGCCGTGACATGAACCCCTGGCTGGGCCGCGCCTTCATCGGCGACGGCGTGGCCACGATGGTCAGCGGCGCGGCCGGCGGCACCGGCGTCACGACCTATGCCGAGAACATCGGCGTGATGGCCGCGACCAAGGTCTACTCGACCGCGGTGTTCGTGATCGCCGCGCTGATCGCGCTGGGGCTGGGCTTCAGCCCCAAGTTCGGCGCGCTGCTGCAGGCCATCCCGCTGGCGGTGATGGGCGGGGTCAGCATCGTCGTGTTCGGCCTGATCGCGGTGGCCGGCGCGCGCATCTGGGTCGAGAACCAGGTCGACTTCACCGACCCGCGGCATCTGATGGTGGCCGGCGTGACGCTGATCCTCGGCACCGGCGACTTCACGCTGAAGCTGGGCGATTTCGCGCTCGGCGGCATCGGCACCGCGACCTTCGGTGCGATCGCGCTGAACGCGCTGCTGGGCCGGCGGCGCACGGGCACGCTCGGCTGAGCAGACCCTAGGCGATGGCCACGGTCGCGCCGAGGTCGAGCGCCTCGGCCGCCATCGGCCGCGCGAACAGGTAGCCCTGCTGCAGCACGCAGCCCTCGCCGAGCAGCCAGTCGCGCTGGTCGGCGGTCTCGACGCCCTCGGCGACCACGCTGACGCCGAGCGCCCGCGCCATCGCGATGATGGCCTGCACCAGCGCGCGGTCGTCGGCGTCGCCGGGCAGCCCCTGCACGAAGCTGCGGTCGATCTTGAGCTTGTCGGGCCGCAGCCGCTTCAGGTAGGACAGCGACGAGTAGCCGGTGCCGAAGTCGTCCAGCGCCAGCAGCGCGCCGGCGCCGCGCAGTGCGGCCAGCGTCGCGAGCGTGTCCTCGCCCTCGGCGAGCAGGGTGCTTTCGGTCAGCTCGAGCTCGATCTCGCCGCGGCCGACCGCATGGCGCGTCATCGCGGCGCGCAGCGCCTCGGGCAGCAGCGGGTCGCGCAGCTGCTGTGCCGACAGGTTGACCGCGATGCGCACCGGCGGTGCGCCGGCCGAGCGCCAGGCGGCGAGCTGCGCGCAGGCCGCGTCGATGACCCAACGGCCCAGCGGGTGGATCAGACCGGTGCGCTCGGCCGCGTCGATGAAGGCGCCCGGCGCCAGCAGTCCGCGCTGCGGATGCTGCCAGCGCAGCAGCGCCTCGCAGCCGGCCGTGCGGCCGCTGCTCAGGTCGATCACGGGCTGCAGGTGCAGCACGAACTCGCGCTGCTCGATCGCCTCGGCGAGCTGGCGTTCGAGCTCGAGGCGGGCGCGGAAGTCGGTGTCGAGGTCGGCGTGGAAGAAGCTGTAGCGGCCGCGGCCCAGGTCCTTGCTGCGGTACATCGCCAGGTCGGCGGTGCGGGCCAGCGCGTCGAAGTCGGCGCCGTCGCGCGGGTACAGCGCGATGCCGACGCTCGCGCCGATGCGCACCTGGCCCTTGAGGCCGGGCACCGTCAGCGGCTCGGTCAGGCGCTGCAGCAGCCGGTCGACCGTCGCCGCGACCTGCTCCCAGCCCTCGACACGCGGCAGCAGCACCAGGAACTCGTCGCCGCCCATGCGGCACACCACGTCGGACCCGCGCAGCGCGCCGCCGAGCTGCTGCGCCACCGCCACCAGCAGCTCGTCGCCGGCCGAGTGGCCATGGGTGTCGTTGACGGTCTTGAAATGGTCGAGATCGATGAACAGCAGCGCCAGCGTGCTGTGCTCGCGGCGCGCCGCGGCGGCCTCGTGCTCGAACAGCTCGCGCAGCAGCCGGCGGTTCGGCAGGCCGGTGAGCTGGTCGTGCATCGCCAGGCGGTGCAGCGCGGCGTTCTTGGCCTCGAGCTCGTCGACGAAGCGGCGGTTCTGCGCGTGCACCGCGCTCAGGTGGCGGCCGAGTTGGCCGAGCTCGTCGTCGTTCGGCCACTCGAACGTCGCGCCCGGGCCGCTGGCCGCCAGCGAGCCGGCCTGCTGCTTGAGGCGGTCGATCGGCCGCAGCAGCCGCAGCGACAGCACGCCGGCCAGCACCGCGACGCCGAACAGCACCTGCGCCGCCACCAGCCACAGCGTGGTGTCGCGCCGCTCGGCCAGCGCCTGATCCACCGCCCGGCCGTCGAAGCCGATGCGCAAGCGCGCGATCGTCTGGCCTTCGTGCATCACCGGTGCCTCGCGCCGGACCACCGGCGTGCCCGCGACGCAGCGCAGGTCGCGGTGCTCGACCGGCGCGGCGGCCGGCTGGTAATCGAGCACCGCCACCTCGCACACCGTCGGCTCGGACAGGATGCGCTCGAGCGCCGCGCGCAACGCCGGCTCGCTCAGCGTCCAGACCGGCTCGATCACGGCGGCGGTCGCCAGCGCGACCACGGCCGCCCGGTTGCGTTCGACCGCCGGCTCCTGCGCCGAGCGCGCGAGCCGCTGGTCGACCAGCACGAACAGCAGCGCCGGCAGCACCACGCCGACGACGATGGCGGTCAGCACCGCCGCGCGGATCGACAGCCAGGGTCTGCGCATCGGTCAGCGTCCGGCGGCCGCGCCGAGCGCACGGTCGATGCGCTGCAGCCAGTCGTCGGGCACGGCGCGGTTGCAGTAGAGGTGGCGGGTCTGGCCGGGCGGCACATCGGCCATGCGCAGCAGCTTGACGTCGGCCGCTTCGGGGCCGAGCGCCGCGAGCAGCGCTGCGGCCTCCTCGGGCGTGGCGATCATCCAGTCGGCGCGGCCGGCCGCCACCATGCGCAGCATCTGCAGCGGGTCGGCATGGGTGCGCACCGGCGCGGGCCGGGCGGCGGCGATCAGGCCGTCGAGGTAGGCGCCGTAGGAATAGCCTTCCTTCAGCAGCAGGCCGGCCGAGGCCGCCGACAGGATCTCGGTCGCGCGCAGCGACGGGCCGGCCAGCACGCCGGGACGCCCCAGCGCCGCGAAGGGCTCGTCGCGGTACAAGGGCGCCGAGAACTTGCCGAGCGCGGCGCGCTCGGCGCTGCGGAACCAGCCGATGCCGCAGTCCAGCCCGTTGCCCTGCTGGATCAGCGCGAGCTGGCGCTGGCTCGGCGTCAGCGCCCAGACGAAGGGGATGCCGGCGGCGCGCACCGCGCGTTCCGCCGGGGCCGCCACCAGCCCGGCGGCGGCCCCGCCGGTGACGATCGTCGAATACGGCGGGCGGTCCTGGAAATGCAGCGTGAGCGTCTGCGCGTTGGCGGCCGAGGCAGCCGCCGAGACGATCAGCGCAAGCAAGCCCCGCAGGTACATGTAATTCATTGTGCCTGCGCTAAGCTCGTTGCGGCATGGACATTCTGCTGTGTGGCCGCTTCGACGACGGCGAGCGTGAGACTTGGCACGCCGCGCTGTCGCAGGCCTGGCCGGCCGGTCGCTGGCTCGATGTCGACGCGGCCCGCACGCGGCCCGAATCGGTGCGCGCCGCGGTGGTGGCCAACCCGCCGCCCGGCAGCCTGCGGGGGTGGCCGGCGCTCGGGCTGATCCAGTCGCTGTGGGCCGGCGTGGACCGGCTGCTCGCCGACCCCACGCTGCCGCCCGGCGTGCCGATCGCGCGCATGGTCGATCCGGCGATGAGCGCCGCGATGGCCGAGACCGCGCTGTGGGCGGTGCTGGCGCTGCACCGCGGCTACTTCCGCTACGCGCGGCTGCAGCGCGAGCGGCGCTGGGCGCCGCAGGCCCAGCGCCGTGCCGACGAGCTGACGGTGCTGGTGCTCGGCCTCGGCGAGATGGGGCGGGCGGTGGTGCGGCGGCTGCAGCCGCTCGGCTACCGGCTGCGCGGCTGGAGCGCGCGGCCGTCGAGCGCCGTCGACGGCCTCGATGCGCGGGATGGCGACGCCGCGCTCGACCCGCTGCTGGCCGAGGCCGACATCGTCGTCAACCTGCTGCCGCTGACGCCGTGGACCGAAGGACTGTTCGACGTGGCGCGGCTGGCGCGGCTGCGGCCGGAGGCGAGCCTGGTCAACCTGGCGCGCGGCGCCCATGTGGTCGAGGCCGACCTGCTGGCCGCGCTGGACGCCGGACGGCTGCGGCATGCGGTGCTCGACGTGTTCCGCGACGAGCCGCTGCCGGCCGGCCACCCGTTCTGGGCGCATCCGCGCGTCACCGTGCTGCCGCATGTCGCGGCGCTGACCGATGCGTGGAGCGCGGCACGGGTGGTGGCGTCGAACCTGGAGGCGCTCGTGAGCGGCACGCCGCTCGCGCACCGGGTCGACCGCGCGCGCGGCTATTGAGCGCCCCCAGGGCCGGGCTGCGCCCAGCCCGCCCCCCGCGGGGGTCAAGGAAACTTGGGGCGGCCCGGCGTTTCCTTGAGAGCGTCGGCCCGGCCGCGCGCGGGGCGAGCGGCCGGGCGGCTCATGCGTGCAGCACCAGCCGCCGGCTGGTGCCCGGCGCGGCCGCGCCGGCCGCCACCAGCGGCTCGGCCAGCAGCAGCGCCAGCCGCTGCAGCGCGCCCCAGGGGTCGGCCGGCCACAGCGGATGGGCCAGGCCCTTGACCAGGCCGTCGCAGTCGTGTGCTGCCTCGACGAGCTGTTCGAGCCGCTGCGCCGTGAGCCGCGGCAGCGCGCGCTCGAACAGCTTCTCCTTCAGGCCCCAGACCCGGTTCTCGCGCAGCGCCATCGCCACCGGCTTGCCGCCGTCGACGGCGTCGCGGCAGCGCTTGAGCGCGCGGATGTCCTCGGCCAGCGTCCAGTGCACCAGCACCGCGGCCTCGCCCTCGGCGCGCAGGCCGTCGAGCATGCGCAGCACCCGCGCCACCTGGCCGGCCAGCACCGCCTCGCCGAGCTTGAAGACGTCGTAGCGGGCGACGTTGAGCACGGCCGCCTCGACCTGCTCGAAGCTCAGCTCGCCGGCCGGGTAGAGCAGGCCGAGCTTGGCGAGCTCCTGCTGGGCGGCCAGCAGGTTGCCCTCGATGCGGTCGGCGAAGAAGGCGAGCGTGCGCTGGCCCTCGTCGCCGGCGGCGACGCGCTGGCCCTGGGCCGCGAGGCGCTGCGCCAGCCACTGCGGCAGCGCGCGGCGCTCGATGGCGTCGAGCCGCACGCCGACGCCGGCCGACTCCAGGGCCACGAACCAGGCGCTGCCGCTCTGCTGGCGGTCGAGCCGCGGCAGCGTGACGATCGTCACCACGCCCTCGGGCAGCAGCTCGCAGTAGCGCTGCAGCGCCGCCGAACCGTCCTTGCCCGGCTTGCCCGAGGGGATGCGGATCTCGACGATCTTGGCCGCGGCGAACAGGCTCAGCGCCGCGGCGGAACCGAGCAGCGAACTCCAGTCGAAGTGCGCGCCGGCGACGGTGTGGACCTCGCGCTCGGTGTGGCCGGCGGCACGCGCCGCGGCGCGGATCGCGTCGCCGGCCTCCAGCGCCAGCAGCGGCTCGTCGCCGTGCAGCACGTACAGCGGCTGCAGGCCCCGTTGCAGGTGGCTGGCGAGCTGCTCGGGCTTGATCTGCATGCCTCAGACGGGCGGGACCGCGGCGAGCTGGCGCATCACCTGCTCGACGATGTCGCGCTGCATGCTGCGGTTGAGCATCGCCTCTTCCTGCTCCTTGGCCAGCGCGTTGCTTTCGTTGTAGCTCATGTCGCGCGTCAGCAGCAACTCGGTCGGCGGGATCAGCACCCGGCCGGCCGGCGTGCGCAGCCGGAAGCGCAGCCGCGTGCGCAGCGTGAACTCGCGCACCTGGCCGGCGGCGGTCTGGGCGGCGACCGACTTCTCGCGCACGTCCTCCAGCGCCTCCAGGATGACCTGCGGCTGGGCCTCGACGACGCGGGTGCTGCCGCTGGCCTCGATGTGGCGCTTGAGCTCGTCGGTGAAGGGCGAGCGCTGCGGGAAGCCGACCAGCTGGACGGTGGCGAAATTCAGCGTCGGCGGCCGGCGCAGCTGGAAGCCGCAGCCGGTGAGCGCCGCGGCGACGGGGGCAAGGAGCGCGAGCCGGCGGCGCATCACACCACCACGTTGACGAGCCGGCCCGGCACCACGATCACCTTCTTGGGCTTGCGGCCCTCGGCGAACTTCTCGACCTCGGGGCTGGCCAGCGCGGCGGCCTCGATCGCGGCCTTGTCGGCCGTGGCCGGCACGCGGACCGCGCCGCGCAGCTTGCCGTTGACCTGCAGCACCAGCTCGATCTGGTCCTGCAGCAGCGCGGCCTCGTCGACCGCCGGCCAGGGGGCGTCGAGCAGGTCGCCGAGCCCGGCGGCATAGCCGAGCTGCTGCCACAGCGCGTGGGTGAGGTGCGGGCAGGCGGGGTAGAGCGCGCGCAGCAGCACCGAATAGCCCTCGCGCAGTACCGCCTGCGCGTCGGCATCGGTGCCGGGATCGAAGCCCTCGAGCGCGTTGAGCAGCTTCATCGCACCGGACACCACGGTGTTGTACTGCATGCGCTCGTAGTCGTAGCTCACCTGCTTGAGCACCAGATGCACCTCGCGGCGCAGCACCTTGGCGCCGGCGGGCAGGTGGCCGGGCACCGAGCGGGCCGCGCCGATGGCTGCCGCATGCTTCTGGCCGAAGGCCCAGACGCGCTTGAGGAAGCGGTGCGCGCCCTCGACGCCGGCGTCGTTCCACTCCAGCGTCTGCTCGGGCGGCGACGCGAACATCACGAACAGGCGGGCGGTGTCGGCGCCGTAGCGGTCGATCAGCGCCTGCGGATCGACGCCGTTGTTCTTGGACTTGGACATCGTGCCGACGCCCTCGTAGTCCACCGCGCTGCCGTCGCTCTTGAGCCGGGCGCCGACCACATGGCCGGCCGCGTCTTGCACGTCCTCGACCTCGTGGGGCCAGAAGTACTCGATGCCGCCCTTGTCGCCGCGCCGCGAGTAGATGTGGTTGAGCACCATGCCCTGGGTCAGCAGGCGGGTGAAGGGCTCGTCGACCGTGACCAGCTTCAGGTCGCGCATCACCTTGGTCCAGAAGCGCGCGTAGAGCAGGTGCAGGATCGCGTGCTCGATGCCGCCGATGTATTGATCGACCCCGGGCCCGCCGGCCCGGGTGCCGGCGCCAGGCATCCAGTACTTCACGCCGTCGGCGACCATCGCCTGCTCGTTCGTCGGGTCGCAGTAGCGCATGAAGTACCACGACGAGTCGACGAAGGTGTCCATCGTGTCGGTCTCGCGCCGTGCGGCCTTGCCGCAACGCGGGCAGTCGACCTTCAGGAAGGCCTCGCACTTGTTCAGCGGGTTGCCGCTGCCGTCGGGGATCAGGTCCTCGGGCAGCACCACCGGCAGGTCCTGCTCCGGCACCGGCACGCTGCCGCAGGCCTCGCAATGGATGATCGGGATCGGCGTGCCCCAGTAGCGCTGGCGGCTGATGCCCCAGTCGCGCAGTCGCCAGGTGGTTTTCTTCTCGCCCAGACCCTTGGCGGCCAGCGCCCTGGCGATCGCGTCGACCGCGTCGGGGTAATGCAGGCCGCTGAAGTAGTCGGAGTTGATCGTCACGCCGCGCTGCTTGTCGGCGTACCAGTCCTGCCAGCACTCGTAGTCGTAGTGTTGGCCATCGACGTGGACCACCTGGGTGACCGGCAGGCCGTACTTGCGGGCGAACGCGAAGTCGCGCTCGTCGTGGGCCGGCACGCCCATCACCGCGCCGTCGCCGTAGCTCATCAGCACGTAGTTGCCGACCCAGACCTCGACCGCGGCGCCGGTGATCGGGTGCTGCACGAACAGGCCGGTGGCGATGCCTTCCTTCTCCTTGGTCGCGAGCTCGGCCTCGGTGGTGCCGCCCTGCAGGCATTTCTCGATGAAGGCGGCCACGACTTGGTTCGAGCGCGCCGCGTGCGCCGCGATTGGGTGCTCGGGCGCGACGGCGCAGAAGGTCACGCCCATCAGCGTGTCGGCGCGGGTCGTGAACACATACATCCGGCCGCCGCCGATAGCCTGGCCCGAGGCATCCCGGATGTCGTGCGGGAAGGCGAAGCGGACGCCGGCGCTCTTGCCTATCCAGTTCTCCTGCATCAGCCGCACGCGCTCGGGCCAGCCGGACAGGAAGTTCGGGTGGTCGGGGTTGGCGACGCAGTCGAGCAGCTCGTCGGCGTACTTCGTGATGTTCAGGTAGTAGCCGGGGATCTCGCGCTTCTCGATCAGCGCGCCCGAGCGCCAGCCGCGGCCGTCGATCACCTGCTCGTTGGCGAGCACGGTCTGGTCCACCGGATCCCAGTTGACGACCTGGGTGCGGCGCTCGGCGATGCCGGCCTCCAGCATCTTCAGGAACAGCCACTGGTTCCACCGGTAGTAGCTCGGCGAGCAGGTCGCGAGCTCGCGCGACCAGTCGATCGCCAGGCCCATGGCCTGCATCTGACCCTTCATGTGGGCGATGTTCGAGTAGGTCCAGGCGGCCGGCGGCACGCCGTTCTTCATCGCCGCGTTCTCGGCCGGCAGGCCGAAGGCATCCCAGCCCATCGGCATCAGCACGTTCAGGCCCTTCATGCGCAGCTGGCGCGCGAGCATGTCGTTGATGGTGTAGTTGCGCACATGGCCCATGTGCAGCTTGCCCGAGGGGTAGGGCAGCATCGAGCAGGCGTAGAACTTGGGGCGGGCGGCGTCCTCGCGCACGCGGTAGGCATCGCGGGAGTTCCAGTGCGCCTGGGCGGCGGCTTCGATCTCGGCGGGAACGTAGGGTGCGCTCATCCGGCCGATTCTAGGAGGGCCATCCCGGTCGACCGGCGACGACGCCCACCGAATCGTACTTGCGCTGCGGGGCCGCAAAGGCCGTGCGCGCGAGCAGCCGCCAGGCCTGGGCCTGCGAATTGCGCACGCTGCCCTCGAGCGCCGTTGCGTCGACGCGGCGGACCGCGTCATGGATCCGCTGCTCGGTCGCGATCAGCGCGTTGCTGAAGTAGCGGCAATAGCCGCCGTAGAAATGCCGCTCGACCCGCAACCCGGCCCGCGCAACCGCCGCCGCGAGCGTGTCGGGGTCGAAGAAGTTCAGGTGGCGGGGGACGTCGAGGTGCTCCCAGGCCAGTCCCGACCGCCACGCGGTCACGGACGCGTTGTTCGGCACGGCGCAGACCAGCCGCCCGTGCGGCACCAGCAGCTCGGCGAGCCGCTGCAGGGCGGTGATGGGGTCGACGAGGTGCTCGAGCACATGCCACAGCACCACGACGTCGAAGCGGTCGCGCCGCACCGCCTCGGGCAGGGCCTCGACAGCCCCCTCGAACACCTCGAAGCCCGGCGCCGAGCGGCCGACGGCCTGCCGGTCGCGCTCGATGCCGACGACGCAGTAGCCGCGGCCGGCGAGCCGCCGGCACAGCGCGCCGTCGCCGCAGCCGACGTCGCAGATGTGCGCCCCAGGGTGCGCCGCGGCGATGACGACCGCGTCGAGCTCCTCGCCGCGGTCCAGCCGCCACGCGAGATGGTCGCGCAGGCGGCTCTGGACGCTCGGCGCGGCCCCCTGTGCCACGTGCGAGCGACCTTGCGTGTAGTAGCGGTCGAGTCGATAGAAGTCCTCGGTCTCGGCCGGGGTCGGTCGGGGGTGCACGAAGGCAAAGCGGCACCTCCGGCAGCGACACAGCCGCCCGAAGCGGGTCGGTGCGAAGGTCTTCGCGTCGATCGGCATCGAGACTTCAGGCGCGGCTTCCGAGTGGCACAGCGGACAGGTGACGTCCATGGCTGCTTCCAGCGATGCAAGCCGATGCTAGGGCCTGTCGCAAGCGCGAGCCGGCTTCAATCAAGGGGGCGACGCGTTGGCGACGAAGGCGATGCGGTTCAGTCCCGCCGCCTGGAGCCGGCCGATCAGCGCCGCGACGCGGCCGTAGGGCACGGCCTGGTCGGCGCGCAGCTGCACCTCGAGGCCGGGCCGGCGTGCGGCCGCGCGCAGGCGCTGGTCGAAGGCCGCGTCGTCGAGCGCCTCCTCGCCGAGGTAGAGCCGGCCGTCGGCGCTCAGCGCGACGGCGACGAAGGCGGGCGCCTCGCTGGGCGCCGCGCCCTCGGCGGTCGGCAGGTCGAGCTTCAGGCTGGCCGTCATCAGCGGCGCGCTGATCATGAAGATCACCAGCAGCACCAGCATCACGTCGATCAGCGGCGTCATGTTGATGTCGCTCATCGGCTGCGGCAGCGCGCTGCGCTCGAGGCGGCCGAAGGCCATGTCAGTGCCTGCCCGGCCGCCCGAAGGGCACTGGCACTCCCTTGGGGGGCAGTGAACGAAGCGAGCGTGGGGGCCTCACGTCAAGGCCCCTCGACGTCGAGCAGCATCTCGCGCAGGTCGTGCGCATAGCCTTCGAGCTCGGCCTCGCAGCCGGCGACCAGCTTGCCGAACACGTTGTAGGCCAGCACCGCGGGGATCGCGACGGCCAGGCCGGCGGCCGTCATGATCAGCGCCTCGCCGACCGGGCCCGAGATGCGGTCCAGGCTCAGGCTGCCGGCCGAGGCAATGCCGAGCAGCGCGTGGTAGATGCCCCAGACGGTGCCGAACAGGCCGATGAAGGGCGCGGTCGCGCCGATCGAGGCCAGCAGCACCTGGCCGAACTGCAGTTGGCCGAGCACACCGTGCAGCGCGTCGCGCAACCGCCGCGTCAGCTGCGAGCCGCGCGCGCCGGCCGACTCGAGCGTGCCCGCGCGGGCCGCCTGGGTGGCCGCGTCGAGCAGCGGCAGCAGTGCGGCCTCGCGATCGAAGGCCTGCAGCTGGCGGCGCGCCTCGGTGAGGTCGGGCGCCGCCCAGAAGGCCGGCACGGCGCGCGACAGGTCGCGTTTCACGCGCTGCAGCAGCCAGGCCTTCCAGAAGATCAGCACCCAGGCCGCGATCGACATCGCCAGCAGCAGCAGCGCGACGCCGCGCGCGACCGCGTCGCCCTCGAGCCAGAAGCCCGGCAGTTCCACCGCGCGCTCGCTCAGGCCGACGCCAGCCCCAGCACCGCGTCCATGCCGTACAGACCGCGCTCGCGGCCGGCGAGGAAGCGCGCGGCGCGCAGGCTGCCCTGGGCGTAGGTGGCACGGCTGCTGGACTTGTGGGTGATCTCGATGCGCTCGCCGGTGCCCATGAACATGACGGTGTGGTCGCCGACCACGTCGCCACCGCGCACGGTGGCGAAGCCGATCGTGAGCGGGTCGCGCTCGCCGCCGCCGGGTGACGAGAGGCCCTCGCGGCCATAGACCGCGCAATCCTTCAGGTCGCGGCCGACGGCGCGCGCGACCACCTCGCCCATCGCCAGCGCGGTGCCGCTGGGCGCATCGACCTTGTGGCGGTGGTGGGCTTCGACGATCTCGATGTCGTAGCCCTCGGAGAGCGCCTTGGCGGCGGTGGCCAGCAGGCCCAGCACGACGTTGACGCCGACGCTCATGTTCGGCGCCATCACGATCGCGATGCGCTCGGCGGCGTCGGCGATCGCGGCCTTGCCGGCGGCATCGAAGCCGGTGGTGCCGATCACCAGCTGCACGCCCAGCTCGCGGCACACCGCCAGGTGGGCCAGCGTGCCCTCGGGGCGGGTGAAGTCGATCAGCACGTCGGCGCGGCCCAGCCCGGTGCGCAGGTCGGCGGTGATTGGCACGCCGCTGGCGCGGCCGAGGAAGGCCGTGGCGTCCTGCCCGACGGCGGCGCTGTCGGCGCGATCGAGCGCGCCGGCGAGCACGCAGTCGGGTGCGGCCAGCACCGCCTCGATCAGCATCCGGCCCATGCGCCCGGAGGCGCCGGCGATCGCGATGCGGCGGGGCGCCACGCTCACGGCGACGCCTCGAGCGGCGGGTAGCTGCGTGCCGGGCCCTGCGGCTCGTCGGGCGCCTTCGCCGGCACGGGCTTGGCCGGGATCGGCAGCGCGCGCAGCTGCTCGTCGGTCAGCGCCAGCACCGGCGGCTTGGACGGCGTGCGGCTCGTGTCGATCGAGGCGACGAAGTCCTGCTCCGAGGGCAGCTCCCCGGCCTCGAAGGACTTCAGCACATCGCCCTCGAAGTTCAGCGTCACGCGGCGCTGCTGGTAGGGCGCGCCCTGGCGGCGGATGGTGAACACGTAGTCCCAGCGGTCGGCATGGAAGATGTCCGCCAGCAGCGGCGAGCCGAGCAGGTCGCGCACCTGGGCACGCGTCAGCCCGGGCTTGAGGCCGGCGGCCATCTCGCGGGTGACGACATTGCCCTGGACGATCTCCATCCGGTAGGGCGTGATCACGCCGAGAAAGCTCTCCCCGGTGGTCGGCAGGCTGGGGAGGTAGCTGCAGGCCGCCAGCGAGGCGGTGCAGGCGTAGAGGAGAGCGCGCATGGTCAGGGGCCGTCGACGAGCGGGAGCCGCGCGGGCCGCGGCGAGCGTCCCGGGGCGGCGAGGCTCCGGGCTCGTATCATGCAAACGATTCTAGAGGAGCCCACCGCGCGCGAGGACCGGACCATGACGAATGCCGAAGAACTCAAGAGCAGCGGCCTGAAGGCCACGCTGCCGCGCATCAAGATCCTCGAGGTGTTCCAGACCTCGTCGGTGCGCCACCTGACGGCCGAGGATGTCTACAAGGCGCTGCTGGCCGAGGGCTCGGACATCGGCCTGGCCACCGTCTACCGCGTGCTGATGCAGTTCGAGCAGGCCGGCATCCTGTCGCGCAACCACTTCGAGTCCGGCAAGTCGGTGTTCGAGCTCAACGAGGGCAAGCACCACGACCATCTGGTCTGCCTGGACTGCGGCCGCGTCGAGGAGTTCTACGACGCCGAGATCGAGGCGCGCCAGCGCGCGGTCGCGCAAGAGCGCGGCTTCCGGCTGCAGGAGCATGCGCTGTCGCTGTACGCGAGCTGCGACCGGACCGACTGCCCGCACCGCACGCCGCGCAAGTAGCGGCGGCGCGGCTCCTCGTCAGGGCTCGATGCCGTCGCTGCCTTCCATCGCGATGCGGTGGCGCTCGATGAATTCCTTGTAGGTGTCGATGCCGCGCAGCTGCAGGATGGTGTTGCGCACCGCCGCCTCGACCAGCACCGCGAGGTTGCGCCCGGCGTCGACCGCGATCACGACCTTGCGCACCGGCACGTCGAGCACCTCCTCGTACAGCGGCTCGTAGGGCAGGCGCTCGAACTCGCGCTCCATCGTCTCCTTGCGCACCAGGTGGACGATGAGCTTCAGCCGCATCTTCCGGCGCACCGCGGTCTCGCCGAAGATCGCCTTGATGTCGAGCAGGCCGATGCCGCGCACCTCGAGCAGGTTCATCAGCAGGTCGGGGCAGCGGCCGTCGATGCCGGTCTGCGACACGCGGTAGAAGTCCACCGCGTCGTCGGCCACCAGGCCGTGGCCGCGCGAGATCAGCTCGAGGCCGAGTTCGCTCTTGCCCAGGCCGGACTCGCCGGTCAGCAGCACGCCCAGCCCCAGGATGTCCATGAACACGCCATGGCGGGTGGTGCGGTCGGCGAAATGCTGGCTCAGGTGGGCGCGCAGCACGTCGATCACATGGCCGGCCGACTCGGCGGTGACGAACAGCGGGATGTCGGCGCGCTCGCACATCGCCACCAGCCGGTCGGGCGGCGGCTGGTCGTCGGCGACGATCACCACCGGCGGCTCCAGCGTCACGATGCGCGAGATGCGGCGCTCCTGGTCCTCGGGCGGCACGTCGGTCAGGTAGCGCACCTCGCGCCGGCCGACGATCTGCACCCGGTAGGGGTGGATGTAGTTGAGGTAGCCGACCAGGTCCGCGGCCGACTGGGCGTCGCGGATCGCGACCTCGTCGAAGCGCCGCTCCGGGTGGGCGTGGCCGGCCAGCCACTGCCAGTGCAGCGTCTCGCGCTGGGCCTCGAACAGCGCCTCGGCACTGATGACGGTGGGCTTCATCGATCGCCTCGGATCGCGCCGGCCGTTGCGAAGCAAGGCACGCGCGGGCTCCCGGTTTCGGAACGAACGAGTTGGGGCTTCATGGCTCGCCTCGGATCGCGCTAGCCGTTGCGAAGCAAGGCACGCGCGGACTCCGCGATGCCAAGCGAGGGGTGCGGCGCTTCACAGCCGCGCACGCTCGCCCATGCTCAGGCGACCGACTTCAGCGGTTCCCAGGCGGCGATCAGCGCGTGCACCTTGGCCGCGTCGGGCTCGGCCTTGAGCTTGTCGCGCAGCGCGCGGTCGGACAGCAGCTCGGCGATCTCGGACAGGATCTCCAGGTGGCGCTGGGTGGCCGCCTCCGGCACCAGCAGGAAGATCAGCAGCGACACCGGCTCGTCGTCGGGCGAGTCGAAGCCGATCGGCTGCTGCATGCGCACCACCGCGGCCAGCGGGTTCTTCAGGCCCTTGATGCGGCCGTGCGGGATCGCCACGCCGTGGCCGAGGCCGGTCGAGCCGAGTCGCTCGCGGGCGAACAGGTTGTCGGTCACCGTGGCCCGCGCGATCGCGTGCTGGTTCTCGAACAGCAGCCCGGCCTGCTCGAAGACGCGCTTCTTGCTGGTGGCGTCCACGTCCACCAGCACGTTGCTGGCAGGCAGGATGGCGGCGAGACGGTTCATCGGATCACTGCGTCGGTTTCGACCCGGATCGGGGGCCTTGGCCAGCGCCTCGCATTATGTGCACAGCACAAATTATAGGAACCGACCCTGCCGTGCGGTGGGGGCGGCACCCCATCAACGTGCGGGGCCGGTAGAAGGTTGCAGTCTGGCAACGTCGGCTCGGCGGCAGGCATGAAAAAGCGGCCGGTTGGCCGCTCGTTTCGGGTAGGTCGGGCGGGTGTCACTGCAACTCGCCGGCGCCTAGGCGCTTGGGCGAATCGTGGTGATGGTCCTGCAGCCGGTCCTTGTGGCGGCAGACCTGACGGTCCAGCTTGTCCATCAGCTCGTCGATCGCCGCGTACAGATCCTGGTGGGCGGATTCCACGAAGATGTCCTTGCCCTTGACGTGCACCGTGACCTCGGCCTTCTGTCGCCTTTCCTTCTCCTTCTGCTTCTCGATGCTCAGCAGGACGTTGATGTCGACCACCTGGTCGAAGTGGCGGGTGACGCGATCCAGCTTGGTGAGCACATACTCTCGCAGAGCTGGCGTCACGTCGAGGTGGTGTCCGCTGATCGTCAGGTTCATGGGTTCTCCTTTCACCGGGTTGGAACCGGCCGCCGGGTGACATGCTGGCCGCACCAGACGGCCGGGCCAGTGTGCGCCCCGGTCGGGTCCGTGACAAGCCGATGACCGAGGCCGATGGGGGGCTGCCCGGAGGAGGGTTCGCCGACCCCGGTGCCATAATCTTGCGATCACGTTCATGGAGCGTCTGTTGGACAGCACCCCCCCTCGGTGACCGTCCACTCCAAGCATCCGGCCCGCTGACGGGCCGCAGGACTGGGAGTGAGGCGGTGCCCCCTTCCAGTCCGCCCGGCCAGATCCGGGTTCGGGTTTCGACGCGGCGCGTGGCGCCGGCCCGGTTGTTGGAGTTCGCATGCTGAACGTCTTCACGCTCGCCAACGGGCGGCTGTTCCAGGAAGAGATCGAGAGCGCCGACGCGCTGGCCCATCTCGCCCCCGTCTGGGTCGACCTGGAGAACCCGACGCCCGAGGAGAAGGGCTGGATCGCCGACCGCTTCGGGCTGAACCTGCCGGACAACCTGGTCGATGACGACCTCGAGGAATCCGCCCGCTTCTACGAAGAGGACAACGGCGAGCTGCACCTGCGCTCCGACTTCCTGATCGACGAGGAGGCCGGCCCCGACGGGCTGGGTGGCGCGCGCAACGTGCGGGTGGCCTTCATCCTGCATGAGAAGGTGCTGTTCTCGGTGCACGCCGAGGACCTGCCGGTGTTCCGGCTGCTGCGCATGCGCGCGCGCCGCATCCCGGCGCTGATCGAGGATGCCAAGGACGTGCTGCTCAAGCTCTACGACGCCGACGCCGAGTACTCGGCCGACGCGCTCGAGGGCATCTACGACGAGCTCGAGAAGGTCTCGGTGCGGGTGCTGCAGTCCAAGCTCAACGACCAGGCCGCCGGCGAGGCGCTGGCCGCGATCGCGCGCCAGGAGGACCTGAACGGCCGCATCCGCCGCAACGTGATGGACACGCGGCGCGCGGTCAGCTTCATGATGCGCAGCCGCATGCTGGGGGCCGAGCAGTTCGAGGAGGCGCGCCAGATCCTGCGCGACATCGACTCGCTCGACTCGCACACCGCCTTCCTGTTCGACAAGATCAACTTCCTGATGGACGCGATCGTCGGCTTCATCAACATCAACCAGAACAAGACGATCAAGATCTTCTCGGTCGCGAGCGTCGCGTTCCTGCCGCCGACGCTGATCGCCAGCATCTACGGCATGAACTTCCGCAGCCTGCCCGAGCTGGACTGGCAGCTCGGCTATCCCTGGGCGCTGGTGCTGATGCTGACCAGCGCCATCGGCCCGCTGCTGTACTTCCGCAAGCGCGGCTGGCTGGGCTGAGCGCGTCCCCGCCGGTGAGCGCCGAGGCGTCCCGCACGCTGCGCGACCTGGCGCGGCTGTCCGCCGCGACCACGCTGGTGGTGCTGGCCTTCTCGACGGTGCTGCCGCTGCTCGCGGTCACGCTGCAGCGGCAGGGCGTGTCGGCCAGCGCGATCGGCGTGTTCGCGGCGCTGCCCTTCGTCACGGTGGCGGTCGTGTTGCCGTGGCTGCCGCAGGTGTTCACGCGGCTCGGCGCGGGCCGCGCCTACCGCGTCGGGGTGGTGCTCGAGGGCCTGTGCATGCTCGGCTACGCCCTCGGCGACGGCTACTGGCTGTGGTGCGCCTGCTCGGTGCTGGGCTGCATCGGTGCCGCGGCGCTGTGGAACGGCACCGAGGCGATGATCGCGTTCAACGCGCCGCCGCACGCGCGCGGTCGCGTCACCGGGCTGTACCAGACCTCGCTGGGCATCGCGACGGCGGTCGGACCGCTGCTGCCGCTGGTGGTGGCGGCGCTGTGGCCGGCGGCGCCGGCCCTGCTGCTGGTCAAGCTGGCGCCGCTGGCCTTCGTCGCCGCGCTGGCGCTCGCCAGCCATGCGGTGCTGGCCCGGCTGCCGGTGGCGCACCGCGAGGCCGCCGGCCATACGTTGTGGACCGCGCTGGCCGCTCGTCCCGGTCTGGCCGCACTGGCCTTCGCGGGTGGCGTGTTCGAGGCGGGGCTGGGCGCGATCAGCGCGGCCCATGGCGCGGCGGTCGGGCTGTCGCTGGCCGCCGCGACCTCGATCGCCGGCGTGCTCGGTGCCGGCAGCTTCGTGCTGCAGTACCCGGCCGGCTGGCTGGCCGACCATGTGCCGTTGCGGCGGGTCTTCATCGGTGCGGGCGTGGTGCTGGGTCTGGCGTCGCTCGCCTTCGCCGCCAGCGCCTCCTGGCCGGTGCTGCTCTGGGTGTCGGCCTTCTGCTGGGGCGCGGTGGGTGGCGCGCTGTACACGCTGACGATGGTGCGGGTCGCGCACGACTTCGCCGCCTCGTCGGCGATCGCCGGGGCCGCGGCGATGATCGCCGGCTATACCGCGGGCGGCGCGCTCGGCCCGGCGGTGAGCGGGCTGATGCTCGACCGCTACGGCGTGCCCGGGCAGTCGCTGTGGCTGACGCTGCTGGCGGTGGCCGTGCTGGGCGTCGCCGCCCGCACCGAGGTCAGCCGGTCGCCCGCCGCTTGAGCCAGCGCATCGGCACGCCGACGCCGCGCGTCCCGGCAATCAGCGTGCCCCGGTCAATCGCACCGCGCACCGGATCGGCCGGCGCCCAAGCCGCCGCCAGATCCGAGGTGCCCGAGCCGGTGACCGCGATGCGCCGGCCGGGACCCATCAGCGGGTTGCCCGGGCCGGCGTACGGTGTGGCAGAAGAGAGCCGGCGAAGCGCCCCCGAGCGAAGGAGGGAGGGAGGAGGGAGGAGGAGAGACGCTCGGGGATTGCAGCCCGACGAACGGACCGGCTTCGCGGCAGAAATCGAAGATCGCATGGGGCGTCGGCTCTCGCTCCGACCGCCGCCCCACATGCCATGCACAGACCGCCAAAGGTACACGCCGGTTCCGTGCGGAAATGCAACCTGTTGAAAGCGGTCGAAAGACTCGTGCTCGTGTCCGGCGGCCCGTCGCGAGGGGCTGTCCGCCCGCGGCCTGAACAAGCAGCCAAGCACCGCGGAAATTGAACGGGTCAGTTCTTGTTCGAATCAAGCAGCCTTTCAATGTCGGCGATGAAGCTCGTGCTGTCCGGGCTGACCACCGTGGCGTAGCTGCGCACCGACTCGCCTTGGCGGTCGATCACGTACTTGTGGAAGTTCCAGCCGGGTGCCTTGCCGGTTCGCTTGGCGAGCTCGGCGTACAGCGGATCGGCCGCCTCGCCCTTGACACGGGTCTTGGCGAACATCGGGAACTTCACGCCGTAGGTGCTCTCGCAGAACGCGGCGATTTCCTTGTTCGCGCCCGGCTCCTGCGAAAAGTCGTTCGACGGGAAACCCAGCACGACCAGGCCGCGCGCCTGGTAGCGCGCGTGCAGCGCTTCCAGGCCCTTGTACTGCGGCGTGAAGCCGCAGAAGCTGGCCGTGTTGACCACCACCACGACCTTGCCGGCGTACTGGCAGAGGTTCTGCGGCTTTTCGTCCTGCAGGCGCGGCAGCGTGCGGTCGAGCAATGCCGGGCAGGTGGCGGCCTGCGCGCCGGCATGGCCAACCCACAACAACAGCACGCCAAAAGCGCCCGACAGGCGACGCATCCGGCGCCCATTCGTCAAGTCTGCGTCAGATTTCATGGGTAAAACCTCGTCCTGTTTGTCTTGGTCAACATTGTTAGTGCGATCTATATTAGTTAGACGGTTAGGCTTCTTCAAATATTTGTCCAAGACAATATGATCGATCGGAGTGGCGCTCGTCCTGTCACGCTCTCGATCGCCGCGGTCGAGCGCGACACCGGCCTGACCAAGGACACGCTGCGGGTATGGGAGCGCCGCTACGGCTTCCCGGTGCCGCAGCGCGACGGCCTGGCCGAGCGTGCCTACCCGCTGGAGCAGGTCGAGAAGCTGCGCGTCATCAAGCGGCTGATGGACGCCGGTCACCGGCCCGGCCGCATCGTCGGCCTGCCGATCGAGGCGCTGCAGCAGATCAGCGACAGCATCGGCGGCAGCGCGCCGCGGGCGCCCGAGCCCAGCAGTGCGCCCGACCTGCGCAGTTGCGTGGACCTGCTGCGCACGCATGACATCGACGGCTTGCGCCGGCAGCTCTTGCAATCGCTGCTGCGCATGGGGTTGGCGCGGTTGGTCACGGAAGTCATCTCCCCGCTCAATACGCTGGTCGGCGACGCCTGGATGCGCGGCCACCTCGAGATCTTCGAGGAACACCTGTACACCGAGGCGGTCACGGTGGTGTTGCGCCAGGCCATTGCCGGGATCCCGGTCGCCGAAGGCGGTGCGCACCCGCGGGTGCTGCTGACCACCTTCCCGAACGAGTCGCATGGCCTCGGCCTGCTGATGGCCGAGGCGCTGCTGCTGCTGGACGGTTGCAAGTGCGTCAGCCTGGGGGCGCAGACGCCCATCTGGGACATCGTGCTGGCGGCGTCGTCGCAGCGTGCCGACGTGGTGGCGCTGGCCTTCACCGCGGTGCTGAGCCCGGCCAGCGTCAACGAAGGCCTGGGCGAACTGCGCGCGAAGCTGCCCGCCGACGTCGAGCTCTGGGCCGGCGGCAGCGCGCCGGTGCTGCACCGGCGACCGGTACCGGGCGTCCTGGCCCTCGGCGCCTTGCCGCAGATCGCCATCGAAGTGCGCCGCTGGCGCGCCGCGCGGGGCTGAGCGCGACGCGAGCCTGTCACGCCCCGCCGCCTACAATCGGCCGCGCTTTACGAGAGGCCCGCCATGCTGTACCCCGAACTCTTCAAGCAGCTCGAATCGGTGCGCTGGAACATGGACAGCGACATCCCCTGGGCTGCCTTCGATGCTGCGAAGCTCAGCGAGGAGCAGGCGCAGACCGTCAAGATGAACGCCATCACCGAGTGGGCGGCGCTGCCGGCCACCGAGATGTTTCTGCGCGACAACAAGGACGACAGCGACTTCTCGGCCTTCATGAGCGTGTGGTTCTTCGAGGAGCAGAAGCACTCGCTGGTGCTGATGGAATACCTGCGGCGCTTCCGCCCCGACCTGGTGCCGACCGAGCAGGAACTGCACGAGGTTCGCTTCGAGTTCGACCCGGCGCCCGCGCTCGAGACGCTGATGCTGCACTTCTGCGGCGAGATCCGCCTGAACCACTGGTACCGGCGTGCCGCCGAATGGCATACCGAGCCGGTCATCAAGGCCATCTACGAGACCCTGGCGCGCGACGAGGCCCGTCACGGCGGCGCCTACCTGCGCTACATGAAGCGGGCGATGAACAAGTTCGGCGACGAGGCCAAGGCCGCGTTCGCCAAGGTCGGCGTGCTGATGGCCAGCGCCCGGCGCACCGCGCAGGCGCTGCACCCGACCAACCTGCACGTCAACGCCGGACTGTTCCCGCGCGACACCATCCAGTCGCGCCTGCCCAACCCCGAGTGGCTGGAGCAGTGGCTGGACAAGCAGATCCAGTTCGACGCCGTGTGGGAGAACAAGGTCGTCGAGCGCATCCTGCACAACATGAGCCTGCTGATGGAGCGCAGCTTCGCGACCGTGCAGGACTTGAACCGCTACCGCAAGGAAATGGCGCAGAAGCTCGCCGCGGCCGCGCAGGCCGCCGGCGGCACGCCGGGCGCGCTGCCGGCTTGACGTCGGCGGTGCTTCAGACCGACTTCAGCGGCGCGGTGTTGGCACGACGGTCGGCCGCGACCTTCTGCGCACTCGGCCGCTGCTCGATCACGCGCACATAGGTCTTCCAGTCGATGCCGGCCTCGGCCACCAGGTCGACGCCGTAGACCGCCTGCGAGGCCAGCGCCACCAGCGGCAGGTGCACGTAGGCGGCGCAATCGACCAGCGTGAAGTCCTCGCCGCCCACATGCGGCGCGAAGCGCGCCAGCCCGGCGAAGGCCGCCAGGCCCTTGACGAGCTGCGGGCGCACCCGCTCGGTGAACTTCTCCGGCAGCGGCGTGTTGAAGAAGGCCTGGGCATAGAGCTGACGCGCCACCAGTTCCACATGCAGCTCCATCACCGCGCCCAGCTCGCGCAGCTTGGCCGCGGCCCAGGGGTCGGGGGGCAGCAGGTGCCGTTCGGGGTAGGCGGCCTCGAGCCATTCGACGATCGCCTGGCTCTCGCACAGCGTCCCTTCGGGCGTTTCCAGGTAGGGGATCTTGCCCATCGGCGAGGCCGCCGGGCCGACATCGCGGCCCGGCTTGACGAAGCGCTCCTCGAAGGCGATGCCCTTCTCCAGCAGCACCATCTTGACCTTGTTGTAGTAGTTGGACAGCGCGAAGCCGCACAGCGTGACCATCATGTTCTCCCTGGACGCGTCGATGGAAGTCTAGGCCCGCACAACGCCCACGCCAGCAGCGCACCACTGGCCACACCGGCCGCATGGGCGAGCGGTGCGACGGCGATGTCCCAGCCCTCGGGGTGGGCGACGGCGGTGCGCCAGGGCGCTTCCAGCCCGATCTTCAGCAGCAGCCCCGCGGCGATCGCGAGGCCGAGGCGCCGCTCGCGGCGGTCGGCGCGCAGCCACAGCACCACGGCCACCACCGCGACGCCGGCGTGCAGCACGCCGGACAGGCCGCCGTAGCGCGCCAGCTCGGGCGCGAGCCCGAGCGCCGCATGCGTGAGCGGCCAGGCCAGCGCCCAGGCCAGGGTGGCGCGCCAGGACACGCGGGCGGCGACGCCGAGCGCGATCACCCCGAGCGCCCCCACGCTGTTGGCCGCCAGGTGCAGCGCGCTCAGGTGCACCCAGGCCGCGCTCCACAGCCGCCAGGGCTCGGACCCGACGGTGGCGGCCTGCCAGGCCAGCACCGCCGTCGCGGTCGGCCGGCCATAGGCGATCCAGGCCGGCAGCAGCAGCAGCGCGCCGAGCAGCGCCCAGGCCGCGCGGCCCGGCCGCGGCGCGTCAGCCGAAGACGGCACGCTTGAGCGCGCGCACCGCGGCGCGCTCGGCCGCGAAGGCCGCGGCCGCGAAATGCGTCGGCGCCTCGTCGAGCCGCGCGCGGTGCTGGGCACGGCGCAGTTCCCGGTAGGCGTCGGCCGCAGCCGAGCCCACCCCCGGCGGCAGCAGGCCCAGCGTCTCGGCGAGCTTGAGCAGCGCGATGTTGCCGATGTCGTCGCGCAGGCCGACGTGCCGGGCACTGTGCGCGAGCACCAGCGTCTGCACCGCGAACTCGACGTCCATCATGCCGCCCTCGCCATGCTTGACGTCGAAGCGCAGGCCGCCGTCCTCGCGCGGCGGCGGGTGCGCGCCGCGCACGCGCTCGCGCATCGCGCGCACCTCGTCGCGCAGGGCTGCCGCATCGCGCGGCGCCGCCAGCACCGCGCGGCGCACCGCCTCGACGCGCAGCGCCAGCGTCGCGTCGCCGGCACACCAGCGCGCCCGCGTGATCGCCTGGTGCTCCCAGGTCCACGCGGTATTGCTGCCGCGGCCGGCCTGGTAGCGCTCGAAGGCGTCGATGCTGGTGACCAGCAGCCCCGAGTTGCCGTTGGGCCGCAGCGCCATGTCGATGTCGAACAGCTCGCCCGCCGCGGTGCGCAGCGTCAGCCAGGTGACGAGCTTGCGCACGAAGGCGGCATAGACCTCGGCGGCCTTGTCGGCATCGGGCTCGTCGGCGGCGTCGAACAGGAACACCACGTCGAGGTCGGACCCGTAGCCCAGCTCCTTGCCGCCGAGCTTGCCGTAGGCGACGACGGCAAGTCGCGGCTGTTCGCGGTGCCGGGCCTTCAGGTGCTGCCAGGCCCAGCGGATCGTGCAGTCCAGCGTCGCGTCGGCCAGTGCCGACAGGTCGTCGGCCACCTGCTCGACCGTGAGCTGGCCCTCGACGTCGCGCACCAGCGTGCGGAACACCTCGGCGTGGTGGGCGCGGCGCAGCGTGTCGAGCAGCGACTCCTCGTCGGCCTGGCCGCCGCGCGCCCAGGCGCGCCGGCGCTCGTCGAGATCGCGCAGATAGGCCTCGCGCTCGAAGCGGCCGCCGAGCGCACGCGCATCGGCCAGCTCGTCGATCACGCCCGGGTGGCGCATCAGGTAGCGCATCGGCCACTGCGCCAGGCCCAGCAGGCGCAGCAGCCTTCCCAGCACCTCGGGGCGCTCGGCCAGCAACGCGAGGTAGCTCTCGCGGCGCAGCAGCGGCTCGATCCAGTCGATGAAGCGCAGCACCGGTGCATGGCTGTCGCCGCGGTCGAGCTGCAGCTCCTCGGCCAGCAGCGCGGCGCGGCCGATCAGCTTGGCCAGGCGCGCGCGCGTCTCGTCGCGCAGCAGTGCCACCCTGGGCCCGGCGGCGAACTGACGCACGCGCTCGGCCAGCTCGGGCGGCAGGCGCTCGAGGAAGGCCTCGCTGTCGAGCGCCGGCGGCGGCCCGCCGCAGCCCTTGCAGCCGCCCGGCGCCGCGCCGGGTGCGCGGCCGTCGTGCAGCAGCGCGTCGAACTCCATCGCGACGAACTCGCGGTGGGAGCACAGGCCCTCGAACAGCTCGCAGGCGTCGGCGGTGCACACGAGGCGCATCGAGCGGCCGATCCACGCCAGGTCGGCGTCCTCGGTCGGCAGCACATGGGTCTGGCGGTCGTCGAGGTACTGGATGCGGTGCTCGACGCGGCGCAGGAACACGTAGGCGTCGGCCAGCTTCGTCGCGGTCTCGGGCTTCATCACGCCGACGGCCACCAGGCGCTCCAGCGCGCTCAGTGTCGAGCGGGTGCGCAGCTCGGGGAAATGGCCGCCGCGCACCACCTGCAGCAGCTGCACGATGAACTCGATCTCGCGGATGCCGCCGCGCGAGAGCTTCACGTCGTTGGCGCGTTCGGGCCGGCCGGCGGCGCGCTTGGCGGCCTCGTCGCGGATCTTGCGGTGCAGCTGGCGCAGACCCTCGAACACGCCGTAGTCGAGGTAGCGCCGGTAGACGAAGCCGACGACGAGGTCGCGCAGCGCCAGCGCCTCGCCGTTGACCATGGCCGCGGCCGGCGCGACGACGCGACTCTTGAGCCAGGCGAAGCGCTCCCACTCGCGGCCCTGCACGAAGAAGTACTCCTCCAGCATCGCCAGGCTCACGGCGGCCGGGCCCGAGTTGCCGTTGGGGCGCAGCGCCAGGTCGACGCGGAACACCTGGCCGTCGTCGGTGGTGTCGCCGATCAGCGCGTAGAGCGTGCGCGCGACGCTGCTGAAGTACTCGTGCGCGCTGACCACGCCGCTGCCGTCGGCGCGGCCGGCGGTCGGCACGTCCTCGTCGTAGACATAGATCAGGTCGATGTCGGACGAGACGTTGAGCTCGCGCGCGCCGAGCTTGCCCATGCCGACGACCCAGAAGGCCGAGCGCTGACCGTCGGCCTTCAGCGGGGCGCCGTGCTTCGCGTCGTGCTCGGCGAAGGCGAGCGCGAGCGCCCGGTCCAGCGTGACCTCGGCGAGCAGCGACATCGTCGCGGTGACGGCCGCCAGGGGCGTGTCGTGCTCGCAGTCCTCGACCGCCAGGCGTTCGATGACCAGGTGGCGCGCTGCCCGCAGCGCGCTGGCGAGGGGCCGGCCGCCGGTCTGCAGGCGGTCGATCAGCGCCTCGATGCCGGCGCGGTCGGGCAGGCCGGGCGGCAGCAGCACCAGCTCGGCCGCATAGCGGCGCCGGACGCGCTGCACGAAGCGGGAATGGGCGGCGTCGGCGGCGCTGTCACCGGCGGTTTCAGCGGGTCGGGCCTGGGGCAGGGAACTCATTGGACAGGGCCTGGGTCGCTCCGGGGTCGGCTCGCGTTACGCTCGCGGCTGCGGCGCCGTCATCGTCGTGCACCGCCGGGCCGTTACGCCCGGTGGACGATGGCGCCGGCAGCCCCGTGGGGCCTGCCTGCCGCCGCTGCCTGCACCGATGCCTTCCATCCAGACTCCCGCCCCCGACGCCTCTGCCACATCCGCCTCGCGTGGGCCGGGCCTGCGCGGCCGCACGGTGGCGGGCTTGCGCGGGCTGGCCTATGGGCTGTTGGCGCTGGCGAGTATCGCCAGCGTGCTGTGGCTGGTCCTCCAATGGGGCATTCTGCCGCGGATCGAATCCTGGCGTCCGGCGCTGGAACAGCGGGCCAGCGCCGCGCTCGGGCTGCCGGTGCGCATCGGCGCGCTGCGGGCGGTCGACCGCGGCCTCGGCTGGACCGGCGGCCTCGAGCTCGACGAGGTCGTGCTGCTGCATCCGCGCACGCAGCAGGAGGCGCTGCGCCTGCCGCGGGTGCGCGCGACGGTCTCGGCCAGCTCGCTGCTGCCGGGTTGGGACGGCGCCTGGCGGCTGCGCTTCCGGCAGGTGCTGATCGACGCGCCGATGCTCGACATGCGGCGCGACGCCGAGGGCCGGCTGTCGGTGGCGGGGATCGAGGTCGGCCACGGGACCGACGCCGACGGTGCGCTGGCCGACTGGTTCTTCAGCCAGCACGAGTTCGCGATCCGCGGCGGCAGCCTGCAGTGGCACGACGCGCAGCGCGCCGCGCCGCCGCTGGCGCTGCGCGCGGTCGACCTGGTGGTGCGCAACGGCGTGCGGCGCCACGAGCTGCGCCTCGACGCCACGCCGCCGGCCGAGTGGGGCGAGCGCTTCTCGCTGCGCGGCGAGTTCGTCCAGCCGCTGCTGGCGAGCGGCGACGGCCGGCCCGGGCTGCTGGCGCGCCCCGGCGACTGGCGGCGCTGGCGCGGCACCGCCTATGCCGAGCTGCCGGCGATCGACCTGGCGCCGCTGCGGCCGCACCTGACGCTGCCGCTCGAGCCGACCGCCGGCCGCGGTGCGCTGCGCGCCTGGGTCGATGTGCGCGACGCCCGCGTCGAGGCCGCCACCGCCGACGCCCGTCTCCAGGGCCTGAGCCTGAAGCTGGCGGCGGACGCGGTGCCGGTCGTGCTGACACGGCTCGACGGCCGCGTGGCGATCGAGCGCACCGCCGCCGCACGGGGCCGCGATGCCGGCTGGTCGCTGGCGCTGAAGCGGCTCGCCTTTGCCAGCGCGGACGGGCTCGACTGGCCGGCCGGCGATTTGATGCTCGCGTGGCGGCTGGGCGCCGATGGCCGGCCCAGCGGCGGCGAACTCACCGCGCCGAAGCTCGACCTCGGCCGGCTCGCCGCCGTGCTGTCGCGCCTGCCGCCGGCGTGGACCGGCGCCGAGCTGCAGGCCCGCCTCGCCGCGCTGGCCCCGCGCGGCGAGGCGAACGCGTTGTCGCTGGCCTGGGACGGCCCGGCCGACGCGCCGCGAACCTACCGCGCCGCCGGCCGCGTCAAGGGCCTGGTGCTGGCGGCGGGGACACCGGCGCCGGCCGTCGCCGCGGCCGACACGCTGCCGGCGCGCCCCGGCGTCGAGGGCCTCGATCTCGAGTTCCGCGCCACCGAGGACGGCGGCGAGGCCACGCTCGCGCTGCGCGGCGGCGCGCTCGACTTCCCCGGCGTGTTCGAGAGCTCGCGGATCGCGCTGGCCGCGCTCGACACCCGCGTCGACTGGAAGCTCCGGCGCCGCGACGGCGCGGCCGCCACCGACATCGAGGCGCGGGTGCGCGACCTGCGCCTCGCCAACGACGACCTCGAGGGCCGCTTCGACGCGGTCTGGACCGGCAGCAGCGCCGCCTCGGGCGACGCGCCGGGCGTGCTCGACCTGTCGGGCAAGCTCAGCCGCGCCGCCGCCGCCAGCGTGCCGCGCTACCTGCCGCTGGTGGTCGGCGACGAGGTGCGCAGCTACCTGCGGCGCGCGCTGCAGGGCGGCCGCGCCTTCGGCGTCGCGGTGCGGCTGCGCGGCGACCTCGCCGACTTCCCCTTCCCGCAGGCGGCGCAGGGCGAGTTCCGGGTCGCCGCCCAGCTCGACGGCGTGCGCTTCGCCTACATGCCGGCCGAGCCCGACTGGGCCGGCGACCCGGCCGACGTCGAGCGCCGCCCCTGGCCCGCCTTCGGCGACGTGCACGGCGAGCTGCTGTTCGACCGCCAGACGATGCAGCTCAAGCGCCTCAGCGCCGCGCTGCCCGACGTCGGCAGCGGCGGCCTCGCGCTGCGCGAAGTCGCCGGCGGCATCGCCGACCTGGGCGCCGCCGCGCCGCGGCTCAAGATCGACGGCCGTGCCCGCGGCGCGCTCGACGACGCGCTGCGCTACCTCAACGCGACGCCCATCGGCGGCTGGATCGGCGACGCGCTGGTCCAGGCCAGCGCCAGCGGCGGCTCCCAGGCACCGATCGAACTGCAGCTCGGGCTCGAGATCCCGCTCGACGGCGACGACCCCACGCGCGTGCGCGGCGCGCTGCAGCTCGCCGGCAACGACCTGCGGCTGCGGCCCGACGTGCCGCTGCTCGCCGGCGCCCGGGCGCGCATCGCCTTCAGCGACAGCGGCTTCACGCTGACCCAGGGCGCAGCCCGCGTGCTCGGCGGCGACGCCCAGTTCGACGGCGCCCAGCAGCCCGACGGCAGCCTGCGCTTCAACGTCCAGGGCACGCTGGCGGCCGAGGCAGTGAAGCGCGCCGCCGAGCTCGGCCCGCTGGCGCGTGCCGCGCAGCCGCTGTCGGGCCAGACCGGCTACAAGCTCGCGCTCGGCTTCGTGCGTGACCAGGTCGAGTGGCAGTTCCGCAGCGAGCTCGCCGGCCTCGCGATCGACCTGCCGGCGCCGCTCGGCAAGCGCGCCGAGCAGGCGCTGCCGCTGCGCGCCCAGGCCGCGCTGCAGCCGGCGGCCGCCGGCGCGCTGCCGCGCGACCTGCTGCGCGTCGAGCT
>DATILD010000084.1:0-15423 GCA_035476815.1 Methylibium sp.
GGCGCTGGCGCTGCAGCAGCCGTCGCCGACACTGCTCTACCGCTTCGACTTCGCGATCCTGACCGACTTCAAGGGCGGCTGGTACGCCCAGCCGGGTCTGCGCTGGAAGCCCTCGAAGTCGATCCAGGGCGACCTGTACGCGAACATCGTCGCCGGCTCGAAGTCGAACAAGACCTTCACCGACGGCCTGCAACACAACAACGAAATCTTCGCGCGACTCGGCATCCTGTTCTGAGGACGGTGGCCAGGGCAGCAGGAGGCGGCGCGCGCGAGCGCCGCCTCCTGTTGCCGCCCGCTCCGCCCGGGGCGGGTGACGGCCCGCCGACGCCATGGCCCACCTGAGACGGTTCGATCCTGACTACAGCCGCCGGGCCTTCCTGGCGGCCACGGGGCGGGGCGCGTTGCGGGCCGGGGTGTTCGGCTCCGCCTGGTCGGCGTTCCTGCGCACCGGCTCGGTCGCGGCGGCCTATCCGGACGAGCTGCTGTCGATCGAGGTCTACACCAAGGGCCGGCTCAAGCCTGGTGACACGGTCGACGCGGGCAACGTCGAACTGGTCAAGGACCTGCTCGACCCGGTGCGCTACGGGCAGATCGTCTCGATGGGTCGCAAGCTGGTGCTGGCGCGGACCACGACCGACCTGACGCGGCTCAACCCCTCGGCCTACCTCGAGGCCAGCGCCAGGAACCACGGCAAGGCGCGCGTCGACGCGCGCGGCAACATCGTCACCGCCGACGGCAAGCGCTGGATCGGCGGCAACCCCTTCCCGGAGCCGTCGTCGCCACTCGAGGTGTTCGCCGCGCACACGCTGAGCTGGGGGCGCCACGACGTGTCGGTCTATGCCAGCAAGGAGTACGACCTCGACACCTCCGGCACGCAGCAGTACCAGTACGCGTCGGTGTGGGCCGAGATGGCGACGGCCGGTCGCACGGTGCTGGAGCCGCGGCCGTACTGGAGCGGCGACCAGGACACGCTGCGCTATCAGTCGGTCCTGTTCACCGAGCCGGCCGATGTGCGCGGCACCGTGTACCTCAACGTCTGGCCCTACGACCAGAACCAGTTTCCGCAGCTCTACGGCTACCTGCCGGCCTTCAAGCGGGTGCGCAGCTTCCCGACCAACCAGCGCTTCGAGCCGCTGGTGCCGGGCGCCGAGCTCTACCTGTCGGACGCCTGGGCCGCCGGCGACCCCTTCCTGACCTGGGGCAACTACCGCGTCGTGCAGCGCGGGCCGCACCTCGCGGCGGTGGCCGGCGGCTGGTCGTCCGAGCATCCGAACTGGGAACACAAGACCCACGGCGGGCCGAAGGGCAACCTGTTCTGGGACCACGTGGTCGAGCTGGTGCCCGAGGCGATCGTGATCGAGGCCGAGCCGGTGCGCTACCCGCGCGCGCCGGTCGGCCGCAAGCGCGTGTGGTTCGACGCCCGCACGCTGACGCCGTTCCAGATGGTGTCCTACGACCGCCGCGGCGAGCTGTTCCGCCACTTCGACGCCGCCTTCGCCAGCTACGACGACGGCAAGGGCCGCGTGATGGACGGCAAGGAGCCCTACTGGTCCTGGGCCACGGTCCACGCCTTCAACATCCAGACCCATCGCATGACGCGCATCGAGCAGGTGCGCGAGGTGGCCGGCGGCCACACGATGCGCGTCAACGACCCGACGGTCTACGACAAGTACCTGACCCAGTCGGCGATGCAGAGATTGGGCGGCTGACCGCCGCTCCGTACATCCCACCACCCCCCACGAGGAGACGACCATGCCGCTCGACCCGCAAGTGCAAGGATTGCTCGACGCCTTCAAGGCCCAGGGCCTGAAGAGCTTCGAGGAGATGACGGTGCCCGAATCGCGCGAGACCGCGATGGCCTTCGTCGGCCTCGAGGGCGACCCCGAGCCGGTCGCGAGCGTGTCCGACCACCGGGTGTCGGTGGCGGGCGCCGAGCTGCCGGCGCGGCTCTACCTGCCCGAGGGCCAGGGCCCGCACCCGGTGCTGATCTACTACCACGGCGGCGGCTTCGTGTTCGGCAACCTCGAGCTGGTCGACAAGGTCGCGCGCTCGCTGGTCAACGCCAGCGGCGCCGCGGTGGTGACGGTCGAGTACCGCAAGGCGCCCGAGCACCGCTGGCCGACCGCGCCCGAGGACGCCTACGCGACGCTGCTGTGGGTGCGCGAGAACGCCGCATCGCTGGGCCTGGACGCGGGCCGCATCGCGGTCGGCGGCGACAGCGCCGGCGGCAACCTCGCGGCCGTGGTGAGCCAGATGACGCGCGACCGCCAGGGCCCGAAGCTGGTGCACCAGCTGCTGGTCTATCCGGTCACCGACGCCGCCGGCAGCTACCCCTCGCGCGTCGAGAACGCCGAGGGCTATCTGCTGACGCAGAAGGCGATGGACTGGTTCTTCGGCCACTACCTGAACGACCCGTCGCAGGCGGAGCAGCCCTATTGCTCGCCCATCAAGGGCAAGCTCGACGGCCTGCCGCCGGCGACCCTGATCACCGCCGGCTACGACCCGCTGCGCGACGAGGGCGAGGCCTACGGCGCCGCGCTGGCGAAGGCCGGCGTCGCGGTCACGCCGCTGCGCAATCCGACGATGATCCACGGCTTCTTCTGGATGAAGGGCGTGCTGAGCCACACGGGCGGCGTCTACCAGCAGGTCGGCGCGCAGCTGCGGCGCGCCTTCGGCGGCGCCTGAGCACGGCGCGCGCCGTGGCCGGTGTCGCTGCTCAGGACACCAGCCGCAGCGCGCGCGCCGCGTTGATGGCCTGCAGCCGGCTGCCGACGCCGAGCTTCGAGTAGATGTTCTTCAGGTGGAACTTGACCGTGTTCTCCGAGATGAACAGCCGCGCCGCGATCTCCTTGTTCGACACGCCGTTGGCGAGGAACTGGAGCATCTCCTTCTCGCGCTCGGACAGCGGGTCGGCGAGGTGGGTGCGCTGGCGCGGCCGGCCGAGGTCGGTGCCCGACGCGGCGAGCAGCTGCTCGATGTACTCGCGGTCCGGGTCGGCGTCGGCGGGAGCGCCGTGCTCGCTGGTCTGCAGGATCAGCTGGTACGCCTCGCGCAGCATCTGCACGACGACGTCGCCCTCGTCGAGGAAGCAGCGCACGAAGCGCCCGTCGCGCGCGAGCTGCAGCGCGCGGCGCAGGCTGCGCTGTGCGCCGTTGGGCGAGCCCTTGTGATGCTGCAGCAGCGCCTCGAACACGCCGAGCTTGATGTCGCGGTAGACGCGTCCGGTCTGGCGCGTGCGCTCGCGGGCGATGCGCTGTGCGGCCTGGGCATGGTCGCCCTGCGCGATCGCGAGGCGGATGCGGCCGAAGGCCTCGCCCTCGACGTCCTCGACGAGGTGGATCCAGTGCGGGTCCGCCGGCACCGGGTCGGCCGGGATGCGCGAGGCGATCGCGGTCGCGCGGTCCACCTGGCCGGCCAGCAGCGCGCGCCGCACGCGCTCCCAATCGGCCACGCCGATGACGCGCTTCCACTGGCTTTCGTGGCCGATGCGCTCGAGCTCCTCGAGCACCTCCTCGGCCTGCGCCGGGCGGCCGCGCGCCTCGTGCAGGCGCGAGATCGACAGCAGGGCCACCGAGATGAAGTCCAGCGTCACCGCGTCGGCGATCTCGCGCTGGAAGCGTGCCGCCAGCGACTCGGCGGTGTCGAGCTCGTTGGCCTCGTAGACGGCCCAGATGTGGCAGGCCGCGCGGACCGCCGAGGCGACCGAGGTGTCGATCGGCTCGTGCTGCGCGCCGGCGGCGCGGAAGCGCTCCAGCGCGTCCTGCAGCCGGCCCTGCACCAGCAGGTGGCTGCCGGTGATCGCGTCGGTGTAGCCGCGCACGAAGGAGCCGGCGCCGCGGTCGAAGTGCGCCCGCGCCAGCATCAGCGACTTGCGCATGCCCTCGACGTCGCCGCCGCCGAGGCGGCCGAAGGAGAGCACGTTCGACGCGGCGCCGTACTCGAAGGCCGGGAAGCCGCTGGCGTCGTGCTCGAGCAGGCCGGGCCGCTTGATGATCTCCAGCGCCGCCGGCACGTCGTCGTCGACCAGCACGAAGGCCATCGCGCGACACAGGTCGGGGTTGGTCGTGGCGGCGATGTCGCCCCGCCCCGCGAACTGCTCCATCAGCGCGAGCAGCGGCCGCAGCTTGGCGCGCCGGCGCAGGAACATCAGCGCGTAGGCGGCGCGGATCGCCAGCACCGGCCGGCTGGCGATGTGCTCGAAGGGCAGGCGGTCGTACCAGCGTTCGAACGTGACCAGCTCGGCGCTGGCGATCAGCCGCGAGGACCAGTCGGTCAGCGTGTCGGCCGCGAGCGCGCAATCCGCACTGGCCAGCGCATGGTGGATCGCCTCCTCGGGCAGGTCGTGGTCGAGGTACCAGAGCGCGGCGTCGGCATGCACCCGCGCGACCTCCTGCGGCGCGCTGCGGCGCAGGCTGTCGGCCAGGAAGGTCGAGAACAGGCCGTGGTACTTGAACCAGCGGTTCTCGGAGTCGAGTGCGCGCAGGAACAGGCCCGAGCGTTCGAGCTGCGCCAGCACCGCCTGCGCATCGTCGAAGCCGGTGACCGCGGCGCACAGCGGCGCCGACAGCCGCCGCAGCAGCGAGGTCTTGAACAGGAACTCCTGGATGCGCGGCAACTGCAGCGTGACGACGTTGTCGGTCAGGTACTCGGCCAGCTCGCGCGGGCCCGTGTCCTGCAGGTCGACCAGCGAGGTGCGGACCTCGGGGCTGGCCAGCGCCAGCCGGAACAGCTGCAGCCCGGCCGGCCAGCCTTCGGTGCGGCGGTAGATCGTGCCGACCTCTTCGGCGCTGACGCTCAGCTCCTTCGACTCGGCGAAGAACTGCGTGACCTCGCCCGGCGTGAAGCGCAGGTCGTCGGCGCGCAGCACGGTCGCCAGCCGGTTGACCATCAGCGTCGCCAGGCCGATCTCCGGCAGCGCGCGCGAGCCGATGAACACGTGCACATGCGCCGGCAGCCGCGGCAGCAGCATGCGGAAGAAGCGCAGCAGCGCGTCGTTGCGCAGCGCCTGGAACTCGTCGAGGAAGATCGACGCGTGCGTCGTCATCGCCGACAGGCTGTCGAGCAGCCAGTCGGCCAGGTCGCGCGGCGCCGCGCGGCCGCGCACCGCGCCCGGCTGCATGCCGTGGCCGGCCAGCAGCTGCATCAGCGCGCGCAGGTGCGACTCGAAGCGGCGCGGGTCGTTGTCGGCGTCGTCGAAGGTCAGCCAGACGGTGCGCCAGCCGCGCGCCTCGTGGGCCGACTTGATCTGCTGCAGCGTGGTCGACTTGCCGTGACCGGCCGGCCCCTGCAGCACGGTGACGCGCAGGCTGTGGTCCTGCAGCACGCGGTCGAGGATCACGCCGCGCCGCACCGCGCCGGGGTAGACCGGCGGCGCGAACAGCTTGTGGGCACCGACCTCGGAAGGCGCGGTCGCCGCGGGCTGCGGCAGGGCGGCGGCGGCGCGCGAGCTCACGTTCGGCATGTCGGCCTCGAACAAGGGCAGGGGGGCTGCATCGTCATCCGCGGATTGTCGGCAGCGCGTTCGGACACGGCCTTGCGGACTTGTCCCACTTGCAAGGGTAAACGCGAGCTCTGCGCCCGGCGGACCCGCGAGATCGACGATCACGACTACCCGTCCGGGTGGCGGTGCCGCCACGCATCGTGGCGTCCAATTTTTCCCATGATGACGATGGCCGCGCACCCCTGTTCCCGGAGCTTCCGATGATCGCCTCCCGCCAGACCCTCGGCGACCTGCTGCGCCGCACGCGGCTGCGCCATCCCCGCAAGCTCGCGGTGCGCTGCGGCGACACCGCCTGGACCTATGCCGAGTTCGATGCGGTGTGCAACCGGCTCGCCGCCGGCCTGGCCGGGCGCGGCGTGACGCTGGGCGACCGCGTGGCGGTGCTGGCGCGCAACTCGCACGCCTTCGCGGCGCTGCGCTTCGCGGTCGCGCGGCTCGGCGCGGTGCTGGTGCCGATCAACTTCATGCTGAGCGCCGACGAGGCGCGCTACATCCTCGAGCATTCGGGCGCGCGGCTGCTGTGCACCGACAGCGGCCTGGCGGAGCTGGCGCGTGCCGCGAGCGCGGGCAGCGCGGTGCGCGAGCTGGTCTGGATGCCGGCCGAGGAGGCCAGCGCGCCGGCCGCGGGCATGACGCGGCTCGACGAGCTGTGGGCCTGCGACGCGCCGCTGCCCGAGCCGGCGCTGCACGGCGGCCTGCTCGCGCAGATCATCTACACCAGCGGCACCGAGTCGCGGCCCAAGGGCGCGATGCTCACGCACGAGGCGGTGATCGCCGAGTACGTGAGCTGCATCGTCGACGCCGAGATCGGCGAGCACGACCTGCTGCTGCACGCGCTGCCGCTCTACCACTGCGCGCAGCTCGACGTGTTCTTCGGCCCGGCGGTCTACGTCGGCGCGAGCAACATCATCACCGGCAAGCCGAGCCCCGACAACCTGCTGGCGCTGATGGCGCGCCACCGCATCAGCTCCTTCTTCGCGCCACCGACGGTGTGGATCGGCCTGCTGCGCGCGCCGGCCTTCGACGACACCGACCTCGCGGCGCTGTGCAAGGGCTACTACGGCGCGTCGATCATGCCGGTCGAGGTGCTGAAGGAGCTGCAGCGCCGGCTGCCGCGCGTGCGGCTGTGGAACCTCTACGGCCAGACCGAGATCGCGCCGCTGGCCACCGTGCTCAAGCCCGAGGACCAGCTGCGCAAGGCCGGCTCGGCGGGGCGGCCGACGCTCAACGTCGAGACGCGCGTCGTCGACGACCTGATGCAGGACGTGGCGCCGGGCCAGATCGGCGAGATCGTGCACCGCTCGCCGCAGCTGCTGAGCGGCTACTTCCGCGACGAGGACCGCACGGCCGCCGCCTTCGACGGCGGCTGGTTCCACAGCGGCGACCTGGCGACGATCGACGACGAGGGCTACATCACCGTCGTCGACCGCAAGAAGGACATGATCAAGACCGGCGGCGAGAACGTCGCCAGCCGCGAGGTCGAGGAGGCGATCTACGGCCTGGACGGCGTGTCCGAGGTCGCGGTGATCGGGCTGGCGCACCCGGTGTGGGTCGAGGCGGTGACGGCGGTGGTCGTCCCCAAGGCCGGCCATGCATTGACCGAGGCGGCCGTGATCGCGTACTGCAGCGAGCGGCTGGCGAAGTTCAAGGTCCCCAAGTCGGTGATCTTCACCGAGGCCCTGCCCAAGAACCCGAGCGGCAAGCTGCTCAAGCGCGAGCTGCGGCTGCGCTACCAACCCGCCGCCTGAAGCACATCGACGGCGGCTGTTCACAGTGGCGGCGACCCGCGACGGGCCGGCCCATCATGGAGAAAGAGCGATGAAGGTCTACAACGTGGCGATCCTGGGCACCGGCTTCGGTGGCATCGGCATGGCGCTGAGGCTGCGCGAGGAAGGTGAAACCGATTTCGTCATCCTCGAGAAGGCCGCCAGCGTCGGCGGGACCTGGCGCGACAACACCTACCCGGGCGCCGCCTGCGACGTGCAATCGCACCTCTACTGGTTCTCCTTCACCGAACGGCCCGAGTGGAGCCGCTCCTACTGCGCCCAGCCCGAGATCCTGCGCAACATCGAGCTGCTGGCCGAGCAGAGCGGCCTGCTGCCGCAGATCCGCTTCAACACCGAGGTGATCGACGCGGCCTGGGACGACCAGGCGCTGCTGTGGCGCATCCGCACCGCGAACAACGAGACCCTCCAGGCGCGCGTGTTCGTCACCGCCTGGGGACAGCTGAACCGGCCGAGCTTCGCCGGCATCGAGGGTCGCGCCGACTTCCAGGGCACGCTGTTCCACTCGGCGCGCTGGCAGCACGACACGCCGCTCGAGGGCAAGCGCGTGGCGTGCATCGGTGTCGGGCCGAGCGCGGTGCAGTTCATCCCCGAGCTGGCGCAGATGTCGGGCCACCTCACGGTGTTCCAGCGCTCGCCCAACTACGTCGTGCCGCGCCTGGACCGGCCCTACACCGACGACGAGCAGCGCATCTTCCACGCCGTGCCGGCCACCCGCGACGCCAGCCGCCAGGCGTTCTACGCCGACCACGAGAGCTGGTTCGAGGCGATGCGCCAGAACACGCCGAAGGCGGCCGAGTTCACCTTCATGGCGCGCGCCCAGCTCGACTCGCAGGTCGACGATCCGGCGCTGCGCGAGAAGCTCTGGCCCGACTATCCGATCGGCTGCAAGCGCATCGTGATCGCCGACGACTTCTACCCGGTGTTCAACCGTCCGAACGTGAGGCTGGAGACGCAGGGCATCACCCGCATCGAGGCCAAGGGCATCCGCACCGCCGACGGCACGCTGCACGAGTTCGACGTGATCGTCTTCGGCACCGGCTTCGAGACCCACTCCTTCCTCGGCGTGTCCGACATCAAGGGGCAGGGCGGCCAGTCGCTGCGCGAGTCCTGGAAGGATGCAGCCGAGGCCTACCTCGGCATCAACGTCGCCGGCTTCCCCAACCTGTACATGCTCTACGGCCCGAACACCAACCTCGGCCACAACTCGATCATCCTGATGATCGAGTGCCAGATCGCCTACACCCTGAAGGCGCTGCGTGCGGCCAAGTCGGCCGGCGCGCGGGCGATCGCGGTCAAGGCCGCGGTGATGAGCGAGTTCAACCGCAAGCTGCAGAAGGACCTCGAGGGTTCGTCCTGGGCCGGCTCCTGCTCGAGTTGGTACAAGACCGCCGACGGGCGCATCACCAACAACTGGTCGGGCAGTGTCGAGGACTACAAGGCCCGCACCGCGGGCTTCGACATCGCCGAGTACGAGCTGACGCGCCAGCCCGAGCCCGCCACCGTCTGAGCGGTGTCGGGTCGCCCGCGCTGCGACGTCCGAACAACAACGACACCGGAGACCCCATGACGCAGACCCTGCGGCCGCTGACGCGGCGCTGGCTGACGACGATCGCCGCCGGCCTTGTCGCCGCGGCCTGCACGCCGTCCGTCGCCCGCGCCGAGAACAGCGACGCGGCCGGCAACTGGACCCAGTACCACCGCGACCACCGCGGCTGGCGCTACAGCCCGCTCGATCAGGTCAACGCAAGCAACGTCAAGCGGCTGCGGGTCGCGTGGATCCACCAGCCCGGCGACATCACCCAGGGCATGCAGTCCACGCCGCTGGCGGTCGACGGCGTCATCTACTACATCGGCCCCAACAACCGCGTGTTCGCGGTCGACGGCGCGAGCGGCAAGGAGCTGTGGCGCTACATCACCGAGCTGGACCCGGTGGCCTCGCAGACGATCTTCAGCGGCTACAGCCGCGGACTGGCGCTCGGCCATGGCAAGGTCTACCTCGCCACCACCGACGGCCGCGCCATCGCGCTGGATCGGCGGACCGGCAAGGAGCTGTGGGCGACGCCGCTGACCGATCCGAAGCAGTGCCATGGCTGCAACTTCACCTCGCCGCCGACCGTGGCCGGCGACGTGCTGATCATCGGCCCGACCGGCGGTGACATTGCGCAGCGCGGCCAGATCTACGCGGTCAACGCGCTGACCGGCGCGAAGCTGTGGCAGTTCGACACCATCCGCGACGACCCGGCCAGCTGGCCCGGCGACAGCGGCAAGACCGGCGGCGGCGGCGCCTGGATGCCGGGCCAGTACGACCCCAAGCTCGACCTGTTCTTCATCGGCACCTCGAACGCGGCACCGGACTTCGACGGCTCCAAGCGCCGCGGCGACAACCTCTACACCGCCACCACGCTGGCGCTCGAGCCCAAGACCGGCAAGCTGCGCTGGCACCACCAGGAGATCCCGCACGACGTGTGGGACTACGACTCCGCCTACGAGTACCTGATGCTCGACCGCGGCGGCCGGCAGAAGATGGTGCACCTGAACAAGGGCGGCTTCGTCACCGTGTTCGACCGCGCCAGCGGTGCGGTCGACAACGTCTGGCAGTTCGCCGAGAACGTCAACTGGGTCCAGCGCGTCGATCCGAAGACCGGCGCGCTCGAGGGCCGCGACGAGCCGCAGATCGGCGTCAGCAAGCTGTTCTGCCCGAGCGCATTGGGCGCGCGCAGCTGGAACCACGGCGCCTACAGCCCGAAGACCGGACTCTGGTACAGCAACGCGCAGGAGTTCTGCAACCGCATCACCGTCGCGAAGGACTTCGATGCCGGCAAGCTGGCGTTCTCGCAGCCGAACTTCGGCATCTCCGAGATCGCCTTCGAGCCGCCGCCCGGCGCCAAGCCCTCGGCGCGGCTGCAGGCCGTCGATCCGTTCACCGGCAAGCGCGTGTGGTCGGTCGACTACCCGCTGCCCGGGCTGGGCAGCGTGCTCGTCACCGCCGGCGACCTGGTGTTCAACGGCGACCCCTATGGCGACGTGCATGCCTACGCGGCGGCCACCGGCAAGGAGCTGTGGCGCTTCAACACCGGCTCGGGCATCCGCGCCGGCATCATCAGCTACGCGGCCGGCGGCAAGCAGTACCTGCTGGTGCCCACCGGTTTCGGCTCGCTGTTCCCGGGCTTCGCGGCCGGGCTGTTCCCCGAGTTCAAGCAGCTGAACGGGGGCGCCGCGATCCTGGCGTTCACGCTCGAATGAGGCACGTCGCGCTGGTGGTGCTGGCGCTGCTGGCCGGCGGTCCCGCGGCGGCGGCCGATGCCGTCGAGCCCGCGCCGGTGCCGACGCTGCAGGACCTGGCGAACCCGGAGTGGATCGCCGCCGGGCGCGAGCGCTTCGTCAGCGCCTGCGCCTACTGCCATGGCCAGCAGGGCGAGGCGGGCAAGGTCAAGTCCTTCAAGGAGCGGCCCGGCTGGGATCCGCAGCGCATCCACGACGTCATCGCCGACGGCCGCACCCGCGCCGGCAACGTGATGCCGCCGTGGAAGGGCTCGATCCCCGATGCCGAGATCTGGAGGATCGTCGCCTACATCAAGTCGCTGACGCCGGGCGAGACCGTCGGGCGTCCCTGAGTTTGCGCAGTACCGCCGTGGCCCGGGTGGCGTCGCGGCGTTTCCTTTGTCGTCTGCTTCATACCTATCCCGGGAGAGCGAGCTCATGCGTGACTACCTGAAGTTCTACATCGACGGCCGCTGGGTCGACCCCGTCGTGCCCAAGCGCCTCGACGTGATCAATCCGGCCACCGAGGGCGTGGCCGGCCACATCTCGATGGGCTCGGCGGTCGACGCCGACCGCGCGGTGAAGGCCGCGTGCGCGGCCTTCGCGAGCTATTCGCGGACCAGCGTGGCCGAGCGCTTGGCGCTGCTCGAGCGCGTGCTCGCCGAATACCGCAAGCGCTACGCCGACATGGCCGCCGCGATCACCGAGGAGATGGGCGCGCCGGCCGCGCTGGCGCGCGACGCGCAGGCGGCGATGGGCGTCGCGCACCTGCAGATCGCGCTCGAGGTGCTGCAGAACTACCGCTTCCAGGAGCCGCGCGGCAGCACGCTGCTGGTGAAGGAGCCGATCGGTGTGTGCGCCTTCATCACGCCGTGGAACTGGCCGGTCAACCAGATCGCCTGCAAGGTCGCGCCGGCGCTGGCGGTCGGCTGCACGATGGTGCTCAAGCCCTCGGAGATCGCACCGTTCTCGGCCCGGATCTGGACCGAGATCCTCGACGCCGCGGGCGTGCCGGCCGGCGTGTTCAACCTGGTCAACGGCGACGGTCCGACGGTCGGCGCCGCGCTGTCCAGCCACCCCGAGGTCGACATGGTGTCCTTCACCGGCTCGACGCGCGCCGGCATCGAGGTGGCGCGCAACGCCGCGCCGACCGTCAAGCGCGTGCACCAGGAGCTGGGCGGCAAGTCGCCGAACATCATTCTCCCGGACGCGGACCTCGAGCGCGCCGTCACCGCCGGCGTGCAGGGCGTGATGCTCAACTCCGGCCAGTCGTGCAATGCGCCGACGCGCATGCTGGTGCCGAACTCGCGCATGGCCGAGGCCCTGGCGATCGCCAGGGCGGCCGCCGAAGCCACCACGGTCGGCGACCCGGCCAGCGGCGCGGCGATCGGGCCGGTGGTGTCGGCCGCGCAGTGGGACAAGATCCAGACGCTGATCGCCAAGGGCATCGAGGAGGGCGCCACGGTGGTCGCGGGCGGCCCGGGCAAGCCCGCGGGCCTGCAGACCGGCTATTACGTGAAGCCGACGGTGCTGGGCAACGTGAACAACGGCATGACGGTCGCGCGCGAGGAGATCTTCGGCCCGGTGCTGGCCATCCTGGGCTACGACACGGTCGACGAGGCGGTGCGCATCGGCAACGACACGCCCTATGGCCTGGCCGCCTACGTCTCGGGCAGCGACGCCGACGCGACCCGCCAGGTCGCGGCGCGGCTGCGCGCCGGGCAGGTGAACATCAACAGCGTGCCGCTCGACTTCAAGGCGCCGTTCGGCGGCTTCAAGCAGTCGGGCAACGGCCGCGAGTGGGGCGACCATGCGTTCGGCGAGTTCCTCGAAGTGAAGGCGGTGCTGGGCTACGCGCCGCAGGCCGACGCCTGAACGAGGCGGGCGCGACCGACGACGATGCGCCCGGAATTCACCATTCGAAGGCTCGGCGGGCACTTGCGATGGAGTAGCTCAGAGACCCGCCCGCTCGGGCCGATGTGGGGCTCCAGATAACGCGCGGTCAACCCCTGCCGTTCGATCCTGAACTTGCTGGCCGTCTGCAACCCCGTGGCAGGGGTCGCGTTGGCGACAATCCTGCCGTGAGCAAGTCAGCCGCACGCCGAGATGCCGAGGCACCGTCCGGGGTCCCGCCGCCGGCGTGGCCCGATGAATGGGTTCGGGCGTTGAGCGACGCGTCACTCAAGCAGGCGAGCAGCGCGGCCATCTTCCAGCGCGCAAAGGCCTACGCGACGTCGGGCGCGGTGGAGGTGGTGGATGAGGACCCGTTGCCCGAACCGGCCTTGCACGCCCAGGTCACCGGCACGGACACCTACACCACCGAAGTCTGGATCGAGGACGATGCCGTCGCGGGCAGTTGCGACTGCCCGAACGCCGAGGACGGCTGGTTCTGCAAGCACCAGGTCGCCGTCGCCCTGGTCTGGCGTGATCGGCTTGCCGGTCATGCCACGCCCATTGAGGCATCGGCTCGCAAGCCGGTGCACGGCGGCGTCAAGCGTGCCCGCACCGCAGAAGAAAAACGCCTGGCCCTGCATGACTTCCTGCATGGCCAGGAGCTTGCCACCCTGGCCGACAAGTTGCTCGAGTTCGCGGAACGCGATCACGACATCTCGCGCGAGCTGCAGCAGTGGCGCAAGGCCAGCGAGGTGAGCAACGACCCGACCGACCTCGAGCCCTTGATCGGCGAGATGCTGGCGCCCGGGCGGCGCTTCATCGCATGGGACGAAGGCGCCAGCTACGTGCGGCGCGCCGAAGCCGTGCTGCCCCTGCTGCAGCAGGCCCGGGCGCGCGATGCCGGCGCGGCGGCGATGCTGTGCCTGCACGCATTGCGTCGCGCCTGGGGTGTGCTGCAACAGGCGGACGATTCCGACGGCGACATCGGTGGCCTGTGCCAGGCGATCGGTGCCGAGTGGGTGCTGTCGTTGGAGGCGGCGGGGCCGCAGAAGGCCAGTTTCGGCGACACCTACTTGCAGGTTCAGCTCGACGATCCGTTCGGCTGCTTCGACGCTGCCGCTGCCGAGGCCGCCATCGGCGAGCCCGCGATGGCGCGCTACCGTTGCGCCATCGCCGAGCGCTGGCGGCAGGCCAAGGATGCGGTGCTGGCCTTGAAGGCCGAGCATGCTGCAAAGGTCGCCAACCGGAAGGGACGTGCGCCTGTCTATGAAAGCACATCCGAGCGTGAGCTGAGCCTGTGGACCCTCGAGCGCCTGCATCTGGCCCAGTTGGAGGCCACTGGCCGAGTGGACGAGGCCCTGGCGGTGCTGCGGGAGGACTTGTCGGATGCGCACGCGCACAGCAAGGCGATCGGCTATCTGGAGGGTCACGGCCGTTTCCGCGAGGCGTTTGCCGCGGCCGAGCAGGGCCGCAAGGCGTTCCCCGATGACTGGCGCCTGCAGGCCGATCTGTTGCGGTGCTACGAGCGTGACGGCTGGACCGCCGAGGCGCTGGCGATGCGGCGTCAGCAGTTCGAGCGCGGCCCGGGCGTGGAACGCTATCAGCTGGTGTTGAAGGCGGGCCTGGCGGCTGGGCAGGATGTGGTCGCCCTGAGGCAGTCGCTGATCGACTTCCTGGCAGGACTGGAGTCGCAGGCGATGAGTCGACCGCCTCGTCCGGCGCGTGATGGCGCTGCCCGCACGGCCGTCCCGACGGGTGAGCGCGATGTTTCGCTGCGCGCCGAGGTGCTTTGTTCCGAGGGGCGTTGGGGCGAAGCCTGCGCGCTGGTGCAGCCACCGGCGGTGTGTCGCGACGGGGTGTTGAGCCAGATCGCCCGGCACCTGCCATCCGAGCAGGGAGATCGAGCGGTGGCGCTGTTGCTGCGTGTGTTCGGCAGCGCCATGCGGCGGTCCAGCAGCCCGTACAGGGACGAGCTGGCGCTTGTCGAGGACATCTGTCGGCGGATGGATCCCGCTCGGCGCGCCGCGTGGCTGGCGCAACTGCGCACGGAATTCAAGGCCAAGCGAAACTTCATTCGGGACTTGCCTGGCCGTTGAGCTCTCGCCGCGCAGCGAAGGTGCCGAGGATGTCGTGCGAGTCCGCGCTGTGGTTCTCGATGATCCGGCCATCGAAGACGATGCTCTCTGCCTCGACGACGGTGACACCGAATGCATCATTGACCCGGCATTGAATCAATGAACTCAAGCGGCATACCGAACCGGGGTATGGAGGAAGCAGTGCAGCGGCCATCTCCGCGTCGCCGAAGACGCTAGCCCACTCGCCGAAGCTCAGGTTGGTCGTGATGACCAGCAGCGCCGGCCAGATCGAGGCTATGCCGTGCAGCCTGAGCGCCAGCAGGCGTAACAGGCCGACACGTTTACGTCCCGTCTAGCAAAGCAAAAGGCCCCGCACTTGCGTGCGAGGCCTTGGCTTTCTTGGCTCCCCGACCTGGGCTCGAACCAGGGACCTACGGATTAACAGAAGGGCGCACAGACCGCTGAGGTTGACCTAAGCCCATGAGGGACAAGGAATTTTCTGAGTCGCTCCTCGGGAAGGCCGCTGAACCGAACCTATCCCGATCCACTATGGTGAACACTCCGGGAAGACGCGACAGGGCGTGAGTCGGATCAACGGCTTGCGGGAAAGCAGTCGAACCGAAACCGAACGACAGCGTAAGGGGCGGGCGTTGGCTCCCTCCCACTCCAATCTCTAGGCTGCCGCCGGCCCTGTGGCCCCCTTGATTACGACCGACGCACTGTTGGCCGCCTCCTGCAATGACCGACTCGACAGGTGCGCATACCGCTGCGTCACCGACGGGTCTGAGTGCCCCAGGATCTGCTGCACCTCGTACAGCGAGCGCCCCGAATTGACCAGGAACGACGCGTACTGATGCCGCAGGTCATGGATGCGCAGATGGGGTAGCCCTGCTTTGGCCCGTAGACG
>DATILD010000085.1:0-16846 GCA_035476815.1 Methylibium sp.
GCCGCCGCGGTGTTCACGGGTGCGGGTGGCGCTGCCGGCACGCCCAGGGGATCCGGCCGGTCCGCCCGGGCCGCCGTCGCCGGCCCGGCGAGCGCCGGCGCGGCGACCGGCGGCGACAGCGCGGGAGCCGCAGCACCGACCATCGGGGACGGCGCTTGCATCTGAACGGGCAGCAGCTCGGCCAACACGCCCTGCCACGAGCGGCGCGCCTCGTCGGCCACATGGGGAGGCAACGCCAGGGCCGCAGCGGCCATCATGGCCGCGCCGACGAGCACCCCGCCGAGCGCCGAGGGCCAGCGGCTGCGCGCCGGCGGCGGGGCATAGGGGCGTACGTCGGCACGCGGGGCCGCGGCACCGGTCGGCGCGAAGTCAGGCTCGGCCGTGCGAGCGGCCGGCGCTCGCTCATCCCGCCCCAGCGCCACGGCAGTGGCCGGCGGCAGGCCGTCGCGCCACGGCGGGGCTGCGGGGGTCTCGACCGCGGCGGGCCGCGTCACCCGCGCATCGCGCGACGCGGCCCCGGCAACCGGCGACGGCATCCAGGGCGGCCTGAGCGGCTCGGGGGGCGGCCGCGGCGGTAACGCCGTGCGGTCCAGGGCTTCGCGCAACTCGGCGATGGTCTGGGGCCGGTCGCCCGGGTCGACCGACATCGCCACGTCGATCGCAGCGATGAAGCGGTCGCTGACCGCGACCCGATGCCGCCGGCGGCCGAGTTCATCCGCGAGCGATCCAACCGTTCGGCCGGCCGCATCCCTTGCGCCCGGCCCGGGGGCCTCGCCGGTGATGCAGAAGCGCAGCACTGCGGCGAGGCCGAAGATGTCGATGGCGCGCCCGAGGCGCGGCCGCTGGCGCGCGTCGCGCGTTTCGGGCGGGCGAAACCCCGGCTCCGGCCAGGTCGCTTGCCATGGCGCGATGGCGGTCAGCGTGGCGCAGGGTGCGCCGAAGTCGAGCAGCATGGCGTCGCCCCCGCGGCCGAGGACGATCTTGCCCGGACGCACATCGTCATGAACCAACCCCGCATCGTGGACGCACTGCAGGGCCGCGGCGATGGGTTCGAACAGCCGGCGCAGCCAGGCCTCGTCCGGCGGCTCGACCATTTGCGCGCGCAGCACGGACAGGGTGTCGCCGGGCAATGCCAGCCGCAGGCGGAAGGCCGTGCCGAGGGTGCGCCAGATCGGTCCGATGCGCAGCAGCGACGGGTGGTTCAGCCTCGACAGCTGGCCGGCCTCCTCGATGAAGGCCTGCAGCCCCGCTTCGAACAGCGCGGCCTGGCTCCGGTCGCGCGGACGCACCTGCCCGTCCTCCGCGCGCACCGCGATGCGCTCGGGCAGGTACTCCTCGATGACGACGTCGGCACCCGACGCGCTGGCCGTCGCGGCATAGCGCACCGCGAAGGCATCACGATCGAGGACCGACTGGAGGACGAAGCTGCCGATCGCCGTGCCGGGCGCCAGCACCTCGCGATGGCCGGTGACCTGCGCCAGCATGGACTCGATCGGGTCGTCTGGCCGCGCCCCGGCGAAAGCCGAGGCCGGATGCGGAGTGGGCATGGCGTCGTGAAGCTGCCGAGTTGCCTCAGCATAGGGGTGTCACCATGCCCGACTCGTAGCGAGGCGTATCGATTCGTGCGGACCGGCCTCAGGGCAGCCGCTCCGCCGTGCGGAACTCGACGCACTGCCGATGCGGGAAGAACCGTGCGGTCTCGCACTGGGTCTTGATGCACAGGTAGCGAGAGAAGTTGCTGCGCGACGAGCACACTGCGGCCGGACCGGCGCGCCAGGCGGCCCGGGCCACCGTGGCCTGCGCCTGGCGCGACCGCGTTGGCACGGCCGGCCGCACGACGCTCGCCGTATCGGGCTCGCGCGCCTCGATGGCAGCGAGGCTGACCGCCGGCGGCGCGACGGCCGGCACCGCGGCGGCGGTATCGGGGGCAACCGGATCGGAGCGCGTCGCCGGCGCTGCGACGCCCGCAACGACCACCTCGGCGGTCGGCGGCGCGGCCACCGGCGCAGGCAACGCAACGCGTGGCGCCACGAGCCCGGTCGCACGCTGCGGCGCCGCGACCATCGCCTGTGCGGGCGGTATCGCTGTCCAGGCGGCCAGCGCCGAAAGCAGTTCAGGGAACCGTGGCAGCCCCTGCAGCGCGCCGAGCGCCAGTGCCGCCCCTGCGACCGCACCGGCCAGCGCCGCGGGCCAGCGGCGCCGCGGCGGCGGCCGCGGCCGCGCTGCCGCTCGGCGGACCATGGTGGTGGGCGTTCGGACCGCGGGCTCGGCCGGTGCGCGCGGTGGTGTCGCGATCGGCTCGCCGAAGTTGCTGCGCGGCCAGACCGAGTAGCGCTCGCCCGGCTCTACGCGCACCGATGGCAGCACCGGGTTCGCCGTCATCCGCCGGATGCCGGTGTCCGCAACCGCGACCAGCGGCGGCCGGGCCGGCGAGGCTTCGAACTCGCGCCGGAACTCGGCCACGCTCTGCGGTCGCCGGACCGGATCGCGCGCCAGCGCATGCGCGATCGCGGCGACAAGCCCCGTCGACCAGCCTTCGGCCGACGGCAGCGCAGCGACGTTGTCGAGGCCCGCCCCCATCGGCACCGAGCCGGCGATGCAATAGCGCACCGTGGCGGCAAGCGCATAGAGGTCCGACCAGGGCCCGATCGGCCCGCCGAGCTCCGGCTGCAGCAGTTCGGGCGCCACGAAGGCCGCCTGCGGCCAGGCGGGCGGCCCCGGCAGCCGCGCACCGATCGCCAGCCGCACGGCCCCGGGATCGACCAGGACCGCCGGGCCGTGATGCTGGATGACGATGCTGTCGGGTTGCACGTTGCCGTGCAGGCCGCCGGTCCCGTGGAGCGCTTCCAGCGCATCGAGCAGGGGCATCACGAGCCGCCTCAGCCAGGCTTCCGACGGCGGCTCGGCCATCCCGGCCCGCGTCTCGCCCAAGGTCGACCCCGGCACGTCGGCGCAGACGCGATAGCCGGTGCCGCGGGCCAGCCACACCGCACCGAGCTCCTGCAGCGAGCCGTGACCGATGCGCTCGAAGCGCATCGATTCGCGCGCCAGCGCCTGCAGACCCTCGGCCCACAAGTCGGCGTGCGCCGGCGAGCTCGGTTGCAGCGAGCCGTCGTCGTCGCGCTGCGCGATGGCGGCCGGCGCGAACTCTTCGATCATGACCTCGCCGGCAACACCGACGCCCGTTGCGCCGTAGCACAGCCGCAGGTCGTCCTGCATCAGCACCCGCTGCAGCACGAAGCTGCCGATGGCCGTGCCCGGCGACAGCGGCGCGAGCGGCGACGGGGCGGGTTGCAGTGCCGACAGGAACATGCGCGGCAGCTTAGGCGCGAAGCCCCCGTGCCTCTGTTCGCCACCGAACCAACTTCCGCCGTGTGGTCCCGGCGGGCCGATCAGGCGCGCTTCAGCCGCCGGTCACGGGCGGGAAGAAGGCGACCTCGGCGTCGCCGGCGACCAGCGTCGCCTCGTCGGCCATGGTCTGGTCGAGCGCGATGCGCAGCGCGCGCCCACGGCCGAGCGCTTCGGCGTGACGGCCGCCGCGGGCGATCAGCAGGTCGCGCAAGGCACCGAGGCTGCTGCCGGGCGCCAGCTCGACCACCTCGCCCGGGCCCAGCGCCTCGCGGACCGAGGCGAAATAGCGGATCTGCAGCTTCATCACGACCAATCGGAGAACGGCACGAAGCGTACCGCGTCGCCGCGGGCGATGGCCTGCCGCGGCGGGTTGTCGACCAGGCCTTCGGCCCAGACCGCCGAGGTCAGCACGCCGGAGCTCTGGTTGGGGAAGAGATCGAGGCCGCCCTCGGCGTTGCGGCGCGCGCGCAGGAACTCGCGGCGGGCGTCGGGCTTGGGCCAATCGAAGTCGGCGCGCAGCGTCACCCCGGCCGGCTCGGCCTGCGCAAGGCCTTGCAGCGCCAGCAGCACCGGCCGCACCGCGAGCAGGAAGGTCACGAAGCTCGACACCGGGTTGCCCGGCAGGCCGATCAGCAGCGCCTCGCCGCCGCCCTCGCGGCGCACCGCGCCGAAGGCCAGCGGCTTGCCGGGCTTGATCGCGATCTGCCACAGGTCGAGCCGGCCCTCGGCCTCGGCCGCGGGCTTCAGGTGGTCCTCCTCGCCGACCGAGACGCCGCCGGACGTGAGAATCAGATCGTGGCCGGCCGCCGCCGAGCGCAGCGCCGCGCGGGTCGCGTCGAGCCGGTCGGGCACGATGCCGAGGTCGCTGACCTCGCAGCCGGCGGCCTGCAGCAGCGCGCGCAGCGTGTAGCGGTTGGAGTTGTAGATCGCGCCCGGCTTCAGCGGCTCGCCGGGCATCACCAGTTCGTCGCCGGTCGAGAACAGCGCGACGCGCGGACGGCGCAGCACGGTCAGCGACGCGGCGCCGACCGAGGCCGCGAGGCCGAGCGCCTGCGGCGTGAGCCGGCTCCCCCGCGGCAGCACCACGCTGCCGGCCTGGACGTCCTCGCCGCGGCGGCGGATCCACTGACCTGCGGGTGGCACGGCATGGACCCTGACCGCGCCGCCGTCCAGCGCCTCGCACTGCTCCTGCGGCAGCACGGCGTCGGCGCCGGCCGGGATCGGCGCGCCGGTGAAGATGCGCGCGGCCGTCCCCGCCGCCAGCACCGCGCCGACCTGCCCGGCCGCGATGCGCTGGCTGACCGGCAGCACGGTGCCCACCGCCGTCACGTCGGCACTGCGCAGCGCATAGCCGTCCATCGAGCTGTTGTCGTGCGGCGGCACGTCGAGCCGCGAGCGCACCTCGGCCGCCAGCACGCGGCCGAGCGCGTCGAAGGTCGAGACGGTCTCGGTCTCAGCCAGCGCGGTCGTGCCGGCGACCAGGCGTTCCAGCGCCTGCGGCAGGCTCAGCATAGGCGGCTTCGTTGTCGGCGTCGTCATAGGGGGAGCGGTAGTCGTGCCGGTCGGCATGGGCGAGCAGCCAGGCGGTCACCGCGTCGGCGTCGTTGAGGTCGAGCACCGGCAGGCGCGTCGGCAGCGGCAGCGCCTCGGGGCTGTCGGTGGCGATCGCGACCACGAAGGGGTCGTTCGGGTACTGCACGCGCTGGCCGGTCGCCGCGCGCCAGATCTCGATCTTCAGCAGGTCGGCATGCTTGAAGCCTTCGACGAGCACCCAGTCGGCGTCGGACAGCTCGGCGATCAGCTGGTGCGCGTTGGGCTCGGTTTCGACGTCGTACTCGCGGATCTTGGCAAGACGCCGGTTCGACGCGATCACCACCTCGTAGGCGCCGGCGGCGCGGTGGCGGTGCGAGTCCTTGCCGGGCTGGTCGATGTCGAAGTGGTGGTGGGCATGCTTGACCACCGACACGCGGTGGCCGGCCAGGCGCAGCCGAGCGACCAGTTGCTCGACCAGCGTGGTCTTGCCCGAACCGGAGTAGCCGCAGAAGCCGACGACTTTCATCAGCGGCAAGTGTCGGCGATGCAGGCCTTCACCGCCTCGGTATCGACCGGCATGACCTTGAAGCGCTTGGGGAGGTTCTCCAGGCCCTCGAGCGCCGCCGGGCGCGCCGGGTCGCGGCCGAGCGCCTCGCGGATGGTCGCGGCGAACTTGATCGGCAGCGCGGTCTCGAGCACCAGCGTCGTCGCGCCCGGGCTCGGGTGCTCGCGGGCGACCTTCAGGCCGTCGGCGGTGTGCGGGTCGATCGTGACGCCGAAGCGCTGGTGGGTGTCGCGGATCGTCGCCACGCGGTCGGCATGGGTGCTGCGGCCGGAGACGAAGCCGAAGCCGCGCACGCGCGCGAACTCCTCGGCCGTCAGCTCGAAGCCGCCGCGTGCCACGTCCACGCCGAACAGCTGCTTCGTGCGCGCCGCATCGCGGCCCAGCAGGTCGAACACGAAGCGCTCGAAGTTGCTGGCCTTGGAGATGTCCATCGACGGGCTCGAGGTCTCGTGCGTCTCGGCCGCCGCGCGCACGCGGTAGCGGCCGGTGCGGAAGAACTCGTCGAGCACGTCGTTCTCGTTGGTGGCGACGATCAGCTGGTCGATCGGCAGGCCCATCATGCGCGCCACGTGGCCGGCGCAGACGTTGCCGAAGTTGCCCGAGGGGACGGCGAAGCTGACGCGCGGCAATGCCGATGGCCCTGAGCCTGTCGAAGGGCTCGTGGCCTGGAAATAGCCGGCGAAGTAGTAGACGACCTGGGCCAGCAGCCGCGCCCAGTTGATCGAGTTGACGGTGCCGATGCGGTAACGGCGCTTGAACTCGAGGTCGTTCGAGACCGCCTTGACGATGTCCTGGCAGTCGTCGAACACGCCCTCGACCGACAGGTTGTGGATGTTGGCGTCGGGCAGGCTGAACATCTGCGCCTGCTGGAAGGGGCTCATGCGGCCGTGCGGGCTGAGCATGAAGACGCGCACGCCGCGCTTGCCGCGCATCGCGTACTCGGCCGCGCTGCCGGTGTCGCCCGAGGTGGCGCCAAGGATGTTGAGCGTCTCGCCGCGGCGCGCCAGTTCGTACTCGAACAGGTGGCCGAGCAGCTGCATCGCCATGTCCTTGAAGGCCAGCGTCGGCCCGTTGGACAGCGCCTGCAGCGCGAGCCCGGGTTCGAGCGGCTTCAGCGGCGTGATCGCCGGCGTGCCGAACACCGCCTCGGTGTAGGTCTTGCGGACCAGCGTGCGCAGGTCCTCGGGCGGGATGTCGGTGATGTAGAGCGACAGGATCTCGAACGCGAGCTCGGTATAGGGCAGCGTGCGCCAGCGCGACAGCGTGGCCGCGTCGACCTGCGGATAGCTCTCGGGCAGGTAGAGGCCGCCGTCCGGCGCCAGGCCTTCGAGCAGGATGTCGGAAAAACCGCGCGGCGTGCGGTCGCCGCGGGTGCTGAGGTAGTTCACGATCGGGACTCCGTGCCGCGCTCGAGCGCGGCAACATTCAGGACAGCTCTTCCTTGCGGATGCGCACGATCGGCGCCAGCACGGTGGGCAGCGCCTGCATCTGCGCCAGCGCCGCGTTCATCCGGCCTTCGAGCGTGTCGTGGGTCAGGATGATCAGGTCGGTCTGGCGCTCGCCTTCGGCGGATTCACGTTGCAGCACCGCACCGATCGAGATGTCGTTGTCGGCCAGGATGCCGGTGATCCTGGCCAGCACGCCGGCCTCGTCGGCGACCTGCAGGCGCAGGTAGAAGGCGGTGATGACCTGCTCGATCGGCAGGATGGGCGTGTCCGACAGCTCGTCGGGCTGGAAGGCCAGGTGCGGCACGCGGTGGTCCGGGTCGGCGGTGATCAGGCGCGTCACGTCCACCAGGTCGGCGACCACGGCCGACGCGGTGGGCTCGGCGCCTGCCCCCTTGCCGTAGTAGAGCGTGCTGCCGACCGCATCGCCCTGCACCACCACGGCGTTCATCGCGCCTTCGACGTTGGCGATCAGGCGGGTGGACGGGATCAGCGTCGGGTGCACTCGAAGTTCAATGCCGTTCGCATCGTCGCGCCGCTTGGTGATCCCCAGCAGCTTGATGCGGTAGCCGAGCTGCTCGGCATAGCGGATGTCGGCCGCCTGCAGCTTGGTGATGCCCTCGGTGTAGGCGCGCTCGAACTGCACCGGCGTGCCGAAGGCGATCGCGCTCATGATCGTCGCCTTGTGCGCGGCGTCGATGCCCTCGATGTCGAAGGTCGGGTCGGCCTCGGCATAGCCCAGCGCCTGGGCCTGCTTGAGCACCGTGTCGAAGTCCAGCCCCTTGGAGCGCATCTCCGACAGGATGAAGTTGGTGGTGCCGTTGATGATCCCGGCGATCCAGCCGATGCGGTTGGCGGTCAGCCCCTCGCGCAGCGCCTTGATGATCGGGATGCCGCCGGCCACCGCCGCCTCGAAGGCCACCACCACGCCCTTGGCATGCGCCGCGGCGAAGATCTCGGTGCCGTGCACCGCCAGCAGCGCCTTGTTGGCCGTAACCACATGCTTGCCGGCGGCGATCGCCTCCATCACCAGCGCGCGGGCGATGCCGTAGCCGCCGATCAGCTCGATGACGATGTCGATCTGCGGGTTGGCGATCACGGCCCGCGCATCGCTCACCACCTCGACGCCCTCGCCGACGATGGCCTGGGCGCGCGCGGTGTCCAGGTCGGCCACCATCGTGATCTCGATGCCGCGGCCGGCGCGGCGGCGGATCTCTTCCTGATTGCGGCGCAGCACCTGGAAGGTGCCGCCGCCGACGGTGCCGATGCCCAGCAGGCCGACTTGGATGGGTTTCATCGAGGGAACGCTCATTGCGAGTGACGCTTACGGTAATGCGCGAGGAAGCGCTCGATGCGCCCGAGCGCATCGGACAGGTCGTCGGTGTTGGGAAGGAAGACGACGCGGAAGTGGTCCGGCGTCGGCCAGTTGAAGCCGGTGCCCTGGACGATCAGCACCTTCTCCTCGGCGAGCAGCTCGTAGGCGAACTGCTGGTCGTCCTGGATCGGGTAGATCTTGGGATCGAGCCGCGGGAACATGTAGAGCGCCGCCTTCGGCTTGACCACGCTGACGCCGGGGATCGCGCTCAGCATCTCGTAGGCCATGTCGCGCTGGCGCGTGAGCCGGCCGTGCGGCGCGACCAGGTCCTTGATGCTCTGGTAGCCACCGAGCGCGGCCTGGATCGCGAGCTGGCCCGGCGTGTTGGAGCACAGCCGCATCGAGGCCAGCATGTTCAGGCCCTCGATGTAGTCCTTGGCGGGGCGCTTCTCGCCCGACACCACCATCCAGCCGGCGCGGTAGCCGCACGAGCGGTAGTTCTTCGACAGGCCGTTGAAGGTGACGAACAGCACGTCGTCGGCCAGCGAGGCGATGCTGGTGTGGGTGTTGCCGTCGTAGAGCGTCTTGTCGTAGATCTCGTCGGCGAACACGATCAGCTGGTGCTGGCGCGCGATCTCGACGATCTCGCGCAGGAAGCTCTCGGGGTAGAGCGCGCCGGTCGGGTTGTTCGGGTTGATCACGACGATGGCGCGCGTGTTCGACGTGATCTTGCGGCGGATGTCGTCGAGGTCGGGCAGCCAGTCGGCGCCCTCGTCGCACATGTAATGGACCGGGTTGCCGCCGGACAGCGACACCGCCGCGGTCCACAGCGGGTAGTCGGGGGCCGGCACCAGCACCTCGTCGCCGTTGTCGAGCAGCGCGTTCAGGCTCATCACGATCAGCTCGGACGCGCCGTTGCCGAGGTAGACGTCGTCCACCGTCACGCCGGGGATCTGCTTTTCCTGCGTGTAGTGCACCACCGCCCGGCGCGGCGCGAACAGGCCCTTGCTGTCGGTGTAGCCCGCGGTGTGCGCCAGGTTGCGGATCATGTCCTGCACGATCTCGTCGGGCGGCTCGAAGCCGAACACGGCCAGGTTGCCGATGTTGAGCTTGATGATCTTGTGGCCCTCCTCCTCCATCTGGCGGGCCTTGTCCAGCACCGGGCCACGGATGTCGTAGCAGACGTTGGCGAGCTTGCTGGACTTGGCGATCGGCTTGGACACGCGGGGCTTTCGGCTTGCGGAGGACCTAAAATTTTCCCATGAAAATGCAGCCCGACCTCATAGGCGCCGCGAACGTGATCGGCGGCTACAACGCCGCCAGCGTGGACATCGGCGGGCGCAGCTGGCAGGAAAGCCTGCTGTTGCCCTGGGCCGGCGAGGTGCAGGCCTGGGCCGGCGCCTCGTTCGACACGCTCACCGCGGCCCACTTCGAGCGCGCCGCCGCCCTCGGGCCCGAGCTGGTGCTGTTCGGCAGCGGCCGGCGGCTGCGCTTCCCCCGGCCGGAGTGGCTCCGCCCGCTGATCGAGCGGCGCATCGGCATCGAGACGATGGACACCCGCGCCGCCTGCCGCACCTACAACCTGCTGGTGGCCGAAGGCCGCAGCGTCGTCGCGGCCCTGCTGCTGGAGCCGGCCTGAGGACCCGGGCCTTTATAATTGGCGGCTTGCCGCGCTCGCCGCGCCTCACCCGCACTACCCTACATGACGCCCGCCCTCAACAAAACCCTACCGGACTTTGAAGCGCAGGCCACCGGTGGCGTGACTTTCACGCCCCAGGCCTACCTGGGCCAGACGGTTGTCCTCTACTTCTACCCCAAGGACAACACCCCCGGCTGCACCACCGAGGCGATGCAGTTCCGTGATCGCCACAAGGACTTCCTGAAGTCCGGCGCGGTGGTGTTCGGGGTATCGCGTGACAACATGGGCTCGCACGAGAAGTTCAAGCAGAACCTCGAGCTGCCCTTCGAGCTGATCGCCGACACCGAGGAGAAGCTCTGCCACATGTTCGGCGTGGTCAAGAACAAGATCATGTACGGCAAGAAAGTCAAGGGCATCGAGCGCAGCACCTTCCTGATCGACCCGCAGGGCGTGCTGGTGGCCGAATGGCGCGGTATCAAGGTCGCCGGCCACGTCGACGAGGTCCTGAAGGCCGTCAAGTCGATCAAGAAGGCCGCCTGAAGCCGACGGCCCCGCCCCGGTTGAAGGGTTGCACGCGATGTGCATAATGGGCCCATGCCCGTGAGTCGCTCACCGCATCCAAGCAAGCCGCACAGCTGACTGTGCGGCTTTTTGTTTTCTACGGCCCAGGAAGCCCATGCCCCTGCCCAAGCCCCCCGCGAAGAAAGCCTCCCTTCTCAGCGCCAGCGACTTCGACTCCCAGGCCGTCCCCAAACCGGGCCAGCGCCCGACCAAGCAGGATGCCCCCGACGCCGGCGGCGCGCTGCTCGACCTGTTCGACCCCCATCCCAAGACGCCGAGCGCGAAGGCCGCGCCGGTCGTGACGCCGCCCGCGCCCAGCGCGCTGCCGCACAAGACCGCGAGCCGCGCCGCCGCGCCCGAGCCGCGGGCGCGCAAGCCGCGCGCCATCGGGCCGGCCAAGCTGTTCGTGCTCGACACCAACGTGCTGATGCACGACCCGATGTCGCTGTTCCGCTTCGAGGAGCACGACATCTACCTGCCGATGATCACGCTCGAGGAGCTCGACGGCCACAAGAAGGGCATGAGCGAGGTCTCGCGCAACGTGCGCCAGGTCAGCCGCGAGCTCGACGCGCTGGCCGGCGGCCCCGACGGCTCGCAGCTGCACGCCGAGGACGGCATCGCGCTGGCCAAGACCGGCCACAAGGAGGCCGGCGGCAAGCTGTTCTTCCAGACCCTGCTGCTCGACGCCAAGCTGCCCGACGGCCTGCCCCAGGGCAAGGCCGACAACCAGATCCTCGGCGTGGTGAAGGCGCTGCGCGAGAAGTTCCCGCAGCGCGACGTGGTGCTGGTGTCCAAGGACATCAACATGCGCGTCAAGGCGCGCGCGCTCGGCCTGCCGGCCGAGGACTACTTCAACGACAAGACGCTCGAGGACGGCGACCTGCTCTACACCGGCCTGCTGCCGCTGCCCGCCGACTTCTGGGAGCGCCACGGCAAGACGATGGAGAGCTGGCAGCAGGGCGGCCACACCTACTACCGCATCGCCGGGCCGCTGGTGCCGGTGCTGATGGTCAACCAGTTCGTCTACCTCGAGACGCCCGGCGCCGCGCCGCTGTACGCCAAGGTCACCGAGATCACCGGCAAGACCGCGGTGCTGAAGACGCTGAAGGACTACTCGCACAACAAGAACGCGGTGTGGGGCGTGACCGCGCGCAACCGCGAGCAGAACTTCGCCCTCAACCTGCTGATGGACCCGGACTGCGACTTCATCACCCTGACCGGCACGGCCGGCACCGGCAAGACGCTGATGACGCTGGCCGCGGGCCTCTCGCAGGTGATGGACGACCGCCGCTACACCGAGATCATCGTCACCCGCGTGACGGTGCCGGTCGGCGAGGACATCGGCTTCCTCCCGGGCACCGAGGAGGAGAAGATGGGCCCGTGGATGGGCGCGCTCGACGACAACCTCGAGGTGCTGGCCAAGAACGACTCGGGCGCCGGCGAATGGGGCCGCGCCGCGACCAACGACCTGGTGCGCAGCAAGATCAAGATCAAGAGCCTGAACTTCATGCGTGGGCGCACCTTCCTGAACAAGTTCGTGCTGATCGACGAGGCGCAGAACCTCACGCCCAAGCAGATGAAGACGCTGATCACGCGCGCCGGCCCGGGCACCAAGATCGTCTGCCTGGGCAACCTGGCGCAGATCGACACGCCCTACCTCACCGAGGGCAGTTCGGGCCTGACCTTCGCGGTCGACCGCTTCAAGGGCTGGCCGCACAGCGGCCACGTGATGCTGGCGCGTGGCGAGCGCTCGCGGCTGGCCGATTACGCATCCGACGTGCTGTAAGCGCAGCGCGCGATCCGAGCCGGCGCAGACCGGCCGACCGAACCGTCGTGGGCCTAACGCTGGCCTAACGCCCGCGCGTTAGGCTCGGATCGTCACGTGCGCCAGGGAGACATCGCATGCCCTACTACACCACCGGCACCGACGCCGCCGAACTGCTGACCGGCTATCCCGATGCCGAGGACGACATCTTCGGCGCCGGCGGCAACGACACCCTGGTCGGTGGCGCGCTGAACGACACGCTCGACGGCGGCGACGGCATCGACACCGCCGACTACGGCGACGACAGCGGCGGCGGCTTCCTGGTGGTCGACCTTGCCGCCGGCACGGTGACCAACAGCAGCTTCCTCGGCGGCTCGGTCCTCTGGACCGACCAGCTGTCGAATATCGAGGTCGTGATCGGCAGCAGCATGGCCGACCGGATGCTCGGCAGCGCCGGCGCCGAGCGACTCGACGGCAGCGGCGGCGACGACACGATCGACGGCGGCGCCGGCAACGACACCCTGGTCGGCGGTGCCGGCATCGACCTGCTGAGCTTCGCCAGCGCCGCCGCCGGCGTGATCGCCAACCTCGGCAACGCCGTCATCGTCGCGAACGGGGCCGACCAGGTCTCGGGTTTCGAGGGCCTGATCGGCAGCGCCCACGACGACCGGCTGACCGGCACCGCCGGCGACAACACGCTGATCGGCGGCGACGGCAACGACACCCTGATCGGCAGTGGCGGCAACGATTCGATCGCAGGCGGCGACGGCGACGACCGCGTCGTCATCGGCGCCGGCAACGCGACGCTGTGGGGCGGCGAAGGCAGCGACTGGCTGGACTTCAGCACGCTCGGCGTCTCGGTCTCGGCCGAGCTCGGCAGCGGCAGCGTCACGACCGCCGCCGGCACGCTGCTGATCGACGGCTTCGACTTCGAGAACGTCGCCGGCAGCGTCCTCGCCGACACCCTGCGCGGCGGCATCGGAGAGAACGTCCTCGAGGGCCGTGGCGGCAACGACCTGCTGACACGCACCGCGCTGTCGGCGCTCGACTACGGCATCGCCTACGAGATGGACGGCGGCGCCGGCAACGACACCGTCGAGGGCAGCGGCGGCAGCGACACCATCCACGCCTCGGGCGGCAACGACCTGCTCGACGGCGGCGTCGACGACATCCTCGTGATCCCCGACCCCAACGGACCGGACGAGATCATCAGCTCCAACGGCTTCGACACGCTGAGCTTCGAGCGCGCCACCGGCAGCATCAGCTACAACGGCCACACCGGCCGCAGCTCGGGCGGCGGCACCGGCAGCGACACCGTCAGCGGCTTCGAGGGCGTGATCGGCTCGGACTACGCCGACACGATCACCGGCGGCAACGACGCGGCCGTCAGCGAGCGCCTGCGCGGCGCCGGCGGCAACGACAGCGTCTCGGCCCTCGGCGGCCACGACTATCTGTACGGCGGCGCCGGCAACGACACCCTGGCCGGCGGCGTGGGCAACGACTTCCTGTACGGCGACGCCGGCGATGACTCGCTGCTCGGCGGCGACGGCAACGACCAGCTGTTCGACGACGACGAGACCGGCCTCGACATCCTGCTCGGCGGCGCCGGCGACGACGAGGTCTTCCTCCTCCACGACGGGCCGGGCCAGCTGCTCGACGGCGGCAGCGGCGTCGACACGCTGAACCTGAGCGCGATGGCCCCGGCCTTCGTCCAGCTCAGCCTGCAGGCGATGCAGGCCTCGTTCGGCAGCCCGTCGGCCCTCAGCACCGTGCTCGGCTTCGAATCGGTCATCGGCACCGGGGGTGGCGACTCGCTGGAGGGCAACGCCCAGGCCAACCGCCTCGACGGTGCCGACGGCGACGACGTGCTGCAGGGCGGCGCCGGCTCCGACACGCTGGTCGGCGGCCTCGGCAGCAACACCCTGGTCGCCGGCAGCTACTTCGACGGTGGCGTGCCCGAGGCCGGCGTGATCGACTACGCGTCCTACGCCGGCTTCGCCGCCGGCGTGCGCGCCGACCTCGGCAACAACCCGAGCGGCGGCAACGTCCTCGGCAGCGCCTGGTCCGACAGCTACCTCGGCATCCGCGGGCTGATCGGCACCGACCACGACGACCGCCTGCTCGGCAACGCCGACACCAACCACCTGATCGGCGGCTTCGGCGACGACGTGCTCTACGGCCGCGCCGGCGACGACACGCTCGACGGCGGCGGCACCAACGCCTACGACACAAACGGCGAAGACCTGCTGGTCGGCGGTGCCGGCGACGACCTCTACATCGTCAACGGCGTGAACGTGCTGGCCATCGAGAGCAGCGCCGGCGGCGGCATCGACACCGTGCGCACGGCGCTGAACGGCTACGTGCTCGGATCGCTCCTCGAGAACCTCGAACTCGCCGGCAACGGCGGCATCAACGGCAGCGGCAACGAACTCGACAACGTGATCACCGGCAACGCCTTCGGCAACGCGATCGACGGCGGCGCCGGGCGCGACACCGCCAGCTACGCGAATGCGAACGTCGCGGTCACCGTCTCGCTGGCGCTCACGGGCTTCCAGAACACCGGCTACGGCAACGACCGCCTGCAGCGCATCGAGAACCTGCTCGGCAGCAGCCGCGCCGACACGCTCACCGGCAACGACGCCGCCAACCGCCTGGACGGCGGGCTGGCAGCCGACACGCTGTCGGGCGGGGCCGGCCACGACACGCTGGTCGGCGGCGCCGGCAACGACAGCCTCGCCGGCGGCGCCGGGCTCGACGCCTTCCGCTTCACCGTCGCGCCGACGGCGAGCGGCAACGTCGACCGCATCGTCGACTTCGACGTCGCCGACGACCGGCTGGAGTTCGACGTGGCCGCCTTCGCGGCGCTCGGCGGCACGGGTGCGCTCGCGGCCGGCGCCTTTGTCGTCGGCGCGGCCGCGGCCGACGCCGACGACCGGCTGATCTACACCGCCGGCAACGGCCGGCTCTACTACGACGCCGACGGCAACGGCGCCGGCGCCCAGCTGCTGATCGCGCAGCTCGGCACCGGGCTCGCGCTCACCGCGGCCGACTTTTTCGGGGTCTGACTCAGCGGCGGAAGCCGCCCGGCTCGAGCACGAAGAACTGCGGGTTCAGCCCCTTCATCGGCTCGCGCAGCTTGTCGACCTCGGCCGCCGGGCCATGCACCTCGAGGCGGGTGATGTCGGCGATCTTCAGCGCCTCGCCGAGCAGCGCGCCGACGTTGTCCAGGTGGGCCAGCATGCCGGCGGCATCCGCATAGCCCTCGCGGCAATGGGCGTTGTCGCCGTCGAAGCTGAAGGCGTAGTGCAGGCACTTGGGCTCGCTCTGGGTCTGCGCGATGAAGCGCGAGCCCAGGGCCTTGAAGGCCGCGTCCTGGCCGGCGTGGATCTTGAAGTAGGGCACCAGGGTGCAGCAGGTGTCGGGGGGGCTCATCGAGGTCTCCTGGGGTTGTGATGCGCTGCGCAGGGTGCCGCGGACCCGCGGGTTTGACCACACCGGATCAACCCGCGTCCCCGAGGTGACAAGCCCCTGGAATACTGGTTTTATATACAGTATTCTTCGCCTTCCCCCTTCGCCTATGTCCCACCGATGTGCTCCCCGAGCTTCCCCTGCGACATCCCCCTGCCGGCCGGGGTGGCGCTGTGGCGTGCCGGGCAGATGGGGGCCGCCGGGATCGCGGCGCTGTCCTGCGGCTGGTCCGGACTGGACGCCGAACTGCCCGACGGCGGCTGGCCGCCGGCCGGCCTGACCGAGCTGCTGATCCCGCCGGCCGGCGGCGAGCTGGCGCTGCTCGCGCCCTGGCTGCGCGCGCTGGGCGAGCGCGAACACGGCCCGCGCGAGCTGCTGTGGATCGCCCCGCCCGGCTGGCCCTGCGTGGCGGCGCTGGGGGCGCTCGGGCTGGCGACAGGCCGGCTGGTCTGCGTCACCCCCGAGCGCGCCGCCGACGCCGCCTGGGCCGCCGAGCAGGCGCTGCACGCCGCCGGCTGCGCCGCGGTGCTGTGGTGGCAGTCCGGCCCCTGCACCACCGCCACGCTGCGCCGCCTGCACCTGGCCGCCCAGGCCGGCGCCACGCCGCTGATGGCGCTGCGCCCGCCCGCCGCGCGCACGCTGAGCAGCCCGGCGCCGCTGCGCGTCGCCTGCGCGCCGCGGCCCGGCCACCGGCTCGCGGTCGAGGTGTTCAAGCGCCGCGGCCCGCCGATGGCCGCCCCGCTGCTGCTCGCCCTGCCCTGGCCGGTGTCGGCGCGGCGCCTTGCCACCGAGGTTCATCACGATGCTGTGGATCGCCCTGCACCTGCCCCAGCTGCCGCTGCAAGCGCTGCTCGCCTCGCTGCCCGGGTGTGAGGCGACGCTGCCGCTGGCAGTCGTCGAGCGGCACCGGCTGGTCGGCGTCAGTCGCGCGGCGCGCGCGCTCGGCGTGCAGATCGGCCAGAGCAGCGCCACCGCGCTGGCGCTGCTGCCGCGGCTGGTCGTGCAGCCGCGCGACGCGGCCCGCGAGGCCGCCTGCGTCGAGACGCTCGCGCTGGCGCAGTCCGCGCTGACGCCCCGGCTCTGCCTGGCGCCCAGCGGCGTGCTGCTCGAGGTGAGCCAGACGCTGCGGCTGTTCGGCGGCGTGCGCGCGCTGCAGCGGCGCGCGCTGGCGCTGGCGCGCGACTGCGGCGCGCAGGTGCGGCTG
>DATILD010000086.1:0-4744 GCA_035476815.1 Methylibium sp.
CCCGGCGGCTGCGAACCGCCGGGTCGATTCACCAATGTCGATGACGTCACCCAGGACCACGCTAACCCGCGGGCAGTACGCACCACTGCTACATCGGTCTTCCGCGGCGCCGCGTTCCACCTTGCCACAACGCAAGGCACCAGAGTTTCTTCGGCGCGATTTGCGGCAGCGGGCCGATTACTCCGCTAACCCTTCGTTGCACCCGACGTTCAACAGCCGGCTTCGCCGCCTGTTGCCCGCGGGTGAACTCATTCGTTAGCAGGCTGTTGAAATTCCCCCCGCATCAATGCTGATGTGCGAGATTGGTTGACTCGGTAGCCTTGCGCGAACGCGAGCGAGGAGCCGGCGATGCGTGGGAGCGACGGGGTGCAAGAAGGCCTGTTCACGGTGGCCAAGCTCGAGGACTTCGTGCCTGTAGACGAGCGAGTTCAAGACTGCGGTGCTTGAAGTCAGCCAGGGGCTAGACGCGCGATTGCTGACCCTATGGCGAGGCAAGATGGAGTTGCATGCTTAGGGGGCAGGTCAAGAAGTGAGTTACGGAGGTTTTCCGGTCGATGCGCCAAACCCAAAGAACCTATGAGCACTCAGCTCGCTGCGCTGCCCCCGGGGATTCGCAGCCGACCGTTCGTCGCGCCGGCCCGTCACCCGTCCGCGTCGTTCACCCTGCGACGCAGCCCGCGGCGATCCCCGTCGCGTCATCCAGCGCCACCGGCGCCGGAATCCGATACCGGTACCGCACCGCCGTCAGCTCCGCCAGGATGCTGACCGCGATCTCCGGCGGCGTGCGGGCGCCGTTCTTCAGCCCGACCGGGCCGTGCAGGCGATCCAGCTCGGCCGTGCTCAGGCCGAAGTGCTCCTGCAGCCGCTCGCGCCGCTTGCGCTGGTTCGCGTACGAGCCGATCGCGCCGACGTAGAAGGCCTCCGACCGCAGCGCCTCCAGCAGCGCCAGGTCGTCGAGCTTGGGGTCGTGGGTCAGCGCGATGACGGCGGTGTGCGTGTCGGGCCGCAGCTCGGTCACCACGTCGTCGGGCATGCCGCGCAGCAGCCGCGCGCCGGGCACCGCCCAGGCGTCGGCGTACTCGGCCCGCGGGTCGCAGATCAGCGCCTCGTAGTCGAGCGCGCCGGCCATCGTCGCGACGTAGTGCGTCAGCTGGCCGGCGCCGATCAGCAGCAGGCGGTAGCGCGGCCCGTGGGTGGTGACGAGCTGCTCGGCGTCGAGCCGCAGCAGCTCGCCCGGCTGCGCCGGCGTGAGCGTGACGCGGCCGTCGGCCAGCCGCAGCGTGCGCTGCACCCGCTCGCCGCGCGCCAGCCGTTCGAGCATTGGCTCGATCGCGCTGGCCGGCCCCAGCGGCTCCATCACCAGTTCCATCGCGCCGCCGCAGGGCAGGCCGAAGCGGGCCGCCTCGTCGCCGCTGACGCCGTAGCGGATGACCTCGGGCCGCGCGCCGGGGCGGCCGTCGCGCACCTGGGCGACCAGGTCATCCTCGATGCAGCCGCCGGAAACCGAGCCGGCGACCAGCCCGTCGCCGCGGATCGCCACCACCGAGCCGACCGGGCGCGGCGCCGAGCCCCAGGTGTGCGCCACGGTGGCCAGCACGACGCGGTGGCCCAGGCGCTGCCACGCGCGCACGGTGGCGAGGATCTGCAGGTCGACGTTGTCCATCGCGCCGATTCTCCGCGGCGCGCGATGGCACGCGGGCGGCTGCGGGCTTTCGGTCGGCCGGGCGCCGCGATCGGTGGCCGAAGGGCCATGCGGGCTGACTCGCAAGAAGCCCGCCAGCCCGGCTGGCATCATCGGCGCCGCCTGTCACTCGTCGACCGCACCTTGACCGACCTCGACACCTGGACCGACGCCCAGCTCGTCGCCGCCTGCCGGCGCGGCGAGCCGGCCGCGTGGGGCGCGCTGGTGCGGCGCTACCAGCGGCTGGTCTACACCGTGCCGCGGCGCGCCGGGCTCGACGAGGCGGCCGCGGCCGACGTGTTCCAGGCGGCGTTCGCGAAGCTGTTCGAGCAGCTCGACCGCCTGCAGCAGCCCGACCGCGTGCAGGCCTGGCTGGTCACGACCGCCAAGCGCGAGACGCTGGCGGTGTTGCGCGAGCGGGGTCGCTGGGCCGCGCCACCGGCCGCGGCCGGCGACGCGGGCGACGACCCGCTGGACCGCATCGCCGACCCGTCGCCGCTGCCCGAGGCGCTGCTCGACGAGCTGCAGCAGCAGCACCGGCTGCGGCGTGCGCTGGAGCGGCTCGACGAGCGCTCGCGCATGCTGCTGACGCTGCTGTTCCTGCAGGACGAGCCGCCGCCCTACAGCGAGATCGCCGCGCGCTGCGGCATGCCCGAGGGCAGCATCGGGCCGACCCGGGCGCGCGCGCTGGCCAAGCTGCGTGCGCTGCTGGCGGAGGACGGCGATGGCTGATTCACAGCGCCGCGCACTGGTCCTCCTTGCTGGCGGCGACGTTGCCGGAGCCGGTCGGCGCGGGCGTGTTCTCCTTGCACTGCAGGTTGCCGTTCATCGTGTTCCTGACCAGCGTCACGCCGCCGGTGTTGCCGACCGCCTGCAGGCTGCCGCCGAGGCGGTTGCCGCGGGCGCTGACGGCCGCCGTCATCGCATCGAACTGCAGGTCGCCGGTGATGCGGCTGCCGGCCACGTGGGCGGCACGACCCTGCTTGATCTGCACCGAACCGCCGAAGCTGCTGCCGGCGTACACGCGCACCAGCCGCGCGCCTTCGGCCTGCAGGTCGCCGACGACGCGCACGCGGTTGGCCTGCAGCGTGGCGCGGCTGCCGACCTTGATCGAGCCCTTCAGGCGCGTGTCCTCGAGCTGGCAGCTCGTGCCGTCGGGGACGTAGACCGTGTCGATCTCGACCGCGCCGATGCTGCCGTTCGAGCAGGTCGTCGTGCCGCCGTCGTTCAGGCGACGCACCGGCGGCAGGGTGATGATCGACGTGCCGGCGACGGCCGTTGCTGCCTCGAGGCTGTCGGCGCGGTCGGCGGCGACGCTCGATTCGGACCCGCCGCCGCAGGCGACGAGCAGCGCGGCCGCCGCAGCGGTGGTGGACAGACGGATGAAGGACAGCGTGGGGGTGCTCATGGGGTGCTCCTGGGCGGGGTGAGGGACGCGGAACATCGCGTCCGCCAGCCACAGAGCGGGTGGCGGCGGTACAAATACATCGTCGCCGACCCAGTGGCGACGACCGTGTATCTCGGCGGTCCGCCGCCGCTCTGTGCAGCCATGAGCCGCAAGGCGTGCCGACACGAAGGAAGCCCGCGATGAACCAGGACGACGCAGCGGACGATCCGCTCGAGGCGGCGCTGCGCGCCAGCCGGGGCCTGGAGGCCCCCCCCGCGGCCGTGCTGCAGCGGGTGATCGACCTGTGGCCGGCCGCCGCAGCGCCGGCCGCGGCCGGCGCGCTGCGTCGCGTGCTGGCGGCACTCAGTTTCGACAGCGGACGCGCCGCGCCGCTGGCCTTCGGGATGCGCGGCAGCGAGCCGGGCCCGCGCCAGCTGCTGTTCAGCGCCGAAGACCATGACATCGACCTGCGCATCGCCGCCGCCGGCACCGGTTGGGCGCTGCACGGCCAGGTGCTCGGGCCCGATGCGGGCGGGCGCGCCTGCCTGATCGGCGACGACGGCGCCGAACGGGCCGTCGTCGCGCTCGACGAGCTCGGCGAGTTCCGCTTCGACGCGCTGCCGGCCGGCCGCTACGCGCTGAGGCTCGAACTGGCCGACCGGCAGATCGAGCTGCCGGCCGTCGGCATCCCGGCCGGATGAGCGAGGCCACGGCGCTCGCCGCGCGCGTCGCCGCCGGCGAGCCCTTGCCCGCCGTGGCCGACGGCTGGTCCGCGGCCGAGCGCGACGCCCTCGGCTGGGCGCTCAAGGCCGCCTGCCAGGACGCCTGGAGCAGCGCGCCGCAGACCGTCGCGCCGCTGGCGGCGGCCCTGGCGGCCTATGCCGAGCGCGCGCCGACGCCGCTGCTGGCCGCGCTGGCCGCGTGGACCGGCGGCATCGCCGACCTGCTGGGCGGCCGCATGGAGGCGGCGCTGGCCCGCTTCGACACCGCCGCCGGCGGGCTGGGCGCGCTCGGCCACGCCGAGGCGGCGGCGCAGACCCAGGTGCCCAAGACCGTCGCGCTGGCGCTGCTCGGCCGCCCGGTCGAGGCGGTGGCCTGCGCCGAGGCGGCGCGGACGCGCTTCCTCTCCGTCGGTGACGAGCGCTCGGCCGGTAAGGTCGAACTCAACCTCGGTTCGATGCTGATGCGCCAGGATCGCCACGAGGAGGCGGTGCACTTTTACCGCCAGGCCGCGGTGCGCTTCGCGCGGCTGGTCGACCGCGACCATTCGGTGATGGCCGACGTCGGCCTGGCCACGACGCTGACCTGGCTGTTCCGCTTCGACGAGGCGCAGCTCACCTTCGAGCGCGCGCGCATGCGCGCCGACACCCACGGCCTGCCGGTGCTGGCGGCGCTGGCGCGCGGCGGACTGGGCCAGCTCGCCCTGCACCGCGGGGATCACCCGCGGGCGCTGCGCGAGCTCGAGGCCGCGGCCCGCGGGCTGGCCGGCACCGGCACGCCGCCGCAGCAGCTGGAGGCCGAGCGCGAGCTCGCGGATGCCTACCTGAGCCTCAACCTGCTCGCCGAGGCCGCGGCACTCTACGAGCGCGTGATCGCGGCGGCGGCCGCGCTCGACGCGCCGCTCGAGCAGGCCTGGGCCGAGGCCCATCTGGCCCGCGCGCTGGCGCCGCAGGCGA
>DATILD010000087.1:0-17689 GCA_035476815.1 Methylibium sp.
GGGCGCGCGCATCGGGCGTGGCCCACAGCCCGGCCTCGCCGGTGAGCTGGGCGTACAGGCCGCGGGCGTCGTCCAGTTCGCGATACAGCCGGCGGGCGCGCTCGGCCGCGGCGCGGGAGCGCGCCGGGTCCACGTCGGCCCAGGCCCATTGCGCGCCGCGCCACCAGGCGGCGGCCAGTGGCGCGGGGACGGCGTCGTGCAGCAGCGGCTCGGTGGCCGCGACGGCGCGCCGCGCCTCGGCGTCGAGCCCGAGGTGGTGCCACAAGGGCGCGGCGGCGCCGACCAGCGCGACCGCCGTCTCGGCCGCGTCAGCGACCGACCAGTCGATGGCGGCACGCAGGTTGTCGAGCTCGGGCTCGTAGCGCGCCAGCCACTCGGCGTCGGGCAGGCGCAGCCAGTCGTGCTGCGTCGCGGCGAAGCGGTGGCGCAGGGCCGCCGCGTGGCGGGCGCGCAGGACCTCGAGCTCGCCGGCCTCGGCCAGCCGATCGAGCGCATAGGCGCGCGCCGTCTCCGACAGCGCATAACGCGGCAGCTCGCCGCCGTCGGCCGAGACCAGCGAGCGCTCGACCAGCGTCGCCAGCCGGTCGGCGCAGGCCCAGGGCTCGGCCTGCGCGTCGGCGGCGACGGCCGCGGCCAGCTCGAGCGTGAAGCCGCCGGCGAACACCCCCAGCCGACGCAGCAGCGCCTGCTCCTCGGGCGTCAGCAGCGCATGGCTCCAGTCCAGCGCCGCCTGCAGCGTGCCATGGCGCGCCGGGCCGCCGCGCGAGCCGGCGTTGAGCAGCGCGAAGCGCCGGTCCAGCCCGTCGGCCAGCGCCTGCACGCCGAGCGCCGGCAGCCGCGCGGCCGCCAGCTGCAGCGCCAGCGGCAGGCCGTCGAGGCGGCGGCAGATCGCCAGCACCGCGTCGAGATTGCGCGCGTCGAGCGCGAAGCGGCGGTCGGCGGCCTGGGCCCGCTCGACCAGCAGCGCCACCGCGCCATGGGCGAGCGCCTGCTCGGCGGTGGCGTCGGGCGGCGGCAGCGCCAGCGCGTCGAGCCGCAGCACATGCTCGTCGGCCAGCCGCAGCGGCGCCTGGCTGGTGACCAGCAGCCGCACGCCGGCGGTGCCGCGCAGCAGCGCCTCGGCGAGCCGGGCCACGCCGTCGATCAGGTGCTCGGCGTTGTCGAGCACCAGCAGCAGCTCCAGCGGCCGCAGCGCGCCGGCCAGCGCCGCCAGCGGTTCGCCGGCCGGCAGCGCCACGCCGACCGCGCCGGCGACCGCGCCGGGCAGCAGCGCCGCGTCGGCCAGCGCCGCGAGCTCGACCCAGGCGACCCGGCGCGGGTCCGCCGCGGCGTGGCGGTGCGCCAGTTCCTGGGCCAGCCGCGTCTTGCCGATGCCGCCGGGACCGACCAGCGTGACCAGCGGCCGGCGTTCCAGCAGCGCCGGCAGTTCGGCCAGCTCGGCCTCGCGGCCGATCAGCGCCGGCAGGCGCAGCGGTAGCGGCTCGGGGCGCGGTGGCCGTGGCGTGGCCGCCGCGGCGCTCTCGGCCGACTGCACCGCCAGCGCGAAGCGGTAGCCGCGCCCCGGGACGGTCGCGATCGCCTCGGCGCCGAGCAGCTTGCGCAGCGCCGAGGCCTGCACCTGCAGGTTGTTCTCCTCGACCACCAGGCCGGCCCAGACGGTGTCGAGCAGCTCGTCCTTGGTGACCAGGCTGCCGGCGCGCTGCGCCAGCAGCAGCAGCATGTCGAAGGCGCGCGCGCCGAGCGCCTGCGGCGCGCCGTCGGCGAGCAGGCGGCGCTCGACCGGCTGCAGCTCCCAGCGGCCGAAGCGCAGCGGGGTGGGGGCGGGTCGCGGCGCGGCGTCGGGGGCAGGCATCGGGGCGGGAGCTTGCCACGTTTCAGGGCGTTTCAGGACGCCTCAGGCGCGGCTCAGGACGCCGCGCAACGCCGTCCGGACACTGCTTGCATGCCGCGACGCCGCAACACCCGAAGCGAACCCGCCATGAACACCCCCTTCCCAGCCGCCGAGCCGCTGCGCCATCCCGTCGTGGCCGCGCTCGCGATGCTGACCGGCTCGGCCCTGCTCACCGTCGCCGTGATCGGCGGCGCCGTGATGCTGGGCTCGCCGCACTGAGTGCTGTCACACGCTGTCCCGCAGGAGGAGAAAACACCATGAACGCCCTCAAGACCCTGATGCTGGCCGCCGCGCTGGCCGCTACCGTGATGTCCGGCGTCGCCCAGACGACCGAGGCCCGGTGGGCACGCACCGCCGCCGCGGTGCGCTGAGGCCGGCGCCGACAGGCCGGGAGGACCTCAGACGTTGAACAGGAAGTGCGGGCGTGCCCGCGCCCCGTGTGCTCGGTGTCTTCGTCGAAGCCGTGCCAGGTGAAGCCGACGCGGTCTCCCTGCGGCTTGTCGGGCTTGCAGTCCATCTGCCCCTGCACCATGCCGAACTGGAAGTTGCCGGACCGGCCTGCGCCGAAAGTGATGTGGCCGGGGCCTTCCTTGCCTATCAAACCCTCGACTTCCTGTTCTTGGAAGCATCAGGTGCAAGCGGTGGCGGTACCACGAGCTCGTACCAGACGCCCCGGCCGGCACCATGCAACCCGAGATGCCCACGCTCCACCAGTGCCCGGAAATGCTGCTTGAGCGTGTTGCGGTTGCCGCCCGTCAGGCGCATGGCATCGCCCATCGTGATGCGCCCATGTTCACGCGCAAACTCGACGATCTGGAGCGACAACTCCGGTAGCGCAGCCAACACGAGCTTTTCGCGCTCGACCTTCCTGCCGAGGCGGCGCACCTGCTCTGCCAACGCACGCAGGAAGAAGGTCAGCCACGGTTGCCAGTTGGGCGAATCGCTGCGTATCGTCCCCTGCGTCTGTCGCAAGGCGAGGTAGTAGGTTTCCTTGCTCTGTTCGATCACGCTTTCGAGCGAGCTGTAGGGAACGTAGGCATAGCCAGCTTGCAGCAACAGCAGCGTGGTCAACACGCGACTCAGGCGACCATTTCCGTCTTGGAACGGATGAACTTCGAGGAAGACCACGACCCAGATGCCGATGAGCAGCAGGGGGTGAAGGCGGGCGGTGCTGCGTTCGCCGTTGAACCAGGTGACCAGTTCGGTCATCAGGCGAGGGGTATCGAAGGGTGTTGCGGTTTCAAACACCACGCCCAATGGCCTTCCGTCCTCGTCGAAGGCGACCACGCTGTTCGTCGAGGTCTTGTAGTTGCCCCGATGCCAAGCGTCCTTCTCGCTGTAGGTCAGCAGATCGCGGTGCAACTGCTTGATGTGGTTCTCGGTGAACGCGATGTCCGACCAGGCAGCGAACACCAGTTCCATGACCTCCGCGTAGCCGGCCACCTCCTGCTCGTCTCGCGTGGTGAAGGACTTGATCTGAAGGTTGGACAGCAAGCGCTCGACGTCGCGGTCCGACAGCTTGCTGCCCTCGATCCGGGTGGACGAACCAATGCTTTCGATCGTGGCCACGCGCCGCAGGGCCGAGAGCCGGTCCGGCGCCAACGTACCGAGGGCGCGCCAGGCGCCCTTGAACTCGTCGATTCCGGCGATGAGGCTCAGAATCTCGGGCGTGATCTGGACGGTGTTGGACAGGATCATTTTGCCCAATGGTACGCCCAATAACACCCATTTCAGTCGCGGTCGCGGAAGCCGCTACCAGCCTCCAACCGGCGCCACTCCCTGTCCATCAGCGAGCGCAGAAACTCGGCGTCGCGCGACACGCCGCGAACCTTGCTGCGATGCCATTGCATGAGCGCCTGCAACTGGGCGAGCGACACGATCTCGCCAGGGTCGCGATTGACGAGGAAAGACGCGATTTCCCGTGGTGCTGCGGGTTGTGGTGGGATCTCCGGATCCCACCGCCTCGGCTCAGACGTTGAACAGGAAGTGCAGCACGTCGCCGTCCTTGACGACGTACTCCTTGCCCTCGGCGCGCATCTTCCCGGCTTCCTTCGCGCCCTGTTCGCCCCGGTAGGCGATGAAGTCCTCGTAGGTGATGGTCTGGGCGCGGATGAAGCCGCGCTCGAAGTCGCCGTGGATCACCCCGGCCGCCTGCGGCGCGGTGTCGCCGACATGGATGGTCCAGGCCCGCACCTCCTTCACGCCGGCGGTGAAATAGGTCTGCAGGCCGAGCAGCTTGAAGGCGCTGCGGATCAGCCGGTTGAGCCCCGGCTCGTCCTGCCCCATCTCCTGCAGGAACATCAGCTTGTCCTCGTCGGCCATGTCGGCGAGCTCGGACTCGGTCTTGGCGCAGATCGCCACCACCGGCGCGTTCTGGCGCTCGGCGTAGGCGCGCAGCGCGTCGAGGTAGGCGTTGTTCTCGAAGCCGCCCTCGTCGACGTTGCCGACGAACATCGCCGGCTTGGCGGTGATCAGGCACAGCGGCCTGAGGATCGCCAGCTCCTCCTTGGAGAAGTCGATGCTGCGCGCGGGGCGGGCCTCGTTCAGCGCGGCCTGGCACTTCTGCAGCACGTCGACCAGCTTCGCGGCCTCCTTGTCGTTGCCCGACTTGGCGGCCTTGATCGAGCGCTGCAGCGTCTTCTCGACCGTCGCGAGATCGGCCAGGCAGAGCTCGGTCTGGATCACCTCGATGTCGGAGATCGGGTCCACCTTGCCGGCGACGTGGATCACGTTCTCGTCGTCGAAACAGCGCACCACGTTGATGATCGCGTCGGTCTCGCGGATGTGGGCCAGGAACTGGTTGCCCAGGCCCTCGCCCTTGCTGGCGCCGGCCACCAGGCCGGCGATGTCGACGAACTCGACGATCGCCGGGACGACCTTCTCGGGCTCGACGACCGCCGCCAGCGCCGCCAGCCGCGGGTCGGGCAGCTCGACGATGCCGACGTTGGGCTCGATGGTGCAGAACGGGTAGTTCTCGGCCGCGATGCCGGCCTTGGTCAGCGCGTTGAAGAGGGTGGACTTGCCGACGTTGGGCAGGCCCACGATGCCGCATTTGAGGCTCATGGCGAAGAGGGGCGCAGGGAGATCGGACGGGGCAGCGGACCGACGGGCCGCGCGGGGAGGGTGGCAGTTTACCGGGCGGGTCGGCACGGCGCGCGATCGGGGTCGGCCACCGGCCCGGCGTGCCGGCAGAACTGGGCCGGGAATGCGCCGCTGATCGGCGGCGTCGGCGCTAAACCGTCGGGGGTCAGCCGCCGATAGTCAGGGGGACGCCCCTGCCGGGCAATGAGAGGTCATACCTTGGGCCGAGCCATCCCCGCCTGTCTGCAAGACGAATCGCTGCGCATCAGCATCGAAGTGCTGCACATCCTCGAAGCCGGCGCGATGCGCATGCACGCGCACGACTACCGCGAGGCCGCCACCCACCTGCACGAGTCGCTCGCCTGCGCGGCGGTCGAGGAGCTGCTCGCGCTGGCCCGTAGCGCGCCCGGCGTGCTGTCGGAGGCCGCCGAGGCCGTGCTCTACGCCTACGGCTGCGAGGACCGCATCGACACGACCGACGCCCGCCGGATCGCCGCCTTCGAGGTGCATCGGGTGGTCCAGCGGCTGCGCAGCAGCGCGCCGTCGAGGCCGGTGCAGGGCGGCCGATAGGCTCGTCGTCAGGCCGGCGCCCCGAAGCGCCTGAAGATCGCGTCGCGGTAGAGGCGGAAGGCGAACGTGAAGCCGAACGCCAGCAGCACGGTCAGGCCGAAGTACATGCCCACCAGCAGCACCGACGCCGCGCCCTCGCCGCGGCCGAGCAGGTAGCTCAGCGGCGCCGCCACCAGCAGCATCCTGGTGGCGGCCCGGCGCTCGCCGAGACGCCGCGCCAGCGCGCAATAGACCACGAAGGCCGCGACCAGCCCGGTCAGCACCAGGGCCTGCCGGCGCGCGTCGGACAGCTGCGACCACCGGCCCTTCGCCCAGCCCCACGGGCCGACGCGCGGCCCCCGCGCGGCGGCGCGCCGGTCGGCCAGCGGTGGCGTGCCGCGCCGCAGGTCCGTGTGACGGCGCAGGAAGCGGTCGAGCGGCACCGACGTCGCCGCCGCTTCGGCAACGAGCAGGTCGATGATCGCGTCGTGGCGGCCGGCGCGCGACCGATCCTCGTCGCGCCACTCCAGGCTCGGCGGCTCGCCGGCGCGCAGCTGCATCACCGCGGCGCTCCAGCGCGCTTCCTGCATATGCACCGGCACGGCGGTGCGGCAGACCAGCGGCAGCCGTTGCCCCGGCCGCAGCACGGCGACCGCGTCGCCCCGTGACGCCGCGCAGTGCCAGGCCAGGCTGCTGCCCCAGCCGTCGCCGGCGACCTGCAGGCGCGCCGACAGCCGCGACAGCGCCAGCGCGGCGGGGCCGGTGTTCTCGACCGTCAAGGCCCAGATGCCGAGCTGGCGGCTGTCCGCATCGACCCACATGCCCGGCGCGACGGAGCGCATGCGTGCGCGGCCGTCGGCGGCCTCCGCGGGCAACGGTGCATCGGCGGCGGCCGCCACCGGCCGCAGGTGGCGGCCGAGCGCGCGGTCCCAGCGGCCGCCGACGTCGCGGTCGGCCGAGGCGTCCAACAGCGAGGACGCACCGTCGATCAGGCTGCCGACGGTCGCCGTGGCGGTCCAGCGGTCGCCCGCGAGCTGGCGCAGCTGCAGGTCGAACAGCCCGCGACGCAGCGCGCGCCGGTCCTGCTCGGCAGCGGGCGCGATCAGCCGATGCGCCTCCACCCACGCCCAGGCCGCCGTCGGGTCGTCGCCGACCGGCTGGGCGCGCAGCAGCTCGGCCGGGTTGCGCGGCGGCCAGTGCACGTCGGCGAGGATCGCCACGGCCAGCGCCAGCGCCAGCGCCGCGACCAGCAGCAGCGGCGACCAGCCGGCCAGCATCAGCCCGCGGGCCCAGCCGGGCGGCGCGGCCGGCCTGGCGCTGCGCTGCTCCCGCGGTGGCCGCGGCCGCGACGTGCTGGGGAAGCGCGCGAGTCGCCGTGCGTCGACCTCGGCCGCCGCGGCATGCTCGGCCTCGGCGGCCTCCAGCAGCGGGTCGATGTCGGGCAGTTCCAGCGCCACCACGAGGTGGCCGCAATGCGAGCAACTCGCGTCGCGTCCCGGGTCGAGCGCGGCCCCGCAGCCGCGGCAGGCCCAGGCGACATGGCGGCCCGGGGCCTGCGGCGACGGCCCGGCATCGTCGAAGCGCAGCCGCAGCGAGTGCGACAGGCGCGGCAGGTCGATCACCACCAGCGCCGTGCCGCAATAGCTGCAGTTGTCGTCGCTGCGGGTGGCCAGCGCGCCGCAGTTCAGGCAGCAGATGCGGTGGCGCTCCTGCGCCAGCGCCTGGCGCTCGGCCAGCCCCAGCGGCCGCACCAGGCCGCGCTCGGCCAGCAGGCCGCTGTGGCTGTGCAGGTGGCCGTGGCGCTCGGGACACTCGAGCGCGGCGAACAGCCCGAAGCGGGTGCGGTTGCGCACCGACTTCAGCGGCTGCGCGCAGGCGGGACAGGCGGGGCGCGCGACCGCCGCCTGGGCCAGCAGTCGGCCGGCGCCGCGCTCCATCGTGCGCAGCAGCCGCACCCAGCCCGCGCCGTCGAGCTGGACCGACTCGAACTGGTCGAACCACACCAGCCGGCAGTCCGGGCAGTGATCCACGACCACCGGCTGCGCCTTGTGCGACGACAGCGTCAACCACTGCATCGGTGCCGTGCAGCGCGGGCAGCTGATGCGGCGGGGAGCAGTCCCAGCGTCGGGGTCGGGCGCGGCCGTCATGGCGCGAATTCTCGGCGACGGTCGCGCCTCGGCGCCAAAGAAGAAGGCCCGCCGGTCGAGACCGGCGGGCCTTCTGGATTCTGGTGGCGCTTCAGGGATTCGAACCCCGGACCTGCGGATTATGATTCCGTCGCTCTAACCGACTGAGCTAAAGCGCCAAAAGGGGCGCATTATAGCCAGCGGCGGCCGGCCTTCGGGATGGCCCCGGACGGGGAGGTCGCATGGGCATCGGGCGAACGGAGCTGGCGGCGGGGATCCGCAAGCATGGCTTTCGCAGGTGGTACGAGCGCGAGCTGATCTCGAGCCACGCCCACCTGGTGCTCACCTTCCTCAGCATGATCGGCCTGCTCGGCGGCTTCGAGGTCTACGACCGCGGCGCACCGCTCGGCGAGCAGTTCAACGCGGTGGCCGCCGTGCTGGCCAGCGCGGGCATCGGCGTGTGGGCGCTGCGGCGCTACCTCTACCTGCTGCTGCACGCCGAGGCGACGGCCCACCAGGCGGTGTGCCCGCAGTGCCAGGCCTATGCCCGTTTCGACCTGGCGGCCGAACAGCCGCGCGCCGACGCCGTGACGGTGCGCTGCCGAGGCTGCCGCTGCGAGTGGACGATCGAGCGCTGAGCGCGCCGCTCAGATCAGCTGCCCGATCAGCATCGCGACGAAGCTCAGCAGCACGGTGGTCGCGATCGGCAGCGACCAGTCGCGGCCGGCGAAGCGGAAGTTCAGGTCGCCCGGCAGCCGCCCGAGGCCGAGCCGTCGCAGCCAGGGCCCGAGCGCGTTGAAGACGATCAGCGCGAGCACGATCACGATCATCCAGCGCAGCACGGCTCCTTCCTCTCAGTTGCTCCACCGCGCTGCGCGCGACCCGCGACGCATGAACCCGTCTGCCGAGCAGCCGCCGCGGACCGGCTTTGCCGGGCCGCCAGCGGCGCCCCCTCGAGGGGGCGCGGCGAAGCCGCAACGGGGGTGGTTCATGTCAGAGCGTGTGGCTGCGGTCGCCCTGCGCGAAGCCGAGCGCGTCGAAGCCTGTGCCGGCGGCGAAGCCGATGACCTTGAACAGCTCGCCCATCTCGTGCTCGGTCAGCAGCTTCTGCGCGTTGGCGACCGTGCGCGGGTCGGCGCCGTGCAGCTCGTCGAGCAGCCCGCAGTTGATCAGGAAATGCGCCTGCGTCGTGTAGCCGAGCACTTCGAGACCGGCATCCTGCCCGGCCAGCGCGATGCCGGTGAAGTTCACATGCGCGGTGAGGTCCTTGTCGCCCACATCGGCCAGCGAATCGGCGTCGGCCCGGTGGCCGCGGTGGCACATCAGCGTGCCGCCATGGCGCTGCGGGTGGTGGTACTCGTGCTCGGGGAAGCCGTAGTCGATGAAGAAGGCCGCGCCGCGCTTCAGCACGCCGGCGAGCGTGCGCACGAAGGCCTCGCCCTGGCGCTGCAGCTCGGTGGTGCTGCCGGGCACGGCCTGCTCGGCCAGCGGCGGGCGCAGCGCGGTGGGCCGGTCGGCGAACACGAAGCGGCCGGCCTCGAGCGCGACGCCGCGCTCGCACCACTGCCGGCCGTCGAAGTGCAGCAGCGCCACCGGCATCGCGTCGAGCACCTCGTTGCCGACCACCACCGCGTCCAGCGCGTCGGGCAGCCGGTCGGCCCAGTGCACGCGGCCGGCATGCGCGGCCAGCGTCGCCGCCTGGCGCTCGCGCAGCGCGGCCGACAGGTCGACGATCACGTAGCGGTCGATGCGATCGCCCAGCGCGCCGAGCAGCTGCGCCGCCAGCGCGCCCGAGCCGCCGCCGAACTCCCAGACCTCGCGCGTGCCGGTCGCCTCCAGCGCCTGCGCGAGCTGGCGCGCCAGCGCGCGGCCGAACAGCGGGCTGAGCTCGGGCGCGGTGACGAAGTCGCTGCCCGAGCCGGGCAACATGCCGAACTGGTGGTCGCCGCGCGCGTAGTAGCCGAGGCCGGGCGCGTACAGCGCCAGCGCCATGTAGCGCTCGAAGCCGATCCAGCCGCCGGCGGCGGCGATCTCGCGCGCGATGCATGCGGCCAGCGGGGCAAGCGGGGCGGTGTCTACACTCACCCCGCCATCTTCCCATCGAATCCATGACCGACCCGGCCCTGACGCCCGTCCCGCCCGCCGCGCCCGTCACGCTGGTCACCGGCGCCGCGCGGCGCGTCGGCCGCGAGATCGCGCTGGCGCTGGCGGCGCGCGGCCACGACATCGCGGTCCATGGCCACCACCGCGACGCCGACGCCGACGCGACCTGCGCGGCGGTGTGCGCGCTCGGCCGCCGCTGCGAGCTGTTCACCGCCGATTTCGCCGACCAGGCGGCGACCGAGGCGCTGGTGCCGGCGGTGCTGGCGGCCTTCGGTCGGCTCGACGGCGTGGTGCACAACGCCTCGCTGTTCGTCCACGACGATGTCGCGAGCTTCGACTACGCGCAGCTGTGCGCCCATGCCTGCGTCAACACCGGCTCGGCGGTGCTGCTGGCACGCGCGCTGCACGCCCACCTGGGCGCGCGCGCGGCGCGCGGCGCGCTGGTGCTGCTGCTCGACCAGCGGCTGTGGAATCCGAACCCGGACTACCTGTCCTACGCGCTGTCCAAGGCCGGCCTCGAGCAGCTGGTGCGCACCCTCGCCAAGGCGCTGGCGCCGGCGCTGCGGGTGGTCGGCGTCGCACCGGGCCTCACCCTCGGCAGCCCGCTGATCGACGCGGCGCAGCTGCAGCGCATGGCCGCCTTGTCGCTGACCGGCCGCAGCGTGCAGACCGCCGAGATCGCCGACGCGGTCGCGTTCGCGCTCGGCAACGGCGCGCTGACCGGCAGCACGCTGATGGTCGATGCCGGCTACCACCTGCAGCCGATGGCGCGGGACTTCCCCTTCCTCTGACCGATCGCGGCGCGCGCGACAATCCGGCCCATGTCCGCCGTCCTGCCCGCCCCGACCGCCGCCGCCGCGGCCGCCAAGCCCTCGGTCAGCGTCGCCAAGCTGTCCAAGCGCCTGCACCGCCTGGTCGGCCAGGCGATCGGCGACTTCAACATGATCGAGCCGGGCGACAAGGTGATGGTCTGCGTCTCCGGCGGCAAGGACAGCTACTCGCTGCTCGACATCCTGGTCGAGCTGCGGCGGCGCGCGCCGGTGCCCTTCACGCTGGTGGCCGTCAACCTCGACCAGAAGCAGCCCGGCTTCCCCGCGCACGTGCTGCCCGAGTACCTGGCCGCGCGCGGCCTGCCCTTCCACATCGAGAACCAGGACACCTACTCGATCGTCAAGCGCGTGATCCCCGAGGGCAAGACGATGTGCAGCCTGTGCTCGCGGCTGCGCCGCGGCATCCTCTACCGCGTGGCCGACGAGCTGGGCGCGACCAAGATCGCGCTCGGCCACCACCGCGACGACATGCTGCAGACCTTCTTCCTCAACATGTTCTTCGGCGCCAAGCTCAAGGGCATGCCGCCCAAGCTGGTCAGCGACGACGGCAAGCATGTGGTGATCCGCCCGCTGGCCTACGTGCCCGAGCACGACCTCGCGGCCTGGGCCGCGCACCGCCAGTTCCCGATCATTCCCTGCACGCTGTGCGGCAGCCAGGAGAACCTGCAGCGCAAGCAGATCGCCGCGATGCTGCGCGACTGGCAGCAGCGCTTTCCCGGCCGGGTCGAGAACATGGCCACCGCGCTCGGCCGCGTCGTGCCCTCGCACCTGCAGGACCGGAACCTCTATCCCTTCGAGACGCTCCAAGCCAGCGGCGTGGCCGATGCCGACGGCGACCGCGCCTTCGACGAGGACGATGACCCCTGCGCGGCGCCGCCGGCCGGGGCCGAGACGATCCGCTGGATCAGCCCCGACTGAAGCCGGGTGCGCGTCGGCGGTACGGAGACGACCATGCAAAGACGCACTGCCTTGACCACCTTCAGCGCCCTCGCGGCCGTCGCGACGCTGCCCCTCGTCGCCACCGGCTGCGCCGGCCTGGACACCGTGGCGGTCGACGTCGCCAGCCAGGGCAGCTGGCCAGCGGGCCGCAAGCCCGGCACCTACGCGATCGAGCGCCTGCCCTCGCAGCAGGCCAACGCGGCCGAGCAGGAGCGCATCGAGGCCGCCGCGCTCGGCGCGCTGCAGGCGGCCGGCTTCACGCCGGCACCGCAGGCCGAGGCCGACGTGCTGATCCAGCTCGGCGCGCGCGTCTTCGAGGTGGCGCGCCGCGACCGCTACGCCTACTCGTCGATCTACTGGCGCAGCGACTGGTGGTTCCACGGCGGGCGCTGGCCGCATTTCTGGGGCCCGGGCTACGGCCTGGGCTACGCCAGCGAGTTCCCCGACTACCAGCGCGAGGTCGCGGTGCTGATGCGCGACCGCCGCACCCAGCAGTTCGTCTACGAGACGCGCGGCAGCTACACCAGCCGCTGGACCTCGGACGCGCTGCTGCCGGCGATGTTCGACGCGGTGCTGAAGGACTTCCCGCACACCGCGCTGAGCCCGCGCACGGTGACGGTGGCGCTGCCCAAGGCGAAGGGCTGAGCGCACGGCCCGGCCCGGCCCGCCGGACGCCGTGGACGTCTAGCGGGCGACGAACAGGAAGAACGAGGTGTTCGCAGCGGTACCGCTGCCGTCGAAACATCTGACGAAGACGCCCGCCGGATTGCCGGCGCGGTCGGCCGTCGTGCAGGCGACATTGGTGATGCTGCCGGCAGTCAGCGTGTCGACCTGAACCCAGCGCGCCCACCCGCGGGCCGCCGAGATGTTTCCACCGCAGGCTCCCTTGAACACGACCTCGTAATTGCCCGTACCCAGCGTGGTCACGGTCGCAACGTAGGGGGCTCCGCCCGCCAAGGTCGCGTCCGAATTGACCGCCGCAACGCACATCAGCGCGCCCTGATTCGGCGCCAGCGACCCGGGGGCAGCATCCATCGTGCCCGGGCCTGCGGCGTTGACCTGGCCGAGGGCCGAAGGGGCGAGGGACAGGCAGGACGCGGCGATGAGCAGTCTGCCGAGAAGTGCTGAGGCCATGCGGTCCTCCGTGTCGGCGGCTCGTGCCGCGAGCGTGGATGGGAACCCTCTGCGTCGATCGGCGCTGGTTCAGTTTAGGACGGCCCCCGAGCCATCGCATCCCTAGCTCGCCCACGGGCACACACGACGGGCCGCCTTGCCCATCACCGCTGCGCGCTTGCCAGCAGCCGCAGGTCCGACTGCCAGTCGCGCAGCCGCTGCTGCGCCACCTCGCGCTGCCGCGGCGTCGTCTCGTTGTGCAGCCGCGCGGCGGCTTCGCAGTTGTAGCGCTCGAGCGCCTGCGCCTGGCGCGCATAGGCCGCGTCGGGCGGCTGCCGCACGCGGCGCCAGACGCCCTGCAGCGCCGCCTCGGCCGCCTCGGGCGGGGTGCCGGCGAGGTCCTGCAGCGTCTGCCGCAGGTCGCGCTGGCGGCGCTGCCGTTCGGCGATCCAGCGCCCGGCGTCGAACGGCGAGGCCGCGACGATCGCCACGAGCCGCTCGCGCTGCGCGGCCTCGAGCGGGCCGTAGAGCCGCTCGGCGTTGGTCACCGCGCGCTCCACGGCGGCCGCGCGCCGCTCGGCCGGGTCGCGCTGCAGGTACTCGTCGCGCAGCTTCTCGGTTACCTCGGCATGCTTGAGCGCGAGCCGCTCGAGCTGCTCGGGCCGCAGCGTCACCGCCACCCGGGCCGCGGCCGGCAGCGCCTGCTGCAGCGCCGCGTCGGCGCGCTCGCGCAGCGTGTCGAACCAGCCGCAGGCGCGCTCGGGCGTGGTGTCGGCCGTCACGTCGGCCGCCGCGCGCTCCAGCAGCACCGCGTAGCCGGGCAGCTGGCTGCGGCGGTGCCAGACGAACCAGTGCGCGATGCCGTCGCGGGCCTGGCGGGTCTGCTCGCCGTCGAAGTCGACATGGCCATCGAGCCACCAGTAGGCCAGCTCGTCGGCCTGCCCGTAGGCGAGTTTGAGCGTGCTGCAGCCCGCCATCAGCAAGGCCGCGGCCAGGGCGGCCGCGATAATCCGCCACGTCCTCACAGCTCGGAACCACCGCATGCTCGACATCGTGATCATGGCCGCGGGCAAGGGCACCCGCATGAAGTCGGACCGGCCCAAGGTGCTGCACACGCTGGCCGGGCGTGCGCTATTGCAGCATGTGCTGGCGACCGCTGGTTCCCTGGGGGCACTCCGACTCGTCACGGTCACCGGGCATCGCGCCGAGCAGGTCGAGGCGGCGATGCGCGCCGCCTTCCCGGCGCTGCCGCTGGCCTTCGTGCTGCAGCAGCCGCAGCTCGGCACCGGCCACGCGGTGCAGCAGGCCGTGCCGCTGCTGGCCGATGCGGGCATCACGCTGATCCTCAACGGCGACGTGCCGCTGATCGAGGCCGCCACCGCGCGCGCGCTGGTCGAGGCCTGCGGCGGCGCGCGGCTCGCGCTGCTGACGGTCGAGCTGGCCGACCCGGACGGCTACGGCCGCATCGTGCGCGACGCCGCCGACGCCACGCGCGTGCTCGGCATCGTCGAGCACAAGGACGCCACGCCCGCGCAGCGCGCGATCCGCGAGGTCTACACCGGCCTGATGGCGGTGCCGACGGCCCAGCTGAAGCGCTGGCTCGCCGCGCTGCGCAACGACAACGTGCAGCGCGAGTACTACCTGACCGACATCGTCGCGATGGCGGTGGCCGACGGCGTGCCGGTGGTCGCCGCGCAGCCGGCCAGCGCAACCGAGGTGCTCGGCGTCAACAGCCCCGCCCAGCTCGCCGACCTGGAGCGCCGCGTGCAGCGCGCCCAGGCCGAGCGGCTGATGGAGGCCGGCGTGCGCCTCGCCGACCCGGCCCGCTTCGACCTGCGCGGCACGCTCGACTGCGGCGCCGACGTCGAGATCGACGTGAACTGCGTGTTCGAGGGCGCGGTGCAGCTCGGCGACGGCGTGCGCATCGGCGCGAACTGCGTGATCCGCAACGCCCGCATCGACGCCGGCGCGGTGATCCACCCCTTCACCCACATCGACGGCGAGGCGCTCGGCGTCACGGTCGGCGAGGGCGCGCTGGTCGGCCCGTTCGCGCGGCTGCGGCCCGGCGCGGCGCTCGGCCCCGAGGTGCACATCGGCAACTTCGTCGAGGTCAAGAACGCCACGCTGGCGCGCGGCGCCAAGGCCAACCACCTGGCCTACCTGGGCGACGCGACGGTCGGCGAGCGCGTCAACTACGGCGCCGGCAGCATCACCGCCAACTACGACGGCGCCAACAAGCACCGCACCGTGATCGGCAACGACGTGCACGTGGGCTCCAACAGCGTGCTGGTGGCCCCGGTCACGGTGGGCGACGGCGCCACCATCGGCGCCGGCAGCGTCATCAGCAAGGCGGCGCCATCGGGTCGGTTGACGGTGGCGCGGGCGCGTCAGGAGACGATCCCCAACTGGGCGCGGCCGGTCAAGCAGAAAAAACCGTAGCGCCGCTGCACGCGGCGCTCAAGCGGCGCGGCGCTGCAGCCACTCGGCGAACACCGGGGCCTGCATCGGCAGCGCGATGCCCGGCCCCTGCGCGTGGCCGCAGCCGATGCCGGCCAGCCAGCGGCGCTGTTCGTCGGTCTCCACACCCTTGGCGGTGACGTCGAGCTGCAAGCCGCGCGCCATCTGCACGATCGCCGACGCGATGGTCGCCGCCGCCGTGTCGGCGGGCAGCGAGGCCACGAACGCGCGGCCGAGGTTGAGCCCGCGCACCGGCAGCGAGCGCAGTTGCGACAGCGCCATCGTGCCGACGCCGAAGTCGTCGATGGCCACCGTCATGCCCAGTGCACGCAACCGCGCCACCGCCGCGCGCAACGCTTGCGTGTCGTGGCCGAGCGCGGCCTCGCCGATGTCGAGCGACAGCGCTCCGGCCGGTGGCGACTGCTCGCACACCTGCTCGGCCAGTCCGGCCACCGCCTCCAGCGGCAGCGGCAGCGCCGCCAGATCGAGCGCCACCTCGGGCGCCTGGCCGGCCATCTGCGCCCAGCCGCGCTGCGCGGCGATCGCCTCGCGCAGGGCCCAGCGCATGATCGGCTGCATCAGCCGGCGCTCCTCGGCGACCTCGAGAAAACTCTCGGGTGCCAGCCATCCGCGATCGGGATGCTGCCAACGGATCAGCGCCTGCACCTGGAGCGCCGCGCCGTCGAGCGCGACACGCGGCTGCAGCATCAGCGCGAACTCGTTGCGCTGCAACGCGCTGGCCAGTTGCCCTTCGAGCACCAACGCGGCATAGGCATGCGCGGCCATCTCGGTTTCGAAGAAGCGGCAGATGCCACGGCCATCGGCCTTGGCCACGTACATCGCGGTGTCGGCGTTTTTGATCAACTCCGATGGCAGCCGCCCATCGTGCGGCACCATTGCGACACCGATCGACGGCGACACCACGATGTTCTGCCCCTGCACCGCGATCGGCGCCTCGACGGCCAGCAGCACCCGCTGCACCAACTCTTCCACCACACGGCGATCGGCCACGTCGGCCAGCAGCACGACGAACTCGTCGCCGCCGAAGCGGCCCACCAGGTCGATCGGACGCACCGATTGCACGATGCGATGCGCCACCGCCTGCAGCACGGTGTCGCCCACCAGGTGGCCCAACGAATCGTTGATGCGCTTGAAGTGGTCGAGGTCGATGAACAGCAGCGCCGCGTGCGTGGCCGCGCCGCCGGCCAGCCGCGACGCCAGGTGCTCCATGAAGTGCGCGCGATTGGGCAGCCCGGTCAGCGGATCGTGGTGCGCCAGGTACTCGATGCGCTCCTGCGCCTGCAGCCGGTCGCGGATGTCGCGCACGATGGCCATGCGCAGGCGCTCGCCGCGGCGCGTGATGGTGCGGCCGATCGACTCCATCGCGATGCGCTGGCCGTCGGCGGTGAGGCCGACCAGTTCGTAGCGCTGTTCGGATTCCGCGGAGATCACCGCCTGCACGCGCGAGCGGTATTCCGGCGCCACGAACTCCAGGACGCGGTGCCCGATCATCTGCTCGCGCGCGTGGCCGAGCAGCGTCACCAGCGCCACGTTGACGTCGGTGATCACGCCGTCGCGAAGGAAGACGATGCCCTCGACGCTGGCGTCCATGAACTTGGACAGCCGATCCTCGCTTTCGCGCAGCGCCGCCTCGATCAGGCGGTGGTGCGTGATGTCGCTGATCAGCACGAACGCGCCCACCAGCACGCCGTTGTCCAGGTGCGGCACCAGGCTCACCTCGATCCAGCGCGGCTTGCCGTCGGGCCCAGGCATCTTGCGCTCGTAAGAAGCGGCTTCGTTGTGCTGCAGCAACCGATCGACGTGCGGCTGGATCTCGTCAGCCGCCTGCGGCCCCACCACCTCGGCAAAGGTGCGGCCGACGATCGACTCCGGGTCGAGGCCGAACGCCTTGGCGTACTGTTTGTTGGCGTAGGCGCAGCTCAGGTGCCCGGCTTCGTAGTAGGCGATCAGCGCTGGCACGCTGTCGGCGAGCAGCGAGAAGCGCTGCGCTTCGGCGCGTGCGTCGCGCTCGGCCAGGCGCTCGGCGGTGGCATCGCGCAGCACGCAGGTGTAGCGTTGTTCGCCGTCGAGCCAGCGCGCGCTCAAGTCGAACCAGGCTGTCGATCCGTTGCCTTGCTGCAGCTCGAGTGCGAAGTCGCGCCGCGCCGCCAGCCGGGCGCGCAGCCGCGCCTGGGCCGCCGGGGTCAGAGTCTCCAGCCAGCGCCGGCCTTCGGCGGCATCGGGCCCCAGCGCGCAGAAGGCCTCGTTGGCGCGCTGCACGCCACCCAACGAATCGAGCTCCATCGCGGGGAGGGGCAAGGCCTCCCACGCGGCATCGCTCACTGGTCGTGCTGGCATGGCGCTCGTCTCCCGGAAGGCGGCGCTGCGTCGGCACCGCCATGGCGCCCCGATGATATCGGGGTCAACTGGACAGTTGCGCCGCTGCCAGGCACAGGTCGGCCCACGCACGCGCTTTGTCTGCGGGATTGCGCAGCAAGTAGGCCGGGTGGTACGTCACCACCACCGGCCCGCCGCGCCGACGAACGGTTCGCCCTGCAGATCCTCGTGTTCGCCCGGCGCCTCGCCGACGATCATGCAGT
>DATILD010000088.1:0-7876 GCA_035476815.1 Methylibium sp.
ACGCGGATCGTGGCCGGCCTGGATCGACAACAGGGCCGCGAGGTCGCGCACGCTGCGCGCCATCGGCCCTTCGGTGCCGAGCTGCGCGATCCACACGTCGGTGGCAGGCCACAGCGGCACGCGGCCCTGGCTCGGCCGCAGGCCGAACACGTGATTCCAGCCGGCGGGGTTGCGCAGGCTGCCCATGAAGTCGGAGCCGTCGGCCACCGGCAGCAAGCGCTGCGCCAGGCACACCGCCGCGCCGCCGCTGGAGCCACCGGCGCTGAGCCGTCGATCCCAGGCGTTGCCCGTCACACCGAACAGGTTGTTGTAGGTGTGGGAACCGAGGCCGAACTCGGGCATGTTGGTCTTGCCGATCACGATGCAGCCGGCGGCCTTCATGCGCTCGACCATCACGCCGTCGACACGCGCCACGTTGTCCTTCAGCAGCACGCTGCCGAAGGCGGTTGGAAATCCGATGGCGCTCGACGCGTCCTTGATCGCCTGCGGCATGCCGTGCATCCAGCCGCGGCTGGTGCCGCGCGCCAGTTCGGCGTCGCGCTCGGCGGCCTGTGCCAGCAGCGACTCGTCGTCGGCCAGGTTGACGATCGCATTGAACAGTGGATTGAGCCGATGGATGCGTGCCAGATACGCCTGCATCACCTCCACGCACGACACCTCGCGCGCGTGGATCGCACGCGACAGCGCACAGCCGTCGAGGTCGGTGATCGCTTCGCCGCTCACGGCCAGGCAGCGCTCACATGAACCGGCTCAGATCCGGCCGCGCGATCGGGCGCACCGACTCGTACGCGCGTGCTGCGCGCAGCACCAGCGCGTCGCCGAACATCGGCCCGACGAATTGCAGGCCGATCGGCAACCCGGCCGAGGTGAGCCCGCAGGGAATCGTGCATGCCGGCTGCTGCGTCAGGTTGAACGGGTAAGAGAACGGCGTCCAGCCGAGCATCGACGCGGTGTCGAACGGCGTGTGGCCGGCGGGGCGCGCCTCGAACGCTGGCACCGCGACGCTGGGCGTGACCAGCAGGTCATGGCGCTGCATGAACTGGCGCATCGACGAGCCGAGCGCGCCGCGGCGCAGATTCAGCCGCTGCACTTCGAGGGCACTGATCCTGGCGCCGAGTTCGGCCTCGGCGGCGAAGTCGGGGTCGGTGACCTTCTGCTGCTCCGCGGTGAGCGTGTTCCACAGCGTCCAGGCGCCGACGAACCAGAGGCCGCAGGTGATCTCCAGCGGATCATCGAAGCCGGGATCGACGGCTTCGACGTGAGCACCCAGCGCCCGCAGGTCGTCCACCGCCTTGGCGCATGCCGCGGCGACCTCGGGATGCACGTTTTTCGCGTAGCCCAGCGCCGGTGACCAGGCGATGCGCAGCCCACGGATGCCGTCTTCCAGTCCCACCCTGTAGTCGCGGCCGTCGTATGGCAACGACGTCCAGTCGCGCGCATCGGGCTGTGCCAGCACGGTGAGCATCAACGCCGCGTCGCGCACGCTCATCGTGTGCGGGCCCAGGTGCGCCACGGTGCCGAACGGCGACAGCGGGTGCGCCGGCACGCGGCCGAAGCTCGGCTTCAAGCCGAAGTTGCCGCAGAAGGCGGCCGGGATGCGCACGCTGCCGGCGCCGTCGGTGCCCACCGACAACGGGCCCAGACCGGCCGCCACCGCGGCGGCCGTGCCGCCGGAGGATCCGCCCGGCGTTTTGCTCGGGTCCCACGGGTTGCGCGTGATGCCGGTGCGCGGCGAGTTGGTCTCGCCCTTGCAGCCGAACTCCGGCGTGCTGGTCTTGCCGAGCAGCACGGCGCCGGCTTCGCGCAGCCGTGCGCTGGCCGGCGCGTCGACGTCCCACGGCTGGTTGGCGTCGACCGTGCGGCTGCCGCGCAGTGTCGGCCAGCCCTTGGTGAGGATCAGGTCCTTGATCGACGCCGGCACGCCGTCGAGCGCACCGATCGGCTCGCCGCGCTGCCAACGCGCTTCGCTGGCGCGCGCCGAGGCGATCGCGTCGGAGGGCGCGAGGTGGCAGAACGCCAGCAGCTTCGGGTTGACGCGTTCGATGCGACCCAGTACCGCGTTGGTCGCTTCGACCGGCGAAGCCTGCTTGGAGCGATAGAGCGCGAGCAACTCAGCGGCCGTGCAGTCGGCCAGATCGGTGACAGCGGCGGAAGCACTCATGCGTCGGTCTCCTTGCGCGCTCGGCGCGGCAGCGTGGCGGCCTGTTCGCCGAGGTCGTAGAACACGCCGGCCATCATCAACAAGCCTTCGCGCATCAGCGGCGCGAGCACATGCTCGTTGGGCGCGTGCTGGGAACACGCCGGATACGAATGCGGCACCCACACGGTGGGCAGGCCAAGGATGTCGGCGAACACATCGTTGGGCAGCGAGCCGCCGAGGTTGGGCAGCAGCGCCGGCCGGCGCCCGGTGGTGCGTGCGATCGAGTCCATCGCCCAGGCGACCCAGGCGTCGTCCGGATCGAGGCGGGTCGCCTCGGCGCTGGCGCCGAAGTGCAGCTCCACCTGGCCGAAGCCGGCCGCGTCCAGGTGGGCGCGCAGCGCGGGCGCGATGTCGTCCAGCCGGGTACCAACGACGAAGCGCAGCTGGCACCACACCTGGGCCCGGCCGGGAATCGCGCCAACCGGCTGCGCGGGGTTGCCCGCGCTCATGGCCAGCACCTCCAGGCTGTTCCAGCCGATCACGCGTTGGGCCGGCGTGAGACCTGGCTCGCCCCAGTGCGCATCGATGCGCGGATCGTCCTCACCACCGCCGACCTCGATGTCCTCGAGCGCCCGCGTCACCGACGCCGGGATGGCCGCCGGCCGCAAGGCCTCGACCCGGATGCGCCCACGTTCATCGACCAGGCTGGCGACGGCGTTGGCCAGCACCACCGCCGGGTTGGCGAGCAGGCCGCCCCAGTTGCCCGAGTGGTAGGAGCGTTCACGCAGCGGCAGCCGCAGCTCGAAATTGAGGGCCCCGCGCGAGCCCAGGAACAGCGTTGGCCGCTCGGCCTGCACGCGCGGCCCGTCGCTGGCCAGGAACAGGTCGGCCCGCAAGGCCTCGCGATGCTGTTCGCAGACCTCGCGCAGGCCGGGCGAGCCGGCTTCTTCGCCCATCTCGACCAGCAGTTTGACGTTGAAGCCGAGCCGGCCGGCCCGCGCGGCGATCACCTGTTCGAGCGCGGCCAGGTTGATGCTGTGCTGGCCTTTGTTGTCGGCGGTGCCGCGGCCGTACCAGCGGTCGCCCTCCACCGTCAGCGCCCAGGGCGCGAGGCCGTCGCGCCACTGCGCAGCGTGGCCGCGCACGACATCGCCATGGGCATACATCAGCACGGTGGGCAGCGCGGGGGACTCGATGCGCTGCGCGATCAGCATCGGCAGCCGCGCGTCGACCGGATTGGCCACGCGCTGCACGGCAAAGCCCAGCGGCGCCAGCGCCGGTGCGATCTCGTCGTCCAGGTAGGCCTGCAGCGCCGGCGCCGCCTGGTCGGCGTTCTCGCTTTCGGTGGCGCAGCGCACGCGCCGCGCCAGCGTGGCGGCGAACGCGCCGGAATCGATCACGCGCTGGGCGCGCGCCACGGCAAGGGCTCGGCTCATGGTCTGTTCTTGCAGGTCGGCGGTGGGGGTTTTGCGGGCGGCGCAGGCGCCCGGGCACAAAGGCCTGCCACTGTGAGCGCAAAGCGCCCATGCCGCCAGTAGAGATAATCGAAGCATCGATTGCCAAAACGGCAATCCAGGAGGCGGCCGTGAGGGTGTCCTTGATCAGCACGCAGATGCGCTACTTCCTGTCGGTGGCGCAGACCGGTTCGGTCAGCCAGGCCGCCGCGCAGTTGCATGTGGCGGCCTCGGCCGTCAGCCGGCAGATCACGAAGCTCGAGGATGCGCTCGGCGCCGCGTTGTTCGACCGCAAGCAGCGCGGCATGGCCCTCACCCCGGCCGGCGAGCGGCTGGCGACGCATCTGCGCGCAGGCGCCGAAGAGGCCGAGCGCGTGATCGAACAGGTGCAGGGACTGGCGCGCCAGGCCAAGCGCCAGGTGCGGCTGGCCTGCACCGAGGGGTTTGTCGCCGGCTTCCTGCCGACCGTGATCAACTCGTTCCGCGCCGAGTTCCCCGACGCGCGGCTGCAGCTCAGCATCGCGGCGCCCGACGAAGTCAGTGCCCTGCTGACGCGCGGCGACGCGGATCTCGCGCTGAAGTACTGCGTGGCGCCCGAAAAAGGCATGACGGTGCAGCATGCCGCGCTGGCGCCCATCTGCGCGCTGATGAAGCCCGGGCATCCGCTGGCCCGCAAGCGCGCGCTGACCGTGGCCGAGGCCGTGCGCTACCCGCTCGCGGTGGGGGCGATGGGCATGACCGGCCGGCAGCTCTTCGACAGCGCCTGCGCCCTGCAAGGCCTGCAGTACGAGGCCGCCGTGGTCAGCAACTTCTCGTCGGCACTGTTGCCTCTGGTGCACGACACCGACATCGTGTTGGCCGGCAAACTGACGGCGTTTCACCTGGTGGCCGACGGCAGCCTGGTGCTGGTGCCGTTTGCGGATGCTCAGCTGCAGCAGCGTCGCCTGCAGCTGATGTCGCTCGAAGGCCGCCTGCTGCCGCCGCTGGCCCAGTCCCTGGCGCAGCGCCTCATTGCGGCGATAGAGTGCCACGGTGCCCCTCCCCCCAACACAAGGAAGGATTCGACATGAAGTTCGTGATCATCGGAGGCAGTGGCCTCATCGGCAAGAAACTGGCGGCCCTGCTGCAGCAGGCCGGGCATCAGGTGCTGGCAGCATCGCCGTCCTCGGGTGTCAATGCGGTCACCGGCGAAGGGCTGTCCGCGGCGCTGGCCGGCGCCGAGGTGGTGGTGGACGTGAGCAACTCGCCGTCGTTCGAGGACGACGCGGTCATGGCCTTTTTCCAGTCTTCGACACGGAACCTGCTCGCCGCCGAACGCGCCGCGGGCGTGCGTCATCATGTGGTGCTGTCGGTGGTGGGGGCCGAGCGCGGGTCCGACAGCGGCTACCTGCGCGCCAAGCTGGCCCAGGAGGACATCATCCAGGGCTCGACGCTGCCGTACACCATCGTGCGGGCCACGCAGTTCTACGAGTTCCTGGCGTCCATCGCCCACTTCTACACCCAGGGCCAGACTGTGCGCGTCTCGTCGGCCAAGCTGCAGCCGATCGCCGCCGACGACGTGGCCGCCGCGCTGATGAAGGTCGCCACCGAAGCTCCGCTGAACACCACCCGCGAAGTGGCAGGCCCGCAGGCGCTGCCGCTGGACGAACTGCTGCGCCGCACGCTGCAGGCCCGGCAGGACCCGCGTGAGGTCGTGCGGGACGACGATGTGCTGTATTTCGGCGCGCGCCTGGATGACGGCACCTTGACGGCCGGCCCGCAGGCCTGGATCGGCCCGGTCTCGCTGGACAGCTGGCTGGCCCGCAACGCCGCGAACTAGGTCTGGACCCCCGTTGCTGCGTGCCCCTGATTCGCTGGGGGCAAGCGATTGCCGGCACACTGTGGCCGGCCCACCATCGGATTCACGCATGCTGCCCTTCGGCTTCGACAACACCTACGCCCGCGAACTGCCGGGCTTCTACGTGGCCTGGAAGCCCGCTGCGGTGCCGACGCCGCGCCTGCTGTTCCTCAACCAGGCGCTGGCCGCCGAGTTGAAGCTGGACGGCGCAGCGCTGAACGGGCCCGAGGGGGCCGCGCTGTTTGCCGGCAACGCCGTACCCGAGGGCGCCGAGCCCATCGCCCAGGCCTATGCCGGCCACCAGTTCGGCGGCTTCTCGCCCCAGTTGGGCGATGGCCGCGCGCTGCTGCTCGGCGAAGTGATCGACCGCGCGGGCCGGCGCCGCGACATCGCTTTCAAGGGCTCGGGCCGCACGCCCTTCTCTCGCAGCGGCGACGGCAAGGCGGCCGTCGGCCCGATGCTGCGCGAGGTGCTGATCGGCGAGGCGCTGCACGCGCTCGGCATCCCGACGACGCGGGCCCTGGCCGTGGCCGCCACCGGCGAGCCGGTCTACCGCGAGCAAGCGCTGCCCGGCGCGGTGCTGACGCGCGTGGCCGCGAGCCACCTGCGCGTGGGCACCTTCCAGTTCTTCGCGGCGCGCGGCGACATCGACAAGCTGCGCCAGCTCGCGGACTATGCGATCGCCCGCCACGACCCGGACCTGGCCGCTACGCCTGAGCGTTACCTGGCGCTGCTGCAGGCCGTCGCCGCGCGGCAGGCCACGCTCATCGCGCAGTGGATGAACGTGGGCTTCATCCACGGCGTGATGAACACCGACAACATGGCGATCTCGGGCGAGAGCATCGACTTCGGGCCCTGCGCCTTCATGGAAGCCTACGACCCGGCGGCGGTGTTCAGCAGCATCGACCACGGCGGCCGCTATGCCTACGGCAACCAGCCGCACATCGCGCGCTGGAACCTCGCCAGGCTTGCCGAGACGCTGCTGCCGCTGATGGCTTCAGCCGACGACGAGGCAGCGGTGCAGCACTCGGTCGCGCAGGTGATGACCGTCATCGACGCCTTCCCGGCCCGCTACGCCACGGCCTTGCTGCAAGGCCAACGCGCCAAGCTCGGTCTGCACGCCGCCGGCGTGGCCGACGACGAGGCCGACACGGCATTGGCCAACGACTGGCTGGCGCTGCTGCATGCGCAAGCGGTCGACTTCACGCTGGCCTGGCGTCGCCTGGCCGGCGCCGCCGACGGCAACGACAGTGCGCTGCGCGCGCTGTTCGCCGAACCCACCGCCCTGGCCGCCTGGCTCACGCGCTGGCGCGAGCGCTGCCGGCGCGACGACGCCGCCGGCGGCCCCGGTGCGGTGGAACGCGCGGCCCGCATGCGGCGCGTGAACCCGTGGATCATCCCGCGCAACCACCGCGTCGAAGAGGCGCTGGCGGCGGCCTCCGGCAACGACGACCTGGTCCCCTTCGAGCGCCTGCTGGCGGCGCTGCGCCAGCCGTTCGACGAGACGCCCGAAGGGGCGCCCTATGCCGAGCCCGCGCTGGCGGAAGTCACCGCCTGCTACCGGACCTTCTGCGGCACCTAGCGCTGCCCTTTACCCACAAGTCTCAAGTGGTCTCCACGTCTTTCAGTGAATAGCCTTCGCACATCGCCTGCAGCCGTGTGTATCCCTGCCACAGTAGTTGATGACCAGGAGGTGGATCTTTGCGGCGGCCCAGGTAGCCGCCCAGTCGAGCTACGAGACGCACTGCATCTCCAAGCAGGATGGGCTGGCGAGTTCCGTTTTTTTCGCATAGGCCTGCAGCACCTCGATCTCGAGGTCGGAGAACAGCATGTCCGCGGGCAGGTCAGGGCATTGCCGACCCAGCAGCGTCATCAGCATGATTCGCCAAGCGATGACGAGGTTGATGGCGATGGCGCGTTTGAGTCGTCGGGCGGTCTTGTGTTGCAGGGTTTCGATGCGGCAGCCGCTCTTGAGGACGCGATGCCAGTCCTCGATGCGCCAGCGCAGGCAGTACCAGCGCAGGCATTCCTGGGCCTGCTCGGCCGAGGTGATTTCGCGGGTGGTCAGCAAGAACCACTCCAGGCGCGTAGCCCCTGCAGGCGCACGAGCTTCGAGGACATGAACTACCCACAGCTGGATGGGCGGCTTGCCCGGGTGATGCTTGGGCGCGGGAAGTTCGACTTCGTGATAGCGCAAGTGGACCTGAGCCATGCGCTGCGGATGGCCGGCGCGCGCCTGCTGCTTGCTTTTCTTCGGCCGAGCGCTTTGGCGCGGCACAGGAATGAGCAGCCGGCCCTTCACGGCGCTGCAGCGGGTGCCGTCGAACAGATTGTGTTCGTCGTTCGTGACGCGGTCATGCTTGGCACGCACCAGCAGATCGACCTTGTCGCGCCGACGCTGCTCGTCGAACAGCTCGAAGAAGTCGGCCTCGCGGTCCATCACGC
>DATILD010000089.1:0-4661 GCA_035476815.1 Methylibium sp.
CGGCCCCGCGGCCGACCGCGCCCGCGCCACCGCCGCGGCCCCGCCCCGTCGCCCCCGCCGCGGCGCCGCGACGGCGCGCGCCGCCGGGCGACGACCGCCCGGTGGTCTCGCCCGGCGATCCGCGCAGCCACCAGCGCTGAGGCCGCCGCGTCGCTACCATCGGGCGACCAGGAGGCCGCGACCATGCTGATCGACTTCTTCTACGCGCTGCGCGGCGCCAAGCTGCCGGTCTCGATCAAGGAGTACCTGACGCTGCTCGAGGCGCTGCAGGCCGGCGTGATCGCCGACGAGGGCGGCCCGACGGTCGACAAGTTCTACTTCCTGGCGCGCACCACGCTGGTCAAGGACGAGGCGCTGTTCGACCGCTACGACCGCGCCTTCGGTGCCTACTTCAAGGGCGTCGAGACGGTCGCCGACTTCACGAAGGAGCTGCCGCTCGACTGGCTGCGCAAGACCTTCGAGCTCGAGCTCACGCCCGAGCAGAAGGCCGCGATCGAGGCAATGGGCTGGGACGAGCTGATGGCCACGCTGAAGCAGCGCTTCGAGGAGCAGCAGGAGCGCCACGAGGGCGGCAGCAAGTGGATCGGCACCGGCGGCACCTCGCCCTTCGGCAACGCCGGCGTCAACCCGCGGGGCATCCGCATCGGCGGGGCCGGCCGCAACAAGAGCGCGGTGAAGGTCTGGGACCAGCGCGCCTACCGAGACTACGACGACAGCAAGGAACTCGGCACCCGCAACATCAAGGTCGCGCTGCGGCGGCTGCGGCGCTTCGCGCGCGAGGGTTCGGACCTGGAGCTGGCGCTCGACGACACCATCCATGCGACCGCGGCCAACGCCGGGATGCTCGACATCAAGATGGTGCCCGAGCGCCACAACAAGGTGAAGGTGCTGCTGCTGATGGATGTCGGCGGAACGATGGACGAGCACGTTCATAGGGTCGAGGAACTGTTCAGCGCGGCCAAGAGCGAGTTCAAGCACCTCGAGTTCTATTACTTCCACAACTGCGTCTACGACTTCCTGTGGAAGCACAACCGCCGCCGCCACAGCGAGAAGTTCGCGACGTGGGACCTGATCCGCAAGTACAACCGCGACTACCGGCTGGTGTTCGTCGGCGACGCGACCATGAGCCCCTACGAGATCCTGCAGCCCGGCGGCAGCGTCGAGTACAACAACGAGGAGCCGGGGGCCGAATGGCTGCAGCGCCTCACCCATGCCTTCCCGAAGTACGCCTGGATCAACCCCGAGCCGCAGGGCGTGTGGGGCTACCGCCAGAGCATCTCGATCCTCCAGCAGCTGATGCAGCAGCGCATGTTCCCGCTGACGCTGCAGGGTCTGGAAGGCGCGATGCGCTTGCTGAGCAAGTGAGCCGCCGCGGCCTGGCGGCGTGCCTGCGCGCGGCGGCCGTCGCGGCCGCGCTGCTGGCCGCCGCGCTCGCCGGCGCGGCCGAGGACGGCCCGGCGGACGAGGACGACGACGAGGAGCCGGCCGCCGCGGCCGTCATCGAACCGGCGGCCTCGGCACCGGCCGGGCCGGTCGCTCCGGACAGCGGCGTGACCGCGCTGCCCGCCGCCCCGGCAGGCGCCTACCGGCTCGAGGTGCGCGCGCCCGGCCCGTTGCGCGCGCTGCTGGTGCGTCACCTCGACCTCGCGCGCTTTCGCGAGCAGCCCGACATTTCGCGTACCGAGCTCGGCCGTCTGCTGGCCGCCACGCCGGCGCAGGCGCGCAGCCTGCTGGAGCCGGAGGGCTATTTCGACGCCCGCGTCGAGGTGCAGCGCGTCGAGGCGGCCGACGGCGCTGCGGCGCTGGTGACGGTCGACGTCCAGCCCGGCGTGCAGGCGCGCGTCGGCCGGGTGCAGCTCGAGATGCAGGGGCCGATGGCCGACGCGATCGAGCGCGGCAACCTGGCCCAGCGCAAGCGCTGGCGGCGGCTGCAGGCGCTGTGGAGCCTGCCGACCGGCGCCCCCTTCACCAGCGCCGCCTGGGAGCGCGCCAAGGCGACGCTGCTCGCCAACCTGCAGTCACGCGGCTTCGCGACGGCCAGCTTTTCCGGCACCGGGGCCGAGGTCGACGCCGAGCAGGCCACGGTGCGCCTGTTCGTCGTGGTCGACAGCGGCCCGACCTACCGCATCGGCGAGGTGCGGATCGACGGCCTGCAGCGCACGCCCGTCTCGGCCGCGGAGAACGTGCGGCCCTTCGCGCTCGGCGCGACCTACACCGAGAAGCGGCTGCTCGACTACCAGGAGGCGCTGCAGAAGACCGGCCTGTACGAGGGCGTCGCGGTCGAGCTCGATGCCGACCCGGAGCACGCGGCCCGCGCCACCGTCAACGTGCGCCTGCGCGAGCAGCGCCCGCAGTCGGCGACCGTGAGCGTCGGCTTCTCCAGCAACACCGGCCCGCGCGCCGGGCTCGAGCACACCCACCGCCGCATCTTCGACCGCGACCTGGTGGCGGTCTCGAAGCTCAAGCTCGGCCGCGACGAACGGGTGCTGTCCCTCGACCTGCTGACCTACCCCCAGCCGGGCAACCGCCGCACCCTGCTTGGCGTGCAGGCCGACTACTTGAACGCCGGCGGCGCGCTGACCCAGACCCAGCGCCTGCGGTTCGGCCGCAGCCAGAGCAGCGAGAAGCTCGACCGGCTCTACTACCTCGAGCTCAACCGCACCACGCTCGACACCGCACTGACGCGCAGCGCCGACCGCGCCGTGCTCGGCAACTACGAATGGGTGAAGCGCGACGTCAACAGCGTCGTGTTCCCGACCAGCGGCCTGACGCTCAGCCTCCAGAGCGGCGCCGGCTACGCCGACGACTCCGACGGCGACCTCGGCCCGTTCGCGCGCCTGTACCTGCAGGCGGTCTGGTACCAGCCGCTCGGCGCCGGCTGGTTCGCGCAGCTGCGCGGCGAGGCCGCGCAGGTGCTCAAGCGCGACACGCTGGGCGTGCCGGACTCGCTGCTGTTCCGCGCCGGCGGCGACAACTCGGTGCGCGGCTACGGCTACCGCACGCTGGGGCCCTTGCGCGACGGCAGCGTGGTCGGCGGCCCGGTGCTGGCGACCGGCTCGGTCGAGCTGATGCGGCGGCTGTCCAACAACGACCGCTGGCGCGACTGGTTCGGCGCGGTGTTCGTCGACGCCGGCAATGCCGCGCTCGACTGGCCCAGCTACTCGCCGGTGGTCGGCTACGGCGTCGGCCTGCGCTGGCGCAGCCCGATCGGGCCGCTGCGCAGCGACATCGCCTATGGCCAGGACATCGGCCAGTGGCGCCTGCACCTGAGCGTGGGCATCACCTACTGAGGCCATGGCGGTGCCGTCCCCTGCCCCGCCCACCCCGCCGCGGCCGCGCCGCGCGCGCCGATGGCCGGCGCTGGCACTGGCGCTGCCGGCGCTGCTGCTCGTCGCGGCGGCCGGTGTGGCCTGGCAGTCGCTGCACACCGAGACCGGCACGCGCTGGTGGGTCGAGCGGGTCGCCGCGCGGCTGCCCGGCGTCAGCGCCGGCACGTCGAGCGGCGCCCTGCTCGGCGCCGACGCGCGCTTCCGGCTCGACCGGCTCGCCATCGAGCTCGGGCGCCAGCGGATCCGGATCGACGCGCTGGCGCTCGACGGCCTGACGCTGTCCGAGCCGCGCCTGACCGCGCCGCATGGGCTGCTGAGCGCGCGCGGCCTGTCCGCGCAGCAGGTCGCGATCGAGCCGCTGCCGGCGGCCGCTCCGCCGGAGCCGGCGGCCAAGCCGGCGCGGCTGCGGCTGCCGGTGGCGCTGCGGGTCGAGCAGCTCGCGGTCGAGCGGCTGAGCGTGGCGGGACTCGCCGCGCCGATCGAGCAGCTGCGCGCGCGGCTCGAGGCCGGCGCCGTGCACCGCATCGAGGCGCTGACGCTGCGCTGGCAGGGCGTGCGGCTGCGCGGCGACGCGACGCTGGGCGCCGACGCCCCGCTGCCGCTGCAGGCCGCGCTGACGGCGCGGACCGAGGACGCCGGCACCGACGCCGTGCTGCCCGCCTGGGCCCGCGCGCTGACGCTCGAGCTGCAGGCGCGCGGCACGCTCGCGCTGATCGACACCCGGGCGCGGCTGGCGATGCAGGACCAGCAGCTCGACCTGCAGGCCCAGGTGGCGCCGTTCGACCGGCTGCCGCTGCCGCAGCTCGAGGCGCGCTTCGGCCGGCTCGACCTGGCGCGGCTGCTGGCGCCGGTGCTCGGCGCCGGCCGCAGCGCCCCCACCACCGCGCTGACCGGCAGCGCGCGCGTGCAGCTGTCGGCCCGGCAGCCGCTGCTGCTGCACCTGGCGGCGCAGAACGCCGCGCCCGGCCCCTGGGACGCCGGCCGCCTGCCGCTGCGCGAGGCCGACCTGCTGCTGCGCGGCCGCGGCGGCGCCTGGGAGGTCGAACGCGCCGCGCTGCAGTTCGCGGGCGACGAGCGCACGCCGGCCGGCCGGCTGTCGGCCGCCGGCCGCTTCGACGGCCTGGACCACGGCACGCTCGCGGCGCTGGGCGGCGCGCTGACGCTGAACCTCGACGGGCTGCGCCCCGACCTACTCGACCGCCGCGGGCCGGCGCTGCGGCTGAGCGGTCCGCTGACGCTGCAGCACGCGCCAGCCGCCGCCGCCGGCGCCGCCTTCGGCACGCTGGCGGTCGAGGCCAGGCTCGACGGCGCGCTCCAGGGCGCGGCGCGCCA
>DATILD010000090.1:0-27407 GCA_035476815.1 Methylibium sp.
TGGCGATCGCGCCGACGCCGCCCTCCAGTGCAGCGATGCGCTCCTCGAGCACCGCATTGGTCGGGTTGCTGATGCGGCTGTAGACGTGACCCGCGCGCTCCATGTTGAACAGCGACGCCGCGTGCTCGCTGTTCTCGAACACGAACGATGTGCTCATGTGGATCGGCACCGCGCGTGCACCGGTGGCAGGGTCAGGCGCGGCGCCTGCATGCAGGGCCAGGGTGTCGAAGGCGGGGTCGCTGTGGCCGGGCATTGAGGGGCTCCGCACTGTTGCGTCGCGGCATTGTGTGCTATGTTGACTGGACACAATGGGCGCGCCGGTCGGCCTTGCAGGGCATGTGCTTCGCGAGGGGCTTGGAGCGCCTGCTGGGGCGAGGGGCGACTCCGAAAAGGGAGAGCAGGTCATGAAGGTGAGCGACATCCTGCGCGTCAAGGGAGGCACGCTGTACACCGTGTCACCCGAGGAGCCATTGCACGACGCGGTCAAGACCATGGCCAGCTACGACATCGGCTCGCTGGTCGTCATGGGTCACGGCGAGCTGGTGGGCATGCTCACGTTCCGCGAAGTCATCTCGGCGATCGTCGCCAACAACGGCAGTGTCGGCAACACGGCGGTGCGCAAGGTGATGGACGATGCGCCGCTGACCTGCACGCCCGAGACCGAGATCGACGAGGTGCGCCGCATGATGCTGCAGCGGCATGCCCGCTACATGCCGGTGATGGAGCAGCGCACGCTGATGGGCGTGATCTCGTTCTACGACGTGGCCAAGGCGGTGGTCGACAGCCAGGACTTCGAGAACCGCATGCTCAAGGCCTACATCCGCGACTGGCCGGTCGAGCCCGAGGGCGCCGAGGCGCCGAAGAACTGACTGCGCGCGGCGGGCCGGCCGCGCGCCGGCTCCTGCGACAATGCCGGGCCGCAGCCATCGTGCTGCGGCCTTTCTCGTTCAGCCCCTCATGTCCGGCAGCACCTTCGGCCATCTGTTTCGCGTCACCAACTTCGGCGAGAGCCATGGCCCGGCCATCGGCTGCGTGATCGATGGCTGCCCACCCGGCCTGGCATTGAGCGAGGCCGACATCCAGCCGGATCTCGACCGCCGCCGCCCCGGCACCAGCCGCCACGTGACGCAGCGCAACGAGCCCGATGCGGTGGAGATCCTCTCCGGCGTCTACGAAGGCATGACCACCGGCACGCCGATCTGCCTGCTGATCCGCAATACCGACCAGCGCAGCAAGGACTACGGCAACATCCTCGACACCTTCCGCCCCGGCCACGCCGACTACAGCTACTGGCACAAGTACGGCCTGCGCGACCCGCGCGGCGGCGGCCGCAGCTCGGCGCGGCTCACGGCGCCGATGGTCGGCGCCGGCGCGGTGGCCAAGAAGTGGCTCAGCCAGCACCACGGCATCGGCTTTCGTGGCGGCATGGCCGCGCTCGGCGAGATCGAGATCGCCTTCGAGGGCTGGGAGCATGTGCCGAACAACCCCTTCTTCGCGCCCAACGCCAGCCAGATCGCCCGGCTCGAGGCCTTCATGGACGAGCTGCGCAAGCAGGGTGATTCGGTCGGCGCGCGCATCGTCGTCGAGGCGACCGGCGTGCCGCCGGGCTGGGGCGAGCCGCTGTTCGACAAGCTCGATGCCGACATCGCCCACGCGATGATGGGCCTGAACGCGGTCAAGGGCGTCGAGATCGGTGCGGGCTTCGCCAGCGTCGCGCAGCGCGGTTCGCAGCATGGCGACGAGCTGACGCCGGAAGGCTTCCTGAGCAACCATGCCGGCGGCACGCTGGGTGGCATCAGCAGCGGCCAGGACATCAGGGTGGCGATCGCGATCAAGCCGACCAGCTCGATCCGCACCCCGCGCCGCTCGATCGACCGCCAGAACCAGCCGACGGTGGTCGAGACCTTCGGCCGCCACGACCCCTGCGTCGGCATCCGCGCGACGCCGATCGCCGAGGCGCTGCTGGCGCTGGTGCTGATGGACCACGCGCTGCGCCACCGCGCCCAGTGCGGCGACGTGCGGCTGCCCGTCCCGCCGATCCCGGCCGCCGCCCCCTAGGGCCTGTTCACGCTATCGGAGGGCCCGCGTGACCCAGGAGACGGCGGCCATCAAGGCGCAAAGCGCAGCCGTAGCACCGCTACGGCGAGCATTTGCAACGCCGAGGGCCGCCGTTTCCTGGGATCACCCGAAGGGCCCGGGCCGCGCAGGCCGCATGGCGGCGTTGCTCGCTCGTTGCGTGCAGCAGCACGCGGCCTCGCTCGCGCCTTGCCCTGCAGCCTGCGCGGCCCGGGCGCGGGTCCTTCGATAGCGTGAACAGGCCCTAGGTTCGCCTGCCCGGCGGGTGCATCATCCCGCCTTGTCGTTCCGGCCCGCAGTTCGTCACCGCGAAACTGCGGCCCGTCGCACACCTGTCAACCGCGGCCTACCGGCTGCATAGACTCCGCGCCCATGATGAACCGCCCCGACTCGGCCCCCCGCAGCGCGTCCACAAGACGGCGTCTGTGGCTCGTGCTGGCCCCCCTCGTGCTGCTCGGTGCCGCTGGCGCCGCGCTGGCCCTGTTCAACCGGCCGAAGGCCGACGACAAGCCGGTCGCGCCGCCGCTGCAGTTCCGCGCCAGCGAGGTCACGCGCCCCCGCCTGGAGCCGATGCCGCAGCGCATCGAGTTCTCCGGGCCGCTGGTGGCGCCGGATACCGCCGTCGTCAAGGCCAAGGCGGCCGGCACGCTGCTGTCGCTGGCGGTGGTGGAAGGGCAGCGCGTCCAGGCCGGGCAGGCGCTGGGGCGCATCGATCTGGCCGACCTGCAGAGCCGCGTCGACGACCGCGCCGCCAGCGTGCAGCAGGCCGAGGCGATGCTGATCGAGGCGCAGCGCCAGCATGAATCGAACCTGCGGCTGGCGGACCAGAACTTCATCTCGCCGATCGCCCTGCAGTCCTCGCAGGCACGGCTGGACGCGGCGCGGGCGCAGCTGCGCTCGGCCCAGGCCCAGCTCAGTACCACGCGCATCGGCGTGCGCGAGGCCGCACTGGTGGCGCCGATCGCCGGCATCGTGGGCAAGCGCCATGTCGTGCCGGGCGAGAAGGTCAGCGCCGAGCAGCCGGTGTTCACCGTGGTCGCGCTGACCCGGCTGGAGCTGGCCGGCACCGTGGCGACGCACGAGGTCTCGCTGCTGCAACCCGGGCAGCCGGTCCGGGTCTCGGTCGAGGGTTGGAACGAGCCGGTGACCGGGCGCATCGACCGCATCGCCCCGGCCGCCGAGGCCGGCACCCGCGCGATCGGTGTCGTGGTGGCGATCGCCAACGCCGACGAGCGCCTGCGCGCCGGCCAGTACGCCCAGGCGCTCGTCACGCTCGACGACCCGACGCCGCGTCTGACCGTGCCGGTCGCCGCCGTCAGCCAGGCCTCGGGGCAGGACCAGGTGTGGGCGATCGAGAACGGTGCGCTGGTGAGACGCATCGTCATCACGGGCCGGCGCGACGCCGCCGGCGGCCGTGTCGAGGTGCTGCGCGGCCTGTCGGCCGAGGTGCAGATCCTGGCCGAGCGCTTCGACAACCTGAAGGAAGGCGCGCTGGCCCAGGTCGGCGCCGCGTCCTCGTCGGCCCCCGCGACGGCCGGCCAGCCGGCGCCCGCCAAGTCATCCTGACCCCAGCCGCGGCCCACCAGGCCGAGCGCCGAACCTGAAAGGGATCCCGCACCATGTGGATCACCCGCGTCTCGATCAACAACCCGGTGTTCGCCGCGATGGTGATGATCGCGCTGTGCGTGCTGGGGCTGTTCTCCTACAGCCAGCTGCGCGTCGAGCGGCTGCCCGACATCTCGCCGCCGATCGTGTTCGTCAGCATCGCCTATCCGGGTGCGTCGCCGGAGGCGGTCGAGGTCGAGGTCACCAAGCCGGTCGAACTGGCCTTGAACGGCATCGCCGGTGTCAAGATGATCCGCTCGAACAGCTTCGAGGGTCGCAGCGAGACCGGCGTCGAATTCCGCCTCGACGCCGACATGGGCCGCGCGGTGCAGGACGTGCGCGACAAGGTCTCCGTGCTGCAGGCCAAGTTTCCCGACGACGTCAAGCCGCCCTTCATCTCGCGCTTCGACGGCGACAATGCCCAGCCGACCGTCTACCTGTCGCTGATCGGACCGGACCGCAGCGCGCGCGAGCTGTCGCTGCTGGCCGACCAGGTGGTGCGCAAGCGCCTCGAGCGCGTCGGCGGCGTGGCGCGCGTCGACGTCGGCGGCATGACGGTGCGCCAGGTGCGCATCGACCTCGACCCGCAGCGCCTGCGCGCCCATCGGCTGACGCCGGCCGACGTGGCCGCGGCGCTGCAGCGCGCCAACACCGACGTGCCGGTCGGTCTGCTCGAGAGCGCGCAGTCCGAGGCGGTGGTGCGCGTCGAGGGCAAGGTGCGCGATGCCAAGGCCTTCGTCGACGTGGTGGTCAGCACGCGCGGCGGCACGGTGGTGCGGCTCGGCGACCTGGGCCAGCTGGTCGAGCGCGAGCAGGAGCCCAGCTCGCTGGCGCGGCTGGACGGCGTGCCGGCGATCAACTTCAACGTCTTCAAGCAGCAGGACGCCAACATCGTCGAGGTCGGCGAGGGCATCAAGGAGGCCGCCGAGGAGCTGCGCAAGAGCATGCCGCCGGGCGTCGAGTTCCGCCTCGTCTACGCCGACAGCGACTGGGTGCGCGACTCGCTCTCGGGCGTCAAGCGCACGCTGATCGAGGGCGCGCTGCTCACCATCGCGATCGTGTTCCTGTTCCTGCACAGCTGGCGCAGCACGGTGATCACCGGGCTGACGTTGCCGATCGCGGTGATCTCCAGCTTCATCGCCGTCTACGCCTTCGGCTTCACGCTGAACTTCATGACGATGATGGCGCTGTCGCTGTGCATCGGCCTGCTGATCGACGACGCGATCGTGGTGCGCGAGAACATCGTGCGCCACATCCACCTCGGCGCCGACCACCACACGGCGGCGCGCGAGGGCACCGACGAGATCGGCCTGGCGGTGCTGGCCACGACCTTCGCGATCTGCGCGGTGTTCGTGCCGGTGGCCTTCATGAAGGGCATCGTCGGGATGTTCTTCTTCCCCTTCGGCATCACGGTCACGGTGGCGGTGCTGGTGAGCCTGTTCGTCAGCTTCACGCTCGACCCGATGCTCTCGAGCATCTGGAAGGACCCGCCGCAGACCCGGCTCGCGAAGCTGCCGCTGCTGGGCGCGCTGATGCGCGGCACCGACCGGGTGATGGATGGGATGCATGCGGTCTACGAGCGGCTGATCCGCTGGGTGTTCTCCGAGCGCCGCTACCGGCTGTGGCTGCCGGCCGTCGGCCTGTGGCGCGTGCTGCGCCACGGCGAGCTCGCGGCGCTGCGGCCGCGCCGCGCAACCATCACGCCGCGCGGCCTGGTGCTGTGGACCGGCGTGGCCAGCTTCGTCGGCGCGCTGGCGCTCGCGCCGCTGGTCGGCAGCGAGTTCATCCCCGAGACCGACAACAGCTACATCCAGCTCAACGTGCGGCTGCCGGTGGGCAGCAGCCTCGAGCGCGGCAGCGACAAGATCGCCCAGGTGGAGCGCGCGATCCGCGCGATGCCGGAGGTGCGCATGCTGTCGGCCACGATCGGCGACAACGGCGAGGGGCTGCGCAACACGGCCCAGCTCGGCATCCAGCTCAAGCCCAAGGGCGAGCGCCAGCGTTCGCAGAAGGAGGTCGAGGACGCGATCCGCAAGGCGCTGCAGCCCATCCCCGGCATCGAGGCGACGCTGGCCAACCGCCCGATCTACGTGGCCGTGCTCGGCGCCGACATCGCGGTGCTCGACGCCGAGGTGCTGAAGCTGGCCGAGAAGGTCAGGGCGATCCCCGGCGTGACCGACCTCGAGACCTCGGTCAAGCCCGGCCTGCCGGCCTACGCGGTGCGGCTCAAGACCGACGCGGTGCGCGAACTCGGGCTCACGCCCACCGACCTGGCGGCCAGCCTGCGCGCCTTCGTCAACGGCGACGTCGCCACCTACTGGACCGCGCCCGACGGCGAGCAGGTCGAGGTCGAGCTGCGGCTGCCGCGCGCCTCGCGCGAGAACGCGGCCCAGCTCGACGCGCTGCCGGTCGCGTTCGCGGCCGACGGCACGCCGGTCGCGCTCGGCCGCGTCGCCGAGATCGTGCCGATCAGCAACCCCGAGGTGATCAAGCGCCAGGACCTGCAGCGCCGCCAGGCGATCTACGCCGGCGCCAGCGGCCGCCCGGCCGGTGACGTGGGCGCGGATGTGCAGAAGCTGGTCAAGGAAACCCAGCTGCCGCCGGGCTACCGCTTCGACGTCGGCGGCGAGACCAAGGAGCAGCAGGAGGCCTTCGGCGCCGTGCTGGCGGCGCTGGCGCTGTCGGTGATCTTCATCTACATCGTGCTGGCGTCGCAGTTCGGCAGCTTCGTGCAGCCGCTGGCGATCATGGCCTCGCTGCCGCTGGCGCTGATCGGCGTGATGCTGGCGCTGCTGGTGACGCGCTCGACGCTGAACCTGTTCTCGATGATCGGCCTGATCATGCTGATGGGGCTGGTGACCAAGAACGCGATCCTGCTGGTCGACTTCGCCAACCAGGCGCGCAAGCGCGGGGCCACGGTGCCCGAGGCCCTGCTCGAGGCCGGGCTGGTGCGCATGCGGCCGATCATGATGACCACCGCGGCGATGGTGTTCGGCATGCTGCCGCTGGCGCTGGCGCTCAACGAGGGCGGCGAGATCCAGGCGCCGATGGGCCGCGCGATCATCGGCGGCGTGATCACCTCGACGCTGCTGACGCTGGTGGTGGTGCCGGTGCTCTACAGCTACCTGACGCGGGAGCGCAAGGCGCAGCCCGTGCCCGGCGGTGCGGCCGGCGTGTTCATGCCGGCCGACCGGGAGTGAGCGAGACGCCGGCTTTCGGCTGCTTCAGACCACGAAGAAGTCGACGATCGTCGCGATGGTGCCCGGCGTGAGCGTGGCGAACAGCACCGCGGCGCCGGCGCCGGAACCGTCGGCGTCGTAGGAGAGGTTGCCGGTGGCCGTGTCGTAGATCACGCGGTCGTCGGCGTCCACGGCGGCGCCGCCCAGGCGCAAGGCGCTGGCGGCGAGCTGGCCGACGGGGCCGATGCCGGCGAAGACCGCGTCGTCGAGGTCGAAACGGTCGGTCGCGCGGTTGAAGTCGGTGATCGAGTCGACGTTGGTCGCGGCGTCGAGGGCCGAGGAGAACTGGAACACGTCGGCGCCGACGCCGCCGGTCAGCGTGTCGTTGCCGGCGCCGCCATCGAGCGAGTCGGCACCGGCGGCGCCAACGATCGTGTCGTTGCCGCCGAGGCCGGCGAGGGCATTGGACGTGCCGCTGCCGTTGATTCGATTGGCGGTGGCGTTGCCGGTGCCGTCGATGACCGCACCGCCGGCCAGCGTCAGGTTCTCCACCGTGGCGCCGAGGGTGTAGTCGACCTGCGAGCGCACCAGGTCGCTGCCGCCGCCACCGGCTTCCACGACCACGTCGCCGGCCGCGTCGACATAGAAGATGTCGTCGCCGGCACCGCCGGTCAGGGTGTCGTTGCCGAGGCCGCCGTTGAGGACGTCGTTGCCGCCACTGCCGTCGAGCGCATTGCCGCCGCCGTTGCCGGTCAGGCGGTTGTCGAGCGCGTTGCCGGTGCCCGACAGCCCGGTGCTGCCGATGAGCTGCAGGTTCTCGACGAAGTTGCCGAGCGTCCAGTTGACCGAGGCGTTGACGGTGTCGGAGCCCGAGCCGGCGGCGCCGCTGGTTTCGCTGACGACGTCGCCGGTGGCGTTGACGATGTAGGTGTCGGAGCCGACGCCGCCGGCCAGCGTGTCGTTGCCGTTGCCGCCGGTCAGGGTGTCGGCGCCGCCGCCGCCGGTGAGCACGTTGGCGGCGTTGTTGCCGGTGATCGCATTGGCCAGGTTGTTGCCGGTGCCGTTGGCGACGGCGAAGCCGGTGAGCTGCAGGTTCTCGAACTCGGCGCCGAGGGTGCGGGTGACGGTCGCCGAGACGGTATCGAAGCCGCCTGCCGCGGCTTCGGTCAGCACATCACCGCTCGCGTCCACGACATAGAAGTCATCGCCCGCGCCGCCGCTCAGGGTGTCGTTGCCGAGACCGCCGGTCAGCGTGTCGTTGCCGTCGCCACCGCGCAGCTCGTCATTGCCGGCGTTGCCCAACAGGCTGTCGTCGCCGCCGAAGGCCGCGAGCACGTCGTCGCCGGACGAACCATTGACGGTGTCGTCCTCGGCGAACAGGTAGGCGAGCAGGCCTTGGGCATCGCTGGTCGCGACGTAGGCGTTGATCGTGGCGATGCTCCAGCTGCCGCCGGTGAAGCTGACGAACGGGTAGCCGCCGAGCGTGTCGGTGAAGCCGGTGACGGTACCGCTCGGGTTGCCGAAGCCGTCATAAGTGAATTGCCCCGTGAACGTGATCCGCGCGTCGTAGGTGGCGTTGTAGGCGACGATCTGGGTCGTGGACGCGCTTTCGACGGTGCGCGCAAAGACGGCAAAGGCATCGGCATCGACAGCGACCGCAGCGGTGAACACGGACATGGAGGCTCCTTCGGGAAGGGCGCACCGATCGGTGCGCGGGGGGATTGTTCCGGGGGACGGGCGCCGGGAGCCGGCGCGGCCCGTCGGGTTGTATCACCAGTCCTGCGGCGCGAGGCCGAGCCCGCCGTGTGGCGCGTGTCGCCGTTCACGCGGCCGTCCGCCTGATGGGTTCAGAGCGTCAGGCGCCAGCCGTCCACGATCGCCGCCGGCGTGGCCTTCGACGCCAGCCGCCGCGACTGGTAGCTGTCGCCGTCCGGGATCCGCTCGGCATGGTCGCTCAGCCCGACCAGGCCCTCGCCGAACATGCGCAGAAAGCTGTCGTCGAAGCGCATCACGTCGAGCGGCGCGACCGGCCGGCCGCCCTCGACCCAGAAGCAGGCGAAGCGCGTCATGCCGGTCATGCGGCAGGCCTGGCGGTCGCTGTAGTTCAGGTACCAGAGGTCGCTCACGTAGAGCCCGGTGCCGAGCGCCTCGAGCAGCCGGTCGGCCGGGATCGCGCCCGGCGCCAGCTCGAGCGACTCCGGCGTCTCGGCGTCGGTGGCGCCGTTGGCCGCCAGGCCGTACTCGCGCGCCGAACGCGGCGAGTTGAGCGTGCCGGCCGCCTTGCCGCCGTCCACCAGCAGCACCTCGGCCGGCTTGACGAAGCCGTCGGCGGTGAAGGTGGGGGCCAGGTCGCGGGCCGTCGCCTCGGCCAGCCGCACCGAGGGATGCAGCGCCACGTCGCCATGCGCCAGCGCCATCAGCGAGGACACGCCGGTGCGCCGCGCCTTCAGCCCGAAGCCGCCCCAGCACAGCGTGGCGAGCAGCTCGTGCATCGCCGCCGGCGCGAAGGCCGTACGGTAGGCGCCGGGGGGGAGCGCACGGGCGGGGCGCTTGAGCAACTCGGCACGGGCCTCGGCCTCGGCCAGCCGCGCCTCGAAGACGGCCTCGTCCCAGTGCGTGCCGGCGTAGGCGGTCTTGACCGCCTTGTCGGCGCGCTGGTACAGGCACCAGTCGAAGTGGAAGTTCTCGACGCGGTGCCAGTGCCGCGAGCCCAGGCTGTCCGCGTAGGCGCGCAGCACCGGGCCGCTGGCGAGGAAGCCGACCAGGTCGTGCCCCGCGGCGTGGCGGCGCACGGCGTCGATCACGGCCGCGGGCTCGGGCAGGCGGCCGCGGTCGTCGCGCTCGCTGGCACGGGGCGTGGTGGGCAGCAACAGCCAGGGGTCGTCCGGGATCGTGCCCAGATCGGCCGCGAGGCGACGGCGCTCGGTCTGCAACTGGGCGAGGTCGCGCGTGGCATCGCCGCACAGCGCCAGCGTGGCCTCGGCGCGGCGCGCGCCGCGCACGACGGCCAGCGTCGCGTAGGCCTGGGTCACATGGGTGGCCTGGCGCAGCGCCGAGCGGTTGAAGCGCAGGAAGTCGGAGGACTCGGCGGCCAGCGACAGGCTCACGCAGTCCAGCCCCTCGGCGCCGTCGATCCGGCAGGTGGCGTCGGCAAGGGCTTCGAAGACGGGGCGGTCGATGGTCATCGTCGTTCCCCCTCACTGCGCGGCGCCGAACACGTCGACGCCGCTGAACTTGCACACCGGCGCCGCGTGGCCGACCCGGATCACCTGCGACGGCTCGCCCTTGCCGCAGTAGGGCGTGCCCATCACCTCGACCGTGCTGGCGTCGCCGACCATCGCGAGCGAGCGCCAGAAGGTCGCGCTGACGCCGCGGTAGTTGGGGTTGCGCACCACCTCGGCGAGCCGCCCGCCGCGCACCATGCGTCCGTACTCGCAGCCGAACTGGAACTTGTTGCGCGAGTCGTCGATGCTCCACGAGCAGTTGGTGTGCATCACCACGCCGAGCTCGACGCTGGCGAGGATCTCGTCCAGCGTGCTCGCGCCCGGCTCGACGTTGAGGTTGCTCATGCGGTCGATCGGCGCACGGTTCCAGTTGCAGGCGCGCGTCGTCGCGACGCCGCCGACGTCGTAGCCCTGGGCCCGGGCGCGCGCCTGCGACAGGCTGCCGCCCAGCGGGTGCTTCAGGATGCCGCGCTCGATCAGCATGCGGCGCTCGGCCGGGGCGCCGTCGTCGTCGAAGGCGAAGCCGGCGAATTCGTGCGCGCGGGTCGGGTCGAAGCTGACGTTCAGCAGCTCGCTGCCGTAGCGGTAGCTGCCGAACATGTCCAGCGTCACGAAGCTGGTGCCGGCGAAGTTGCGCTCGTCGCCGAGGATGCGGTCCAGCTCCAGCGGGTGGCCGATGCTCTCGTGGATCTGCAGCATCATCTGGTCGGGCATCAGCACCAGGTCCAGCGTGCCGCTCGGGCAGGACGGCGCGGCCACCAGCTCGAGCGCCTCGCGGGCGACGCGCTCGCCGTCGTCGGCGAAGTGCGCGCGCTCCAGCACCTCCAGCCCGCCCTGCTGGCAGTAGCCGTTGTACTGGCCGGCGCTCGAGCGCACCTGGGTCACGCCGTTCGCATGCGCGGTGACCTGGATCGATGGCGTGACGAACTCGAAGCGCTGCTCGGCGCGCATGCCCGCGTCGGTGAAGAAGAGCTGCTCGGTCGCCACCGTCCACAGCGAGGCCATCGCGTCGACGATGCGCGCGTCGGGCCGGCTGGCGGCGTTGACGCGCTGCAGCAGATCGAGCTTGTCGGCCAGCGAAGCCAAGGCCGTGGGCCGCTCGACCGCGCTCGCATAGCGGCCGCCGCCCTGCGGGCGCGGCATCTGCGCGTAGTCGAACACCGTCTTGCCGGCCGAGGCCCGCGCCAGCGCATGGGCGCGGGCGAAGGCGTCGCGCAGGCCGGCTTCGGAGGTGTCGGAGGTGGCGGCGTAGCCCAGTCCGCCGTCGACGACGGTGAGCATCGCGCCGGCGTCGCGCAGGCGTTTCGGGGCTTCGGCGACGCCGTCGCGCACGGCCAGCTGTTCGGAGCTCTCGTGGACGCCACGGACCGCCCAATGGGCCACGGAGGAGGGAAGCGACGCCGCGGCGCGGCGCGCGTGCTGTTCGAGGGTATCGAGCATGACGGAGCCGCGGGTGGCGGCGGAGACGGGGAGGGGTGCGGGCAGTGTATCGACCCGCCCACGCCGGCCCATCCCGCAGGACATAGGATGGCGGCCGATGACCGTGACCCTGCTCCGCGCACTGTGGCTGGCCTGCGGCCTGCTGGCCTGCGCCGTGGCGCAGGCCGACGCGCTGCGCGGCCGGCTGATCTACCGCGAGCTGCCGGGCACCGACGGGTCGCCCGGGAGCTGCATCTCCTGCCACGGGCCGAACCCGACCGACAACGTCTCGGGCATCCTGATCGCGGCCAACAACCCCGAGCCGATCTTTCGCGCGATCCAGGCCAATACCGGCGGCATGGGCTACCTCGGTGGCTACCTCGACACCACCGCCCTGATCGACCTGGCGCTCTACCTCGGCAGCCCGGCGGTCAGCGGGCCGCTGTTCACGGCCACGCCGTCGCAGCTGGCCTTCACGGCGCGCGTCGGCGACGCCGCAGCAGCACAGACGCTGACGCTGCGCAACCGCGGCACCACCCCGCTGACGCTGGTGTCGCTCGCGATCACCGGCGCCCAGGCCGCCGAGTTCTCGATCGTCGCCGGCGCCACCTGCGCCGCCGGGCTCGCGCTCGCGCCCGAGGCCGGCTGCGCGCTCGGCCTGCGGTTCGCGCCGCTGGCCAGCGGCGCGCGCGCCGCGGCACTCGAGGTGGCGCACGACGGCGCCGACAGCCCGGGCCGGATCGCGCTGAACGGCACGGCCGAGCCGGCCGGCGCCGGCCGGCTCGTCGTGCGGCCGGCGGCGCTGGACTTCGGCGAGAGCGAGGTCGGCAGCAGCGCCGAGCTCGACCTTCGGCTGTCGAACGGCGGCAGCGCAGCGCTGCGCGTCGACACGCTGCTGCTCACCGGCCCTTACGCGCTGGCCGCGGGCGACTGCGGCGCGGTGCCGATCGACCTGCCGGTCGGGGCAAGCTGCAGCCTCGCGCTGCGTTTCGCGCCGCGGGCGCTGGGCGCGTTGCCCGGCAGCCTGATGCTGGCCGGCAACGATGCCGCGCCGACCACGGTCGCGCTCGACGGGCGTGGCATCGACAGCCGCGCCGGCCCGTCGAACGCCGGCGGCGGCGGCTGCACACTGGCCCGGCCCGGCGCGCCGTTCGACCCGGTGCTCGCGCTGCTGGCGCTGGCGGCCGCGGCCGTGCTGTGGAGGCGGCGGCGATGATGAAGCCCGACGGCCGCTTCTGGCGCATCGTCGCGGCGCTGGCCTTCGCACTGCTGGCGGCGCTGTGGCTGCGGCCGGCGCGAGCGCTCGAGCCGGGCGATCCGGCGCCGGTGCTCGAGCTCGAAGGCCGACCGCTGCCGGTGCGGCTCGCGCCCGTCGCCGGCCAATGGCTCTACATCGACTTCTGGGCCTCCTGGTGCACGCCCTGCCGCCGCTCGTTTCCGTGGATGAACGAGATGCAGGCGCGCCACGGGACACGCGGGCTGCGCATCGTCGCGGTCAACCTCGACCGCGAGCGTCGCGATGCCGAGCGCTTCCTCGCCGAGCTGCCGGCGGCGTTCACGATCGCCTTCGACGCCGGCGGCGACAGTGCGCGCCGCTACGGCATCAAGGGCATGCCGAGCTCGGTGCTGGTGGCGCCGGACGGCCGGGTGGTGTTCGTGCACGCCGGCTTCCGCGATGATCAGCGCGCCGAGCTGGAGCGGCGCCTCCTCGCCGCCTTGCCGCCACCGCCCTGACGACCGATGAGACGCCTGCTGCCGATCTTCTGCGCCCTGCTGCTGTCCGGCTGCGCCGGCTATGCGCCGCCGGCGCCCTGGGAGAAGGACCGACTGGCCAAGCCCGAGATGGCGATGGACGCCGACCCGCTGGAGCAGCGCTACCAGCAGCACATCTACTCGAGCAAGGAAAACTCCGCCGGCGGCTGGGGCGTCGGCGGTGGCGGCTGTGGCTGCAACTGACGCGGAGCGCGGCCTCGGTGCGATCGCACTGGCGGCCCTCGCGCTGCCGGGGGTATGGAGCGCGCCGGCCCGCGCCGAGAGCGCGCCCGAGGACGGCGTCGTCAGCCTGAAGTTCCTGCACTACCGGGACCGGCAACCCGGCCTGGAGCGCATCGCCGTGCGCTCGCCCTCGCTCTACCTGCTGCTGCCGATCGATGCGCGCTGGGCCGCCGAGGCGACGCTCGCGGCCGACAGCGTCTCGGGTGCGACGCCGCGCTGGCACAGCGCCGTCTCCGGCGCCTCGCGCATGGACGACGAGCGCCGCGCCGGCGAACTGCGCGTGACGCGCTACACCGAGCGCGCGGCCTACGCCGTCGGCGTGGTGCGCTCGGTCGAGAACGACTACCGCTCGACCGCGCTGTCGCTCGCGGCGCGCTGGTCCAGCGAGGACAACAACCGGACCTGGAACCTTGGCATCGGCCAGTCCGACGACCGCATCGACCCGGTCAACAACCTGGTGAACGGCGAGCGCCGCCGCACCGTCGAGTTGACCGCCGGCGTGACCCAGGCCGTCAGCGCCGACGACCTGTTGCAGTTCGGCCTGACGTGGGCCGACGGCCTGGGCTACTACGACGACCCTTACAAGTTCAACGACCGCCGCCCCGGGCGGCGCCGCGCCGGCATCGCGCTGCTGCGCTGGAACCACCATGTGGCGGCGGCCGGCGCCAGCCTGCGCACGAGCTGGCGGGTCTACCGCGACAGCTTCGGGATCGCCTCGCACACGCTGCAGGCCGAGTGGGTGCAGCCGCTGGGCGAGGGCTGGGCGCTGACGCCGATCGCGCGCTACTACACCCAGCGCGCCGCGCGCTTCTACTACGACCCGGTCTACGACCCGCTGCTCGGCGAGCCCTATCCGCCGGGCTACACGACGCACCCGCCGCGCTTCATGTCGGCCGACCACCGGTTGGCCGCCTTCGGTGCCGCGACGCTCGGCGCCAGGCTGCAGTGGCAGCCGAGCCGCGACTGGACGCTCGACCTGCGCGCCGAGGCCTACCAGCAGCGCGCCGGCTGGCGCGTCGGCGGCGACGGCTCGCCGGGCCTGGCGCCGCTGCGTGCGCGCTTCCTGCAGTTCGGCGTGAGCCGGCGCTTCTGATGGCCGAGGACATCGGGCTGGCCTTCCAGGCCATGGCCTGCGAGGCCGAGGTGCGCATCGCCGGCCTGCCCGAGCGCGAGGCGCTGGCCCTCGCCGGCCGGGCCGCCGACGAGGTGCGGCGCATCGAGGCGCGGTGGTCGCGCTACCGCGCCGACAGCCTGGTGTCGCGCATCAACGCCGCGGCCGGCAGCGGCCAGGCGGTCGAGGTCGACGCCGAAACCGCCGGCCTGATCGACTTCGCGGCCCGGCTGCACGACCGCAGCGGCGGCCGCTTCGACCTGACCGCCGGCGTGCTGCGCCGCGCCTGGGACTTCCGCGCCGCGCGTCGCCCCAGCGATGCCGAGCTCGAGGCGCTGCGCCCGCTGATCGGCTGGCCGAAGGTGCAATGGGACGGCCGGCGCCTGCTGCTGCCGCGCACCGGCATGGAGATCGACCTCGGCGGACTCGGCAAGGAGTACGCGGTCGACCGTGCGGTCACGCTGCTGCAGGCCGCCGGCGTGCGGCACGCGCTGGTCAACCTGGGCGGCGACCTGCGGGTGCTGGGTCCGCGCGCCGACGGCAGCCCCTGGCGCATCGCGATCCGCCATCCGCGCGAGGCCGACCGGCCGCTCGCGAGCGTCGCGCTGGTCGATGCCGCGGTCGCCACCAGCGGCGACTACGAGCGCGGCTTCGTCGACGCCGACGGCGTGCGCTGCCACCACCTGCTCGATGCCCGCAGCGGCCGGCCGGTCGGCCATTGGCAGGCGGTCAGCGTGGTCGCGCCCGCCTGCATGGCGGCCGGTGCGCTGGCCACGCTGGCGATGCTGATGGAGGACGAAGCCCCGGCGCTGCTCGCCGACGAAGGCGTGGCCTGGCTGGCGGTCGATGCGGCCGGGCGGCGGCAGGGGCCTGGCCTGGCCGATGCCGCGCCGCTGCCCTCAAGTCGATCGCAGAACTGACGATAGAGGCGTCAGCGGGTGCAGCACCGGCCGGCGACGCAGCTCGGCCCGCCTTGCGGGCCTACCATCACGGGGCGGCGCCGGCGGTGACTGCGTCCGCACCACCCACCTCCACCCCCGCCCATGAACTCCGACGAGATCGACGAGCTCAGGCGCACGCAGGCGGCGCTCGCGGCCAGCGAGGCGCGGCTGGCGCGGGTGCTGCGCGGCTCGAACGACGGCTGGTGGGACTGGGACCTGGTCGCCGACACGCTGTTCTACTCGCCACGGTGGTGGACCATGCTCGGGCTGCAGCCGGGCGAACTGCCGGCCGACACCGGGCTGTGGCGCCGCCTGCTGCACCCCGAGGACCACGCGCATGTCGACCTGGTCCTCGCGTCGGCCCTGCTCAACGGACCCGACCATTGCGAGGTCGAGTTCCGGCTGCGGCACAAGGCGGGCCACTACCTGCACGTGCTCGCGCGCGGGCTGATCCAGCGCGACGACGGCGGCCGCGCGATCCGCATCTCGGGCAGCAACATGGACCTCTCCGCCCGCAAGGCCGCCGAGCAGGCCCAGCACGAGACCGAGACCAGCTACCGCGCGCTGCTCGAGGGCATGGCCGACGGCGTGTTCGTGTCCCAGGACGAGCGCTTCGTGTTCGCCAACCCGGCGTTGTCGGCGCTGCTCGGCTGGTCGCTGGAGGAATTCATCGGCACCCATTTCGAGGCCGTGATCGCACCGGAGATGCTCGCGGTGTGGACGCAGCGCTTCTGGCAGCGCGTCGGGACCGGGCCGGAGCCGCCGGCGCACTACGAGGTGCCGATGATGCACCGCGACGGCCATCGAGTGCGGTGCGAGCTGCGCGCGAGTCGCGTCGAGTTCCGCGGCCGCACCGCGGTGCTCGGCATCGTCCGCGACGTCGGCGAACGGCGCCTCGCCGAGGAGCGCATCGCCTCGCTGCACCAGCGGCTGGCGCTGGCGATCCGCGGCGCCGGCTACGGCGTGTGGGAGTACGAGCTCGATCGCGGCGTGCTGGTGTGGGACGAGCAGATGCTCCGCCTCTACGGCATGCCGGCGGCGCACTTCGACGGCTCGCCTGCCGTCTGGCAGACCTGCGTGCATCCGCACGACCGCGCCACGGTGGACGAGCGCTTCGCGGCCCTGATGGCCGGCGAATCCGTCGACCACTTCGAGTTCCGCATCCTGCGCGTCGACGATGGCGCGCTGCGCCATGTCGAGGGCACGGGTTACCTGCAGCGCGACGCCGAGGGCCAGCCCCGGCGCCTGGTCGGCATGAACCGCGATGTCACCGAGCTGCGTCTCGCCGAGGCGGCCCTGCGCGAGAGCGAGCAGCGCTGGAACTTCGCGCTCGAGGGGGCGGGCGACGGCGTCTGGGACTGGCGCGTGGCCGACGGACAGGCCGTCTACTCGCACCGCTGGAAGGAGATGATCGGCTACGGCGACGCCGAGATCGGCACCGCCTTCGACGAATGGCTCTCGCGCGTCCACCCCGAGGACCTGCCCCGCGCCCAGGCCGCGCTCGAGAGCTACTTCAAGGGCGAGGCGACGTCTTACGCCGTCGAGTTCCGCATGCGCTGCAAGGACGACAGCTGGAAGTGGATCCTTGCGCGTGGCCTGGTGGTGAGCCGCGACGCCGACGGCCGGCCGCTGCGCATGGTCGGCACCCACACCGACCTCAGCGAGCGCAAGCAGGCCGAACAGCGGCGCGACCAGCTCGAGAGCCAGCTGCGCGAGGCGCAGAAGATGGAGGCACTCGGCACGCTGGCCGGCGGCATCGCGCACGACTTCAACAACGTGCTGGCGGCCATCCTCGGCAACGTGGCGCTGGCGCGCCAGGACCTGCCGGCCGCGCACCCGGTGGCGGCCAACCTCGACCTGATCGAACGCGGCAGCCTGCGTGCGCGCAGCCTGGTGCACCAGATCCTCGCCTTCAGCCGGCGCCGGCCGCAGGTGCTGACCGCGCAGGACCTGGGCCCGGTGGTGGCCGAGAGCGTGCAGTTGCTGCGCGCCACGCTGCCGGCGGTGGTCGAGCTCGAGGGTCGCATCGCGCGCCGGCCGCTGCCGGTGCTGGCCGACGCGATGCACGTGCAGCAGGTGCTGATGAACCTGTGCACCAACGCCTGGCAGGCGCTGCAGGGCAGCTCGGGGCGGATCGAGGTCGGGCTCGCGGAGGCGCTGGTCGTCGACGGCGGGGTCGACGCCGCGCTGCCGGCCGGCCTGGCGCCGGGGCGCTACGCCCATGTGTGGGTCAGCGACAACGGCTGCGGCATGGACGCGGCGGCCTGCGCGCGCGTCTTCGAGCCCTTCTACACCACCAAGCCGGACGGGCAGGGCACCGGCCTCGGCCTGGCGGTCGTGCACGGCATCGTCAGCGCGCACGGCGGCGCGATCTCGGTGCGCAGCGAGCCCGGGCGCGGCAGCACCTTCCACCTCTGCTTTCCGCTGGTGGCGGCCGAGGCCGAGGCGCCCGGTGGAGCGCCCAGCACCCACGCCGCGCCGCTGGGCGGCGGCGAGCATGTGCTCTACGTCGACGACGACGAGCTGATGGTCATCACCGTGCAGAGCCTGCTGACGCGCGCCGGCTACCGCGTCACCACCCGCGCCGACGGCCGCAGCGCGCTGGCGGTCGTCGAGGCGGCGCCGCGGGACATCGATCTGGTCGTGTCCGACTACAACATGCCCGGCTACTCCGGCCTGGAGCTGGCGCAGGCGCTGGCCGCGCTGCGGGCCGACCTGCCGGTGGTGATCAGCTCGGGCTTCATCTCCGAGGCCCTGCAGGCCGAGGCGCGCGCGCTCGGCGTGCGCGGCCTGCTGCACAAGGAGAACACGGTCGAGGAGCTCGGCCCGCTGGTGCGCCGGCTGCTGCGGGGCGCCTGAGGCGCGCGTTCAGGACGCGAGCAGCGGCTGCAGCGTCTGCAGCAAGGACATCGGCTCGGTCGGCTTGGGCACGAACGCCGTCATGCCCGCGGCACGGTAGCGGTCGGCGTCGTGCTTGGCCGAGGCCGACGAGATGCACAGGATCGGCGTGGTGCCGCTGCCGCTGGCCGCCTCGTGGGCGCGGATGCGACGGGTGGCCTCGGCGCCCGACAGGACCGGCATCTTGTCGTCCATCAGGATGGCGTCGTAGGCCAGGGCGGTCGAGCGGACCCGCTCCAGCGCGACGGCACCGTTCTCGGCCACGTCGACATGGGCGCCCGCGTCCTGCAGCCAGGTCGTGACCAGCAGCCGGTAGACGTCGTCGTCGTCGACCACCAGCAGGTGGTAGCCGTGCAGCGCCCCCCGCGCCGCCGGCCCGGGCGGGGGCACGTCGTTGCTCGCGCTCGCGAGCGCGTCGGGCTTCAGCAAGACGATGGCGGTGCGGGACAGCTGGATCAGGCCGCGCTGTTCCAGCTTCTTCAGCTCGCTGTTGACCTGCTGTCGGCCGGCCCCGAGGACCGCGGCCAGATTGGCCTGCGACAGCCTGACCGACAGCACCAGTCCCTCGGGCCGTGGCGTGCCGAACATGCGGCCGAGCTGGAGCAGCTGGCGGGCCAATCGGCAGTTCAGGGGCAGCGCGACGGCCTCGTGAAGCCGGTCGTACAGCAGCCGCTTGCGCTGGGCCATGTACTCCATCAAGGCCATGCCGAGGAGCGGCTGCTGCCGCATCGACGCGGCGACGAGCGAGGGCGGCACGGTCAGCAGCACCGAGTCCTCGTGCGCCTGCAGATCGTGGGTCTCGGGTCCGCGGTCGGTGACCGGCACGAAGCCGTGCAGGTCACCGCTGCCCAGGAAGGTGAGCAGGTGCGGTGCGCGGCTGCCGAGCACGCGCCCGACCGCCACCATGCCCTCGACGACCAGGATCAGGCCCGACCCCGGCGCGCCCTGGCGATTCAGGAGCGTGCCGCGCGGCGCATGCCGGAGGTCACCGCTGCTCGCCCAGTGCAGCACCAGCGGCTGGACGGCATCGCTGGGCGCGATGCGCTGCAGCAGCGCGGCGGCCAGGGTTCGGTAGCCCTGGCCCGGATGTCGCTCCGGTGCGTGATTCGTCTTCGAAGCCATTGTTGTTGTGGGCGTTGCGCGCAGCGAGCAACCGCGGCCGTTGTCCGGCCGCCCTCCTGGGTCAGCGGCGACGCCAACCCAACCCTCTTACAAACTCTAGGGCGGTTCGCGCCCTTGCTGCACGCGCTCGGGCATGAGGCGGCGCGGCAGATGCGGACTTCTGTCGTCTAGGCGACAGAGCGGAGGCTGCGGGTTTACGCTAGCTTCAGCACTCGACGATGTGGACCGCCAGCCCGCCGCGGGCGGTTTCCTTGTACTTCGTCTGCATGTCGGCGCCGGTCTCGCGCATGGTGCGGATGACCTGATCGAGGCTGACATGGTGGCTGCCGTCGCCGCGCAGCGCCATGCGCGCGGCGTTGATCGCCTTCACCGAGGCGATCGCGTTGCGTTCGATGCAGGGGATCTGCACCAAGCCGCCGACCGGGTCGCAGGTCAGGCCGAGGTGGTGCTCCATGCCGATCTCGGCCGCGTTCTCGGCCTGCTCGGGCGAGCCGCCGAGCACCGCGCACAGCGCGCCGGCGGCCATCGAGCAGGCCACGCCGACCTCGCCCTGGCAGCCGACCTCGGCGCCGGAGATCGACGCGTTCTCCTTGTAGAGGAGGCCGATCGCCGCAGCGGTGAGCAGGAAGTCGATCACGCCGCGTTGGTCGGCGCCGCGCACGAAGTGCAGGTAGTAGTGCAGCACCGCCGGCACGATGCCGGCCGCGCCGTTGGTCGGCGCGGTGACGACGCGCCCGCCGGCGGCGTTCTCCTCGTTGACGGCCAGCGCATAGAGGTTGACCCAGTCGAGGATCTCGAGCGGATCGGCCGCGACGTCATGCGGCCGCGCGCTGAGATCGCGGTGCCACTGCGCGGCGCGGCGCTTGACCTTGAAGCCGCCGGGCAGCACGCCGTCGGTGCGCAGGCCGCGGTCGACGCAGGCCTGCATCGCGGCCCAGATCGTCAGCAGGCCGGCGTCGATCTCGGCGTCGCTGCGCCAGACGCGCTCGTTGCGGCGCACCACGTCGGCGATCGAGCCGCCGACCTCGGCGCAGCGCACGAGCAGCTCGTCGCCGCTGTGGAAGGGGTGGGGCAGGGGCGTGGCGTCGGGCACGATCGCCGGCTCGCTGCCGCCGCCGGCGAGCTGCTCCTCGCCGAGCACGAAGCCGCCGCCGACCGAGTAGTAGCAGCGGTTCGCGAGCTCGGCACCGCCGGCGTCGTAGGCCACCAGCCGCATGCCGTTGGGGTGCAGCGGCAGGCTCTCGCGGCGGTGGAAGACCAGGTCCTGCACTTCGTCGAAGCCGATCTCGTGGTCGCCGGCCAGCGCGAGCCGCCGTGTCGCCCGCACCGCGGCCACGCGCTCGGCGATGCGGTCCACGTCGACCGTGTCGGGCGCCTCGCCCATCAGGCCGAGCAGCACCGCCTTGTCCGAGCCATGGCCCTTGCCGGTGGCGCCGAGCGAGCCGTAGAGCTCGCAGCGCACGCGGGCGCTGCGGGCCAGCAGGTCGTCGGCGGCCAGCCGCTCGACGAACCGCCGCGCCGCGCGCATCGGCCCGACGGTGTGCGAGCTGCTCGGCCCGATGCCGATCTTGAACAGGTCGAAGACCGAGACGGCCATGCGGCGCTCAGCCGGCGCGGGCCGCGGCCAGGTCGGCCGCGAACGCGTCGACGGTCGCCGGGGCGGTGTCCCAGGCGCACATCAGCCGGCAGGCGCCGCGGCCGTCGCGCTCGGGCAGCACCTCGTGGAACTGCCAGCCCTGCGCGCGCACGCGGTCGATCGCGCGGCGCGGCAGCCAGGCAAACACGCCGTTGGCCTCGGCGGGGTGCAGCAGCTCGACGCCCGGCAGGGTCGCGAGCGCCGCGGCGAGCCGCCGCGCCATCGCGTTGGCATGGCGCGCATGCGCGAGCCAGGCCTCGCCTTCGAGCAGTCCGACCCAGGGCGCGGTCAGCATGCGCATCTTCGACGCCAGCTGGCCGGCTTGCTTGGCGCGCCGCTCGAAGCCCTCGGCCAGCGCGCGGTCGAAGAACACCACCGCCTCGCCGGCCGGCGCGCCGTTCTTGGTCATGCCGAAGCTCAGCACGTCGACGCCGGCCTGCCAGCTCAGCGCCGCCGGCGTGCAGCCGAGCGAGGCGACGGCATTGGCGTAGCGTGCGCCGTCCAGGTGGACCTTCAGGTCGAGCCGCCGCGCCGTGGCGGTCAGCGCCTGCAGTTCGTCGACGGTGTAGACCGTGCCGAGTTCGGTGCTCTGCGTCAGGCTGACGGCGTGGGCGCGCGGGGCATGCAGGTCGCGCCGCTTCGTGGCGGCGGCTTCGAGCGCCGCCGGCGTCAGCTTGGCAGCCGGGGCATCGGCTGCGGGCAGCAGGGCCACGCCGCCGCCGAAGAAGCCGACCGCGTTGCACTCGTCCAGCGCGATATGGGCCTGCGGCGTGCACACCACCGCCTCGTAGGGCCGGCACAGCGCCGCGAGCGCCAGCGCGTTGGCGGCGCCGCCGGTGAACACGAAGAAAACCTCGGCGTCATGGTCGAACAGGGCCCGGACCGCATCGCAGGCGCGCTGCGTCCAGGCGTCATTGCCATAGGCGGGCGCATGGCCGGCGGCATTGGCCTGCAGCAGCGCCGCCAGCGCCTCCGGCGCGATGCCGGCCCAGTTGTCGCTTGCGAAGTTCTGCTGCTTCATGACGACCCCTCGGCCGACGGGTACGTCAGCCGATCCCCCGGGGGGATGCGGGCCGGCTTGGGAGCGGCCCGGCGCTCGGCCCGCGGCCATGCACTCATGCGTAGTCGGCCACCGGCACGCAGCTGCAGAACAGGTTGCGGTCGCCGTGAACGTTGTCGACGCGGCCGACCGGCGACCAGTACTTGCCGCGCCGCAGGCTGGCCAGCGGGTAGGCGGCGTCTTCACGCGAGTAGGCATGCGGCCAGTCGGCCTTGAGCAGCGCCTCGGCGGTGTGCGGCGCGTTCTTCAGCGGGTTGTCGTCCTGCGGCCAGGCACCCGCCTCGACCTTGGCGATCTCGCGACGGATCGCGATCATCGCGTCGCAGAAGCGGTCGAGCTCGGTGCGCGACTCGCTCTCGGTCGGCTCGACCATCAGCGTGCCGGCGACCGGGAAGGAGAGCGTCGGCGCGTGGAAGCCGTAGTCGATCAGGCGCTTGGCGACGTCCTCGGCGGTGACGCCGCTCGTGTCCTTCAGCGGCCGCAGGTCGAGGATGCACTCGTGCGCCACGCCGCCGCCCTTGAGGCCCTCGACCTCGCCGCTGAAGTGGATGTCGTAGTGGTCCGACAGCCGCGCGGCGATGTAGTTGGCGCTCAGGATCGCGGTCTCGGTCGCGGCGGTCAGGCCCTTGGCGCCCATCATGCGCATGTACATCCAGCTGATCGGCAGCACCGCGGCATTGCCCAGCGGCGCGGCCGACACCGGGCCGACCGGCGCCTCCTTGCCGTCGAGGGTGGCCTCGCCGGGCCGCTTGGGCAGGAAGGGCAGCAGGTCCTCGACCACGCACACCGGACCGACGCCCGGTCCGCCGCCGCCGTGCGGGATGCAGAAGGTCTTGTGCAGGTTCAGGTGGCTCACGTCGCCGCCGAACTCGCCCGGCGCGGCCACGCCGACCAGCGCATTCATGTTGGCGCCGTCCACGTAGACCCGGCCGCCGAACTGGTGCACCAGCGCGCACAGCTCCTTCACATGGGTGTCGAACACGCCGTAGGTCGAGGGGTAGGTGATCATCACCGCGGCCAGGCGCGGGCGGTGCTGCTCGCACTTCAGGCGCAGGTCGGCGAGGTCGACGTTGCCCTCGGCATCGCACTTCACGACGACGATCTGCATGCCGGCCATCTGCGCGCTGGCCGGGTTGGTGCCGTGGGCGCTCTCGGGGATCAGGCAGATGTCGCGCCAGTCCTCGCCGCGCGAGGCATGCCAGGCGCGGATCGCCAGCAGGCCGGCGTACTCGCCCTGCGAGCCGGCGTTGGGCTGCAGGCTCACGCCCGCGTAGCCGGTGGCCTGGCACAGCCAGCGCTGCAGCTGCAGGTCGAGCTCGGCATAGCCGGCCAGCTGCACGGCCGGCGCATAGGGGTGGATGTGCGCGAACTCGGGCCAGGTGATCGGGATCATCTCGCTGGTCGCATTGAGCTTCATCGTGCACGAGCCGAGCGGGATCATCGTGCGGTCGAGCGCCAGGTCCTTGTCGGACAGGCCGCGCAGGTAGCGCAGCAGCTCGGTCTCGCTGTGGTGGGTGTTGAACACCGGGTGGCCGAGGAAGTCGCTGGTGCGGCGCAGCTCGCTCGGCACGCGCGGGTCGGCGCCCTTGTCGAACTTCCCGAGGGCCGGCAGGCTCTGGCTCGGCTGGGCGAACCAGGACCACAGGCGCACGATCTCCTCGCGGCGGGTGGTCTCGTCGAGCGCGATGCCCACATGCACCGGCGACACGCGGCGCAGGTTGGCGCCGTCGCTGCGGGCGCGCGCGATCACCGTCTCGGTGGCGGCGCCGGTTTCGACGGTCAGCGTGTCGAAGGCGCTGGCGTTGACCAGTTGGCAGCCCAGCTCCTCGAGCCCGCGCGCGAGGATCGCGGTGTAGGCCGCGATGCGCAGCGCGATGCGCTTCAGGCCCTGCGGCCCGTGGTAGACCGCGTACATGCTCGCGACGACGGCCGGCAGCACCTGCGCGGTGCAGATGTTGGAGGTGGCCTTCTCGCGGCGGATGTGCTGCTCGCGCGTCTGCAGCGCGAGCCGGTAGGCCGGGCTGCCCTGCGCGTCGATGCTGACGCCGACCAGCCGGCCCGGCATCGAGCGCTTGAACTCGTCTCGGCAGGCCAGGTAGGCGGCGTGCGGGCCGCCGGCGCCCATCGGCATGCCGAAGCGCTGGGTCGACCCGACGACGATGTCGGCGCCCCATTCGCCCGGCGGCGCGAGCAGCGTCAGTGCCAGCGGGTCGGCGGCGACCACGAAGGCGGCGTGCTTCGCATGCGCCGCGGCGGGCAGCGCGCGCAGGTCGTGCACGGCGCCGGTGGTCGAGGGGTACTGCGCCAGCACGCCGAAGCAGTCGCCCTGCAGCAGCGTGGCGATGTCGCCGACCGCGAGCTCGATGCCCAGCGGTTCGGCACGCGTGCGCAGCACCTCGAGGGTCTGCGGATGGCAGTCGTCGGCGACGATGAAGCGCTGGCTCTTGGACTTGACGCTGCGCTTGGCCAGCGTCATCGCCTCGGCCGCGGCGGTGGCCTCGTCGAGCATCGAGGCGTTGGCGATCGCCATGCCCGTCAGGTCGCAGACCAGGGTCTGGAAGTTCAGCAGCGCCTCCAGCCGGCCCTGCGAGATCTCGGCCTGGTAGGGCGTGTAGGCGGTGTACCAGGCCGGGTTCTCAAGCACGTTGCGCAGGATGACGCCCGGCGTCAGCGTGCCGTGGTAGCCCTGGCCGATGTAGCTCTTGAGCACCTGGTTGCGGCCGGCGATCGCGCGCAGCTCGGCGAGCGCCTGCGCCTCGCTCACCGCGGCCGGCAGCCCCATCGTGCGCTGGCGCGCGATGCTCGCCGGCACGATGGCCTCGATCAGCGCGCGCCGCGAGGCGGCACCGATCTCCGACAGCATGTGCGCCTCGTCGAGCTCGTCGACGCCGATGTGGCGGGCGACGAATTCCTCGGCGTTCTCGAGCTGGTCGAGCGGCAGGGCGGTGGGCATCAGCATGTCGGGGGCTCCGGTCGGGGCGGGGGCTGGAGTCGGGGTCGGGAGCACCGCGGCTCGTGGCCGCGACGCACGGGCGGGATCACAGGGTCTTGAGAAGGGCGTCGTAGGCGGTCGCGTCCATCAGGGCGTCGAGCTCGGCCGGCTCGGCCAGCTTCACCTTGAAGAACCAGCCCGAGGCCAGCGGGTCGGTGTTGGCGAGCGAGGGGTCGTCGCGCAGCGCCTCGTTGACCTCGACCACCTCGCCGGCGACGGGCATGTAGAGGTCGGCCGCGGCCTTGACCGACTCGACGACACCGGCGACATCGCCCTTGGCGAAGCTCGCGCCGACGGCCGGCAGGTCGACGAACACCACGTCGCCGAGCGCGTCCTGCGCATGCACGGTGATGCCGACGGTGGCGGCGGCCGGCGTGGCGGTGTCGATCCACTCGTGGTCGGGGGTGTACTTGATCGTCATCGGAAGGCTCCTGGGAAGGTGATTTCGGGGAGGCGAGTATCGGGGGCTCAGGTGCGCACGTAGCGGCGCGGCACGAAGGGCAGCGGCGTCACGCGCATCGGCTGGCGCTTGCCGCGCACGACCGCGTAGACCTCGGCGCGCGCCGCGGTGTGGTTGGCCGGCAGGCAGGCCATCGCGATCGGCTGGTTGACGGTCGGGGCGAGCGTGCCGCTCGTCACATGGCCGAGCTTGCGGCCGTGGGCGTCGACGATCTCGGCGCCCTCGCGCACCGGCACGCGCTCGAGGCCGACCAGGCCGACGCGCTTGCTGCTCGGGCCGTGGACGAGCTGGGCATCGATCGCGGCGGCCCCCGGGTAGCCGCCGGCGCGCGCGCCACCGGCGCGGCGTACCTTCTGGATCGCCCAGGCGAGCGAGGCCTCGACCGGCGTGGTGCGGGTGTCGATGTCGTGGCCGTAGAGGCACAGGCCGGCCTCGAGCCGCAGCGTGTCGCGCGCGCCCAGGCCGGCGGGCGCGACCTCGGGCTGGGCCAGCAGCGCGCGGGCCAGCGCCTCGGCGTGCTCGGCCGGGACCGAGATCTCGTAGCCGTCCTCGCCGGTGTAGCCGGAGCGGGTCAGGAAGCAGTCGGCGCCGGCCAGCGTGAAATGGCCGCCGGTCATGAAGCCCAGCGCCGCGACGCCCGGCGCCAGCCGCGCCAGCGCGGTGACGGCCTGCGGGCCCTGCAGTGCCAGCAGCGCGCGATCGTCCAGCCACTGGACGCTGCAGCGGTGGCCGATGTGCGTTTGCAGGTGCTTGAGGTCGGCCGCCTTGCAGGCCGCGTTGACGACCACCAGGAAGTCATGCTCGCGGCGCGTGACCATCAGGTCGTCGAGGATGCCGCCAGCGGCATTGGTGAAGAAGCCGTAGCGCTGCTGGCCGGGCGCGAGGCCGAGCACGTCGATCGGGATCAGGCTCTCGAGCGCCTTGGCGGCCTCGTGCAGGTCGGCGGCATGGACGCGGACCTGGCCCATGTGCGAGACGTCGAAGAGGGCCGCCTGCTCGCGGCACTGGCGGTGCTCGGCGATCAGCCCGGCCGGGTACTGCACCGGCATGGCGTAGCCCGCGAAGGGCACCATGCGGGCGCCGAGTTCGAGGTGCAGCGCGTGCAGCGGGGTGTGCAGGAGCGGGGCGGCGGTAGATCCGGACATTCGAGACTCCGAGGGCTTCAGGTCCACCCGTCAAGGTGGTGCTTTGGGCCCTCGCTGTCCGGGTACCTGAGAGATTGGCGGGTTGTCGGCTCGGCCGTGACCCGCTTGCCCCTTCGGTGGGCCGCCAACTTCGCGACCGCTCTCCAGTGAGGAACGTCGCCTTTCGGTGACGCTTGTCAGTCCTTGGTGCCTGAGCGTTCGAGGGGTGTCCTCTGCGCCGTCGGCGGTTCCTTAGCGGAACTCTCTCCTGACAATGTGCATGTTACTGCAGATTCGAGTTTGTGGGTCGACGGGGGCGCTCGAAACAAGGGCCGCGGGCGGCGCCAGTTCGGCGTTTCTGGCTCGCGCGGACCACCGTCTCGAACAGCGAGCAGTCCTGCCAGCCACCGGCCGCGATCACCAGGGCGCTACATCCCCGCGTAGTTCGGCCCGCCGCCGCCCTCGGGGGTGACCCAGACGATGTTCTGGGTCGGGTCCTTGATGTCGCAGGTCTTGCAGTGCACGCAGTTCTGCGCGTTGATCTGCAGCCGGTCGCTGCCGTCCT
>DATILD010000091.1:0-103291 GCA_035476815.1 Methylibium sp.
TCCAGGTGGTAGATGCGGTCAACGATGGTCTCGCCCTCGGCCACCAGACCGGCAATCACCAGACTGGCGGAGGCCCGCAGGTCGGTCGCCATGACGATGGCGCCTGAAAGCTTGTCGATGCCTTCGACCACCGCCACTTTGCCATCGGTCTGGATCTTCGCGCCCAGGCGCACCAACTCGTTGACGTGCATGAAGCGGTTTTCAAAGATGGTCTCGGTGACCTTGCTCGAACCCGTGGCAATGCAGTTGAGCGCCATGAATTGGGCCTGCATGTCGGTCGGGAAGCCCGGGTACTCCGTGGTGCGGAAGCTCTGGGCTTTGAGCCTGCCCGAGGCGCGCACGCGGATGAAGTCGCCATCGTGGTCCTTGCCGGCCTCGATCTCGGCACCCGCGTCGTGCAGCTTGTCGATGACGGCATCGAGGTGATCGGCGCGGCCGTGGCGCAGCACCACGTCGCCGCCGGTAGCCGCCACCGCGCACAGGAAGGTGCCGGCCTCGATGCGATCGGCCACCACCTGGTGGCTACAACCGTGCAAACGGTCGACACCCTGGATGTGGATTCGGCTGGTGCCGTGGCCTTCAATCTTGGCGCCCATGGCGATCAGCATCTCGGCCAGATCGGCGATCTCGGGCTCCTGGGCCGCGTTTTCCAGCAGGGTCTCTCCCTCGGCCAACGCCGCGGCCATGAGGAAGTTCTCGGTGCCGGTCACGGTGACCATGTCGGTGGCGATGCGCGCACCGTGCAGGCGCGTCTTGCCTGCCGGCAGCTGAGCCACCATGTAGCCGTGCTCGACCAGGATCTCGGCCCCCATGGCCTGCAAACCCTTGATGTGCTGGTCCACCGGGCGCGAACCGATGGCGCACCCGCCGGGCAGCGACACCTTGGCCCGGCCAAAACGCGCCAGCAGTGGGCCCAGCACCAGCACCGATGCGCGCATGGTCTTGACCAGTTCGTACGGCGCTTCAGGCTTGAGCGAATCGGGCGCCTGGAAACTCATGCCACCGCGCTCACCGTGGGTCTCGGACAACACGCCCATGTTGTCCAACAACAGACGCATGGTGGCCACATCACGCAGGCGCGGCACATTGGTCAGGTTCACCGCTTCGGCGGTGAGCAGGGTGGCACACAGCTCGGGCAGCGCCGCGTTCTTGGCGCCGGAGATGGTCACTTCGCCATGGAGAGGGCGGCCACCGGTGATGCGCAGTTTGTCCATTGAAAAATTGTCTTTCAGTTGTCAGTAGCAGCCAGCGCCGACTGCATCGCAAGAGCCAACACAGCCAAGGTCACCGCAGAACCGGCTTCGCCGGGCTGCAGGTGACGCCCCCTGGGGGGAGACGCATAGCGGCGCAGGGGGTCATTGTTTGGCCCATTCGGCCGGCGTATAGGTCTTCATCGAGAGGGCGTGCACCTCGTCACTCTGGATGCGCTCGCCCAGCGTGGCGTACACCCGCTTGTGGCGGGCAATGGCGCGCATGCCCTCGAACGCGGGGGACACGATCACGGCCGTCCAGTGACGGCCGTCGCCGGAGACTTCAAGGTGCTCGCAGGGCAGGCCCGCGGCGATCAGTTGTTGCAGTTGGTCAGCGGTCATAGCACTCGATGGAATCAGTGGCGAATTTTGTAGCCGATGCGCAGCAGGTGCAGCGCCACGGCACTGACCAGAACGAACGCACTCCCGACCAGACCCAGGCTCAGCCAGGGCGAGACGTCGCTGACGCCAAAGAACCCATAGCGGAAGCCGTCGATCATGTAGAAAAACGGGTTGAGGTGGCTCACGGTCTGCCAGAAATCCGGCAGGGAGTGGATGGAGTAGAACACGCCCGAGAGGAAGGTCATGGGCACGATGACGAAGTTCTGGAACGCCGCCATCTGGTCGAACTTTTCGGCCCACAGGCCGGCGATCAGGCCCAGCGCCCCGAGCAGCCCCGCGCCGAGGACCGCGAAGACCAGAATCCACAACGGCGCCACAAAGCTCGGGCGGGCGAACCACCAGGTCACGAGCATCACCCCTGCCCCCACGGCCAGTCCGCGGACCACCGACGATCCGACGTACGCCACAAACCAGGCACGGTGCGACAACGGCGTGAGCTGCAGGAACACCAGGTTGCCCATGATCTTGCTCTGGACCAAGGAGGATGAGCTGTTGGCGAAGGCGTTCTGCAACACGCTCATCATCACCAGGCCCGGCACCAGGAAAGCGGTGTAGCTGACCTGCTCGTACACCTTGACATGGTCTTGCAGCACGTGACCGAAAATCAGCATGTACAGCACCGCCGTGAGCACGGGCGCAGCCACCGTCTGGAAACTGACCTTCCAGAAGCGCAGGACTTCCTTGTAGAACAGGGTCCGCCATCCTGTCATAGGGAACGTGCCCCCACGCTCGTCACTTCGTGTACTGCGCTGCCCCCCGAGGGGGCCTTCGCGCCTTGGGACGTCCGGCCGCCGCTCACCCCAGCCGGCGTCTCGGAATGCTTTGACATGACGTCCAGGAAGACATCCTCCAGGTCCGCCTTGCGGATCTCCACGTCTTCCACGCGCAAGCCCGCCTGCCGGATGATGGCCAGGTAGCGTTCGATCTCGTGGGCGTCGTGGGCTGGAAGCTGGACGATGCGTCCCGTGACCCGGGCCTTGCCCTCGAATTCGGGCGGCAGCTCGCTGTCGATCTTGAACCGCAGCACGTTGCTGGAGGCCGCCTTGAGCAGTTCGCTGGTGTGCTCCAGCGCCACCACCCTGCCCGTCTTGAGCATAGCGATGCGCCCGCACAGGGCCTCGGCTTCCTCCAGGTAGTGGGTCGTCAACAGCACGGTGTGGCCCTGCTTGTTCAGGCGCGCGATGAACTGCCACAGCGTCTGGCGCAGCTCCACATCGACACCCGCAGTGGGTTCGTCCAGGACGATGACCGGCGGCTTGTGCACCAGCGCCTGCGCCACCAGCACGCGGCGCTTCATGCCGCCGGAGAGCTGGCGCATGTTGGCGTCGGCCTTGTCGGCCAGCCCCAGGTTCTCGAGCAGCTCGTCGATCCAGCGCTCGTTGCCCTGGACACCGAAGTAGCCGCTCTGGATGCGCAGCGTCTCGCGCACGCTGAAGAAGGGGTCGAACACCAGCTCCTGCGGCACGATGCCGAGCGATTGGCGCGCCGCCGCGTAATCGGCCACCACGTCGTGGCCGTGGACCGTCACGCGCCCGGCGCTGGCGCGACCCAGGCCGGCCAGGATGCTGATCAGCGTCGTCTTGCCGGCGCCGTTGGGGCCGAGCAGGCCGAAGAACTCGCCGGCCTCGATGTCGAAGCTCACGTCCTGCAGGGCCTGGAAGTCGCCGCGCGGCGTGCGGTAGGTCTTGGAAACGGACTCGAAACGGACGGCGGGCATGCGGGCCTCGGAACGAAGGCGCGATTGTAGGCAGCCCCCTCCAAAGGGCGCTTGCCGATTGGTGGCGCACGACGATGGTGCTAGATTGCCCCGCACGCCGAGACCGCCCCCACGCGCACCATGAATCACCGAGCCCTCTCGCGCGCGCCAGCGAGCCGAGCGCCGGGCCGCCCCAAGCCGGCTCGCACCCCCTCGGGGGGTCGCCCGACGTACGCGTCGGGCGGGGGGATCACATGACGTCCAAAGGCACGAAGAAGGCCCCGCGCCGCACCGCGGAGCGCATCCTCGAGGTCACGCTCGACCTGTTCAACCGCTTCGGCGAGCCCAATGTCAGCACCACGCTGATCTCGGCCGAGCTGAACATCAGCCCCGGCAACCTCTACTACCACTACCCGGCCAAGGACGAGCTGATCAACAGCCTGTTCGACCGCTACGAGCAGTCGCTGACCGAGCTGCTGCGCGCCGCCGACAACGTGCGCAACGTCGAGGACGCGTGGCTGTTCTTCCACATGCTGTTCGAGCTGATCTGGCAGTACCGCTTCCTCTACCGCGACCTGAACGACCTGCTGAGCAAGAACCGCCGGCTCGAGACCCACTTCCAGTTCGTGCTGAAGAACAAGCAGCTGGCGGTGCGGGCGGTGCTCGACGGGCTGAACCGCGGCGGCGCCTTCGGGCGCAAGGGGCTCGATGCCCACGAGGCCGAGCCGGTCGCCACCGCGATGGTGGTGGTGCTCACCTACTGGCTGAGCTTCGAGTACGTGCGCGACCCGCGCCGCGCGCTGGAGCCGGAGAGCGCCGGCGCGGCCCTGCTGCGCGGGGCCTTCCATGTGCTGAGCCTGCTGATGCCCTACCTCGAGGACGGCCAGCGCGAGCACCTGCACACGCTGGTCGGCAGCTACCAGAAGTCCTGAAGAAGACCCCCGACGACAAGGAGACGACATGGCCAAATGGACCGCCTTCCCCTACGACGACGCCGACTACGGCTACGACGCCGCGGCGCTGAAGAAGCACTGGGCGCGGCTGCACGCCGGCGACGCCGAGCCGCTGCCGAAGGACGCCGCGGTGCTGGAGGCCTGGTCGCTATTCCACGCCGGCGAGTTCAGGCAGGCCGCCGATGCCGGGCTGAAGGCCGGCGGCGCCGGCCTCGTCGTCGCCCACAAGGCGCAGGCGATCTACGCCAACTACCTGGAGAAGAGCGAGAAGGCCAGGCTCGAGCTGTTTCTGGAAGTCGCCAACCGCGCCGAGGCCCAGGCGGCGGCCGAGCCGAAGAACGCCAACGCCCACTACTTCATGGCCTATGCGCTGGGTCGCTACAGCCAGGGCATCAGCGTCGCGAAGGCGCTGGCCCAGGGCTTGGGCGGCAAGGTCAAGCACGCGCTGGAGGCGGCCATCAGGCTCACCCCCAAGCATGCCGACGCGCACATCGCGCTCGGCGCCTTCCATGCCGAGGTGATCGACAAGGTCGGCAAGCTGCTCGGCCGCACCCAGGGCGCCGACGCGGCGACCGGGCTGAAGATGTTCCAGACCGCGCTCCAGCTCAACCCGACGAGCGCGATCGCGATGGTCGAGTACGCCAACGGGCTGGTGATGCTCGAGGGCGACAAGAAGATGGCCGAGGCCGAGAAGCTCTACGCCCAGGCCGCCGCCTGCACGCCGATGGACGCGATGGAGCGGCTCGACGTGGAGATGGCGAAGGCCGAGCTGGAGGACTGAACCGCCGCGTCGCCGCGGCCCGTCCTGCGGCCCGCGCGGCTCAGAAGTTGCCGGTCGGGTAGGAGCGATCGGCCGGCATCGTCCAGCCCGGGTTGCTGAACAGGTCGCCGGTGTCGAAGCTCAGCATGACGATCCGCGGCCCCGTCGAAGCTTCGAGGGTCAGCATCAGCGTCTCGCCGACGCCATCCTGCACGGCGAGCGTGCCGCTGCCGTCCGTCAGGTCCAGCGAGTTGGCGCCGATCAGCTCCAGCGCGTAGCTGCGCGCCCAGGACGCCGCCGCCGGCGGCGGCTGCGTGACATCGGCCGAGTAGACGATGGTCGAACGCCCCTCCTTGCGCTGCCCGGTCCCGGTCTCGAAGCACACGACCGAGTAGCCGACGATCATCGTCGCGCGCACCCCGTTCCAGCGACCGAAGAACTTGATCGAGTAGTCCTCGTCCCATGACGAGGGGCTGGTGCACGGCACCGGCAGATTGACCGCACGCGGCGCGCTCTGGAACAGGATGGAGTTGTTGCCGCTGGTCGGATCGTAGAGGTTGAAGCGGATCGTCACCCGTTGCGGGATGCCGTTCGTGCCGGGCGTGGCATTCATGAACGGGACGATCACGCGCAGGTTCCCGCTGGACGGGTTGGCCGGATTGCGGACCACGCGGATCAGCGACGTCAGGTCGAGGATCTCGCTGACGTCGGCCTGGGCGTGGGCCGCCGGCGCGGTCGCCAGGCAGGCGAACGACGCGATGAGTGCGAACAACTTCTTCATTGTTTCTCCTTGAGAATTTCGACGACCTGAGACGGTCGCACCGGACTGGAACACCGCCACCCCGGCGGCGTCAAGCGCCGTCGGCAGCCCATTCGGTACGACTACTCGGAAGCCCGCCGCAGTGTCTCGACCACCGGCCGCGCCAGCACCTCGCGCAGCCCCCACCAGCCCGCCGCCAGCGCCAGCAGCGCGCCGGCCGCGCCGCCGGCCAGCGGCACCCACAGCGGCGGCTGCCAGCTGAACTCGAACACCCAGCGTGCCAGCGCCCAGCCGACCGCGAGCGCCGCCACCGAGGCGAGCACGCCGGCCAGCGCGCCGACGCCCAGCAGCTCGGCACGCTGCACCTGGCGCAGCAGCCGTCCGCCGGCGCCGAGCGCGCGCATCACCGCGAACTCGCGCGCGCGCTGCTCGCGGGTCGCGGTCACGGCGGCGAACAGCACCACCAGCCCGGTCGCCAGCGTGAACGCGAACAGGAACTCGACCGCGCGGATCACCTGGTCCAGCACCCGCTGCACCTGGGCGATCGAGGCCGACACGTCGACGCTGGTGATATTGGGGAAGTCGCGCGCCAGCGCGTTGTCGAAGCCGGCCGCGGCCGGCGCGCGGAAGGCGCTGATGTAGCTCGCCGGCAGGTCGGGCAGGCGGGCCTGGGGAAAGAGGACGAAAAAGTTGACCCGCATCGAGCCCCAGTCCACCTCGCGCAGGCTGGTGATGCGCGCCTCCTGCGCGAGCCCGGCGATGTCGAAGCGCAGCGTGTCGCCGAGCTTCAGGCCGAGGGTCTCGGCCAGCCCGGCCTCGACGCTGATGGCGCCGGCCTCCTCCGCCTGCCAGCGCCCGGCGACGACGCGGTTCTGCCCGGGCAGGACGGCGCTGTGGCTGAGGTTGAACTCGCGGTCGACGAGGCGCTGGGCGCGCTCGGCCGCATAGTCCTCGGGCTTGACCGGCCGTCCGTTCACGCCGACGAGGCGGCCGCGGATCATCGGGTACCAGTCGTAGGCGGCGACACCGGCGTCGCGCAGCGCGCGCTGGAAGGCCTCGCCCTGCTCGGGCTGGACATTGATGACGAAGCGGTTCGGCGCGTCCGGGGGCGTGGCCGCCCGCCAGCTCGCGATCAGGTCGGTGCGCAGCAGCACCAGCAGCACCAGCGCCAGCAGCCCGACCGCCAGCGCGCTGGTCTGCAGCACCGCGAAACCCGGCCGCGCGGCCACCTGGCGGGTCGCGAGCACCAGCCAGCGCGGCGCCGAGGCGCCCGGCACCAGGCGCCGCAGCAGCGTCACCGCCGCCCAGGACAACAGCGCGAACAGCGCCACCGCGGCCGCGAAGCCGCCGACGGTGATCAGCCCGAGCGTCAGGTCCGAGGCGACCGCCAGCAGCAGCGCCGCGAAGCCCGCGAAGCCGGCCAGCAGTACGCCGATCGACGCCGGCTTGAGCTCGCCCAGCTCGCGCCGGATCACCCGCAGCGGCGGCACGCGCGCGAGCTGCAGCACCGGTGGCAGGCCGAAGCCGAGCAGCAGCGTCAAGCCGACGCCGAGCCCGAACAGCGCCGGACCGGGCCCCGGCGCCGGCAGCGCGGCGTCGACCAGGCCGGCGAGCAGCGCGACGAAGCCGAAGTGCACCGCCCACCCGAGCGCGACGCCGAGCACGCTGGCCAGCAGGCCGACGCCGGCGAACTCCAGCGCATAGGCGCCGGCAATGCGCCGCTGCGGCTGGCCGAGCACGCGCAGCATCGCGCAGTCGTCGAGCCGGCGCGCCGCGAAGTCGCGCGCCGCGATGCCCACCGCCACCGCCGCCAGCAGCGCCGCCAGCAGCGCGACGAGGTTGAGGAAGCGCGCCGCGCGGTCGAGCGTCTGGCGCATCTCCGGGCGACCGCTGTCCAGCGACTCGAGCCGCAACCCGCGCCAGCCCTGGCTGGCGATCTGCCGCTCGGCCCAGGCGACCCAGGCGCGCACGCGCGCGTCGCCGTCGGTGCCCTGCCCGGCCACCGCGAGCCGGTAGGTCACGCGGCTGGCCGGCTGGACCAGGCCGGTGGCGGCGAGGTCGGCCTCGTGGATCATGACCCGCGGCGCGAAGCTCATGAAGCCGGCGCCGCGGTCGGGCTCGACGGCGATCACCGCGGTGATCGTCAGCGCGGCATCGCCGAGCAGCAGCGGGTCGCCGAGCCGCAGGTTCAGCGAGTCGAGGATCGCCGCGTCGACCCACACCGAGCCGCGTGCGGGCACGCCCTCGGCCTGGCGCTCGGGCGCATCGGGCCGCTCGCGCAGCGTGACGCGGCCGCGCAGCGGATAGCCCTCGCCGACCGCCTTCACGGCCACCAGGCGCGACGCGCCACCGCGCGCGTCGGGCGCGCGGCCCATGCTCGGGAAACCCGCGGTGCTCGCGACCACCAGGCCGTCGGCGCGCGCGCGTTCGGCCAGCGCGGCCGGCGCCGGCTGGTCGCTCGCGACGATCGCGTCGCCGCCGAGCAGCTGGCGGGCGTCGCGCGCCAGGCCGTTGTTGAGGCGGTCGGCAAAGAAGCCCACCGCCGTCAGCGCCGCCACCGCCAGCATCACCGCGACGAGCAGCAGGCGCAGCTCGCCGGCGCGAAAGTCGCGCAGCAGCTGGCGGCGGGCCAGGGTCCAGACGGACGGGGGGGTGAGGGTCATGCGGCGCTCGGGCGAGCGCCGCACGTTAGCGCAAACACCCCTGCCGACCGCCGCCCAGGGCCATGCGCCGAACGCTGCGTGCAAAGCGGGTGAACGGCCGCCGCAACCCGCGGTGGTGCAATGCTCACATGTCGCACGCCCCCCTGCCCATGCCGCTGCCGGCGCTGTTCGTCTCGCACGGCTCGCCGATGCTGGCGATCGAGCCCGGCGCCACCGGCGCCTTCTTCGCCCGGCTCGGTCCGGCGATCGAGGCCGGCTTCGGCCGGCCGCGCGCGATCGTCGTCGTGTCGCCGCACACCGCGGCACCGCAGCCGGTGGTGCTGGACACCCCCACCCACCATGCGGTGCACGACTTCGGCGGCTTTCCCGAGGCGCTGTACCGGCTGCGCTACGACCCGCCGGGCGAGCCGGCGGTGGCGCAGCGCGTCGTCGAGTTGCTGACGGCCGCCGGCCTGCGCCCGGTGCGCAGCGCCGAGGCCGGGCTCGACCACGGCATCTGGGCGGTGCTGCGCTTCGCGTGGCCGCAGGCGGACATCCCGGTGGTGCCGGTGGCGCTGTCACCGCAGCAGTCACCGGCGGCGCAATGGGCGCTCGGCGAGGCGCTCGCGCCGCTGCGGGCCGAGGGCGTGCTGCTGCTGGCCTCCGGCAGCCTGACGCACGACCTGCGGCGCCTGTTCGCGGTGCGGCCGATGCCGGCCACCGACGCGCGCGAGATCGCCGAGACCGCCGCCTTCCGCGCCTGGGTGGCCGAGCGTAGCGCGGCGCGCGACCGCGCGGCGCTGCTCGACTACCGCCGCGTCGCCCCGTATGGCGCGGCAATGCACCCGACCGACGAGCATTGGCTGCCGTTCTACATCGCCGCCGGGGCCGGCGGCTTCGACACCGCCCCCGTGCGGCTGCACGAGGGCGTGACCTACGGGTCGCTGGCGATGGACGCCTATGCCTTCGGCGCGGGCGCGGCGCGGCTCGCCGAGCTCAGCGGCCGCGCACCCCCGGCAGCTGGCTGACGACCGCGTCCTCGGCCGTCGCGTCGATGCAATGCGGCTGGGTGAAGCCGCCGGTGCCGTAGATGATCTGGTCGGTGCTGCCGGCGCCGACGCCGGCCGGCACGAAGTCGAGCTGCAGTGTGCTGCGGGTGCGCCAGGCGATCGCATGGTCGGCGCAGGAACTATCACCCGAGACGCCGATCGCGCCCAGCAGCCGCTTGTTGGCGTTGTACAGCGCCAGGCCGCCGCCGAACACGTTCACGCCGCCCACCCGATGCCCGACCATCGGGTCGTTCGGTTGACCGAAGTCGTTGGCCGGCCCGCGGTAGGCATCGGCGGTGTCGACCGGGTTGCTGTGCTGCAGGCCGTACAGGCTGCCCCCGGGCTGCACCGCCGCGTACAGGTTGGCCGTCGCCAGCGCGAGCCCCGGCAGGCTGAAGGCGTTGGCCGTGTAGGCCTTCTGCGCCGAGATCACCCGGCTGCCCGGCCACTGGCTGCCGCGCCCGCTGCCGGTGAAGGCGACGGCACAGACGACGCCGTCACGGTTGACGACGGTGCCCCACATGTCGAGGTTGAAGCCGGCGTTGGCGGCATTGCGGGCCGCCGTCAGGGCCTCCTTGAGCTGGGCGTGCGTCGGCAGCCCGGCGCAGGACGGAAAGGCCTCGGCCGCGACTGCCGGCAAGGCCGCGAGAGCCACGCCGGCGCCGGCAAGGGCGCCAAGCAGCGCACGATGGAACTGATGCATGTCTGTCCTCCGTTCTTGTCGAATCCCCGCGGGATTCGCGGGCCTCAGCAATCTAGTGGCCGCCCCGCATTCGCGGGGGGTCAGCCTAGGGGGATCGGAGGACAGGTGGCGCGACGCGCCGCTCAGAGCAGCAGCAGCGCCCGGAAGTCGTTGACGTTGGTGTAGGTCGGCCCGGTGCTGACCAGGTCGCCGGTGCCGGCAAAGAAGCTGTAGCAGTCGTTGGCGTCCAGGTAGGCCTGGGCCTTCAGCCCCGCCGCGCTGCCGCGCGCCAGCGTGTCGGGCGTGACGATCGCGCCCGCGTTGTCCTCGACGCCGTCGATGCCGTCGGTGTCGGCCGCCAGCACGTAGACGCCCGCCTCGCCCTGCAGCGCGATCGCCGAGCCGAGCAGGAACTCGGTGGCGCGGCCGCCGCGGCCGCCCTTGCTCCTGACCGTGACGGTGGTCTCGCCGCCGGACAGGATCACGCAGGGCGCGGCGAAGGGCTGACCGCGCCGGCGCACCTGGCGCGCCAGCGCCGCATGCACGCCGCCGACGACGCGCGATTCGCCCTCGATCTCGTCGCTCAGGATGTGGGCGGTGACGCCGGCCGCGCGGGCCGCCTCGGCCGCCGCCTCGAGCGCCTGCTGCGGCGTGGCGGTCATCTTCACCTCGTGGCCGCCGAAGCAGGCGTCACCGGGCTTGGGCGTCTCGAGCGTGCCGGCCTCGAGCGCGGCGCGCACGGCCGCCGGCACCTCGATCGCATAGCGGGTCAGGATCGCCAGCGCGTCGGCGCAGCTGCTGCGGTCGGGCACGGTCGGGCCGGAGGCGATCGTGTCCGGATCGTCGCCCGGCACGTCGGAGATCAGCAGCGTCACGACCCGGGCCGGCGCGCAGCGCGCCGCCAGGCGCCCGCCCTTGATCGCCGACAGGTGCTTGCGCACGCAGTTCATCTCGCCGATGTTGGCGCCGCTCTTGAGCAGCGCCCGATTGATCGCCTGCTTCTCGTCCAGCGAGATGCCGTCGGCCGGCAGCGTCAGCAGCGCCGAGCCGCCGCCCGAGATCAGGCACAGCACCAGGTCGTCGGCCGTCAGCCCCTGCGTCAGCTCGACGATGCGCTGGGCCGCGCGCAGGCCGGCGGCGTCGGGCACCGGGTGGGCCGCCTCGACCACCTCGATGCGGCCGGGCTTCGCCTTGTAGACCGGCGGCACATGGTCGTAGCGCGTCACCACCAGCCCGGACAGCGGTGAATCGGCCGGCCACAGCGCCGCGACCGCCTCGGCCATCGCGCCGCTGGCCTTGCCGGCGCCGATCACGAGCGTGCGGCCCTTGGGCGGCGGCGGCAGGAATTCGGCCATGTTGTGCGCCGGCAGCGCACGGCGCACCGCGGCGTCGTACAGGTGGCGCAGGAAGCCGCGGGGGTCTCGTTGGGGGTCGGGCGTGCTCATGACGGCATTATCGAAAGGACCGCCCCGGCTCAATCGCACGACCGTGCACAGCCGCGCGCCCGTGTCAGCCAGCCGAGGCCGGCCTCGGTGCCGGCGGCCGGGCGGTATTCGGCGCCGACATGGCCGGCGTAGCCGAGCCGGTCGATCAGCGCGAACAGCGCCGCGCAGCCGATCGTGCCGCTGCCCGGCTCGTGGCGGCCCGGATGATCGGCGACCTGGATGTGGCCGACCTGCGCGAAACAGGCCTGCAGCGTCGCGCCCGGTTCGTCGCCCATCGCGGCGGCGTGGTAGGCGTCGAACTGCAGCCGCAGGTTGGCGGCGCCGACCTCCGCGATCAGCTCCAGCGCCTGCGCGCCGCGGTTCAACCAGAAGCCCGGCATGTCGACCGTGTTGATCGGCTCGACCAGCAGCTCCAGCCCAGCGTCGGCCAGCGCCGCCGCCGCATAGCCCAGGTTGGCGATGAAGGTGCGGCGCAGCAAGGCGTCGTCGGCGCCGGCCGGCGTCAGGCCGGCCAGGCAGTTCAGGCGCGGCACGCCGAGCACGCGTGCATAGGCGATGCCCTGCTCGACGCCGGCGCGGAACTCGGACTCGCGGCCCGGCAGGCAGGCGATGCCGCGCTCGCCGGCCGCCCAGTCGCCGGCCGGCAGGTTGTGCAGCACCATGGCCAGGCCGCAGGCGTCGAGCCGGGCGCGGATGTCCGCGGCCGGCCAGTCGTAGGGGAACTGGCACTCGACCGCGTCGAAGCCCGCGGCCGCCGCGGCGGCGAAGCGGTCCAGGAAGGGCCGCTCGGTGAACAGCATCGACAGGTTGGCGGCAAAGCGCGGCATGGGCTGAAGCTCGGATCGGGGACGTCAGTGTGACCCAGGCCGCCGGCGGCAACGGCGGCGACGAGTGCTGGACCTCGGCGGGCCGCGGACGCTTGCGCCCGCCGCGGTCGCGCGCGGGTGCGCGGAAATGCCGGCGCGAAACGCCCCAATTCTGGTAAACCCGTATCGAGAACTCCCTACAGACTGGCGATGAATCTGTAACAAGGGCGGCGCTCATGGCAAGGCCGCTCGCACACCGCCCGCCCTCTCCCGTCACGAAAGGATGCCCATGAACCTGACGAGTCTCAAGGTCGGCCCGCGCCTGATCAGCGCCTTCCTGCTGGTCGCGTCGATCTCGGCCGTGATCGGCGCGATCGGCATCCGCGGCATGCATGTGATCGACACCGAGGCCGAGTTCCTCTACCAGCACGAGCTGCTCGGCCTGTCCTATGTCAACGAGGCGACGATCGACCTGCTGCACGCCGACGGCGCGCTGCGCACCGCCATCCTGGCCGACACCGCCGAGCGCCGCGCCGAGGCGTTGAAGGACGCCGACGAGCGTCTCGCCAAGACCCGCGAGCAGGTCGCGCTGGCCAAGCCGCTGTTCGACGACCCGACGGCGCAGGCCGACATGGCCAAGGTGGAGGCCAAGCTCGCCGAATACACCGCCATGGTGGCGCGCTTCAAGTCCGTGATCGGCGCCGAGAAGCTGATGGAAGCGCGCCAGGCGATCGGCTTCGCGTTCGGCGACATGCGCCGCGTCGTCGGCGAGATCGACCACGCGATGACCGAGCTGACCACCCACAAGGCCGCGCATGCCAAGCAGGTGACCGAGCTGACCACCGAGCACTACCAGCAGAGCCGCGCGCAGATGATCGGGCTGATCGCGATCGGCGTGGGCGGCGGGGCGCTGCTCGGCCTGTGGATCAGCCGCTCGCTCACCGGGCCGCTGGCCGCGGGTGTCGCCGCGGCGCGCCGCTTCGCCGCCGGCGACCTCGGCCAGCACATCCCCGTCGCCGGACGCGACGAGGTGGCCGAACTGATGAGCGCCCTGAAGGACTCGCAGGCCAAGCTCAACGGCATCGTCGCGGAGGTGCGCGGCAGCGCCGAGAGCGTGGCCACCGCCAGTGCCCAGATCGCCCAGGGCAACAACGACCTGTCGGGGCGGACCGAGGAGCAGGCCTCGGCGCTGCAACAGACCGCCGCGTCGATGGAGCAGCTGGGCTCCACCGTCAAGCAGAACGCCGACAACGCCCGGCAGGGCAACCAGCTCGCCCTCAGCGCCTCGAGCGTCGCGGTGCGCGGCGGCGAGGTCGTCGGTCAGGTCGTCGAGACGATGAAGGGCATCAACGACTCGTCCAGGAAGATCGTCGACATCATCGGCGTGATCGACGGCATCGCGTTCCAGACCAACATCCTGGCGCTGAACGCGGCGGTCGAGGCCGCGCGCGCCGGCGAACAGGGCCGCGGCTTCGCGGTCGTGGCCAGCGAGGTGCGCAACCTCGCGCAGCGCAGCGCCGAGGCCGCCAAGGAGATCAAGCAGCTGATCACCGACAGCGTCGAGCGCGTCGGCCAGGGCAGCCAGCTGGTCGACCAGGCCGGCAGCACGATGACCGAGGTGGTCGCGTCGATCCGGCGGGTGACCGACCTGATGGGCGAGATCAGCGCCGCCAGCACCGAGCAGTCGGCCGGCGTGGCGCAGATCGGCGACGCGGTGCAGCAGATGGACCAGGCGACGCAGCAGAACGCGGCGCTGGTCGAGGAGAGCGCGGCCGCGGCCGAGAGCCTGAAGGTCCAGGCCGCGCAGCTGGTCGCCGCGGTGGCGGTGTTCAAGCTCGCGCCCGGCCAGTCGGTGGCGACGGCGAGGCCGGTCCGCCCGGCGGTCGCCGGCGCCCCCGGCGGCGTCGAGCGGCGCGGGCCGAACCGCGCGACGAACATCGTGCGGCCCCGCTTCAACGGCCAGGCCGTCCCGACGGCCGCGGCGCCGAGCCCGGCGCCCGTGGTGGCGGCGCGGACCGGCACCGACGCCTCCGACTGGGAGTCGTTCTAGGTCGCCCCGGCGGCCGGGGCCTCGGGCTTGGCGTCGCGCCGCATCAGCCGGCCGACGGCCTCGGCCGGCCGCAGGCGGCCGTCGAGGACGGCCACGACCGCCGCGGTCAGCGGCATCTCGACGCCCAGCGCCTCGGCGCGCGCCAGCACCGTCGGCGCGCTGTAGACGCCCTCGGCCACATGCCCCAGGTCGTGCAGCACGTCGGCCAGCGCGCGGCCCTTGGCCAGCTCCAGCCCGACCTGGCGGTTGCGCGACAGCGCGCCGGTGGCCGTCAGCACCAGGTCGCCGAGGCCGGACAGGCCCATGAAGGTGTCGGCGCGCGCGCCGAGCGCGCGCCCGAGCCGGGTGGTTTCGGCCAGCCCGCGGGTGATCAGCGCGGCGCGCGCGTTGAGCCCGAGGCCGCTGCCGACGGCCGAGGGCATGCCGTCGGCCCCGGGCGCCGAAGGCATCCCGTCGGCAATCCCGGTGGCGATCGCGATCACGTTCTTGACCGCGCCGCCGACCTCGACGCCGACCGGGTCGGCCGAGGTGTAGACGCGCAGCGCCTCGTCATGGAAGGCCGCGACGGCCTGCCGGCACAGCGCCGCGTCGGCGCTGGCCGCCACCAGCGCGGTCGGCTGGCCGCGCGCGACCTCGAGCGCGAAGCTCGGGCCCGACAGCACGCCGGACCGCGCCGCCGGCGCGACCGCGCGCGCGATCTCGTGGCCGAGCGCGCCGGTCCCGGCCTCGAAGCCCTTGCACAGCCACAGCAGACCGGCGCCGCCGCCCGCGGCGCGCACCAGCATCTCGCGCAGGCCCGAGGTCGGCGTCGCGATCACGACCAGGCCGTCGCGGCCGGCATGGGCGAGCGCCGCATCCAGGTCGGCCGTGACACCGAGCGCCGACGGCAGCTCGATCTCCGGCAGGTAGCGCTGGTTGCGACGCGTCGCGCCGATCGCGGCGGCCTGCGACGCGTCGCGCGCCCACAGCAGCGTGTGGTGCCGCGCCGCGGTGCTCGCGGCCAGCGCGGTGCCCCAGGCGCCGGCGCCGAGGACCGCGATCTTCATGGCGCCAGGCGGATCGTCAGGCCACGGCGTGCGTGCCGTTGCCGTTGACCGCGGCGCCCTGCTGCGATTGCAGCTGGGCCTCGTACATGGCCTGGAAGTTGACCTCGGACAGGTGCACCGGCGGGAAGCCGGCGCGCGTGATCAGGTCGGCCACGGTGGCGCGCAGGTAGGGGTAGACGATGCCCGGGCAGGCGATGCCGATCACCGGGCCGACCTGGTCCTGCGGCAGGTTGCGGATCTCGAAGATGCCGGCCTGCTTGGCCTCGACCAGGAACAGCGTCTTGTCGCCGACCTTGGTCGTCACCGTGGCCGAGACCGCGACCTCGTAGATGCCCTCGCTGACCGGATCGGCCGCCACCGCGAGATTGATCTCGACCTGCGGCTGCGCCGGCTCGAGCAGGATCTGCGGCGAGTTGGGCTGCTCGAGCGAGGCGTCCTTGAGGTAGACGCGCTGGATCTGGAACACGGGGGTGGGGTCTTGGTCGGCCATGATGGACATCCGTCGGCAGGGGAAGCGTCAGCGCCGCGGCGCGGCCTGCGCAAAAAAGCAAAGGGCCCGCAGCGCGGGCCCGCTCAGGGCAGGACGATTATGTCGCAGCGGCCGCGGCGGGCCCCGCTGGCCGGCTCAGGCGGTCGCGCGCTGCAGCAGCGGCAGCAGGCCGCCGCGGTGGTCGAGCGCGATCAGGTCGTCGCAGCCGCCGACATGGGTGTCGCCGACGAAGATCTGCGGCACGGTGCGCCGGCCGGTGATGCGCATCATCGTGTCGCGCTGCACCGGGTCGAGGTCGATGCGGATCTCCTCGATCGCCGCCACCCCGCGCTGCTTGAGCAGCATCTTGGCCCGCTGGCAGAACGGGCAGACCTGGGTGGTGTACATGCGAACGGCGGGCATGGGCGCGGATCGGTTGGTGCGACGCACAAGTGTCACCCGGATGTCACGACCCTGTACTGCGCTGGGTCAGCCCCGGCGCAGGCCGACGCGCAGTTTTTCACCATCGGCACGCCCGGCCGACCCGGGCGACGGCTCAGCCGGCGGACTTCTCCACCGGCAGCTGCGCCTCGCGCCACGCCGCCAGACCGCCGGTGATCGCATGCACGCGCTCGTGGCCGCGCTTCTTGACCAGCGCGACGGCGCGCTGCGCGCGCGCGCCGGTCGGGCAGATCAGCAGCACCGGCAGCGTCTTGTTCGACGGCAGCTCCTTGGAGGTCTCGAGCTGGCCGAAGGGCACGTTGCGCGCCGGCATCGCATGGCCGGCGGCGTACTCGGCGGGCTCGCCGACATCGATCAGCACCGCCTTCTCGCGGTTGATCAGCATCACCGCCTCGCCGGCCGAGACGCGCCCACCCCCGCCGGAGCGCGCGAACGCGGGCCACAGCAGCACGCCGCCGGAGACGAGCGCCGTCAGCACCAGGTACCAGTTGTCGAGGAGGAAGCTCACGGTCGGGGCGCGCGGGCGGGGCCGCGGAAGGGGAGGACAGCCCGGGATTCTAGAATCCGAAGCTCCGCGCGCCGGCCGTGCGCCCCCTGGCCCCCGTGGCCCGCGCCCGTGGCCCGCCGGCAGACGCACCGAATTCCTGCACTCCCCCCCTCTGTCACCATGCATCAACTCGTGCTGCTGCGCCACGGCGAATCGACGTGGAACCTCGAGAACCGCTTCACCGGCTGGGCCGATGTCGACGTCACGCCCAGGGGCGTCGAGCAGGCCCGCCAGGCCGGCCTCTGGCTGAAGGCCGCCGGCTTCGAGTTCGACCGCATCGAGACCTCGGTGCTCAAGCGCGCGGTGTGGACCACCTGGCACTGCCTGGACGCGCTCGAGCGCGTGTGGCTGCCGGTCAGCAAGCACTGGCGGCTGAACGAGCGCCACTACGGCTCGTTGCAGGGCCTGAACAAGGCCGAGACCGCGGCGCTGCACGGCGACGAGCAGGTGCGCCTGTGGCGCCGCAGCTATGACGTCGCGCCGCCGCCGCTGGCGCCGACCGACCCGCGCTGGCAGCACGGCGACCCGCGCTACGCCGATCTGGCGCCCGGCGAACTCCCGCTCGGCGAATGCCTGCGCGACACGGTGGCGCGCGTGCTGCCGCTGTGGGACAGCGAACTCGCCCCGGCGATCCGCCGCGGCGAGCGGCTGCTGATCTCGGCGCATGGCAACAGCCTGCGGGCGCTGATCATGCACCTCGACCGCCTGGCGCCGGAGGAGATCCTGAAGGTCAGCGTGCCGAACGCGGTGCCGCTGGTCTACGAGCTCGACGAGAACCTGCATCCGACGGATCGCTACTTCTTGCGCGAGGAGCGCACGTCCGGGCTGATCCTGTCGTGAGCTTGCGGTAGGGCGGCCGGGCCTTCGATCGTTTCGACTTGTCGCGGTTTGCCGTGTGAGGCTGCGCGGGGAATTCGCCCCCGCACGGCGACCTACTGTCTCTTGCTTCGCCAAGAGAAAGTAGGCAAAGAGAAGGCGACCCTGGTGACTTGCGTCTCGCTTCGCGAGCCGTGCCCTGCGCTGCTCGCGGCGGGCGGGAAGTCCGCAAACTCGCCCTGCGGGCTCAAACATGCGGACTTCTTTTTCCGCCCGCCGCTGCGCTGCTCGGCTGCGTCACAAGGGGCCCAACACGATCGTGATCAGATGGACGATAGGCCGCAACGCGGCCCGGGTTAGCCCTCGCCGCCGGCAGCTTCTCTGTATGCACGAGAGAACTCGTCAATACCAAACTGGGGCATTGATTCTTTCGCCTGCCACCCCCCGACCCAGGCCGATAAATCTTGTGCGTCATTCGCGACGATCGCAATTTCTTGCGATATAAACTTATCCGCCAAAGTGAGTCGGTGAACATATCTACTCATACCAGGCCCCAGAAAGGTGGCCGTCTCTGGCAGCCCCGGGAACACCGGCTGGCACGGATATCGTGATAGCGCGGGATCGGCAGAGTAAGTGGAAATGGCAGATTTGAGCCTCCATTCACGCTCGAACGCAAACTCTGCTCTCTTTATGTTTGGCGCGAACAGGCACAACCTCTCGGTCACCCAGTTTGCGATGAGTTCAGAGCGAAAAGCTGCACCTGCAGAATCAAGCACCTCTAACTGCCGCGGAATAGCTTCGGGGTGTTCAAGACGAAACCCCTGCTCTGGAATGGCGTCGATGAACTCCCTCTCGTCGTAGGTAACATGCGACAACATTGCACTCGTGAATGGAGATGGAGCGGAGTAGGCGAGTACCGGCAACATGAAGTTGAAGTGGATGATGCACTCCCCGTATTGGCGCCACATCCTTTCGGACGCCGGGTTTTGTGTGAAGCAAGCGACGTATGTCTTGACCCTCGGGTTATCGACGTGGTCGAACTCGTAAGTTAGGTTGTCGATCGTCCTATCGAGTACCTGGAGAACGTTGGGGCGAACTCGTCCATACAACTCTTGGAGCAGTCGCGCGATCTTCATCCGGCGCCTTTCTAAGGATCGCGCCTTTACCAGATGATCCCGAATCAACCGTATTCCGTGTACGTACTCGGCTGTATCGGCGAAATCCCATATTGGTCTTGCCAATAGAGCCTTACTCTCCAACAGAGCTTTTAGCGACCCGACGCGCGTGTAGTGAAAGAGTGGTGGATAGTTTCGAGCCAAACTAATAAAGAAGGGCTCAACAGGATTCAATGCAGCGCTCATAGGAGTGATCAGACGTCAATTAGCAAACGAGGTCTACCGTCAAATCGGAGGAGCGAAAGAAGGTAGGTCGCCGTGCAGGGGACGAATTCCCCGCGCGACCTCACGAGCAGACTCTAGGCCAATCGAAGCGACTGGAGGCCTCGTCAGTCAACCCGCCGGCAGCCCCACCACCCGCTCCTCGGCCACCGCCCACACCCGATCCCCCACCCGCCGCTCGATCGGATGCATCCCGGTGAAGCTGCCGAAGGCCGGCAGCACCCCGACCGGATGCGCGCGTTCGTCGCCGAACCAGAAGCACGGCAACCGCAGGCTGTCGCGCGCCCGCCCGCCGACCCGCACGCAGGGATGCCAGTGGCCGGCCAGCACGTAGGCGCCGGCGACCGGCCGCGGGTGGTGGCACAACGCCAGCCCCCCGAGGCGCAGCGGCTCGTCGACCACGTCGATGCCGAGCGCGGTCGGCGGATCGCCCGCCCGCGCGTCATGGTTGCCCCGCACCAGCGTCAGCCGCAGGCCGGGCCGCCCGGCCCGCCAGCGCGCCAGCGCCCCCAGCGTCGACGGCGCATGCGAGCGCGCCGAATGCAGAAAGTCGCCGAGGAACACGAGCCGCGACGCGCCGCAGCGGTCGACCAGCGCCGACAGCCCCGCCAGCGTCTCGGTCGTGGTCCCGCGCGGCACCGGCACGCCGAGGCGGCGGAACGACACCGCCTTGCCGACATGCGCGTCGGCCACCAGCAGGGTCGAGTGATCGGGGAGGAAGACGGCCCGCTCGGGCAGCAGTTGCAGCCGCTCGCCCGCCAGCGCGAGCTCGACGGCGGCCCCGCTCACGGCCTCAGCCGGCGAGCTGCTGCAGCGCCGCGTCGAGGTGCTCGGTCGGCGAGCGCTTGAAGCCCGAGCGCGCGTAGCGCTGCAGCCGGCCGAGCACGAAGCTGGTCAGCACCGACGCGGCGGCCTGGGCGTCGACGGTCGGCGTCTCGGAACCGGTGCCATTGGCGAGCTCGCGCAGGCTCTGGCGCAGCTGCGACTCGAAGCGGTCGAAGAACTGGTTCATGCGCGCGATCAGGCGCTCGTTCTCGAACACCAGCGCGTCGCCGGCCATCACGCGCGCCATGCCGGGGTTCTTCTCGCCGAACTGCAGCAGCACGGTGAGCATCCTGTGCACCTGGGTGCGCGGGTCGGCCTCGCGTTCGACGATCTGGTTGATCAGCGTGAACACGCTGGTCTCGATGAACTCGATCAGGCCCTCGAACATCTGGGCCTTGCTGGCGAAGTGGCGGTACAGCGCCGCCTCGCTGACGTCGAGCCGCGACGACAGCGCCGCGGTGGTGATGCGCTCCGCGCCCGGCTCCTCGAGCATCGCGGCGAGGGTCTGCAGGATCTGGATGCGGCGCTCGCCCGGCTTGGGACGCTTGCGCACCGGCGCGGCGACGGCCGCGTCTTCGACGGGCACTTCCGGCAACTCGGGGGCGGGCAGGTCAGGCATGCGGTCGGTGCGGAGTGAAGAGAGTCCGTAACTCCTGTAGCGAGTGGATTCTTGCACACACATATGCGGGCCTGCGACGCAAGCGCGCACCTACTTCGGGTCCGTGTGAACTGCTGCGCAGGTAACGCTGCATCCACACGGTACGAAGGCCCAGGCGGCGCGCCGAGCGCTGGTGGGCCAGGGTGTCCTCGACCAGCACGCAGTCGGTCGGCCGCAGCTTCAGGCGGGCGAGCACGACGGCCAGCATGCGGGCATCGGGCTTGGGCCGCAGGCGGCCGAACACGCGCATGTCCTCGATGCTGACGATGGATTCGAAGGCGCCGGCCAGGTCCAGCGCGGTCAGCACGCGCCGGGCGTAACTGGCCGGCGCGTTGGTCAGCAGGATCTTGCGGCCCGGCAGGCGGGCCAGCGCCGCGCGGTCGTGGGCGTGGCAGCGCAGCCGGTCCTCGAGCTCCGGCAGCCGGTGGGTGTGCTCGAGGAAATGCGCGGCGCGGATGCCGTGGTGGCGCTCCAGGCCCAGCAGCGTGGCGCCGTAGCGGCGCCAGTAGTCGCGCCGCAGGTGGTCGGCGAGGTCGGGCGCGACCTTGAGCTCGCGCTCGATGTATTCGTTCATCGACGCGTCGAGCAGCCCGTAGGCGGCGTGCGACGCGTCGTGCAGCGTGTTGTCGAGGTCGAACAGCCACGTCACCTGGCCCCCACGCTTGCCGCTGCGCGGCTGCGCTGCCCCCCGAGGGGGCGCGGTCCGCCTTGGGGCGGCCCGGCGGCGGTCCGGCCGCGCCTTGGGCACGTGCGCCAGCCTCAATGAGACCGGATCATCGTCCCGTAGGCCTGGTCGGAGAGGATCTCCAGCAGCATCGCATGCGGCACCCGCCCATCGATGATGTGCACCGCGTTGACGCCGCTCTTGGCCGCGTCCAGCGCGCCGGCGATCTTGGGCAGCATGCCGCCGCTGATGGTGCCGTCGGCGAACAGCTCGTCGATCTCGCGCGCGCTCAGGTTGGTCAGCAGCTTGCCGGCCTTGTCGAGCACGCCGGGCGTGTTGGTCAGCAGCAGCAGCTTCTCGGCCTTCAGCACGGTCGCGAGCTTGCTGGCCACCATGTCGGCGTTGATGTTGTAGCTCTCGTTGTGCTCGCCGAAGCCGATCGGGCTGACGACCGGGATGAACTGGTCGTCCTGCAGCGCCACCACCACCGACGGGTCGATAGACGTGATCTCGCCGACCAGGCCGACATCGTGCTCGACGGTCGGGTCGTCCTTGTCGAGCATCTTGAGCTTCTGCGCGCGGATCAGCCCGCCGTCGCGGCCGGTCAGGCCCACGGCCTTGCCGCCGGCGGCGTTGATCAGGCCGACGATGTCCTGCTGCACCTGGCCGCCGAGCACCCATTCGACGACTTCCATCGTCTCCTCGTCGGTCACGCGCATGCCCTGGATGAAGGTGCCCTTCTTGCCGACGCGCGCCAGCGCGTCGTCGATCTGCGGGCCGCCGCCGTGGACGACGATCGGGTTCATGCCGACCAGCTTCAGCAGCACCACGTCCTCGGCGAAGTCCTGCTGCAGCGCCGGGTCGGTCATCGCGTTGCCGCCGTACTTGATGACCAGCGTCTTGCCGTGGAAGCGGCGGATGTAGGGCAGCGCCTGGGCCAGGATCTCGGCCTTGTCGCGCGCGGCGATGGTGGACAGGGTGTCGGCGGGGTCGGGCGTGGCCATGGCGCGGGTTCCGGCGGAGGGTCTATGGTGGCGAATTCTAGGGTTCGCCCTAGGCGTCTTGTTACGCAGGCCCGACGGCGCGGAACTTCGCCGCGCCGCGCGTGCTCCGACAGCCGCCTACACTCGACCCCCATGCGCCGCGCCACCTGGATCCTCTGGCTGATGCTCGCCCTGCTGCCGCTGCGCGGCTGGGCGGTGGCATCCATGGGGGTGCCGGTGGTGAACGAGACCGCGGCGACCGCCGTTGCGGCCGTGGCAGCCGACGACGCCGCGATGCCGCCCTGCCACCAGGCGGCGGATGTCGCGGACGCGGGCGCGACCTCCTGCCAGTCCTGCGACTGGTGCCACGCCACGCTGGCCGGGCCGGCGCGCGGCGGCGTCGCGCCGATGGCGCTGCCGGCGGCGCCGCCACGGCTCGTCGCCGCCCGCGATACCGGACGGCGTCTGGCCGGCGGCCTCGACCGCCCGCCTCGAAGCGCTCTCGCCTGAGCGGCCCGCGTGCGGACATCCGCACGCTGCGTTGCTCGATGACGCGTCGTCCGGCCGCGCTGCGGGCGGGCTCCCACGGGTCCTTGCGAGGTGCTCTTCCCATGTTGATCGATCGATTCCGGCGGCTGTGGCCGGCCGTCGGCCTGGCCGTCACGACGGCGGTGCAGGCCGGCGATCGGCTGCCGGCCGCGGCGCCGGCCGACCCTCTCGACGCGTCCGCGCCGGTGCCTGCGGTGCGCCACGACTCCATCGTCGCGCGACACCGCGGCCACGCCGAACAGCCGGTCGCGCCATGGAAGGCCGCGAACGACACGGTCGGGCGCATCGGCGGCTGGCGCGAATACGCGCGCGAGGCGCAGGCCGCACCGGGTGCGCCCCCCGCGTCGGCACCGGCGCACCGGCACTGAGAGGGAACGCGATGCGAAGCCTTCTCTGCCTTGGCGCCGCGCTCGGCCTGGCCGGCTGCGCGAGCCCGAGCCCCGACCGCGGCTTCGGTGCGGTCGAGCAGGCCGCGCAGCAGCGGCTCGGCCAGACCGTCTCCTGGACCCGCAGCGCCGAGCAGCGCGCCGCGGCCGATGCGCGCGTTGCCGAGCTGCTCGCCGAGCCGCTGGGCGCCGACGCCGCGGTGCAGGTCGCGCTGCTGAACAACCGCGGCCTGCAGGCCGCCTTCGAGCAGCTCGGCATCACCGAGGCCGAGGCGGTGCAGGCCACCCGCCTGCCCAACCCCGGCTTCAGCTTCGGGCGCTTCCGGCGGGGCGACGAGGTCGAGATCGAGCACGGCTTGCACCTGAACCTCGCCCGCCTGCTGGCCGCGCCGATGGTCGCCGAGCTGGAGGCCCGCCGCGTCGAACAGGCCCGGCTGGCCGCCGTGCTGCAGGTGCTGACGCTGGCCGCCGAGGCGCGCAAGGCCCAGGTGCAGGCCGTCGCCGCCGAGGAAGCCGTGCGCTACCTGCGCCGCGTGCAGGACGCCGCGGAGGCGAGCGCCGAGCTGGCCCGGCGCATGGCCGAGGTCGGCAACTTCAGCGCGCTGCAGCGGCTGCGCGAGCAGGGCTTCTACGCCGACGCGACCTTGAACCTCGCGCGCGCCGAGCAGGCCCGCATCGCGAGCCGCGAGCGGCTCGCGCGGCTGCTCGGGCTGTGGGGGGCGCAGACGGCCTACACCTTGCCGGAGCGGCTGCCGGACCTCCCGGCCCAGCCCGACGAGCTGCCCGACATCGAGCGCACCGCCCTCGCCCAGCGCCTCGACGTGCAGGCCGCGCGGCTGGCCGCCGAGCACACCGCCGCCAACCTCGGCCTGACGAAGGCCACGCGCTTCGTCAACGTGCTCGAGCTCGGTTACGAGCGCAACAGCTCGAACCAGGCGCCGCGCCAGACCGGCTGGGAGATCGGTTTCGAGCTGCCGCTGTTCGACTGGGGCAGCGCCCGCGTGGCGCGCGCCGAGGGCCTCTACATGCAGACCTTGCACCGCGCGGCCGAGACCGCGGTGAACGCCCGCTCCGAGGTGCGCGAGGCCTACGCCGCCTACCGCGGCGCCTGGGACATCGCGAAGCACCACCGCGACGAGCTCGTGCCGCTGCGCCGGCGCATCGCCGAGCAGAACACGCTGCGCTACAACGGCATGCTGATCGGCGTGTTCGAGCTGCTCGCCGACGCGCGCGCGCAGATCGCCAGCGTCAATGCCGCGATCGAGGCGCAGCGCGACTTCTGGCTCGCACGTGCCGACCTCGATATGGCCCTGCTCGGGCCGACCCGGCTCACGCCGATGACGGCACCGGGCGCCGCCACGCCGGCCGCCGCCGGCGGCCACTGAAGGACCCCACGATGGTTTCCCGACGCTCCCTCCTCGGCGCCGCCGGCGCGGTCAGCGCGGCATCGGTCAGCAAGGTCGCGATGGCCGCGCTGCCCGAACCGGTGCTGCAGGACAAGCCCGACACCATGCCGCCGCTCGTGCCGAACACCGGCCGGCCCTACCACCCGGTCGTCACGCTCAACGGCTGGACCCTGCCCTGGCGCATGAACCAGGGCGTCAAGGAGTTCCACCTGGTCGCCGAGCCGGTGGTGCGCGAGATGGCGCCCGGCTTCAAGGCGCATCTGTGGGGCTACAACGGCCAGAGCCCCGGGCCGACGATCGAGGTGGTCGAGGGCGACCGCGTGCGCCTCTTCGTCACCAACAAGCTGCCCGAGCACACGACGATCCACTGGCACGGCCAGCGCCTGCCCAACGGCATGGACGGCATCGGCGGCCTGACCCAGCCGGCCATCCAGCCCGGCAAGACCTACGTGTACGAGTTCGTCGCGCGCCGGCCCGGCAGCTTCATGTACCACCCGCATGCCGACGAGATGGTGCAGTTGGCGATGGGCATGATGGGCTTCTGGGTCACGCACCCGAAGCACGAGCATCCTCTGATCGACCGGGTCGACCGCGACTTCTGCTTCCTGCTCAACGCCTACGACATCGAGCCCGGCGCCTACACCCCGAAGATCATGACCATGCTCGACTTCAACCTGTGGAGCTGGAACAGCCGCGTCTTCCCCGGCATCGACACGCTCAACGTGCGCAAGAACGACAAGGTGCGCATCCGAATCGGCAACCTGACGATGACCAACCACCCGATCCACCTGCACGGCCATGAGTTCCAGGTCACCGGCACCGACGGCGGCCCGACGCCGCGCGGCACCCGCTGGGACGAGGTGACGACCGACCTCGCGGTCGGCCAGATGCGCCAGCTCGAGTTCGTCGCCAACGAGGAGGGCGACTGGGCCTTCCACTGCCACAAGAGCCACCACACGATGAACGCGATGGGCCATGGCGTGCCGACGATGATCGGCGTCGACCACCGCGAGGTGGCGAGGAAGGTGACGAACCTGATCCCCGACTACATGGTGATGGGCGAGCGCGGCATGGCCGACATGGCCGAGATGGAGATGCCGCTGCCCGACAACACCGCGCCGATGATGAGCGGCGACGGCCCCCATGGCTCGCTGGAGATGGGCGGCATGTTCACGCTGCTGAAGGTGCGGCGCGACCAGCAGCCGGGCGACTACAGGAACCCGGGCTGGTTCCGGCACCCGCCCGGCACGCAGGCCTACGAATGGACCGGCGCGCTGGCCGAACCGGCGCGCAGCGGCTCGCCGGGCCCGGCCGCGATGCCGGCACGCAACATGCCGGCGACCGACATCGAGGTCCAGGTCCGCAAGCCGCGCGGACACGGCAAGCACTGAGAGCGCAACGATGAGACAGACCCTGATCCTCTGCGCAGCGCTGCTGGCGCATCCCGTGGTGCAGGCACATGGCGAGAAAACCCATGCCCCGAAGGCCACGGTCATCAAGGAGCAGAAGGCCTGGGGCATCGCCGGCGATGCCAAGGCCGCCAGCCGAACCGTCGAGTTCCGCATGAGCGACGCGATGCGCTTCTCGCCCGACCGCATCGAGCTGCGCGAAGGCGAGACCGTGCGCTTCGTGCTGCGCAACGACGGCAAGCTGCTGCACGAGTTCGTCATCGGCAGCAAGGCCGAGAACGACGCGCACGCCGCCCTGATGATGAAGTTCCCGGACATGGAGCACGACGAGCCCTACATGGCCCATGTCCCGCCCGGCAAGACCGGCCAGATCGTCTGGACCTTCAACCGCGCGGGCGAGTTCGACTTCGCCTGCCTGATCGCCGGCCATTACCAGGCCGGCATGGTGGGCCGCATCGTCGTGGCCCCCGCAACGAAGAGGAGTTACTGAAATGAACCACCCCCGTTGCGGCTTCGCCGCTCCCCCTCCAGGGGGCGCCGCTGGCGGCCCGGCAAAGCCGGTCCGCGGCGGCTGCTCGGCAGACGGGTTCATGCGTCGCGGGTCGCGCAAAGCGCTGTGGAGCAACTGAGATGAGCCACCCGCCCCGTCCCGGCCGCCGGCGCGCGCTGCAGGCGCTGATCGCGACCGCCCTCGCCCCGGCGGCCTGGGCCGCCGACGAGCCACCGCTCGTCGAAGTCTGGAAGAGCCCGACCTGCGGCTGCTGCAAGGACTGGATCCGCCACCTCGAGGCCCATGGCTTTCGCGTCCGCGCCCACGACCAGGGCAACACCGACGCGCGCGCCGCGCTCGGCATCCCGATCGCCTACGGCTCCTGCCACACCGCCCGCGTCGGCGGCTATGCGATCGAGGGCCATGTGCCGGCGCGCGAGGTCTGGCGGCTGCTGAAGGAGAAGCCCGCCGCGACCGGGTTGGCCGTGCCGGCGATGCCGATCGGCTCGCCCGGCATGGGCGGCCCCGAGTACGGCGGCCGAAAAGACCCCTACGACGTGCTGCTGGTGCGCCGCGACGGCTCGACCGGCGTGTACCAGAGTTACCACCGCTGACCCCCGACCGAGGAGAACCCCGATGAAGCAATGGATCGCTGCCGCGCTGCTGGCCGGCGCCGCCCTGGCGGCGCTGGCCCAGGCCATGACCGAGGGCGAGGTGCGCAAGGTCGACCTCGCGCAGAACAAGATCACGATCAAGCATGGCGAGATCAAGAACCTCGACATGCCGCCGATGGGCAGCGGCATGGTGTTCCGCGTCAAGGACCCGGCGCTGCTCGCCAAGGTCAAGGAAGGCGACAAGGTGCGCTTCGCGGCCGAGAAGATCGGCAGCGCCTACACCGTGACCGCGATCGAGGTGGTCAAGTGAGCCGGCATGCCGCCGCGCTGCTGACGGCCCTGCTGCCGCTCGCGGTCCAGGCCGAGCTGGTGCCCATCGCCTGGGACGCGCAGGGTCGCTGGGAGGCCGGGCTCGCGATCGCGCCGAAGAAGTTCGCCGAGGCCTGCACCGCGCTCAAGCAGGGCGAGCGCATCCGCTGGCGCTGGCAGGCGACGCAGCCGCTGAAGTTCAACATCCACTACCACGAGGGCAAGGCCGTGCGCGTGCCGGTGCAGACCGAGGCGCCGTCCGGCGAGGGCACGCTCGAGGTGACGCTGACGCAGGATTACTGCTGGATGTGGAGCGGCGCGACCGGGACGGACCGCATCACCGTCACGCTGGAGCGGCTGCCGTGAACGAGCCGCGGGCCGGATCGAGGGCCGCGCAATGCCGCTGATGCACCCGCGCCGCAGCGTCCGCCGCGGCTGGGCCGGCTGGCTGATCGTCGCCCTGCTGTTCGTCCAGGTCGCCACGGCGGCCTACGCCTGCCCGCTGCTGGCAAACCTGGGCAGGCACGACGCCGCGATGTCACTCGACATGCCCTGCGCGGCGATGCGGGGTGGCGATGCCATGGTCGACGACGCCCGGCCCGGCCTGTGCATCGAACATTGCAAGGCCGGCAACCCGGCCATGGAACCGGCCCAGGGCCAGGCCGTCCCGCCACCGGCCTGGCTGCCGTGGTTCACCGTCGCGCCGGTGCTCGCCGAGCCGAGCGACCCGCATGTGCGCGCCGCCGCCGAGCGCCGCCGCAGCCGCGCGCCGCCACGACCGCTGAGCGTCGTGCACTGCTGCTATCGCATTTGAACTGCTGAGGTTTCGGTCGTGACCGGCCGCCGCCTGCCCGCGGCCGGGTTTCCGGACTTCAGGAGCTCCGCATGAGTTTGTCCCTGCCCTGGAGGCGCTGCCGCCTCCGCCCGGCCCCGCTGCTGGCGGCGGCTGCGGCCGCCCTTGCCTGCCTGGCCGCCACGGCGCAGACCGGCCTGTCGATCGACCAGGCCGTCGCGCTGGCGGCCGGCGCATCCCGGCTCGTCGCCGCCAGCGAGGCCCAGGCCCGCGCCACGCGCGAGCTGGCGGTGGCCGCCGGCCGGCTGCCGGACCCGGTGCTGAAGCTCGGCCTCAACGACCTGCCGATCAACGGGCCCGACCGCTGGAGCCTCACGCGCGACGCCGACACGCAGCGCTCGATCGGCGTGATGCAGGAGTTCACCCGCGCCGACAAGCGCGCCGCGCGCAGCGAGCGCGCCGGGCACGAGGTCGGCCTGGCCGAGGCGGCACGCCGGCAGACCGTCGCCGAGCTGCAGCGCGACACGGCGCTGGCCTGGCTGGATCGCTCCTTCCAGGAAAGCATGCGCGAGCAACTGCAGCAACAGGTCGACCACGCGCTGCTGCAGGTGCAAGCAGCGGAAACGCTGTACCGCAACGGCCGCGGCGCGCGGGCCGAGGTGTACGCCGCGCGCGGCGAGGTCGAGGCGCTGCGCGACCGCATCGACGAGGTCGAGCGCGAGATCGAGGTCGCGACCACCCGCCTGGCACGCTGGATCGGCGACGCCGCACGCCAGCCGCTGGCGGCACGCCCCGCGCTGCAGCGACCGGCCTGGGCCGCCGATGCGCCGGCTGCCCCGCTGGACCGGCATCCCGCCGTCGCCGCGCAGCGGCAGCAGGAGGCCGCGGCCGAGTCCGAGGCCCGCCTGGCCGCCGCCAACCGGCGGGCCGACTGGAGCGTCGAGCTCATGTACAGCCAGCGTGGGCCGGCCTACTCGAACATGGTGTCGATCAACCTGTCGGTGCCGCTGCAGTGGGACCAGAAGAACCGCCAGGACCGCGAGCTGGCCGCCCGGGAGGCGCTGGTCGAGCAGGCCCGTGCAAGACGCGAGGATGCCGAGCGCGCCACCCGCGCCGAACTCTCGGCCTGGCTGCAGCAGTGGCGCAGCCACGAGCAGCGCCTGCGCCGCCACGACCAAGCGCTGCTGCCGCTGGCGCAGCAGCGCAGCGCGGCCGCGCTGAGCGCCTATGCCGCGGGCAGCGGCGCGCTGACGGCCGTGCTGGAAGCGCGGCGCGACGCGCTGCAGGTGCACCTGGAGCGCCTGCGCATCGAGCTGGACCTCGCCCGCATCTGGGCCCAGCTCGCCTTCCTGATGCCGCAGGACGGCGCCATGACCCCGGGGACCACGCCATGAACACCCGCCAGACCCTGGCCGCGCTGGCCGCGATCGCCGCCATCGTCACGCTCGCCGCCGGCGGCTACGCGCTCTACCGGGCCGGCATGCAGCGTGGCGCCGATCAGGCCGCCACGCCCACCGCAGCGACCGCCGCCATCGACGACCCCAGCCGCGGCCGCGCCGCCGGCGAGGCCGCGACGCGCCGCCATGTCGAGCAGGGCCTGAAGGCCGGCCGGGTGGACCCGGCCACCGGCAAGCCCATCCTCTACTACCACGACCCGATGGTGCCGGGAAAGCGCTTCGACGCGCCGGGCAAGTCGCCCTTCATGGACATGATGCTGGTGCCGGTCTACGGGGATGGCGGCGACGGCGACCGGGGCACGGTGACGGTGAGCCCGCGCATCCAGCAGAACCTCGGCGTGCGCACCGCCGAGGTGGTGGAGGGCATGCTGAGCCCGATGGTGAGCGCCGTCGGCAGCATCGCGTGGAACGAGCGCGACCAGTCGGTGATCCAGGCGCGCGCCGCGGGCATCATCGAGAAGCTGCATGTGCGCGCGACGCTGGACCCGGTGAAGCAGGGCCAGCCCTTCGCCGAGCTCTACGTGCCGGACTGGGTGGCGGCGCAGGAGGAGTACCTCGCGGTCAGGCGCATCGGCGGCGGCGACACCGCGCTGATCGCCGCCGCCCGCCAGCGCATGCGGCTGGCCGGCATGAGCGAGGCGCAGGTCGCGCGCGTCGACGCCGCCGGCACGGTGCAGCCGCGCATCACGCTCACCGCGCCGAGCAGCGGCGTGGTGGCCGAGCTGGTCGCTCGCGAAGGGATGACGGTGGCGCCGGGGACGATGCTCGCGCGCATCAACGGCCTGGCCAGCGTGTGGGCGCTGGCCGAGCTGCCGGAGAGCCAGGCCGCGCTGGTGCGGCCCGGCAGCGCCGTCGAGGCGCGCAGCCCCGGCGTGCCCGGCGTCGTGTTCCGCGGCATGGTGCAGGCGTTGCTGCCCGAGGTGAACCCGACCACGCGCACGCTGAAGGCACGCGTGCAGTTCGCCAACCCGGGTGGCCGGCTCGTGCCGGGGCTGTTCGTCACGCTGCAGTTCATGGACCAGCGCGCCGAGCAGGCGCTGCTGATCCCGACCGAGGCGGTGATCCAGACCGGCCGGCGTGCCGTGGTGATGGTGGCGGAGGAAGGCGGCCGCTTTGCGCCGACCGATGTCGAGACCGGTCTGGAGACCGGCGGCCAGACCGAGATCCGGCGCGGCCTTCAACGCGGGCAGCGCGTGGTCGTGTCCTCGCAGTTCCTGATCGACTCGGAGGCGCGCCTCAAGGGCGTCGAGACGCGGCTCGACCACGAGACGCCGCCGAAGGCCGCCGACGCGGCGCCGCGCCACAGCGGCAGCGGGCGCATCGAGGCCATCGGCCGCGACCGCATCACGCTGAGCCATGGGCCCGTCCCGAGCCTCGAGTGGGACTCGATGACGATGGAGTTCAGGCTGCCGCCGGCCAAGGACGTGCCGCGCGGTCTGGCCGCCGGTGACCGGGTGGACTTCGAGTTCTACCTGGACGCGGCCGACGGACCGACGCTGACGCGGCTGGTGCCGCTGCCGTCGCAGGTGGCCGCGCCGGGGGCCTCGCGATGATCGCCGCGCTGATCCGCTGGTCGATCGTCAACCGCTTCCTGGTGCTGCTGGCGACCGCGATCGTCACGGCCTGGGGCCTGTGGGCGGTGCAGCGCACGCCGCTGGACGCGCTGCCCGACCTGTCGGACGTGCAGGTGATCATCCGCACGCCCTATCCCGGCCAGGCGCCGCGCATCGTCGAGAACCAGGTGACCTATCCGCTGACGACGACGATGCTGTCGGTGCCGGGTGCGAAGGTCGTGCGCGGCTACTCCTTCTTCGGGGACAGCTTCGTCTACGTGCTGTTCGACGACGGCACCGACCCCTACTGGGCGCGATCGCGGGTGCTCGAATACCTGAACCAGGTGCAGTCGCGGCTGCCCGCCGCCGCGAAACCGGCGCTCGGCCCCGACGCGACCGGCGTGGGCTGGATCTACCAGTACGCGCTGGTCGACCGCGGCGGGACGATGGACGCCGGCCAACTGCGCGCGCTGCAGGACTGGTTCCTGAAGTACGAGCTGAAGACGGTGCCGAACGTGGCCGAGGTCGCCTCGGTCGGTGGCATGGTGCGGCAGTACCAGGTGCTGCTCGACCCCGACAAGCTGGCCGCCTACGCGATCCCGCACGGCCAGGTGATCGCGGCGATCCGAAGCGCCAACCAGGAGGCCGGCGGCTCGGTGCTCGAACTGGGCGAGGCCGAGTACGTGGTGCGCGCCTCGGGGCTGCTTGCGACGCTGGACGACTTCCGCAAGATCCCGTTGAGCGCCACCGACGCCGGCGTCAGCGTGCGCCTCGGCGACGTGGCGCGCGTGCAGGTCGGCCCGGAGATGCGCCGCGGCATCGGCGAGCTCGACGGCGAGGGCGAGGCCACCGGCGGCGTGATCGTGATGCGCTCGGGCAAGAACGCGCTGGAGACCATCGCGGCCGTCAAGGCCAAGATCGCCTCGCTGCAGGCCAGCCTGCCGAAGGGCGTGGAGATCGTGCCGACCTACGACCGCGCCGGCCTGATCGAGCGCGCGGTCGACAACCTGAGCCGCAAGCTGGTCGAGGAGTTCATCGTCGTGGCGCTGGTGTGCGTGGTGTTCCTGTTCCACCTGCGCTCGGCCTTCGTCGCGATCGTGAGCCTGCCGCTGGGCATCCTGGCCAGCTTCATCGTGATGCACTACCAGGGCGTCAATGCCAACGTGATGTCGCTCGGCGGGATCGCGATCGCGATCGGCGCGATGGTCGATGCGGCGGTGGTGATGATCGAGAACGCGCACAAGCACGTCGAGGCCTGGCGCCACGAGCACCCCGGCGAGGATCCGAAGGGCGAGGCGCAGTGGCGTGTGATCGGCGACGCGGCGGTCGAGGTCGGGCCGGCGCTGTTCTTCTCGCTGCTGATCATCACGCTGAGCTTCGTCCCGGTGTTCACGCTCGAGGCGCAGGAAGGACGGCTGTTCTCGCCGCTGGCCTACACCAAGAGCTATGCGATGGCGGCCTCGGCCGGCCTGGCGGTGACGCTGGTGCCGGTGCTGATGGGCTACCTGATCCGTGGGCGCATCCCGGACGAGAACCGCAACCCGCTGAACCGCGCACTGATCGCGATCTACCGACCCATGCTCGATGCCGTGCTGGCCTGGCCCAAGCTCACCGTGGCAGTGGCGCTGTTGGTCCTGGCCAGCACCGCCTGGCCGATCCTGAAGATCGGCGGCGAGTTCATGCCGCCGCTCGACGAGGGCGACCTGCTCTACATGCCGACCGCGCTGCCCGGCCTGTCGGCGGGCAAGGCCGCCGAACTGCTGCAGCAGACCGACCGGCTGATCCGCACACTGCCCGAGGTCGAGTCGGTCTACGGCAAGGCCGGCCGCGCCGAGACCGCCACCGACCCGGCGCCGCTGGAGATGTTCGAGACCACGATCCAGTTCAAGCCCAGGAGCGAGTGGCGTGCCGACATGACGAGCGACAAACTCGTGGAAGAGCTGGACCGCATCGTCAAGGTGCCGGGCCTGACGAACATCTGGGTGCCGCCGATCCGCAACCGCATCGACATGCTGGCCACCGGCATCAAGAGCCCGGTGGGCGTGAAGGTGGCCGGCACCGACCTGATGGAGATCGACCGCCTCGCCGGCGAGATCGAGAAGGCGGTGAAGGGCGTGCCGGGGGTCAGCAGCGCGCTGGCCGAGCGGCTGACCGGCGGGCGCTATGTCGACGTGACGATCCACCGCGACGCCGCGGCGCGCTATGGCATGAACATCGCCGACGTGCAGTCGGTCATCAGCGCCGCGGTCGGTGGCGACAACGTCGGCGAGACCGTCGAGGGGCTGCAACGCTTCCCGATCAACGTGCGCTACCCGCGCGAGATCCGCGACTCGCTGGACAAGCTGCGCAAACTGCCGATCGTCACCGCGCGCGGCGCGCGCATCGTGCTGTCGGACGTGGCGGAGCTGCGCATCAACGACGGCCCGCCGATGCTGCGCAGCGAGAACGCAAGGCTGGCCGGCTTCGTCTACGTCGACATCCGCGGCCGCGATCTCAAGTCCGCCGTGCTGGACATGCAGCGCGCGGTGGCCGAACAGGTGAAGCTCGCGCCGGGCTACTCGGTCTCGTGGTCGGGGCAGTTCGAGTTCCTGGAACGCGCCACCGCGAAGCTGAAGGTGGTGGTGCCCTTCACGCTGGGCATCATCTTCGTGCTGCTCTACCTGACCTTCCGGCGCTTCGACGAGGCGCTGCTGATCCTGGCGACCCTGCCGTTCGCGCTGATCGGCGGCTTCTGGCTGCTGTACGGGCTGGGCTACAACCTCAGCGTGGCCGGCGCGATCGGCTTCATCGCGCTGGCCGGCGTGGCGGCCGAGTTCGGCGTGATCATGCTGCTGTACCTGAAGCAGTCCTGGGAGGCCCGCCTCGCGCGCGGCGAGCCCGGTGACGACGACCTGCTCGATGCCATCCGCGAAGGCGCGGTGCTGCGCGTGCGGCCCAAGGCGATGACGGTGGCCGTCATCATCGCCGGCCTGCTGCCCATCATGTTCGGCGGCGGCACCGGCTCCGAGGTGATGCAGCGCATCGCCGCGCCGATGGTCGGCGGCATGGTGACGGCGCCGCTGCTGTCGATGTTCGTGGTGCCGGCGGTCTATCGTTTGCTGCGGCGGCGCTAAGCTTGCCGACCATGCACGTCCACGACCTCAGGCCCTGGCAGCACCGCCACGACTACGCCGCCGACCGCAGCGCGTCCGAGCGCCGCACGCGCTGGGTGATCGCGATCACGCTGGTGATGATGGTGGCCGAGATCGCCGCCGGCTGGTGGTGGCAGTCGATGGCGCTGCTGGCCGACGGCTGGCACATGGGCACGCACGCGGCCGCCATCGGCGTCGCGGCGCTGAGCTATGCGCTGGCGCGGCGCTGGGCGAGCGACACGCGCTTCTCGTTCGGGCCGTGGAAGGTCGAGGTGCTGGGCGCCTACACCAGCGCGGTGCTGCTGGGCGTGGTCGCGCTGGGGATCGCGGCCGAGTCGCTGCTGCGGCTGTGGTCGCCGCGGCCGGTGGGATACGACGAGTCGCTGGTCGTTGCGGTGCTGGGGCTGGCCGTGAACGCCGTGTGCGCGTGGCTCCTGCATGGTGGACCGCAACGCGGGCACGCCCATCAGCATGCGCCTCACCGCGCCCACGATCACCATCACGACCATGCGCATGACGACGGCCATGACCACGCCGACCTGAACCTCAAGGCCGCCTACCTGCACGTGCTGGCCGACGCCGCCACCTCGGTGCTCGCGATCGTCGCGCTGCTGGCCGGCAAGTTCGCCGGCTGGGCCTGGCTGGACCCGGCCATCGGCCTGCTCGGCGCGGTGATGATCGCCGTCTGGTCGATCGGGCTGCTGCGCCAGACCGCCAAGATCCTGCTCGACCGCGAGATGGACGATCCGCTCGCGGCCCAGGTGCGCCGGCGGCTCGAGTCGGACAACGACGCCCGGGTCGCGGACCTGCACCTCTGGCGGGTCGGCGACACCCGCTTCGCCTGCCACGTGACGCTGGTGGCCGACCGGCCGCTAACCGCCGACCTCTACCGCGAGCGCCTGCACGAGCTGGACACGCTGGCCCATGTGTCGATCGAGGTCAACCGCTGCCAAGGCGAAGCCGCCCCGGGAGCTGACCGCGGCTCGCGCGCGCGTTGAACGGCCGCAGGCCCGCTCGAACGCGCGCAACGGGAGCCGCGCCCCAGCGCCGGCTACCCGTCAGAAATGGATGCCGCGCATCATCTGCTGCATCGCCACCGCCTCGGCGCTGAGCTGCGGCTTGGCGCTCTTGTCGCCCTTGGCGGCCGCGCTGTCGGGGAACATGCGGAAGCTGGTGTTCATCACGATCTGCGCGATGCGCGGGCTCAGCGCATGCATCACCTGGCCGGTGATGCCCAGCCGGGTCGCGATGCGCACCGGCTTGTAGACGCAGGCCTGCGCGATCATGTCGGCCGCCTCCTCGGGGCTGAGCGTCGGCACGTTCTTGTAGATCGCCGTCGGCGCGATCATCGGCGTGCGCACCAGCGGCATGTTGATGGTCGTGAAGGTCACGCCGACGTCGGCGTACTCGCTCGATGCGCAGCGCGTCCACGCGTCCAGCGCCGCCTTGCTGGCCACGTAGGCACTGAAGCGCGGCGCGTTGGTCAGCACGCCGATCGAGCTGATGTTGACGACATGGCCCTTCCTCTTGGCCACCATGCCCGGCAGCACGCCCATCGTCACCCGCAGGCAGCCGAAGTAGTTGAGCTGCATCGTGCGCTCGAAGTCGTGGAAGCGGTCGTAGCTGTTCTCGATCGCGCGGCGGATCGAGCGGCCGGCGTTGTTGATCAGGAAGTCGACGCCGCCATGCTCGGCCTGCAGCGTGTCGAGGAAGGCCTGGCAGCCGGCCTCGTCGGCGATGTCCACCGAGTAGCTGAACACCTTGGCATCCTTGCCGCCAGCCGACGCAACATAGGCCTTGATCTCCTTGACCGCCTCCTCCAGCTTGTCGGCGTCGCGCGCGCAGATCACGGTGATCGCGCCGGCCTCGGCGAACTTGCAGGCCGCCGCCAGGCCGATGCCCGAGCTGCCGCCGGTCACCAGCACCACCTTGCCGCCGGTCGCGCCCTTCAGCGAGCGGTCGATGAAGAGGTCCGGGTCGAGGTGGCGCTCCCAGTAGTCCCACAGCCGCCAGGCGTAGTCGTCGAGCTTCGGGCATTCGATGCCGCTGCCCTCGAGCGCCGCGTCGGTGGCGCGCCGGTCGTAGCGCGTCGGCCAGTTGACGAACTCGAAGATGTCCTCGGGCAGCCCCAGGTCCTTCATCACCGCCGCGCGGATGCGCCGCACCGGCGCCAGCGCCATCAGCCCCTTCTTCACGCTCTTGGGGATGAAGCCCAGCAGCGCCGCGTTGACGAACAGGTTCATCTTCGGCGCGTGCGCGGCCTTGCCGATGATGTCGAGCACGTCGCCGATGCGGTAGCCCTGCGGGTCGACGAGGTGGAAGCATTGCCCGTCCAGCGCCGCCTTCGAGTGCGAGATGTGGTCGAGCGCGGCGACCACGAAATCCACCGGCACGATGTTGATGCGCCCGCCCTCCAGGCCCACCGAGGGCATCCACGGCGGCAGGATCTGCCGCATGCGCTGGATCAGCTTGAAGAAGTAGTAGGGGCCGTCGATCTTGTCCATCTCGCCGGTGCTCGAGTCGCCGACGACGAAGGCCGGGCGGTAGACCGTCCACGGCAGCTTGCACTCCTTGCGCACCAGCTTCTCGGACTCGTGCTTGGTCATGAAGTAGGGGTGATCGAGGTTCTCGGCCTCGTCGAACATGTCCTCGCGGAACACGCCCTCGTACAGGCCGGCGGCGGCGATCGACGAAACATGGTGGAAGTGCCCGGCGTGGATGGCCTGCGCGAACTCGACCACGTGGCGCGTGCCCTCGACGTTGACCTGGACCTGCGACTCCTCGTCGGCCTCCAGGTCGTAGACCGCGGCCAGGTGGTAGACCGCGTCGACCTGGCGGTTCAGCGCCTTCAGGTCCTCGGCCGCGACGCCGAGCTTCTTGGCCGTCAGGTCGCCGTAGACCGGCTGCACGCGCGCCTTGGCGGCGCCGCTCAGGCCCCAGTAGGCCTGCAGCTCGGCCAGCTTGCCCTCGCTCTCGCGCCGCAGCAGGAAGTGCACCGTCGAGCCCTTGCGCCCGAGCAGCTTCTTGACGAGTCGCTTGCCGATGAAGCCGGTGGCGCCGGTGACGAAATACCGCATGCGGGTCTCCTGGTGGTCTGCCTCGGGGCGAGGTCGATTCTTGTCCAGCCCCCTGCCGGTGCCGAGCGGCCGGCGGGGGGCGAGCTTCGGTGTTTTCCCGGGGCGCACGCGGCGCCGCGGTGCGCGACGCTAGCGTGATCGGCCGCCGCGCGCCATAGAGCGGGGCGCCTAGTCGCGGCGCCTGCTTTAGGCTGCCGTTCCTAACGGCCGCTCCTATAGTGCCCTCAGGGCTGCCCGTCGTGGGCGGTGCATGACTCGAAGGACGACAGACATGGTCAAGAAGCTGCAGAAACTCGCCTCCAAGCAATCGGAGGCCGCGGGCACCCCGTCGGTCGCGCAACTGCTCGACAGCCAGTTCGCCGGCGCGGTGCGCGACTCCGCCCAGCAGATCTGGCAGGCCGGCCTCGGCGCCTTCGCCAAGGCCCAGGGCGAGGGCACCAAGGTGTTCGACGCGCTGGTCAAGGAAGGCCTGACGATCCAGCGCAAGACCCAGACGGCCGCCGAGGAGAAGATCGCCGAGGTGACCGAGAAGATGACCCGGCTGTCGGGCGGCGTGCAGGTCAAGGCCGGCCAGCAGTGGGACCGCCTCGAGTCCATCTTCGAGGAGCGCGTCGCCAAGGCGATGGGCAAGCTGGGCGTGCCGTCGAGCAAGGACGTCGAGGCGCTGATCGCGCGCATCGACACGCTGTCGGCCCAGGTGGCCAAGCTGTCGAAGGCGCCCAAGGCCGCCGCCAAGAAGGCCGCCCCGGCCAAGGCCCCGGCCAAGCGCGCCGCGCCGCGCAAGCGCAGCGCGGCCTGAGGGCGTGCGAGCACGTGCCACGGCTCCTGCTTGCCCTGATTCCCGCGGTGCTGTTCGGCGCTGCGGTGGCCGCGACGCCCGGCGGTGACGAGGCGGCGGTCTACGCGGCCGCCGGCCTGGTGGCGGCCGACGGCGGCTGGCGACGCGAGGGTTGTGCCACACCGTTCAAACCCGCCACCGAGCAGCTGGACGTCGACCGCGATGGCCGCGCCGAGATCGCGCTCTTCCTCGGCCCCTCGCGTTGCTTCGCCGAGAGCGCCGGCGGCAACGTCGGCCTGTTCATGCGCGACACCGACGGCCGCTGGGTCGAGCGCCTCGGCTGGCCGCCCGGCGTCGAGCTGCTGCCCGCCGGCGGCTCGACCCAGGGCCATGCCGACCTCGGCGTCGCCAACCCCGGCGGCTGCCTCGCGGTGTTCCGCTGGAGCGGCAGCGGCTACGTGCACGCGCTGAACCGGGCGATCGAGCCCGGTGGCTGCCAGTTCCGCTGACCCGGTGGCCGCGACGCTGCCGCCCAGGAGCCGCCGCCGGCCGCCGCGCATCGGGCTCGCGCTCGCCGGCGGCGGTCGACCCGCTGCTGCGCAGCGGTCGCCCAAGGGCCGTCATGACGAACGGCCCGCCGCCAAGAGTCCGCGCATCGGACTGGCCCTCGCCGGCGGCGGTCCGTTGGGCGCGATCTACGAGATCGGCGCGCTGTGCGCGCTCGAGGAGGCGATCGAGGGCCTCGCCTTCGCCCGCTGCGCCGGCTACGTGGGCGTGTCGGCCGGCGGCTTCGTCGCGGCCGGGCTGGCCAACGGCCTGTCGCCGCGCGAGCTGTGCCGCTCCTTCATCGAGAACGAAGGGCCGGAGGCCGACCGCTTCGACCCGGCGATCCTGATGCGCCCGGCCTGGGGCGAGTACGCACGGCGTCTGGCCAAGCTGCCGGGGCTGGCCGCCGGCGCGGCGGTGGACTATGCCTTCGGCTTCGCCGGCCGCAGCGCGGTGCTCGACCGGCTGGGCCGCGCGGTGCCGACCGGGCTGTTCTCCAACCGCACGGTGCACGAGCACCTGGCGCGGGTGTTCGCCGAGCCCGGCCGCAGCAACGACTTCCGCAGCCTCGCGAGCCGGCTGGTGCTGGTCGCGGTGGACCTGGACAGCGGCGAGTCGCGCCCCTTCGGCGCCCCCGGCCACGACCATGTGCCGATCTCGCTGGCGGTGCAGGCCAGCGCGGCGCTGCCGGGGCTGTTCCCGCCGGTCGAGATCGACGGCCGGCACTATGTCGACGGCGCGCTGCGCAAGACGCTGCACGCGTCGGTGCTGCTCGACGAGGGCCTGGACCTGCTGATCTGCCTGAACCCGCTGGTGCCCTATGACGGCCGCGCCGACCGCCGCCACGCGCCCCGGCCGCTGGTCGGCCACCACGGCGAGGCGCCGGTGGCGCGGCTGGTCGACGGCGGCCTGCCGCAGGTGCTGAGCCAGACCTTCCGCGCCATCATCCGCTCGCGCATGGAGCTGGGCATGCGCCACTACGAGCGCCACTACCCGGGCACCGACATCCTGCTGTTCGAGCCCGACGCGCGCGACGCCAACGTGTTCTTCACCAACCCCTTCAGCTACTCGCAGCGGCGCGGCATGGCCGAGCATGCCTACCAGGCCACGCGCGCCCAGCTGCGCTCGCGCCGCGGGCCGCTCGGCCGCCAGCTGGCGCGCCACGGCCTGGGCTTCGACGCGACCGCGCTCGACGACGAGCACCGCACCCTGGTCGACCTGCGCCCGGCGCCGGCCAGCCGCAGCCAGCGCGCGCTGCGCCGGCTCGACGAGGTGCTGAACGACCTGGAAGCGCGGCTGGCGGCCTGAGTCACGGGATCGGCGGCGCGCCGACCTGGCTCAGGAACAGGCGCTGGTCCCAGTAGTGGCAGGCGCTGCGCACGCGGCCGTCCTCGACCTCGATCACGCCGATGCCCTGCAGCGCGAAGGCGCGGCCGGTCGGCGTGACGCCGGCCAGCGGCCCGGCGCGGAAGGGGCCGGTCCAGCAGCCGCTGACGACCCATTGATCGACCACGCAGTCGGCCACCGCATCGACCTGGGTGACCTCGAGCCGGAAGTGGTGCAGCGCGTCGAACAGGTCCTGCGCATAGGCCGCGATCACCGGCCCGTAGATCCGCCCGCCGCTGCCTGGCGCCTTGAAGCTGCCGCCCGGGCCGAAGTGGGCGGCGATGGCGGCGGCGTCGCGCCGCTGCCAGGCGGCCAGCAGGGTCTCGTAGACGCCGTAGGCCGCACCGGTTTCGAGGGGGGTCAGGCCGCTATCCGAAGCGTCCAGGAGCCGCAGGACGGGGCGCCGGTCCCCGCGACGGCGACGCGGTGGTGCAAACGTTCTCATCTTGTCGCTCCCTGGGACGGCCCCGGGCCGAGCGCCGGTGGAGCCTGGCTCGATGGTGCGTCGCGACGGGCGGCGGCGAACCCGCTTGTTCTAGGGGTTCTGCGACGCGCTGCGCCGGCTCAACCGACCTGCCGCGCCGCCCCTTCGAGCGTGCGGTGCAGCGAGCCGAAGCGCCGCCGGTACTGCGCCGGCGTCAGCCCGACCTTGCGGTTGAAGAGGCGCCCGAAGAAGCTGGCGTCCTGGTAGCCGACCTCGAGCGCGATCGCCTCGACCGGCTCGTCGCCGGCCTCGAGCATCTGCTTGGCCTCCTCGAGCCGCAGCGTGTGCACGTATTCCAGCGGGCTCATGCCGGTGGCCTGGGTGAAGCGGCGCTTGAAGCTGCGCTCGGGCAGGCCCGAATGCGCCACCATCTGCGTGACCGGGCTCTCGACCGCATAGTGCTCGGCGGCCCAGCGCTGGCAGCGCGCCACCACCGCGTCGGCCGGCGGGCCGCCGCGCGTCAGCGAGGCATAGGCCAGCGGCGACGCGGCGTTCATGTCGAGCAGGTTGATGCGCGCGACCTGCATCGCCTCCTCGGGCGAAGTGAAGCGCGCGATCAGCGCCAGCACCAGCATGTGCCAGGCCACGCCGCTGCCGGCCATCACGATGCGCTGACCCTCGCCGGCCACCAGCAGGCCGCGTTCGGGATGCCAGCGCGTGCTCGGGTGGCGTTCGCGCAGCGCGTCGCAGTAGGCCCAGTGCGAGGTGGCGTCCAGGCCGTCGAGCAGGCCGGTGCAGGCCAGCAGCACCGCGCCCGAGCAGGCCGAGGCCAACGTCGCCCCGGCCGCGTGGGCGTCGCGCAGCCAGGCGACCTCGCCGTCGAAGCGGCCTTCGAGCGACTCGTCGGGCGCGACCAACACGTCGGTCACGCAGACCACGCCGGGGCGCCCGATGTCGGCGTAGCGCGCCTCGGGCGTGATGAGGACGCCGTTGCCCCCGACCATCGGCCGGCCGTCGCGGCTGACGACGATCGGTCGAAACGGCGAGGCGACCTGCTTGCCGCCATGCAGGAAGCACCAGTCACGGCGGGTGCTGGCGAGCGCGTCGTAGAAGCCGTACAGCATCGACGCGCTGCTCACGTCCGGCAGGGCCAGCAGCGCGACGGTGATCGGAGGCGGCACCACGTTCATGGCATGTATGGCCGTTTGCTTGCACGAATGACTTTAGTCCTCGGCGCCCGCCGGCACCACCATACGGACCCTGCCGGTCACGCGCCGGCCCGTTTGACCTGGAGACTGCTATGCCCACCCCGATCGACCTGCTGATGGACCCTGCAACGCAGATCATCCTCGCGATGTTTGCCGCCCTCGCGGTCTGGGAGCGCCTCGCGCCCGGACGGCCGCTGCCTGCGGTGCGCGGCTGGGCCGTGCGCGCGCTCGCCGCCTTCGTCGTCTACTTCCTGATCTCGTCCTACCTGCCGCTGCTGTGGGGCGAGGCGCTGGCGCCGCTGCAGCTGTTCGACCTGTCGGGCTGGCCGGCATGGGCCGCGGTCACCACCGGCGTGCTGCTCTACGAGTTCGGCGGCTACGCCTACCACCGCGCGATGCACACCTTCACGCCGCTGTGGCGCGCGCTGCACCAGATGCACCACAGCGCCGAGCGGCTCGACGTCGCCAGCGCCTGGTGGTTCAACCCGCTCGACATGGTCGGCTGGACGCTGCTGACGAGCGCGTCGCTCACGGTGCTGGGGCTGGCGCCGGCGGCGGTGACGCAGACCATCCTGGTCACGACCTTCCTGGCGATGTTCCAGCACACCAACGTGCGCACGCCGCGCTGGCTGGGCTACCTCGTCCAGCGGCCCGAGAGCCACACGGTGCACCATGCGCGCGACGTGCACTTCTACAACTTCGCCGACCTGCCGCTGATCGACATGCTGTTCGGCAGCTTCCGCAACCCGGCCGGCTTCGAACACGAGACCGGCCTCGGGCCGGGCGCCTCGGGGCGGGTCGGCGACATGCTGCTGATGCGCGACGTGACCCGTCCGACCCGGCAGGCCTGAGCTTCCCACGAAGGGACACGCGATGACGATCAAGGACCTCCAGGGCCATGCGCTGACCGGCGCCACGCCCGCCGCCCTCGACGCCTACGAGCAGGCGCTGCACCAGACCCGCTGCCTGGTCGGCGACCCGGTCGCGAGCGTCGACCGCGCGCTCGCCGCCGCGCCGGACATGACCATGGCGCATGCGCTGAAGGCCTGGCTGATGCTGCTCGGCACCGAACCCAGCGGCCCGGCGGCGGCGCGCGCCTGCTGCGCGGCCGGCGCGGCGCTGGCGGCCGACGAGCGCGAGCGCGCCCACCTGCGCGGCGCGGCACTGCTGGCCGACGGGCACTGGCATACCGCCGCGCGGGCGCTCGAGGACCTCGCGCTCGCCCACCCGCGCGACGCGCTGGCGCTGCAGGTCGGCCACCAGCTCGACTTCTTCACCGGCGACTCGCGCATGCTGCGCGACCGCATCGCCCGCGCGCTGCCGTCCTGGGATGCCGGCACCCCCGGCTTCCACGCGCTGCTGGGCATGCACGCCTTCGGGCTCGAGGAGACCGGCGACTACGACGCGGCCGAGCGCCAGGGACAGCGTGCCGTCGAGCTGCAGCCGCACGACAGCTGGGGCTGGCATGCGGTCGCGCATGTGGCCGAGATGCGCAACGCGCCGCGCGCCGGCATCGCCTGGCTGCAGCCGAACACCACCACCTGGGCCGAGGGCAGCTTCCTGGCGGTGCACAACTGGTGGCACCTGGCGCTGTTCCACCTGGAGCTCGACGACATCGACGAGGTGCTGCGGCTCTACGACGCCGCGATCGGCGGCCCCGCCTCCAGCGTCGTGCTGGACCTGCTCGACCAGAGCGCGCTGCTGTGGCGGCTGATGCTGCGCGGTATCGACGTCGGCAGGCGCTGGCAGCCGCTGGCCGAGCGCTGGGCGGCCGTCGGCGGGGCGGGAACCTACGCCTTCAACGACCTGCACGCGGCGATGGCCTGCATCGGCGCGGACCGCGAAGCCGCACTGCAGGCGCTGCTGGCGGCGCAGGACGAGGCGATGGCGCGCGACGACGACAACGCGGCCTTCACGCGCGAGGTCGGTTCGGCCGCGACGCGCGCGCTGGTCGCCTTCGGTGCCGGCGACTTCCGCACCTGCGTGGAGCTGCTGCGGCCGATCCGGCACCGCACGCACCGCTTCGGCGGCAGCCATGCGCAGCGCGACCTGATCGACCAGACGCTGATCGAGGCGGCGCTGCGCGGCGGCGACGGCGCCCTCGCGGCCGGGCTGATCGCCGAGCGTGCCGCGCTGCGTCCGCAGGGCGCGCCGACGCGGCACTGGGCCGCGCGCAGCCGCGCCCTCAACGGGATGGCGTGACGGTGCCGACCCGCGGCCACCAGTCGGCGGGGTCCGGGTCGAAGTCGGCGGCGGCGTGGCGCGTGGCGAGGTGGTGCATGGCGATCTCCTTGCGGCGCACTGTCGCGCTGCCGGCCGCCGCCGTCCTGAAGCCGGACCTGAAGGGTTCTGAAAGGCGTGCGCCGCCGCTCAGGGGTGGAACTGCCCCGGCAGCACCCACAGCAGCAGCACCGTCACCGTCAGGTAGCGCGCGAACTTGCCGATCGCCATGTAGAGCAGGCAGGGCCAGAACGGCAGCCGCAGCCAGCCGGCCACCGCGCACAGCGGGTCGCCGACCACCGGCAGCCAGGACAGCAGGCAGGCCTTGGGGCCGAAACGCTGCAGCCAGTCGAGCGCGCGGTGCTCGACCGGCTTGTGGCGCACGCGCTCGACCGCGCGCTCGACCCCGTAGCCCATCCACCAGCTGACCGCCCCGCCGAGCGTGTTGCCGGCGGTCGCGACCAGGATCGCCGGCCAGAACAGCGCGGCGTTGAGCTTGACGAGCCCGAACACCGCCGGCTCGGAGCCCATCGGCAGCAAGGTCGCGGAGACGAAGGCGACGACGAACACCGTGCTCAGCCCGAACTTGGGCAGCGCGAGCAGTGCGAGCAGCGGTTCGAGCCAAGCCTCCATGCACCATGATTGTGACCGTGCGGCGCAGCATCGAAACGCATGCGGGCGACACGGTCCTGTCGTCGGCGTCGCCGCTATACTCTGCCCTCTTTTTAAGCAGCCCCGCTCCCCCGTGTCCCCCCTGCGCATCGGCCCGATAGCGGTCCCGAACCGGCTCTTCGTCGCGCCGATGGCGGGCGTCACCGACCGGCCCTTCCGCATGCTGTGCAAGCGGCTCGGCGCCGGCTACGCGGTCAGCGAGATGGTCACGTCGCGGCGCGACCTGTGGGCCAGCCTGAAGACCTCGCGGCGCGCCGACCATACCGGCGAGGTCGCGTCGATCGCGGTGCAGATCGCCGGTACTTCAGCCGTCATGATGGCCGAGGCCGCGGCCTACAACATCGACCGCGGCGCCCAGGTCATCGACATCAACATGGGCTGCCCGGCCAAGAAGGTGTGCAACGTGTACGCCGGCTCGGCGCTGATGCGCGACGAACCGCTGGCGCTGCGCATCGTCGAGGCGGTCGTCACCGCCTGCGCGGCGCGCGGCGTGCCGGCGACGCTGAAGATGCGCACCGGCTGGGACGCGTCGAACCGCAACGCCGTCGCGCTGGCGCGCGCCGCCGAGGGCCTGGGCATCGCGATGCTCACCGTGCACGGCCGCACCCGCGAACAGGGCTACCGCGGCGAGGCCGAGCACGACACCGTCGCCGCGGTCAAGGCCGCGGTGCGCATCCCGGTGGTGGCCAACGGCGACATCGACACGCCCGAGCAGGCGCGCGCGGTGTTCGCGCGCACCGGCTGCGACGCGGTGATGATCGGCCGCGCGGCGCAGGGTCGGCCGTGGATCTTCCGCGAGATCGCGCATTTCCTCGCCACCGGCGAGCGGGCGCCCGAGCCGCGCACCGCCGAGGTCAAGGGCTGGCTGATCGAGCACCTGCACGACCATTACGCGCTGTACGGCTGGGACGACGCCGGCACCGGCGTGCGCAGTGCGCGCAAGCACATCGGCTGGACCGTCCACGGCCTGCCGGGCGGTGCGCTGTTCCGCGCCCGCATGAACACGCTCGACCGCTGCGAGGACCAGCTCGCCGCGGTCGCCGACTATTTCGACCATCTCGCCGCCGACCACGACCGACTGCCACGAGCAGCCGAGCGCGAGGACGAGCACGTAGAAGAAGCCGCATGAGCAAGAAGCACATCGACGCCTGCATCCGCGAGAGCCTGGAGACCTACTTCAAGGACCTGCGCGGGGCCGAACCGCATGCCGTCTACGACATGGTGATGCAGGTGGTGGAGAAGCCGCTGCTCGACGTGGTGATGCAACACGCCGAGGGCAACCAGTCGCGCGCCGCCGAATGGCTGGGCATCAACCGCAACACGCTGCGCCGCAAGCTGGTCGAGCACAAGTTGATCAAATGACCCACCCCCGTTGCGGCTGCGCCGCTCCCCCTCAAGGGAGCGCCGCTGGCGGACCGGCAAAGCCGGATCCGCGGCGGCTGCGCGGCAGGCCCGCGCTGTCAGACCCCTCGGCGTGACCCGCAACGCACCCAAGACATGAAGAACCTCACTGCCCTCCTCTCGGTCTCCGACAAGACCGGCATCGTCGACCTCGCCCGCGCGCTGCATGCGCAGGGCGTGAAGCTGCTGTCCACCGGCGGCACCGCCAAGCTGCTGGCCGAGGCCGGCCTGCCGGTCACCGAGGTGGCTGACCACACCGGCTTCCCCGAGATGCTCGACGGCCGCGTGAAGACGCTGCACCCGAAGATCCACGGCGGCCTGCTGGCGCGCCGTGACGTGCCCGAGCACATGGCCGCGCTGGCCGCGCAGGGCATCGCGACCATCGACCTGCTGATCGTCAACCTCTACCCCTTCGAGGCCACGGTCGCCAAGCCCGGCTGCACGCTCGAGGAGGCGATCGAGAACATCGACATCGGCGGGCCGGCGATGGTGCGCTCGGCGGCGAAGAACTGGAAGGACGTGGCGGTGCTGACCGACGCGTCGCAGTACGCCGGCGTGGTCACCGAGCTGCAGCGTGACGGCCAAGTCGGCGAGGCGACGCGCTTCGCGCTCGCGGTCGCGGCCTTCAACCGCATCAGCAACTACGACGCGGCGATCAGCGACCACCTGTCCGCGCTGCGCCCCGACGGCAGCCGAACCGAGTTCCCGGCCCAGAGCAACGGCCGCTTCGTCAAGCTGCAAGACTTGCGCTACGGCGAGAACCCGCACCAGGCCGCGGCCTTCTACCGCGACCTTTACCCGGCGCCCGGCTCGCTGGTCACGGCCGTGCAGCTGCAGGGCAAGGAGCTGTCCTACAACAACATCGCCGACGCGGACGCGGCCTGGGAATGCGTGAAGAGCTTCGACGCCGCCACCCCCGCCTGCGTGATCGTCAAGCACGCCAACCCCTGCGGCGTCGCGCTCGGCGCCAGCAGCGCCGAGGCCTATGCGAAGGCCTTCAAGACCGATCCCACGTCGGCCTTCGGCGGCATCATCGCCTTCAACACGGTGGTCGACGAGGCCGCGGCCCAGGCGATTGCGAAGCAGTTCGTCGAGGTGCTGATCGCGCCGGCCTACACCGAGGGCGCGCTGGCGGTCTTCAAGGCCAAGGCCAACACGCGCGTGCTGACCATCTCGCTCGACGGCGTCCAGCGCGGCGCCCGGGACGCCTGGTCGCGTGGACTGAACGCGCACGACGTCAAGCGCGTCGGCTCGGGCCTGCTGATCCAGAGCGCCGACAACCACGAGCTGGCCGAGGCCGACCTGAAGCTGGTCACGAAGCGGGCACCGACCGCGACCCAGACCGCCGACCTGCTGTTCGCGTGGAAGGTCGCGAAGTTCGTCAAGAGCAACGCGATCGTGTTCTGCGGCGGCGGCATGACGCTGGGCGTCGGCGCCGGCCAGATGAGCCGGCTCGACAGCGCGCGCATCGCCAGCATCAAGGCCCAGCATGCCGGGCTGACGCTCTCGGGCTCGTGCGTCGCCAGCGACGCCTTCTTCCCGTTCCGCGACGGGCTGGACGTGCTGGCCGACGCCGGCGCGACCTGCGTGATCCAGCCCGGCGGCAGCGTCAAGGACGACGAGGTGATCGCGGCCGCCGACGAGCGCAGCATCGCGATGCTGCTGACCGGCGTGCGCCACTTCCGCCACTAGCGGTTGCAAGGCGCGCTTAGCATCGCGCCATGTCCTTCGCCGCCAACGCCGCCGGCCTCGCGCTGTCCTTCGTCGCCCGGCTGATCACCGGTGCGCAGGGCCATTGGTACGGCTGCCCGCCGAAGGCCGAGCAGCGCATCTACTTCGCCAACCACCAGAGCCACCTCGACTGGGTGCTGATCTGGGCCTCGCTGCCGCGCGACCTGCGCGCGACGACGCGGCCGATCGCGGCGAGGGACTACTGGACCTCGAGCAAGCTCAGGCACTGGATCACGCGCGAGGTCTTCAACGCGGTCTACGTCAATCGGCAGCGTAGCGACGACCAGGACCCGCTCGAGCCGCTGGTCGACGCGCTGCGCCAGGGCGACTCGCTGGTCATCTTCCCCGAGGGCACGCGCGGCAGCGGCGGCCTGCCGGCGGCCTTCAAGAGCGGGCTGTACCACCTGGCCGAACAATTCCCCCAGGTCACGCTGGTGCCGGCGTGGATCGACAACGTGCAGCGCGTGATGCCCAAGGGCGAGGTCGTGCCGGTGCCGATCCTGTGCTCGGTGACCTTCGGCGCGCCGCTGGCGCCGCCGCAGCCGGGCGAGGACAAGCGCGCCTTCCTCGAACGGGCGCGTGACGCGGTGGTCGCCCTGGAGGCCGTGGCCGCATGAGCGCCGCCGCGCCGGGCCGCCCCAAGCAAGGCGCTCCCCTCACGGAGGGGGGCTCGCCGTACCCGGCGAGCGGGGTGTCGTCATGCCGCGCCGCCGCGCCGGGCCGCCCCAAGCAAGGCGCGCCCCTCGCGGAGGGGTGCTCGCCGTACCCGGCGAGCGGGGTGTCGTCATGAGCAGTCTGCGCGAGCTCGGCGTCGGCGACCAGATCGGGCTGCTGTTCCTGATCCTGTTCGGCGTGCTGCTGCTCGTCTCGGCGCTGTCCTTCGTGGCCTCGCTGCGCGAGCGCACGCCCGAGCAGCGCGAGGCCTTCGAGCGCTTCCTGCGCGACCTGCGTGCGGTGTGGGTGTTCGCCACGCTGTTCTGGCTGGCCTGGGTGTCGGGCCCGCTGGGCGCGACGCTGCTGTTCGGCGGCGTGGCCTTCCTGGCGCTGCGCGAGTACATCACGCTGATGCACACGCGCCGCAGCGACCACCGCAGCCTGCTGCTGGCCTTCTTCGTGGTCCTGCCGCTGCAGTTCACGCTGGTCGGCACGCGCCACTTCGACCTGTTCAGCGTCTTCATCCCGGTCTACATGTTCCTGGCGCTGCCGGTCGTCAGCGCGCTGGCCGGCGACCCCGAGCGCTTCCTCGAGCGCAACGCCAAGATCCAGTGGGGCGTGATGGTCTGCGTCTACGGCCTGAGCCACACGCCGGCGCTGCTGCTGCTGCAGTTCCCGAAGTTCCAGGACCGCGGCGCCTTCCTGGTGTTCTTCCTGGTCGTCGTGGTGGCGGTCGCGCAGATCGTGCAGGAGCTCGCCAGCCGCCGGCTGCGGCGCCGGCCGGTGGCGCGGCAGATCAGCCGCAGCTTCTCCTACCGCGCCTGGGCGATCGGCGCCGTCACGGCCGCGCTGGTCGGCGGTCTGCTGTACTGGATCACGCCCTTCAAGGCGCCGCAGGCGGTGGCGATGGCGCTGCTGGCCAGCGCCTGCGGCACGCTGGGCGAGTTCGTGATGAAGGCGCTCAAGCGCGACGCCGGCGTGCGCTGGTGGGGCAACCGCGCGTCGGTGACCGGCGCGGTGGGGCTGCTCGACCGCGTGGCGCCGCTGTGCTTCGCGGCGCCGGTGTTCTTCCACTCGGTGCGCTGGTACTTCGACCTGAGAATCTGAGCCGATGAGAATCCTCGGCATCGACCCTGGCCTGCGCACCACCGGGTTCGGCGTCATTGACGTCGCAGGCCCGCGACTGCACTACGTCGCCAGCGGCACCATCTCCACCGGCGCGCTGCCCAATGGCGACCTGCCGGGCCGGTTGAAGCTGATCTTCGAGGGCGTGCGCGAGGTGATGGCGCGCTACGCGCCCGACTGCGCGGCGGTCGAGATCGTGTTCGTCAACGTCAACCCGCAGTCGACGCTGCTGCTCGGCCAGGCGCGCGGTGCGGCTCTGGCGGCGCTGGTCTCGGGCGGACTGGCGGTGTCGGAGTACACCGCGCTGCAGATGAAGAAGGCCGTGGTCGGCCACGGCCAGGCGAAGAAGGAACAGGTGCAGGCGATGGTCGCGCGGCTGCTCGCGCTGCCCGGCGAGCCCGGCAGGGACGCCGCCGACGCGCTGGGCCTGGCGATCAGCCACGCCCATGCGGGCCGCTCGCTGGCGGCGCTGGAGGCGGCCGCGCCGCTCGCGCGCCGCGCCCACGCCCAGTACCGCAAGGGCCGCGCGTACTGATGGCGCGCGGCGCGCCGGTTCAGCCCTGCAGCGGCCGCCAGTTGACGCCGCGCTTCTCGAACATCGCGCGCAGCTGGCCGCCGGTGGCGAGTTCGTTCAGGCGCTTCTGCAGCGCCTCGGCCAGGTCGGAATGGCCCTTCTTCACCGCCATGCCGACCGCCCAGCCGTCGCGCGGCACGCGCGGCGTAGGGATCGGGAAGACGGCGTAGCGCGGTTTGCCCGCGAGCGTCGATTCGAGCTCCGAGGCCAGCCCGGCCGCCGCGATCGCGTCGCCGGCCAGCAGGGCCTGCGCGGCCGACACGCCGTCGGGGTGCTTCGAGGTGATGGTGTCGCGCAGCGCGCCCCCCTCGGCGCCGAGCATCAGCCAGCCGGCCAGCGACAGGCCCGACACCGCGATCGGCTGGCCCTTCAGCGCCGCCAGCGACTCGGGCACCGGGCCGCGCTCGCGGTCCCAGGCCAGCAGCACGCGCTCCTGGTAGTAGGGGCCGAAGATCGAGACCTGGGGCACCTTGTCGATCAGCGGCCGGTCGACCGGCACGTGCAGCATCACGTCGGCCGGCCCCCAGCCGAGGTAGTGGCCGCGCCAGACGGCGTGGCGCAGGTCGTCCTCGAGCGCGTCGTCGGCGCGCATCGCCAGCAGGTTGGGCTTGACGCCCAGGCCCTCGGCCAGCGCCGCGGCGAGGTCGACGTCGATGCCCTGACCGGCCACGTGAAAGGGCGGCATGTCCTGGTAGACGGCGACGATCAGGCTGCCGCGCTGCCTGACCTTCTGCAGCGCCGACGGCGCGTCCTGCGCCCAGGCGCCGCCGGCCAGCGGCGCGAACGCCGCCGCGGCCAGCAGCCGGCGACGGTCGATCACAGCGGCTTCTCGCGACGGACCTCGAGGTAGGACTTGATCGCCCACACCGCTTCCTGCTGCAGGATGCCCTCGAAGGGCGGCATGTAGACCGCGCCGTTGCGCACCTTGCCGTTGCGCACCGACGTCACGAAGTACTGGTCCATCTCGGCCACGCAGCTCGCCTTCTTGCCGGCGTCGGCGATGTTGACGCAGTCGTTGTCGAGCTTGCGCAGATCGGGGGCGATGCCGCCCGAGATCGCCTCGAGGCCGTGGCAGCGCGCGCAGTTCTGGTTGTAGGCCGAGGTGCCGACCTTGATGGCTGCGTCGTTCTTGCGGTAGGGGTTCTCGGTCTTCCAGGCCTCGCCGAGCGGGGGCAGGGCCTTGGTGTCGACCGGCTGCGGCGTCACGTCGCCATGGGCGAAGGCACCGGTGGCGGCGCCGAGAAGGGCAGCGGCAATCGCGCTGCGGATCCAAGTCTTGCGGGAACTCATTCCGGGTTGCTCCAGGTCAGGTCGAGGGTGTGAAAGGCATGGGTGTGCAATCGATGTGCCACGGCCGCACGGAACCGCGCAGGGCTCGGCTGACGGGGGTTCCTCCCGGCAGTGTGCTCCCATCTGGAGCGGCCGGGAGCAAAATGCCGCTGCAGCGCCCCGGACAAGCGAGGCATGTCCAGTCGCGCCCCGCCGGCCTAACATCCCCTCCCGAAGCGCCGATGAAACGTTCGGCACCCCCCAGTCAGCCGCCCGCACCGGGCCGCCGCCGCAATGGCGCCGCAGGAGACTCCATGGCGAACCTTCCAGCCCCCCGGCACGGCCTGCGCGATCCGCGCGCGCCGACGTTCGGGCGCGTGGCCACGGCCTCGCTGCTGCCGCCCGACCCGGGCCACCAGGACGCCATCGTGCAGTCGCACGAGCGCTGCAACTCGCTGGGCATCAGCCCGATCCGCTCGCCCGACCACGCGCCGCTGATCCGCGCCGACCTGGCGGTGGCGCGCGAGCGCAACCGGCGCCTGTCGGTGCACTCGGTGCCGGTGATGGAGATGCTGCTCGAGCAGATCCTGGCGACGCAAAGCATGGTGCTGCTGACCGACGTGCAGGGCACGGTGCTGCATTCGGTCGGCCACGACGACTTCCTGGCGCGCGCCGCCAAGATCGCGCTGGCACCCGGGGTCAACTGGAGCGAGGCCAACAAGGGCACCAACGCGATCGGCACCTCGCTGGTCACCGAGGCGTCGACGCTCGTCCATGCCGACGAGCACTACATGCATGCCAACCAGTTCCTGACCTGTTCCGCGTCGCCGATCTGCGACCCGCGCGGCAACGTGGTCGGCGTGCTCGACGTGAGCGGCGACCACCACAGCTTCCACACCCACACGATGGGGCTGGTCAACATGTCGGCGCGCATGATCCAGAACCACTGGCTGCTGGAGGACTCGCGCCAGTCGCTGCGGCTGCACTTCCATGGCCGGGCCGAGTACCTGGGCACGCTGATGGAGGGCATCGTCGCGGTCGGCCCGGACGGCAAGCTGCACGGCGCCAACCGCGCCGCGCTCGACCTGCTGCGCATGTCCGGCGCCGGGCTGCGGATGAACACCGTGACCGGGCTGTTCGGCGCGACGCTGGGCATGCTGGTCGACCACTTCAGTTCGGCCCTCGCCACGCCGCTGCAGCTGCGCCTGCCCGACGGCCGCCAGGTGTACGCGGTGGCGCGCTTCAGCTGGCCGCACTGGCAGCGCCGCGGCAGCGCGGGCGCCGACGACGGCGACCTGCCGGGCCGCCCGGCCGCCAACGAGCCGCCCGCCGAGCGCGGCGGCGATGCCACGGCCGACGCGCCGGCCCGCGAGGCACCCCGGGCGGCCACGCCCGCTCCGGTACCCAGCCTGCGCCAGCTGCAGACCGGCGACGCGGCGATGGACGCGGTGGTCGACCGCGTGCAGCGCGTGCTCGACCGCGACATCGCGATGCTGATCCAGGGCGAGACCGGCAGCGGCAAGGAGGTGCTGGCGCGCGCGATCCACCAGGCCAGCAAGCGCGCCGACGGGCCCTTCGTCGCGGTCAACTGCGCGTCGATCCCCGAGAGCCTGATCGAGTCCGAGCTGTTCGGCTACGAGGAAGGCGCCTTCACCGGCGCGCGCCGCAAGGGCTGCCCCGGCAAGGTCATGCAGGCGCACGGCGGCACGCTGTTCCTCGACGAGATCGGCGACATGCCGCTGGCGCTGCAGGCCCGCCTGCTGCGGGTGCTGCAGGAGCGCGAGATCACGCCGCTCGGCGGCGGCCGGCCGCTGGCGGTCGACGTCGCCGTGATCAGCGCCACCCACCGGCCGCTGCGCGAGATGATCGCCGCGCGCAGCTTCCGCGAGGACCTCTACTACCGCCTCAACGGCCTGGTGGTGCAGCTGCCGCCGCTGCGCGAGCGCAGCGACCTGCTGGTGCTGGCCGAGCGCCTGCTCAAGCGTGAGTGCCGCGGCCGCATGCCGCGGCTGGCCGACGACGTGGTGGCGCTGATGCGGGGCTACCACTGGCCCGGCAACATCCGCCAGCTCGCCACCGTGCTGCGCACCGCCGCGGCGATGGCCGGCCAGGACGCGGAGATCACCGCCGAGCACCTGTCCGAGGACTTCCTGATCGACGCGCGGAGCGTGCCGGCCACCGCACGGGGGGGCGGCCCGGCGGCGACGGCCGCGCCGGTCGCCGTCGAACCCGCGGCCGAACCGGGCGCCGCCGAACCCGGCGCGCGCACGCTGCAGCAGCTCGAGAACGAGACGGTGCGGCGCGCCCTCGCCGACGCCGGCGGCAACATCTCGGTGGCGGCAAGGCGGCTGGGCATCAGCCGCAACACCATCTACCGCAAGCTCTACTGGCCTCCCGGAGCCGGCCGCTGATGGCCGCGCCGGCGGAGGCGGCGGCCGGCGCGGCCGGGCGGGCCTTCTACGCCTGGGCGGTCGCCTTCGGCGTGCTGGCGTTCGGCAGCGCCTGGGCCTGGCAGGGCGGCTGGTGGGGCCGGATGATGGACAGCGACCCGAGCGGCATCAGCGCCGGCATCGTCGCGCTGACCGGCGCGGTGACGCTGTGGTGCGGCCTGCGCACGCGCCGGCTCGGCCGCGAATGCGGCCCGGGCAGCCCCTGGCGCAACGCCTACCGCGACACCCATGCGCGCGGCGCCGAGCAGGCCGCACAGCGCCTCGGCGATCTGACCCACGGTCCGCACGAGACCGCTTGGTGGTTCGCCGGCACGACCATCAAGCTCGGCCTGCTCGGCACGGTGGTCGGCTTCATCGTGATGATCGGCCAGATCGACCTGCAGGGCACCGACACCGCGCAGATCCAGGCGCTGCTGGCGCAGATGACCAAGGGCATGGGCATCGCGCTGGTGACCACGCTCGTCGGCCTGGTCGCGAACCTGCTGCTGGGCATCCAGCTGCTGCTGCTGGACCGGCTGGCCGACCGGGTGGCCGGCGCGATCCTCGACGCCGAAGCGATCCACCCCTGAGCCGGGCATCGACCGCCCATGGCCCTGCTGCGCAAGCGTCGCCACGACGACATCGATCCGTTCTCGGACCTGCTGTTCAACACGCTGCTCGGCGTGGTGCTGATGTTCGTGCTCGCCTATGTCTCGATCAACCCGAAGGCCAAGACCGGGGTCATCGATGCCAAGGCCGAGTTCATGATCACCACGACCTGGCCCGACAACAACCCCAACGACGTCGACACCTGGGTCGAGGACCCGCGCGGCGAGCGGGTGTGGTTTCGCGCGCGCGAGGTCGGCATGATGCACCTCGACCGCGACGATCGCGGGCTGGCCAACGACGTCATCGTCGTCAACGGCCAGCAGATCGTGAACCCGCTGAACCAGGAGGTGGTCACGATCCGCGGCTACATGCCCGGCGAGTACACGGTCAACGTGCACTACTACGAGTCGAAGGACAAGGAAGCGGTGCCGGTCACGGTCGCCGTGGTCAAGGTCAATCCGCGCGCCGAGATCGTGTTCAACGGCAGCAGCACCCTGCAGCGCCCCGGCGACGAGGCGACGATGCTGCGCTTCACCGTCGACGCCGAAGGTCGGGTGCGCGACATCAACACCCTCCCGAAGAAACTGGTGGACGAAGCGAAATGAGCCCCTTGCCGGTCTGGCTGATCGTCGTCGCGCTCGCGCTGACCGCGCTGGCGCTGGTGTGGTCGCGCTGGCCGGGCTGGGCCAAGGCGCTGCTGGTGCTCGCCACGACCGCGCTGTACTTCGCCGCCGACCGCGCGCTCGACGCGCGCAGCGGCTGGCCCAGCGTCGGCACGCTGCCGCCGCGCTTCGCGCTGCTGGCGGTGGTGACCGAGGAGCCGACGCCCAAGCAGGCCGGCGCGCTGTACGTCTGGATCCAGCCGATCGAGAACGGCAAGACCGGCAGCGCGCCGCGCGCCTACAGGCTGCCCTACTCGCGCGAGCTGCACAGCCTGTTCGGCGAGGCGACCAAGAAGAACCGCCAGGGCATCGCGCAGATCGGCACCGCCGAGCCCAAGGCCGGTCCGAAGGGCTATTCGTGGCTGCGGCCCGGCAACGACGAGCAGGCGATCAAGGTGCGCGACCTGCCCTCGCCGCAACTGCCCGAGAAATGACGTCCCCCCCCGTTGCGGCTGCGCCGAGGCCACGCCCTCGCAGAGCTCGGGCGGTTCGCGAGGCGCTCGGGTCTGCGCAGGCAGACCCTCGCGTCCACGCTCACCCCCCCGCGGGGGGCGCCGCTGGCGGACCGGCGAAGCCGGATCCGCGGCGGCTGCTGGGCTGGCCGGTGCGTGCTCCGTCGGCGGTGCTGGCCTCGCTGCTGGCCGCCGGCTGCACGCCCGAGCCGCCGCCATCGGCGGCGCTGTTCCCGCTGGAGCCCGGCCATCGCTGGACCTACCACCAGCAGACCGAGACCGCGGCCGGCAAGAGCGACAGCGCCTGGGTGGTGCTGCGCACCCTGCCCGACGAGGACTACGCCGGCGTCCTCACCCACCGCCGCCGCAGCGACGACGGCGTCGACTACTGGCTGCGCCGCGACGCGACCGGCATCTACCGCGTTGCCGCCAAGCACGAGCTGCAGGAAGAACCCGAGAAGGACCCGGCGCCGCGCTACGTGCTGAAGGAGCCGCTCGCGGTCGGCACCGAATGGCAGGCCACGACCGTGCCCTACCTGCTGGAGCGCCGCCAGGGCTTTCCGCTCGAGGTGCGCCACGAGGGCAAGGCGGTGCCGATGCGCTACGCGATCGAGGCGACCGACGAGGCCGTCAGCGTGCCGGCCGGCCGCTTCGAGCGCTGCCTGCGTGTGCGCGGCCAGGCGGTGGTGCGGCTCTACGCCGACGGCGTGGCCGGCTGGAAGGACATGCCGCTCACCACGACCGAGTGGTACTGCCCGGGACCGGGGCTGGTGAAGCTGGAGCGCGACGAGCCGGCCAACTCGGTCTTCCTGACCGGCGGCAGGCTGGCGCTCGAACTGCACGAATGGGAACGCCCCTGAGGGTGGCGGCCCGTGATGCCGGGCCGCCCCGCCAGGGGCGTTGAGGGAGCCCGGGGACGGCGCTCGCGCGCCGCCACCGGGCCTTCTGCTTCGACTTACTTGGCCGCAGCGACCTTGGCACCCGCCGAGGCCCCGCCCGCCGACGCGGCCGCACCCATCAGCTTGAACACCCAGATGCTGCCGCCCTGCTCGAGGTAGTTGACCTTCTTGGCCACGTCGCCACCCCACAGCGGCACCGCACCGCCCCAGCCCGAAACCACGGCGACGTACTGCTCGCCGTCCATGTCCCAGGTCACCGGGGGCGCCACGATGCCCGAGCCGGTCTGGAACTGCCACACGACCTTGCCGGTCTTGGCGTCGGCCGCCTTCAGGTAGCCCTCGGGCGTGCCCCAGAACACCAGGTTGCCGCCGGTCGTCAGCACGCCACCCCACAGCGGCGCGTTGTTCTTCTGCTCCCAGACGATCTTGCCGGTCTTCGGGTCGATCGCGCGCAGCGCGCCGATGTAGCCGTCGTCCACCGTCTTGATCGTGAAGCCGGCACCCAGGTAGGCCGCGCCCTTCTTGTAGGTGATCGGCTCGTTCCAGATCTCCATGCCCCATTCGTTGGCCGGCACGTAGAACAGCTTCGTGTCGGGCGAGTAGGCCATCGGCATCTGGTTCTTGCCGCCCAGGAAGCTCGGCGCGGAGAAGACCACGGCGCCCTTCTTGCCGTCGGCGCCGGCGGTCGGGTCACCGGGGCGGTTCTCGGGCACGAAGTTCGGCTTGCCGGTCTTCAGGTCGATGCCGGTGGCCCAGGTCACCTTCTTGACGAAGGGGAAGGCGTTGACCAGCTTGCCGGTCTTGGCGTCGTTGACGTAGAAGAAGCCGTTGCGGTCGGCCTTGCCGCCCAGACGCTGGCCGTCCTGGTCGAAGGTCACGAACTCGTTGACGCCGTCGAAGTCCCAGCCGTCGTTCGGGGTGTTCTGGTAGTGCCAGACGATCTGGCCGGTCTTGATGTCCAGCGCGACGGTCGAGCACGAGTAGAGGTTGTCACCCTTGCGGATGTGGCTGTTCCACGGCGCCGGGTTGCCGGTGCCGAAGTAGGCCAGGCCGGTCTTGTTGTCGTAGGTGCCGCCCAGCCAGGTGGCCGCGCCGCCGGTCTTCCACAGGTCACCCGGCCACGAGGCGCCGGTCTTGCCCGAGACGCCGTTCTCGGTCTTGTTGCCCGCGGCATCCCACTTGTAGCCCATGTGGCCTTCGACGGTCGGACGGATCCAGACCATCTTGCCGGTCTTGGGGTCGCGCGCCTCGACGCGGCCGACGATGCCGAACTCGCCACCGGACACGCCGGTCAGCAGCAGGCCACCGGCGATCAGCGGGGCGGCCGAGTAGCTGTAGCCGGCGCCGATCTCGTCGATCCTCTCCTTCCAGACCACCTCGCCGGTGTTCTGGTTCAGCGCGACGAGCTGGGCGTCCAGCGTGCCGAAGATCACCAGGTCGCCGTAGAGCGCGGCGCCGCGGTTGATCACGTCGCAGCAGGGCACGATGCCGTCAGGCAGGCGGTGCTCGTACTTCCACAGCTTGGCGCCGGTCTTGGCATCGACCGCGAAGATGCGCGAGTACGAGGCCGTGACGAACATCTTGCCGTTGTGGATCAGCGGCTGCGACTCCTGGCCGCGCTGCTTCTCGCCGCCGAAGGACAGCGACCACACCGGCACCAGGCGCGCGGCGTTCGAGGTGTTGACCTTCTTCAGCGGGGAGTAGCGCTGGCCCTCGGAGCCGATGCCCCAGGACAGCACGTCGTTGGTGGTGGCCGCGTCGTTCGCGATCATCGCGTCGGTGACGCCCTGGGCCTGGGCGCCGAAGCTGGCGCAGGCGGCCGTGATCAGCAGGGATAGAAGCCGGGTACGCATGGGGGAGGTCTCCTCGAGTTCGACGCGAGCCGCACGATATGGCCGCTAACCGCGTTCGGTACTCAGAGGGCAATCCGCGTGCCACCGGCCCGGCGTTCCCCCAGGGCCGTCCGGGCGCGGGTTTCACCGCAACGCCGTCCCTTGCCGCTGCTTCCGGGTGGAGCAGCGCTGCTTCAGCGCGGCTGGAGCGAGCGCGCCTCGTGTCCCGGGTACAGGTGCATGACATTGCGCACGTACTCGGTGTCGAAGGCCGCCCAGGCGCGGAACTCGTCCGGCACCGGCCGGGACAACAGCTCGGCGATCTCGTGCCCCTGCCGCGCCGCCCCGGCCAGGTGGCCATCCAGCCACTGCAGGTAGCGCCGGGTCTGCTCGACGCCGGCTCGGCCGCGCGCCACCGGCCCGTGGCTGGGCACCAGTGCGCCCGTGGGCGCCAGAGCCAGCGCGTCCAGGCTCGTCAGCCATTCGTCAACGCGGGCATGCGGCGTCGTCGGCACCCGGTCGGCGAACACCAGGCCGCCGGCGAACACCGTGCCGCTGGCGGCATCGCCCAGCACCAGGTCGGAGGCGGTGTGGCCCTTGAGCTCACGCAGCGTCAGCGGGCGACCGGCGAGCTCGAGCGTGGCGCCGGGCGCCAGCACGCGGTCGGGGAGCAGCGCCTCGGTGCCCTTCATCCAGTCGCCGCACAGGCGGTAGAGGTTGTCCTCGTAGGCCTTGGCCTCGGCGCGCATGCCGTCCAGCGTGGCCTGGGTGGCGTAGCGCGGCACGTCGGCGAAGGCCTGGTTGCCGAGGAAGTAGTCCGGGTGCAGGTTAAGGTGGAGCACCGCCTTGACCGGCCTGGGCGTGGTGCGGCCGATCAGCGCGCGCAGCTGCTCGCCATACAAGCGGCTCGGACCGGTATTGACGACCAGCACGCCATCGCGGCCGACCAGGAAGCCGGTGTTGATGATGTTGCAGCCGTTGGCGCGCGAGAAGTCGGCGTTGGCGCCCTCGACGACATACACGCCGTCGGCCAGCGCGCGGGCCGCGAGCCGGTAGTCCAGCGTGGCCGGGTCGGGGGCCGCCGGTGCCGCGGCGGCGAGTCCGACCGCCAGCGCCAAGCCGAGCAGCCGCCTCACAGCTGCCCGTCCACGCGGTTGCCGTTGTTGTCGCTGCCGCTCACCCGCAGCGGGCCCGCCGGCCTGCGCGCGAAGTCGAACGAGAACACCGGGTTTTCGCTGATGGGCTCGTAGGTCGCGAGCCGCAGCAGCTCGGCGCCGCCGGCGTCGGACAGCGACAGCCGCTTCAGGTAGAAGGCCGGGATGCCGGCCACCAGGCCGGTGTCCATCGGGTGCATCACACGCAGCCGCACGCGCGCGCCGCCCGGCCCGTCGAGCGCGTCGAACACCCGGCCGCTGACCTGGCCGAGCGTGCGCGACCAGGAGCCGTCGGCCCGCGTCGAGCCCGGCACCGTGCAGCCGCCGCCGGCCGAATCGACCAGCGTGCCGCCGACATGCCAGACGCCGTCCTTCGTGCGCGCCGCGGCCCGCACCGGGCTGGCCTGCTCCAGCTTGAAGCGGAACGACAGCGTCGGCCGCGCGCCGGCCAGCGGCTCGAACTCCAGCACCTTGCGGATCGGGTTGCGGTCGACGATCACGACGATCTGCTCCACGTCGGCCAGGCCGTCGACCGACACCGTGACCGGCACCGTCATCGGGTCGACCGCGAAACCCGGGCCCTTGACCTGCACGCGCTCGTCGAAGCGCAGCGGCGCGGCGCCGAAGAACTCGCGCCGCAGCCCCGGCCATTGCAGCGAGCCGAAGGGGTCGCCGCCGGTCGCGTCGGCGGCGGCGAGCAGCGGCGCGCCGACCAGACTGCCGGCCGCGACCAGGAAGGTTCGGCGACCTAGGGTTGATACCAGTGGGAACATCAAATCGACCTCCGACGCATCGGGAGGCAATTCACGGGCCCGGCGCCGCGCGGATTGCGGCGCAGCCGGTCCACCCGCGCTTCAGGCCGGCCACTGCGCGGCCATCGTGTGCAGGCCCAGGCCGATGCTGGCCAGCGCGATCCCGACCGTCAGCACGCGGTGGCCCAGGGTGAGGTGGCCGCCGGTCAGGCGCAGCGGCAGCGACACGGCCCAGGACAGCAGGCCCATGCCGACCATCGAGCCGAGGCCGAACACGATCACGTAGAGCAGCCCGACCCAGGGATCGCCGACCTGCCGCAGCGTCAGCAGCACCAGAGCCGCCGAGCCGGCCAGGCCGTGGACCATGCCGACCAGCAGCGCGCGCAGCGGCAGCGGGCGGTGCTCGTGGCGATGCGCGTCGCGGTCGTGCGGCGCGCTGTCGCCCTGGTGCGTGTGGGCGTGGAAGTGATGCACCGGCGGCGCCTCGCTGGCCGGCGCATGGCGGTGGCCGTGGAAATGCACGCGCTCGCGCCACAGCCGGCGCAGCAGGTCCAGGCCGAGCAGCAGCAGCATCACACCGACGGCGGCCTCGAGGCCATGGACCGTGCGCTCGGACAGCGCCAGGCCCACCACCATCACCGCACCGCCGAGGGCCAGCAGCGTCAGCGTGTGGCCCAGGCCCCAGAACAGGCCCTGGCGGATCACCCGGCCGCGGCCGCGGTCGCGCGCCACCAGCGTCGCCAGCGCGGCCAGGTGGTCAGCCTCCAGCGCATGCTGCATGCCGAACAGCAGGCCGAACAGGAGCACGGTGCCGGTGATCATCAGGCACCCGCCTGCTGCTCGATCCGCTCGCGCAGCCAGCCGTACCAGGCGTCCAGACCTTCGCCGCTGTAGGCCGAGACCGGGAAGATCACGAGCCGCGGGTTGACGATGCGCGCATGGTCGACCATGCGCCGCAGGTCGACGCGCAGGTGCGGCAGCAGGTCGGTCTTGGACAGCAGCAGCACGTCGGCGGCGCGGAACATGTGCGGGTACTTGAGCGGCTTGTCCTCGCCCTCGGTGACCGAGAAGATCACCACCTTGGCCGCTTCGCCGAGGTCGAATAGCGCCGGGCAGACCAGGTTGCCGACGTTCTCGATCATCAGCAGCGAGCCGGGCGCCGGCTTCAGGACCTTGAGCGCGCGCTCGAGCATCTCGGCCTCGAGATGGCAGCCGGTGCCGGTGTTGACCTGCACCGCCTTCGCACCGGTGGCACGGATGCGCTCGGCGTCGTTGGAGGTCGCCTGGTCGCCTTCGACCACCGCGATCGGCAGCGTGGCGCCGAGATCGCGGATGCAGCGTTCGAGCAGCGTGGTCTTGCCGGCGCCGGGGCTGCTCATCAGGTTGAGCGCGAGCACGCCGCGCCCGGCCAGCCAGCCGCGGTTGCGCTCGGCAATCGCCTGGTTCTTGCCGAGCACCGCGGCCTCGAGCGCGATGGTCTGACTGTCGCGGCCGGGGACGCTGAGGTCGTGCGGGTGGGCGTGGTCGTGCGGGTGATCGTGAGCCTGCGCGTGGTCATGGGTATGCCGGTGGTCATGCCCATGGTCGTGCGCATGGGCATGCGTCGTGCCGTCGGCATGGGTGTGGACATGCCCCTCGCCCGAGACCGTGGTCTCGCCCTGGCCGCAGCCACAGGTCACGCACATGGTTCCACCTCCATCTCGCGGATCTTGAGTTCCTCGCCGGAGACGATGCGCAGCGTCGGCGCGGCGCAGCTCGGGCAGCGCCCGATCGGCACGGTCAGCGTCGGCTCGGCGCCGCAGGCCGCGCAGAGGCCGCGGCCCTCGGGCTCGTCGATCTCCAGCAGCGCGCCTTCGAGCGCCGTCCCCTGGGCCGCGATCGGGAAGCAGAAGCGGATCGCCTCGGGCATCAGCCCCGACAGCCGCCCCACCTCCAGCCTGACGCGCAGCACCTTCTGCCCGGCCGCGCGCTCGCCGACGATCGCGACGATGTTGCGGGTGATGCCGAGCTCGTGCATGGCGTCAGGCCTCCCGCCGGGCCGCCCCAAGGGAGGCCTGCGCCCCCTCGGGGAGCAGCGACGCGGCGCAGCCGCTAGCGTGGGGCTTGGCGTTCATCAGCAGATCCTCGGCAGCTGCTCGCCGACCAGCATGTCCACCACCCGCTGGCCGCCGAACAGCGTGTCCAGCAGCACGCTGCCGCGCGGCTCGGCCAGCACCTCGCCGATCACCGCCGCGTCGGCCCCGGCCGGGTGGGCGCGCATGGCCGCCAGCACCGCGTCGGCCGCCTCGCGCGGCACCACCGCGACGAGCTTGCCCTCGTTGGCCATGTAGAGCACGTCCAGGCCGAGGATCTCGCAGGCGCCGCGCACCTCGGCCTTCACCGGCAGCGCGCGCTCGTGCAGCCGGATGCCGACCTGCGACGCGGCCGCGAACTCGTTGAGCACCGTCGCCACGCCGCCGCGCGTCGCGTCGCGCAGGCAGCGGATGCCGGGGCAGGCAGCCAGCATCGCCCGCACCAGGCCGTCGAGCGGCTGGCAGTCGCTGGCGATGTCGCCCTGCAGCGCCAACTCGTTGCGCGCGAGCAGGATCGCCGCCGCATGGTCGCCCAGCGTGCCATTGACCAGCACCAGGTCGCCCGGCCGTGCGCGCGCCGCGCCGATCTCGATGCCGGTCGGCACCACGCCGATGCCGGCGGTGTTGATGAAGAGCTTGTCGGCCGCGCCACGCTCGACCACCTTGGTGTCGCCGGTCACGACCTCGACGCCGACCGCACGTGCGGTGGCGGCCATCGAGTCGAGCACGCGCTTGAGGTCGGCGACCGGAAAGCCCTCTTCGATCACCAGCGCGCAGCTCAGCGCCACCGGTCGCGCGCCCGACATCGCGAGGTCGTTGACGGTGCCGCAGACGGCCAGCTTGCCGATGTCGCCGCCCGGGAAGAACAGCGGCGCGACCACGTAGCTGTCGGTGGTGAAGGCGAGCCGGTCGCCGTGCGCGGCCAGCGCGGCCAGCGGCAGCGTGGCCTGGTCCTCCAGCGCGGCGAGCCTGGGGTTGTCGAAGGCCGGCAGGACCAGGCGCTCGATCAGCTCGTGCATCGCCCGCCCGCCGCTGCCATGGGCGAGGTTGATGGTGGTGTCGCGCGGCGAGGCCATGTCAGTTCACCGTGACGGCGGCAGCCGCGCGCGGCGGCATCGCGATGCGCGCGTACTGGTGGTGGGCCGCGCAGGCGCCCTCGCTCGACACCATCAGCGCGCCCAGCGGCGTGGCCGGCGTGCACAGCGTGCCGAACACCTTGCACTGCGGCGGCTTGATGATGCCCTTGAGCACCTCGCCGCACTGGCAGCTCTTGGGGTCGGCGATCTTCAGGTTGGGCACCGAGAAGCGCCGCTCGGCGTCGAAGGCCGCGTAGGCCGCGCGCATGCGGATGCCCGAGTGGTCGATCGAACCGAGCCCGCGCCACTCGAAGAACTCGCGCAGCTCGAAGACCCGCGTGATCGCGTCGAGCGCCGGCCCGTTGCCGCGCTCGGGCACGACACGCCGGTACTGGTTCTCGACCTCGCAGCGGCCCTCGTCCATCTGCTTCAACACCATCCACAGCGACTGCAGGATGTCCAGCGGCTCGAAGCCGGCCACCACCAGCGGCCGGTGGTACTGCCGCGAGATGAACTCGTAGGGCCGGGTGCCGATCACCATGCTGACATGGCCCGGGCCGAGGAAGCCATCGAGTTGCAGGTCGGGCGAATCGAGGATCGCCTTGACCGTCGGCACGATGGTGATGTGGTTGCAGAACAGCGAGAAGTTGCGCACGCCCAGCGCCTCGGACTGCAGCACCGTCATCGCGGTGCTGGGCATCGTGGTCTCGAAGCCGAGCGCGAAGAACACCACCTCGCGGTCCGGGTGGGCCTGGGCCAGCTTCAGCGCGTCGAGCGGTGAATAGACGGTGCGCACATCGGCGCCCTCGGCCTTGGCCTCGAGCAAGCTCTTCTTCGAGCCCGGCACGCGCATCGCGTCGCCGAAGCTGGTCATGATGACCTGCGGATGCTCGGCGATCGCCACGCAGTCGTCGACCCGGCCCATCGGCAGCACGCAGACCGGGCAGCCGGGGCCGTGGACGAACTCGATGCTCGGCGGCAGCAAGTCCTTCAGCCCGTAGCGGAAAATGGTGTGGGTGTGGCCGCCGCAGACTTCCATCACCTGCAGCGGGCGGGACTTGCCGGCGGCGAGCCGGTCGGCCAGCTGGGTGATCTGAGCGACCAGCGACTTCGCCAGCTCGGGGTCGCGAAACTCGTCGGCGTATTTCATGACGACCCCTCGTCCGACGAGTACGTCGGCCGATCCCCCGAGGGGATGCGGGCCGGCTTGGGAGCGGCCCGGCGCTCGGCCCGCTTCATCGGACGCTCCCCGGCCCGCGGTCATCCGCCAGCAGCGTGTGCACCAGGTCCCACAGCACGTGGTAGAGCGCCACGTGCGTTTCCTGGACGCGGTGGATGCTGTCGGTCGGCACGACCAGGCAGTGGTCGATCGCGTCGCTCGTGCGCATGCGACCGCCATCGCCACCGGCCAGCGCAACCGTCGCCGCGCCGCGCTGCTTCGCGGCCGCGAAGCCGGCCAGCAGGTTCTCTGAGTTACCGCTGGTCGAGATGCCGACCAGGCAATCGTCCGCACCCACCAGCGCCAGCACCTGACGCGTGTAGACATGCTGGAAGCCGACGTCGTTGGCCACCGCGGTGATCATCGCCATGTCCTGGCTCAGGTTGATCGCCGCCAGCGCCGGCCGGCCGGCGGTGATCGGGTGCTGGAACTCGACCGCGAGGTGGGCCGCGTCGCAACTCGACCCGCCATTGCCCATCGTGAACAGGCGCCCGCCGCGGCGATAACGATCCGCGATCACGCGCGCCACCGCGACGACCTGCGGCCCGGCGTCTGCGAAGAAACTGCGCTTGACGTCCACGCTGTGGGCGGCCTTCTGGCGCACCGATTCCAGCAGCGCGGCGTCGAGCGCTGCCGCATCGCGCGGCTTGGCGTCGGCGAGGTGCGGGTAGAGGCCGGCCAGGGCTTGGTCGGTGTTCATGGTTCTTCGTTCTGGCGAGCGGCGCGGCAGGCGGTGCCCGGCAGGGGCTCATGCTGGGACGGTCGGCGCTTTGCGCCGACTTCGCTGCGGTGCTTGGCTCGGGGTCGCGTCGCGAAACTCGCTTCGTTCGCTACGCTCACTGCGCTCAAACAATCGCGACGAGTCAGTTCACGAGGCGCGCGATGCGCGCCGACCCCGAACCTGCGCTCCTCGCCGCACCCGAAATCGCCCCCGCCGGGCACCGCCTCCCGCGCAGAACCGTCGGAGGTCGGCGCCACGAACACCGGCCCCGCTTCAGCAAAGGCGCGTCGGGGCAGGCTGGAGCGCGCCTGCGAGGCGCCGAGAAGGCGAGCCCCGGACACAAACAGTCCAGTGGACTGTTTGTGCCTGGCGAGCGGCCGGGCCACTGGCCCGGCGCGGCCTGCAAGGCCAGGGTTCGTGGCGGCGCGCGCAGCGTGCTTCGTGAACTGACTCGTCGCGGTTGTCCGAGCGCAGCGAACGAAGTGAGCAGAGCGAGTTCCGCGACGCCGCCACGAAGCCGAGCATCGCAGGGCAGTCGGAGCGCAGCGGAGACCGCCTCGCCGAAGCGCGGAGGTCTGCCCCGACGCGCCTTTGCCGCTCGGCTTCACGACCGCACCCCCGCCACAACCTCATCCGACTCCCGCATCGCGCGGATCTCGGCCTGCGCCTCACCGAGCTGCTGCAGCACCTCCAACGTCAACCGAGCCTCACGCTCGTCGATGCGGCTCATCGCAAAGCCCACATGCACCAGCACCCAGTCGCCGACGCAGCCCGCGACTGAGTGCGCCTCGTCGACCACGCAGGCGATGTTGATCTCGCGCCGCACGCCGAGCACTTCCACCATCGCGAGCTTGTGGGGCTCACTGGTGATCTCGACGATGCGGCCGGGGATGCCGAGGCACATGGGTAGCTCTCCTAGAGATGACGTGCGGCAGCCACCGCCGCCTGGCCGAGCGCGAGCCCGCCGTCGTTGCAGGGCACGAGCCGGTGCGACAGCACGGCATAGCCGCGCTCGCGCAGCTGGCGGCTGACGCGCTCGAACAGCACGCGGTTCTGGAACACGCCGCCCGACAGCGCCACGGTGCGCAGCGGCGCGGCCTCGTCGGCGTTGGCAAGCTTGTCGATCATGGTGACGATCGCCTTCGCCAGCCCCTTGTGGAAGCGCGCAGCCATCACCGGCACGGGGGTGCTCAGCACCAGATCGCCGAGCAGCGCGCTCCACATCGCCAGCGGCTCGATGTAGGGCAGGTGGCTGCCCTTGAGGCGCGGGATCGCGAAGGGGTAGCCGAGCAGTTCGTCCTCGTGTTCGAGGACTTCCGCATCGACCTGCGCTTCCAGCAGCACCGCGCCCTGCCCTTCGTAGGCGGCGTGTTCGCGGCACAGGCCGATGGCCGCGGCGACGGCGTCGAACAGGCGGCCGCAGGAGCTGGCGAGCGGCGCGTTCAGGCCCTTGGCGAGCATGGCGTCGAGCAGCTCGCGCGGCTTCGCGTCGAGGAAGCGGAACAGCGCCAGCTCGCCGTAGTTCATCGCGAACGCGGGCCAGCCCATCTCGGCCATCAAGTGCGCATAGGTGTTGCGCCAGGGCTCGCGCATCGCCTGCGCGCCGCCGAGCAGCGCGACCGGCTTGAAGCTGCCGCAGCGCTCGAAGCGGCGGTAGTCGGCGATGGCGAACTCGCCGCCCCACAGTTCACCGCCTTCGCCATAGCCGAGCCCGTCGAGCGCCACGCCGAGCACCGGCCCGCCGTGCAGCGGCCAGCCGTTCTCGGCCAGGCAGGCGGCGAGATGGGCATGGTGGTGCAGCACCTCGACCGGCTCGCCCTCGTCGTGCGCGAGCTTGGTCGACAGGTACTCGGGGTGGGCGTCGCAGGCCCGCAGCGTCGGCTCGAAACCGAAAAAGCTGCCCAGGTCCTGCAGCGAACGCCGGTAGTCGGCCTGGGCCGCCGCGTCCTCCAGGTCGCCGAGGTGCTGCGACAGCACGGCCTGGCCCTCGCGCAGCAGGCAGAAGGTGTTCTTCAGCTCGCCGCCATAGGCCAGCACGGCCGGCGCGCGCTCGAAGCCGGGCGGCAGCGCGATCGGCGCGGGCGCATGGCCGCGCGCGCGGCGCAGCACGCGCGGCTCGCCGTCCATCACGCGCGCGACCGAGTCGTCGACGCGGCGCGCGATCGGACGCTCGTGGTCGAGCACGTAGTCGATCGCGGTGCCGAAGCGCGCCTGCAGCGCGTCGAGCGTGATCGCCTGCGGCTCGTCGCTGAGGTTGCCGCTGGTCAGCACGATCGGCCGCGCCATGCGGCGCAGGATCAGCGTGTGCACGCCGGTGCTCGGCAGCATGAAGCCGAGCGTGGAGAGACCGGGCGCGACGCCGTCGGCGATCGCCGGCACCGGCAGCGGCGGCGGTGACTCGCGCCGCGCCAGCAGCACGATGGGCGCGGCAGGCGAGGCGAGCAGCGCGGCCTCGGCCTCGCCGACCGTGCACCACGCGCGCACCGCCTCGACGCTGGCCGCCATCAGCGCGAAGGGCTTGGCCTCGCGGCGCTTCAGCGCACGCAGTCGCTGCACCGCCTCGGCGTGGGTCGCGTCGCAGGCGAGCTGGTAGCCACCCAGGCCCTTGATCGCGACGATCTGTCCCTTCGCGAGCAGCGTGCCGGCGGCGTCGCATTCGTCGAGGAAGGTGTAGCGGTCGAGCGCGAAGGCGCGGCCGTCGAGCCGCTGCAGCGTGACCCTGGGTCCGCAGGCGTGGCAGGCGATCGCCTCGGCGTGGAAGCGCCGGTCGGCCGGCGCCTCGTACTCGGCGCGGCAGGCCGCGCACATCGCGAACCCGACCATCGTGGTGCGCGCGCGGTCGTAGGGCACGCCGGTCGTGAACGCGAGCCGCGGGCCGCAGTGGGTGCAGTTGGCCAGCGGGTAGCGGAAGCGCCGCGCGAAGGGGTCGACGATCTCGGCGGCGCAGTCGGCGCAGATCGCCGCGTCCGGCGCCACCGCGGTCATCGGCGCGCCCATGCGGCTGGGGCCGATCACGAAGCCTTCCGGGTCCAGCCAGCCCGGCAGCGGCACCGGCTCGCGTTCGAAGGCGACGACGCGCGCCAGCGGCGGCGGCTCGGCCTGCACGCGCCGCGCCAGCGCGTCGAGCTGAAGCGCGCTGCCTGCCGCGACGATCAGCACGCCCTCGGCGTCGTTGATCACCGAGCCGGCCAGACCGATCTCTCGCGCGATGCGCCACACCGTCGGCCGGAAGCCCACGCCCTGCACCGTGCCGCGCACGCGCATGCGTTCGGCGCGGGTGTCAGTGGCCATGCAGCCCCCAGAGCAGCACGCGGTTGTTGCCGGAGTCGGCGATCAGCGCCGTGTCGCCATGCAGCGCGATGCTGTAGGGCCAGCACACGCTGTCGCGCGCGGCCGGCTGCCAGCGGTTGTCGCCCTTGGCCGACCAGTCGGGCTGCGCGGCCAGCGCCGCGGCGGCCGGGCCGGGCCGGCCGAGCGCATCGAGATGCCAGGCCAGCAGCCGCGAGTTGGCGGTGTCGGCCACCAGCAGCCAGTCGCCCTCGGCCGCGGCCCCATAGGGCATGTTCAGGCTCGCGGCGTCCGGGTAGTAGTTGCCGCGGTTGTGCTCGACGCTGGCCACATCGGCCTGGCCGACGATCACGTCGCAGGCCTGGTGGTCGTGCATCGGCGGGCGATGCCACAGCATCAGCCGGTTGTTGCCGGCGTCGGCCACCGCCACGCCGCCGGCCGGGAAGGTGATCGCGTGCGGCCAGCGCAGGCTCGCGGCGCTGGGGCTGCCGCCGGCGTTCTCGTCGCGGTGACGGAAGTCGGGCTGGCCCAGCACCAGGTTCGCCGGCTCGCCGCGGCGGCGCGGCAGCCGGTCCCAGGCCAGCACGCGGCGGTTGCCGGTGTCGGCGACCCACAGGCGCGCGCCGTCCCAGGCCACGCAGTAGGGCCAGAACAGCGTGTCGGCCTCGGGCGTCGCAGTGCCGCGATTGGGCTCGCCCGCGCTGAAGTCGGCCTGGCCGAGCACGACATCGGCCGGCTGGTGCGAGCGCGTCGGCCGCTCGCGCCAGATCAGCACGCGGTGGTTCCAGGCGTCGGCGACCGCGAGACCGTCTCCGCAGACACAGATCCCGGTCGGCACGTTCAGCGTCGCCGCGCCGACCGGCCCGTGCGCATTGCGGCCCTCGCGGTCGAAGGCGGGCTGGCCGATCAGCCAGTCGGCCGGCGCGCCGTCGCGCTCCGGCAGGGTGCGCCAGCCGAGTAGGCGGTGGTGGCCGGTGTCCGCGACCCACAGCGAGCCGTCGGGCGCCGCGCACACGCCGCGCGGTCCGAACAGGCTGGTGGCCGCGGGCACGACCGGGTTCACCAGGCCGAAGGCAGCGTCACTGCCGCCAAGGATCACGCGCGCGCCCTCGACCGCCAGCAGCGGCTCGCAGGGCGACGCGTCCGCCACCGCGCGGCGCGCTGCCGGCGCGAGCGAGACATGGGCGATGCGGCTGTCCATCATGAGCCTCAGCGCCGCAGCCGCACCGACACGCGCTCGCCCGCCACCTTGACGGCATGGGTGGCGAGCTGGACCTCGGGCACCGTCAGGCATTCCCCGGTGTCGAGCAGGTAGCTGAAGCCGTGGTACGGACAGGTCAGCGTGCCGCCCTCGATCGTGCCGCCGTCGAGCGGCATGCCCATGTGGGCGCAGGCGTTGTCGTAGCAGGCGACCCGCTCGCCGCGGCGCCACAGCAGCACCTCGCGGCCCTCGACGTCCTTCACGACCACCGCGCCGTCGGGCAGTTCGGCGAGCGCGCAGGCATCGGCCCAGCCGGCATCGCGGGCCCGTGCGAAGGGGCTGACGAAATGGATCACCTGCGCGCTGCCGGGCTCGGCGGCGGCGCCGCGGCTCACGCGCACCACGTTCACGATCTCGGGGCAGTGGCTCTTGATCGCCTTCTCGACGCCCTCGCTCAGCGTCTCGCCCGACGAGGGGCAGGACTGGCAGGAGCCGACCAGCCGCACCTCGACCGTGTCGGGCAGCTTCACCGCCACCAGCTCGACATCGCCACCATGCGTCGCGAGGAAGGGCCGCACCTCGTCGAGCGCGCGCGCGACGCGGTGCTCGACCGGGTCCTTGACCAGCCCGTGGAAGCGCAGCACCTGGAACACCAGCGGGTCGCGCACCGCCTCGCGCAGCGCGGCGGCCGCGGCCGGCTCGGCCTTCAGCGCACGGATCAGGCGCTTGAAGGCCTCGGCGTTGAGCTGCTCGATGCCGGTCTTGATCGCCGCGACGACGCCCTGCTGCTGCGCATCCCAGCCGGCGGTGATCGCCTCCAGGCGCGCCAGGTCGCCAGCCTGCCGAGCCAGCAGCTCGGCAGCGTCGTCGGGAAGGGCATGCGGCTCGGCCATCGCGGACTCACGCGTACTTCAGGTCCTTGAACAGCAGCGGCTGCAGCGCCCCGCCCACCAGCGAGGCCACCACCACGCCGACCAGCGGCGAGACGAACCAGCCCACGACCAGCAACAGCGCCAGGCAGGCCACGAAACCCTTGGCCCATTGCACCAGCACCGCGCGGCCGTCGCGGAACAGCCGGCCGGCGAAGAACAGCTTCACCGAGTTGAGGAACATGTCCAGCATCGCCATCCTCCTTCAGCGCGCCAGCGCCAGCACGGCGAGGCCGATGACCACCGCCGGCAGCACCGCGGTCGGCCCGAAGAACGCGCCCATCAGTGCCGCCAGTTCCTTGCCCAGCGCCTCGGCGCCGATCTTCAGCCCCGCGGCGGCGCCGCCGGCCAGGGCCAGCAGCAGCGCGAGCAGGGTCAGCCCGATCCAGGTCGTCCAGTCCATGTGCGCCTCGTCCTCGTGTCGTGGTGTCAACTGGCCTGCCGGCGCCGCTGCGCCAGCTCGGCCTCGATCTCGGCCGCCGCCTCGGCCACCAGCGCGGCCTTGCCAGCGTCGCCATGGCGTGCAAGCAACGCGCCGGCCTCGCGCAGCAGCGCCAGCGCCTCGGCGCGCGGGTCGCCCAGGTCGGCCTGGGCCACGTCGCGTGCCGCGTCGGGCTCGAGCACGCGCAGCACGTTGGCCTTGTTGGCGATGGTGTTGGCGTACTCCAGCGGCGTGTCGCGCGGGTTGCGCACCTTCAGCGCCTCGTCGTAGGCTGCGAGTGCGCGCAGGTGGTTCTCGAGCACGTGGCTGGTGGTGGCGGTCTGCAGCGCGTTGCCGAGGTTGTTCTGGATCATCGCGTACTCGCTCGGGTGGTCGATCAGCGTGATGACCTTGAGCACCTCCTCGAAGGACTGCACCGCCAGCGCCTCGCGCAGGCGGCTGCGCTCGTCGGTGGCGGGGATCGAGAGGTAGGCGATCGCGAGGTTGTTGTGCAGGATCGCGAACTCCTGCGGCCAGCGCTCGCGCGTGAAGGTGCGCAGCGCGCGCAGGTAGGCGTTGATCGCGTCCTGGATGCGCGCGCGGCCGCTGCCGGACAGCGCCTGCTGGACCAGGCCCTGGTTCAGCTCGGCCTCGGCGGCTTCTTCCGGCGTGCCCTCGGCCTGCAGCCGCGGCAGCGCGTCCTGCAGGCAGGCGAGCGCGCGTTCGAGCGGCTCGACACCGCCCTCGGGCAAGGCCTGCAACGCGGTGGCCATGCGTGCCTGCACGCGGGCGCGCAGCAGCGCGGCATGGGGCGGAGCGATCTCGTAGGCGCGCTCGTAGAGCGCCACCGCCTCGTGCAGCTGCTGCGCCGACTGCGGACGCTGCTGCAGGCCCATCGCGATCTCCATCAGCATCTCGGCGCGCTCCTGCGGCGACGCATCGGCCTCGTCGGCGGCCTTCAGCGCGGCCTGCAGCTGGGACTGGGAGAGGGTCTGCACGAGCGTCCTTGAGCGCCCGATCGCCGAGCACGAACCAATCTACTGCCGGGACCCGGCGCAGTCAATAAGATATGCGAGTGCAAAGAATCTTTGCGCCCCCGGGGCACTCAGGGTCGGACCAGCCCCTCGATGCGCAGTGCGCCGGCCGCGGACACCCAGCGCACCTCGAACCGGCGCTCGGGCGCGAAGCCGTCGAGGCCATAGGCCGCCAGGAAGTCCGGCGCGACCATCGCCCGGTCGCCCCTCAGATTGCACTGCTTGAGCAGCAGGCCGCCGGCGGTCGGCCCGGCCAGCGGCAGCAGCCAGACGGCACCGTCGCGCTCGATCAGCGCGGCCGAGCTCGCGCCGCCGAAGTAGGTGGCGTAGGTGTCGGCGGGCAGCAGGATGCGGCCGGAGCCGATGCGAACCTCGAGGCTCATGCCGCGGGCCTCCAGGCTTCGATGCGCTCGGCGATGTGGCCGACCACCGTCTCGACCGCCGCCTGCACCGGCGCGCCGAGCTCGGTGCCGAGTTCGAGCGAGCCGGCTTCGATCAGGTAGACGGTCAGGTCGCTTGGGAAGGCCGCGCCGAAGATGCGCCGGCCGGCGTGGACCGCATGGTCCCAGCGGAAGTCGTGCAGGCTGTAGCCGGGCTCGCGGGCGCCGTCGATCTCGCTGCCGGGCAGGCGAAAGACCGCGCCGGGCTCGCTGCCCGAGCGGCAGGCATCGACGATGACCAGCGCCGCCGCGCCGCGCGCCTGGAACATCACCTCCATGCCGCCGGTGCCGGCGTCGAACAGCCTCACGCCGGCGGGCAATGCGGTGCCGTAGCGTTCGCGGAGGCGCTGGATCACGCGGACGCCGGCAGCGTCGTCGCTGCGGTTGAGGTTGCCGCAGCCGATGATCACAAGCATGTCTGGGCTCTGTGGAGCGCGGTCTGCGGGCGGGCTGTTCGACCCCACAGGAACCACCGCGTGTCCGGAGGTCGGGGGCAGGCACCCGACGGGGCGACTCTGCCCACGCCGAGGAGCGGAGTGCAGCGGGGGGCAGTCCGCCGTAGGCCGGCGGACCGGCGAGGACGATTTATGCGTCGTCGCGTTCAGCGACGGCGCGAAGCGACCGCAGCCGCCCCCGCGGAGCGAGCACCGCAGGAGACCCGCGCTGAAGGCGCGGGCGTGGCAGTCGGAGCCCCGGCGGGTGCCTGCCCCCGGCCTCCCACGCAGCGCCACAAGGCCAACCCCCACTAGATCCTCCACAACACACAAGACCACCTCGGCTCCACAGGCAGTTGCAACTCCGGCAGCGCACAGAACCGCCGGTGGGATTCGAAGTACATGCAGGTCGAGCAGGACTGCTCCAGGTCGTCGTCGGGGGTGGGCCAAGGCTGCAGCGTGAGCCCGGCCGTGACCAGTCTGCCGTTCAGATCGCCTCGCGGCAAGCAGCCGAGCGCCGCAACGACCGCATTGACGGCCGCACTGTCGTACGCCCGCTTCGTGCAACGCGTGACCAGTCCGCCGTTCAGCAGCCTCTCGACGCGCGCCCGCAGCGCCGCATCGTCCGTATCCACACGGCCTCCGCGCTCAGATCCTCCACAGCCGGCACCACCAGTCCGGCTCCACCGGCACCGCCAGCTCGGGCAGGTCGCACCACTTGCGATGCACGAGGTAGTACATGCATTCCTGGCAGCGCATCTGGTCGGGGCCGTAGGGCTGGTCGACGAAGCCGGTCAGCACCAGCTTGCCCTTCAGGTCGCCGGCCGGCAGTTCGCGCAGCTCGGCCAGCAGCTGGCCGAACTCCTTGTCGGTCTCGGGGAAGGGCTCGGTCTGCGTCTGCAGACCGTTGGCCATGATGGCCCCGATCTCCTCGCGCAGTGCGTCGTCGTCGCTCTTTGACATCTTGTTCTCTCAGGCCCACCGAACGTGATGCGCCACGCCCGGCTGGCGTGGAGGCGACTCAGCCGATGCGAAAGCGCGCCAACTCGCTGCCCGTCTTGGCGTCGTGGGCGTGGACTGTACACACGAGGCAGGAGTCGAAGGACCGCGCCACGTGGCCGACCTCGACCGGGTCGCTCGCATCGGCGATCGGCGCGCCGATCAGGGCCTCCTCGATCGGGCCGCGCCTCTGCGCGCCGTCGCGCGGACCGACGTTCCAGGTGGTCGGCGCGACGATCTGGTAGTTCTTGATCTTGCCGTCCTTGACCTCGATCCAGTGGCACAGCGCGCCGCGGATCGCCTCGGTGGCACCCCAGCCACGGCCGTCGCGCTCCTTGGGCTTGATGTACCAGGGATCGTTGAGCTTGAACTCGCGCAGGCAGTGCTCGGCCTGGCGGTAGAGCTTGATGGTCTCGTGCATGCGCGCGATCTGGCGCAGGTGCAGGCTGGCGCCGCCCATCTTCTTGTACATGTCGAGGATCAGCGGGTCGTGGTGCTGCCAGCTCTCGCCATGCTTGCCGCCGGCGACCATCTGGCGCGCGAACGGCCCGGCCTCGAGGCGGCCCATGTCGGCGTGCGACACCGCGGTGGCCCATGAGTACTTGGCGTCGAAGTCCTTGTCGTTCTTCTGGATCGGCCGGGTGGTGCGGTCGTAGGGGTGGAAGTCGGCCGTGCCTTCGTCGTACCACGAGTGACTGAGGTTCTCGCGCGCGAACTTCTGGTCCATCAGCACATGGGTGTCGGTCGCGCCGTCGTAGACGCCGCTCTTCATGATCAGCGCGGCGTTGCGCGAGTCGATGGTCGGCTTCTGGTACTTGTCCTCGTGCGGCAGATAGCCCCAGGAGATGTACTTGCCGACGCCACCGCCGTACTTGTGCAGCCCGACGTCCAGCCCCATGCGCCAGTAGAAGCCAAGGTCGGAGTTCGCATGCTTCGGCGATTCGTCGAGCCAGGCGAGGAAATCCTCGTGGCTCCTGATCTGCTCGTAGCGCTCGAGCGTGCAGCCCAGCCAGCAGGGCTCGAGCCAGTTGACCTTGAAGTACTCGAGGATGGCCCAGGCGCGGGTGATGTCGGTCAGCGTCGGCGCGCACATCACGCCGCCCGGCACCATGTAGCTCGAGTGCGGCCACTGGCCGCCGAGCAGCGCGTAGATCTCGACCGGCTTGCCGGAGATCGTTACGCCCAGCTCGTAGCTGCTGCCGGTGAAGGGCGCGAAGCGCTTGCAGGCCTCTTCGTAGTAGGGGCTGCCGCGGTACTTCTTGTTGGTCATGTCGATCGCGTACAGCCCGTAGAAGTAGCGCGGCTGGCTCTGCAGGCTCTCGACGATCTGGCCGAGGTTGCGCGCCAGGATGGCGTTACGCGGCACCTCGGTCTGCCAGGCGGTGTCGAGCGCCCAGGCGGCGCAGGTCAGGTGCGAGGCACCACAGATGCCGCAGGCGCGCGGCGTGACGACCAGGCCCGCCTGCGGGTCCTTGTCGCGCAGGATGACCTCGAAGCCACGGAACAACTCCGCCTGGGTCCAGGCGTTGGTGACGACGCCGTCGCTGATCTCGACGCGGATGTCGAGGTCGCCCTCGACCCGGCCGACCGGGGAGATATCGAGTGTTTGAACTGCCGACATGGTGTGCTCCTGAAGTTCAAACGACGAACAGGTCCTGCTCGGCCCAGGGCGGCGCGGCGTTCTTGGCCGCGGCGGTGAGCGAGATGTAGCCCTTCTTGTCCACGCCCAGCGGCAGGTCCTTGGGCACCCCCATCACGGTCTGGGTCTTGAACACCGTGCCCGGCGCGAGGTCGAAGAAGGGAAACTCGGGCTCGGTGCAGCCCATGCAGGGCATGCCGGCGCGGGTCTTGGACGACACCCGGTTCCACAGGATGCGGTTGCAGGGCGAATGCGTCATCGGCCCGCGGCAGCCGAGGTCGTAGAACAAGCAGCCCTTGCGCTGGCCGAACTCGGTGGCGCTGACCTTGTAGGCGAAGTGCATGTTCCGCGTGCAGCCGGTCTGGGTGAAGCTCTGGAAGAAGGTCTTCGGCCGCTGGAATTCGTCGAGGCCGATGTCGCCGGCGCGGCCGGTGGCGATGGCCACGACGATCTGCGTGATCCAGTCCGGGTGGGCCGGGCAGCCCGGCACGTTGATCACCGGCAGGCCGGACTTGGACTTCCAGTCCTTGCCCAGAAAGCCACCGTGGTTGCGCTTGAGGAACTGCAGGCCCTGCGAGTCGCTCGGATTCGGCGCGGTGGCCGGGATGCCGCCCCAGGTGGCGCAGTCGCCGATCGCGACGACGAAGGTGGCCGCGTTCGCAAGTTCCTGCACCCACTGCTTCATCGGCCGGCCGGCGAAGCGGTTCCACTCGCCGGTGCCGCCCGGCGCATTGACCACCGTGCCTTCGAACACGAACACGTCGAGCGCGACCTTGCCGGACACGCAGTCGCGCAGCAGCTTCTGCAGGTTGTCGCCGAGCTCCATGCCCAGCGAGGGGTGCCAGAGCACGTTGACGCCGAAGTCGGTGACGAGATCGCAGGCGCTCGGCTCCTCGGCGTTCAGGAAGGACATGGTGTTTCCGGAACATGCCCCGCCCTGGAGCCACAACAGGTTGGCCATCAGTGTTCTCCTCAGGTCATGGAAGATCGGTGCCGGCTTGCTGCGTTGCACACGCGGGTTGCCGCATCGCTGCTCGGTCCAGTACGCACGGCGCGTGCCATTCCGCACGGCGCGCGGGTTTGCCCTCACGTCACAGGGAAACGCGGCCTCGCGCCACCCATCGCGCGGCACGGCGCGCCGTCAACAAGGTTTGCGAGCCCCGCCGAACGCAAACTTGGTTTGCGCCCCAGGCGCCCCACCGGCGCCCGGCGCTGCTGCGCCGCAACGCCCCTCATCCGCGACGGTTGCCGCAGCGCGGGCATTCGGCCTCGAGGGTGTAGCCGTACCAGATGCCCTCGCAGCGGCTGCACCAGTGGCCGCCCAGCTGGTCTTCCTGCAGCCCGAGCTGGCGCGCCAGCGGCGTGATGCCGAGCTCGACGAAGCCGCCCGGCGTGCGCCGCGGCGGCACCTTGGACTGCGGAAAGCGCCGCACCTCGGCCGCGGGCCGCGGGGGAATGTCGTCGTTCGTCATGAGGGGCTGCCCTCCGCACCGCGCCGGATGCTGTAGCGCTTGAGCTTGTTGGCCAGGCCCACGCGCGACAGGCCCAGCTCCGCGGACGCGCGCGTGTGGTTCCAGTGGTGGCGCTCCAGCGCCGCGCGCACCAGCGCCACCTCGAGCTGCTCGACCCGGTCCTTCAGCGTCTGGCCGTCCAGCGCCGCGGCCGCGCCGGCCTGCGGGTCGGCGCGCGGCCGGGCGCGGCCGATCTCGGGCGAGAGGTGCTGCACGGTGATGAACTCGCCGTCCTCCAGCATCGCCACCGTGCGGCGAATCTCGTTCTCCAGCTCGCGCACGTTGCCGGGGAAGCTGTAGGCGCGCAGCTTCTGCTGCGCCAGGCTGGCCATGCCCGGCGTCTTGCGGCCGAAGGCCTGGCAGTACTTGGCGATCAGGTAGTCGGTCAGCACCGGGATGTCGTCGGGCCGCTCGCGCAGCGGCGGGATCGTGATCTCGAAGCCCTTCAACCGGTAGTAGAGGTCGCGCCGGAACTTGCCCTCCTCGACCAGCTGCCGCACCGGCCGGTTGCTGGCCGCGATGATGCGCACATGGGTCTGCTTGACGCGGTCGCTGCCGATCGGCTTGACCTCGCCGTCCTGCAGGAAGCGCAGCAGCGCCACCTGCACCGAGGGCGAGATGTCGGATATCTCGTCGAGGAAGACCGTGCCCTTGTCGGCCGCGACGAACAGGCCCAGCCGGTCGCTGATCGCGCCCGAGAAGGCGCCGCGGGTGTGGCCGAACAGCTCGGACAGCAGCAGGTCCTCGGAGATCGCGCCGCAGTTCTGCGCCAGGAAGAGCTGGTGCTGGCGCGGGCTGAACAGGTGGATGGCCTTGGCCAGCAGCTCCTTGCCGGTGCCCGTCTCGCCCTCCAGCAGCACCGGCAGGTCGGTGGTGGCGGCCTTGCGCGCGGTGTTGCAGACCTCGGCCATCTTGTCGCTCGCGAACACCAGCGCGTCGAAGCGGTAGGTCTGCTGCAGCACCTTGGTCATCGACTCGTTCTCGTGGCGGATCACCGCGTCGGCGAACTTCAGCTCGCGGCTCAGGTAGCGGTGGATGCGGGCGAGCTCGCGGCTCTCGAGCGCGCGCTTCAAGATCAGCGCGAGCTGCTCGGGCTCGAAGGGCGTGGTGACGACCTGGTAGACCGCCGCCTCGTTGATGGCCTTGACCATCTCGTCGCGGCGCGCGCTCTGCAGCGCCAGCACCCGCACCGCATGCGGATGCTCGACGCGCATCTTCTGCAGCAGATCGAGTCCGCGGCCGTCCTCGAGCTGCTGCTCGCAGACCACCACGTCGGGCGCCTGCTTGGCCATCAGCCGGTCGACATCGGCCGCCTTGGGCGCGAACAGCACCTTGTACTGGCGCGACAGATGGCGCTGCAGGGCGCGGTCGGCCAACAGCTCGCTACCGACCAGGAAGACGCAGAACTCCGGAGCGGACGACATGCCAACCTTCTTTGTGGCCTGACAAGTTCATTGTCGTCCTATCGCCGCCCGCGTCAATGCGGGCGAAGGCGGGGTCCGCTAGACCATCACCGCCAGCCGCTCGAGGATCAGCACCGCGAAGAAGCCCAGCCCGGCGATCACCGCCCACTTGACGATGATCAGGCCGCGGTCGCGCCAGTTGCGGTCGCGGGTGCCGATGTACATCGCGAAGCACAGCACCCCTGCCAGCAGCAGCAGCAGCATGATCCAGCGGAAGACCAGCATCAGGCGCCCGTCACCAGGCCGGCGCCGGCTCGGCGAAGCCGCGCGGCGCGTCGGCGGCGCTGTCGAAGCTCACCAGCTCGTAGGCGCTGGGGTCGTCGAGCAGCTTGCGCAGCAGCACGTTGTTCAGCGCGTGGCCCGACTTGTAGGCCGTGTAGGCGGCCAGCATCGGGTGGCCGGCGATGTAGAGGTCGCCGATCGCGTCGAGGATCTTGTGCTTGGTGAACTCGTCGTCGTAGCGCAGCCCGCCGGCATTGAGCACGCGCTGGTCGTCGACGACGATCGCGTTGTCCATGCTGCCGCCCAGGCTCAGGCCGCGCGAACGCATCATCTCCACGTCCTTGGTGAAGCCGAAGGTGCGGGCGCGGGCGATGTCGCGCGGGTACTGGCCCTCGGAGAAATCGAACACCACGCGCTGGCCGGTCTGGTCGACCGCCGGGTGGCCGAAATCGATCTCGAAGCTGAGCCTGTAGCCGTGGAAGGGCTCGAGCCGCGCCCACTTGGCGCGCGCGCCCTCGCCTTCGCGCACCTCCACCGTCTTGAGCACGCGGATGTAGCGCTTGGGCGCGTTCTGCAGCGCGACGCCGGCGCTCTGCAGCAGGTAGACGAAGCTGGCCGCCGAGCCGTCGAGGATCGGCACCTCCTCGGCGGTGATGTCGACCAGCAGGTTGTCGATGCCCAGGCCGGCGCAGGCCGACATCAGGTGCTCGACGGTGTTGACCTTCGGTGCGCCGGGCTCGCCGCCCGGCGACAGCGTGGACGCGAGGCCCTTGGTGTCGCACACCGAATCGGCCCGCACCGGGATCTCCACCGGCACCGGCAGGTCGACGCGGCGGAACACGATGCCGCTGTCGGGCGGGGCGGGCCGCAGCGTGAGCTCGACGCGCTGGCCGGTGTGCAGGCCGACGCCGACGGCGCGGGTGATGGATTTCAGCGTGCGTTGGGGCAGCATGGCCGGGATTGTAGGAAGCGGCGGTCGCTGCAGCCGTGGATGTGCGCTATCGCCACGGTAGCGACGCGTCAGACCGGCGTGATCAGGCCGACCGTTGGAATGAGCTGCCCCCGAATTTCGTCTTCCAAGGGCCGATGGATAGCATCGACACCTGAAGGACGAAAAGTGACTAGCCAGTCTTCCCCTTAGTCGCCGAAGCCGACAGTCGCTGCATCTCACTCGCAGTGTCGCAACGGGGTCGATAGCGACTGACACGGCACACTGCCGAGCCCAGCCGCCCAGTCACGCGCCCCACCCTCACGCCGCCAGCGGCAACTCCAGCATGAAGACCGCCCCGCCCTCCTCGGCGTTCTCGGCGCTCAGGCGCCCGCCATGCTGCTCGACGATGCCGTAGCTGATCGACAGGCCGAGCCCGGTGCCCTTGCCCAGCGGCTTGGTGGTGAAGAAGGGGTCGAAGATGCGCGGCAGGTTCTCTGCGGCGATACCAGGGCCGTTGTCGCGCAGCCGCAGCCGCAGCGTCGTCCCGTCGATCCGGGCGTCGATCCACAGCTGCGGGCTGGCCCGATCCGGCGTCGAGGCGGCGTCGTAGGCGTTCTGCACCAGGTTCATCAGCACCTGCAGCAGCTGGCCGGCGCTGCCCATCACTGCGGCCCCGGCACAAGGCTGCCAGTGCACCGTGAACTGCGGGGCGGTGCCCTTGGTGACCCAGTGGATCGCCCGCTCGACCACCGCGTTGACGTCGACGCGCGCGCGCTCCTCGCGGTCCACGGCCGAGAAGCGCCGCAGCCCCTGGACGATGTCGGCGGTGCGGGTCGCGCCTTCGAGCGTGCCTTCGATCAGCGAGGGCAGATCACCGAGCAGATGGTCGATGCGCAGGCTGCGGCGCAGCTGGGCCAGCTCGTCGGCATCGGCGCCGGCGTGCACCGCGCCGATGTAGCTGCGCAGGCGCTCGCTGTAGCGTCCGAGCGCGTGCACGTTGCCGAGCACGAAGCTGATCGGGTTGTTCAGCTCGTGGGCGACGCCGGCGACCAGCCGCCCCAGCGAGGCCAGCTTCTCCGAATGCAGCAACTGCTGCTGCGCGCGCTTGAGCGCCTCGTGCGACTCGCGCAGCTGGTGGTAGGCACGCTTGATCTCGCCCATCGGTCGGCCGACCAGCACATGCCCGACGCGCCGTCCCGACGGGTCGACGCGGGCCGTGCAGTTGAAGTCCACCGGGACACGGTGGCCGCGCGCGTCGACCAGCTCCAGCTCGACCGAGACCGCGTCGCGCTGGCCCAGCACGGTTTCGGTCACATGGCGCAGCCGCGCGCCGCTGTCGCCTTCGGCGAGCAGCGCGGTGATCGGCGTGCCGCGCAGCGCCGCCTCGTCGCGCCCGACCAGCGTGCACAGCGAGGCGTTGGTCTCTTCGATCAGCCCCTGGCCGTTGCAGGCCAGCAGCACGTCGCTCATCGACGCGAGCAGGCTGAAGATGAAGCGCTGCGACTGCTCGAGCTGGGCGTTCTTCTCCTCGAGCGCAACCTCGTCGGCGACGAGCTGCGAATACACCTCGTCCATCTTGTGGATGACATCGAGCCAGGCCGATTCGTCGACGCCCTCGACCGGCGCGCGCGGCGGCAGATGGCGCAGCGGTGACGGCGCGCGGCGGCTGCTCATGGCGGACTCAATGCACCGTGCAGACCATGCACGGGTCGAAGGAGCGCACGATGTGCTGCACCGCCACCGGCGTGGTCTCGCCCGGCCGCACCGGCGCACCCTCGAGCGCGGCCTCGAGCGCGCCGGGGGTGCCGGCGGCATCGCGCGGCGAGAAGTTCCAGCTCGTCGGCGCGACGATCTGGTAGTTGGCGATGCGGCCCGCACGCAGCGTCAGCCAATGCCCCAGCGAGCCGCGCGCGGCCTCGGTCAGGCCGACGCCAACGCCCTCGTCCGGCAACGGCCGGCTCACGCAGTAGGGCTCGCCGTGGCGCAGCATGCCGAGCCAGCGCTCCATCTGCGGCACGACGCGGGCGATCTCCAGCAGCCGCGCCAGCACGCGCGTGTAGACCGTGCCGCCGCAGCGTGCGACCGCGTCGCGCACCAGCGGCTGCGCGTCAACGACCTGGCGCGCGATCGCGCCGGTCTCCAACACGCGGCCGGCCAGCCGCGGGGCCTTGTTCCAGGTGTAGGCGCCGGGCCGGTCCGGCATCGGTTCGGTCAGCCCGTCGCGCGGATGGCGCGGCACGCACGGGTCGCCCGCGAGCCGCGTGTGGCTCACGTCCTCGGCGATCGCCTCGGGATCGACCGCACGGCGCTGCCCGGTCTGCGCATCCCACACGCCGCGCGCGAACAGCGGCTCGCCGTCGGGCTGCCCGAAGGCGCCGTAGCTCAGGTAGCGGCCCGGGCCCGGGCCCAGCGCATCGAGCCCGATATCGGCGGCGATGTCGACGAACAGCCGCAGGTCGCCGCGCTGCGGCGCTTGCGCGCACCAGGCTCGCAAAGCCGCTTCGTCGGCGAGCGCGCCCACCTCTTCGAGCCGGGCGCCGTACAGCGTCGATTCGAGGAAGGCGCGGAACTCGCGCAACTTGGCCAGCAGGCGCAGCCGCTCTGCCGGCTCGATCGCGCGCGAGCTGCCGCCGGGCTGCAGGCTGTGCGTGTGCGGCCATTTGCCGCCCAGCGTGCCGATCAGCGTGAACCAGCGCTGGCGCGCCGCGATCGCGGCGCGCGCGTGCTCGCCGGCCCCGGCCTCGAAGCGGCGCAGCGCCTCGGGATACCAGGGCCGGTCGGCATACACGGGCCGCGTGAAGTCGGGCATGAAGAACAGGTAGAAGTGCGTCAGGTGATCGGCCAGGTTCTCGCAGGCCAGCATCAGGTTGGTCGCGATCACGCCGTTGGGCGGCGGCGCAAGGCCCGCCAGATCGGCCAGCGCACGCGCTGCTGCGACCGATTGCGACACCGAGCAGATGCCGCAGATGCGCGGCGCGATCACCAGTGTGTCGTGCGGGTCCCTGCCGAGCAGGATCTGCTCGAATCCGCGGTACATCGGCGCGACGACGCGGGCGGACACGACGCGTTCCGCGGCGATCTCGAGTTGGACCTCGAGATCACCCTCGACCCGGTTGAAGGGACCGACGATCAGTCGGGTGGGTTTCGGATTCATGATCCTCGCGGAGGTGATTCGAAAGCATAGCGCCGCGCGGCGGCGCATCGCCGGGGAGGCGGAAGGCCGCGACGGCCTGCAGCAACCCTGTCGCCTGCCGGTCCAGGGCCTGCGCGGCAGCCCCGTTGCTGGTCACCAGCGCGGCGCTGTCGCGCGTGCGGGCGTCGAGCGCCGATAGCGCCTGGTCCAACTGCTCGATCTCGCCGCTCTGCGCCTTGCTGTCGTGCCCGATCGCGTCGATCTTGTCGGCCACCGCGGCCACCGCGGCCACGATGTGCTGCACCGCGGCGCCGGCCTGGCGCACTTGCGCGTCACCGCTGCACGCCTGCTGGACGCTCGCTGCGATGAGCGCCTTCACGTCGGCAGCGGCTTCGGTACTCCGTTGCGCCAGCGCCCGCACCTCGCGCGCGACCACCGCGAACTCGCGCCCTGCCGGGCCCGCACGCGTGGCCGCGGCGGCGGCATTGAGGGCCAGCACCGTGGTCTGGCAGGCGAGTTGGTCGATCAGGCCCGCGATGTGATCGATGCGACCCGCGTCGTCGGTGATCGCCCGCATCGCCGTCACGACCCGCGCGATTCCGCTCTGGCCTTCGTCCGCCGCCGCGCACGCCTCGCCGGCCTGCGCGCGCGCCTGCTGCGCGTGGTCGGCGTTGCGCCGCACGGCGCCGGCCAGCGTCCGCATGCGCTCGGCGGCATGCCGCAACGCCGCCGCCTGTTCCTCGGTGCGGCGGCCGATCTCGGCCCCCCCGCGCGCGATCTGCGTGCTGGCTCCTGCCACGGCGGCGGCCTGCCCGTGCACGGCCGACACCAGCTCCACCAGCTTGGCCCGCATGCGCTCCAGATCGGCCATGACGCCGTGCGAGGAGGCGAAGGCCGCCGGGGCCAGGTCGCCGTTGGCCACGCGGCGCGCATGGGCGGCCAACTCGCGCGGCTCCGCGCCCAGCGCCTGCGACAGGCTGTGCGTCAGGCACACGGCCACGACGGCACCGCCCGCCGAGGCCAGCCCGGCGATGGCCGCGATGAGCCAGGCCGATTGGCGTCCGGCCTGCAAGGCCTGCGGCGTCCCCAGCTGCTGCGCCAGCGCCTGCATCTGCACGGCGGCGATCGCGGAGATCGCCGCCACCATGAGCGCCGCGCCGCCGAAGGCGATCAACAGCCGGGTGGACACCTTCCAGGAATCGAGCATGCCGGTGTGCCGTCGCCAGGCATCAACCCAGCCGCGTCTTGCGCGCCACCGGCGGCACCACGACATGGTCGGCCGTCGCGTTGGACCTCACGCGCTTGGGCGTCGCGCTCTTCGACAGCGAGGCCAGCGCGACGAACCAGGCCTTGGGCATGTCGGTCGGCAGGCCGATCGGGATGCCGGCGATCTTGGGCGTGACGCTGAACGGATGACCCGGATCCTGGAAGCCGGGCTCGGTGCAGCTGATGCAGGCATAGCCGCCGCGCGTGCACGAGCCCTCGCCGTTCCACAGCCGCGTGTTGCAGTCTGCATGGGCCTGCGTGCCCTTGCAGCCCATGTGCTCCATCATGCAGCCGAGGTCGGACGGCTTCTCGGCGCTGGCCTTGAACTCGTAGTACTCGTTGCGCGTGCAGCCGTGGTGCACGAGCTGGTCGGCGTAGAAGCGCGGTCGCGCGTAGGCATCGAGGTCGGCGGCGCCGAGCAGCCCGCCGGCCAGCGAGGCCAGCGTCTCGACCACCCAGCCCGGGTGGGTCGGGCAGCCGGCCACGTTGACCACCGGCAGGCCGCCGCGGGCGACGAAGTCGGCGCCGAGCAGCCCGCCCTTGCGGTCGTCGTCGTACTGGAGCCCGCAGGCGTCGGTCGGGTTGCTGCCGGTCGCCGTGATCCCACCCCAGGCCGCACAGCTGCCGACCGCGACGACCTGCCGGGCCACCGCCGCCAGCCGGCGCACCCAGTCGATCATCGGCGTGTCGGTGCCGGCGAGCATGTGGAAGCGCCCACTGCCGTTCGGGCCGCGCAGCAGCGAGCCCTCGACGCACAGGGTGTCCAGCGGTGTGCGTCCCTGCAGGCAGTCGTCGAGCAGCTGCAGCAGCTCGTCGCCGCTCGCGAGCGACAGCGACGGATGCCAGAGCAGCTTGATCCCCGCGTCGCGCAGCGACGCCGGGAAGTCGGTGGTGTCGGCGCACAGCAGCGACATGCTGCAGCCGCCGCAGCCACCGGATTGCAGCCAGAGCGTGTTCATGGCAACAGACCTCCGTGGTGCCGTAAGCCGCGCTCAGTCATCGCGCTTCTCCGGTTTGTCTTCGAGCCCGAAACGCTGCAGCTTGGCGCGCAGGCCGACGCGCGACAGGCCGAGCTCCTCGGCGGCGTGGGTCTTGTTCCAGCGCAGGCGCAACATCGCTTCGCGCAGGATCATGGCTTCGATCGCGTCGAGCCGCTCGGCCAGCGTGCCGATCTGGGGCAGCACGGCGGCGCCATTGCGAGCGCCGCTGATGCCGGCCTGGCCGTGCAGCACTTTGCGCGAGAAGGCCGTGGCGGCGAGCGCGTCGCCGTCGCTCAGAGCCGCCGCGCGCGCGATCTCGTTGCGCAGCTCGCGGATGTTGCCCGGCCAGGGGTAGGTCGACAGGCAGCGGATCGCCTCGGCGTCGAAACGCAGACCGGGCCGGCCGAGCTCGCCGCCGACCTCGCGCAGCAGGCGCTGGGCGATCGGCGTGATGTCGCCGGCGCGTTCGCGCAGCGGCGGCATCGTCAGCGTGACGCCCGCGATGCGGTAGTACAGGTCCTCGCGGAAGTGCCCGGCGTGCACATCGTCCTCGAGCCGGCGGTGCGTGGCCGCGACGACGCGCACGTCCACCGGCACCGCCCGCGGCGCGCCGATCGGCCGCACCTCGCCCTCCTGCAGCGCGCGCAGCAGCTTGACCTGGAAGGCGGGCGTGGTCTCGCCGATCTCGTCGAGGAGCAGCGTGCCTCCATGCGCGCGCTGGAACAGCCCGACATGGTCCTCGTGGGCGCCGGTGAAGGCACCGCGCTTGTGGCCGAACAGCTCGCTCTCGAGCAGCGTGTCGGGGATCGCGGCGCAGTTCTCGACCACGAACGCGCCGGCGGCACGCGGCGACGCGTAGTGGATCGCGCGGGCCAGCAGTTCCTTGCCGGTGCCCGACTCGCCCAGCACCAGCACCGACAGGTCGTAGCGCGCGACCCGCGCCGCCATCTCGCAGACCGCGTCGAGCGGGCTGCCGTCGGCGCGCTCGATGCGGTCGAAGCCGAAGGCCGCCCGGGATTCCTTCAGGCGCGCGCCGTGACGAGAACGCAGCACCGAAGTGCCGGCACGCAGCTCGAGATCAAGGCGCTCGAGGGCCTGGCGCAGGCTGCGCGCCTCGACCGCGCTCTTCGCGGTCAGCAGCAGGTGCTCGGGCACCCAGGGCTTGACGATGTAGCGGAAGATGCCGGCGTCGTTGATGCCGGCGATGATGTCCTCGCTGTCGGTGTAACCCGAGATCACGATGCGCACCGCATCGGGCCAGCGCTCGCGGGCTTCCTTCAGGAAGTCGATGCCGGTGACGCCGGGCATGCGCTGGTCGCACAGGATCAGGTCGACGCTGTCCGACTCGAGCAGCCGGCGCGCCTGCGCGGCACTGCCGGCGTCGAGCACGCGGAACTCGTCCTCGAGCGTGCGGCGCATCGCCTCGAGCGAGCGCGGCTCGTCGTCGACGAGCAGCACGGTCGGCAGGGTCGGTGCAGCGGTCGCGTTCATCGCCGCGGCGCCTCGCGGTGGACCGCCAGGTGGCGCGGCGTCCAGGCCTGCGGCTTGCGGTAGACGAAGTGGTGCCGCGCGACGTGGTAGCTCGGGTCGAAACCGTAGAAGTTGCGATGCATGCGCTGCAGTTCCTCGGTGCGGTAGGCGGCCAGCGGCTTGCGGGCCTCGTCCTCGGCGCGGCGCGCTTGCTTGGCGGCGATGCGCTCTTCGACATTGTGCGCCGCTGCCCGCGCGGCGGCCTCGGCATCGGCCGCCTGCTGCGGCGCGTCGGCCCCGAGTACCAGGTCGACCAGCCCGAGCTGGCAGGCCTGCGCCGCCAACAGCGGCAGCCGGGCCTGCATCAGCTCGGCCGCGCGCGCCGCCCCGACGCGCCGCGGCAGCGTGTAGGTCCAGTACTCGCTGCCATGCAGGTTGCCCATGTTCTTGTAGTGCGGGTTCAGCACCACCCCCTCGCAGGCCCACACCTCGTCGGCGGCCAGCGCCAGGAAGCAGCCGCCGGCGCCGGCGTTGCCGCGCAGCAGCGCGACGGTGAGGCGGTCGGTCAGTGTCAGGATCTCGTGCGCGACCTCGTCGATGGCCTCGATGTTGCGCATCGACGCATCGGCCGCGCTGGCGCCGTCGAGCGTGGCGGCCTCGATGTCGTGCAGGTGGATGCCGTTGCTGAAGCACTCGGCGCCGCCGTCGAGCACCAGCACGCGTGTATCGCGCGCGCGCAGCTCGTCCAGCGCGGCCGCGAGGCGCAGGCACTGGCGGGTCGACATCGCGCCGTTGTAGAACTCGAAACTCAGCACCCCGACGCGCGCGCCGACCGGGCCGAACTCGCGGTAGCGCAGTTCGTCCCATTGCCCGGCCGGGCGTTCCAGCGGCACCGGCAGTTCGGGCAAGCCGGTCGCCTCGGCCGCGAAGGCGCGCGTGGCCGCGAGCTTGAGCGTGTCCGCTTCGGCCGTTGCGCGGCGCACATGGCCGATCCACACGCCCCCGTCGAGGGTGCGCAGCAGCAGTGCCGGGCCACGCCTTGCGATCGGCGCGCCAGGTGCGCCCGCCGGCGCATGGGCCAGGTCGTCGGTACAGGCCGCGTGCGCGTCGAACAAGCGGCACGGCAGGCCGAACAGCGCATCGGCCACGCCCGGGAAGCCGTCGGCGGCGCGCAGCTTGCGCAGCACCGTCGCGCTGTCGTCCTGCAACCAGTCGATCGCGCGGTCGGTCTGCCGCATCAGCGGCTGCCAGACGCCAAGCCGCGGCGGCAGTTGCGGCGCCGGCTGCGGCGCCGCCAGGCCGGGTCGGAAGCGCGCGAGCGCATCGAATACCGCCGCGACCGCCGCTTGCGTGACGTCGCGCCGGTAGATGTCGGCCTTGGTGGCCCCGGCGCGCAAGACGATCGGCCGCCAGGCCCAGACCGGCCCGGCGTCGAACTCGGCGGTGGCCTGCAGCACCGTGACGCCGCCGTCGCGCTCGCCGCGCTGCAGCGCCCAGTCGAGCGCCGAGGGGCCGCGGTCGCCGGGCGGTCCCGGGTGCACGACCAGGCAGAGGACGCGCGACCAGACGCTCTCGGGGATGCGCCGCTTCAGGAAGGGCGCGATGACGAGCTCGGGCCGCCACAGCGCGACCGCCTCCTCGGTGACGCTGTCGGCGATGTCGTACTCGACGGCCACCACGTGGCCGGCGGCGCGCAACTCGACGAACAGGCGCTGCGTCAGGCCGTTGAAGAGGTGGCTGAGCAGCAGGATGCGCATGGTGCCGACCGGGCCGTTCAAGAGCCGCTGCGGATCTGCTGCACCAGCCGCGCCGCACGCCTGGCGCCCTGGTAGACGCCGAGGGCGTCCTGCACGCCGCGCAGCGCCTGTTCGAAGGCAACGGCGTCGCGCGCCTGCCGCACCGCCTGGCCGTGGCTGCCGCCGCCAGGGCCGAACAGGCGCTCGAGCAGCTCGAGCGCACGCGCCTGGGCGGCGGGCAGGTCGATGGCGGGAGCTGGTGCCGGCGCGGGCATGGCGGGCGCGGGCTCGGCGTCGCGCTCGACCCGCGCCACCCGGGGCGCCCGCCCGGCCGGCTCGATCAGCCCCAGCCCCAGCAGGCCTTGCAGCAAGTCGTCCGTCGGTTCGCCGAACAGCACGCGCAGCGCGGCCGTCGGCATGCTGCCATTGCACAGGACCAGCAGCTGCCGCGAGCGCGCGTCCAGCGCCGGGCCGCGGCTTTGCAGCGCCTGCCGGCCGCGCTCGGTCTTCTGCACCAGGGGCTCGTCCATGGCCGGCGGCTGCTGTCGACGGCTCTCAGCAGATGCGCGGCAACGGCTCGCCCGACAGCCAGTCGACGATGCGCCGGCCGCCCAGGCTCGTGCGCATCTGCACGAAGCGGTGCTCGTCGGCCTGCACGACGCCGATGCGTGTGGCCTGCGCCCCCAGCGGGTGCCGCCGCATCGCCGCCAGCACCGCCTCTGCCGCCTCGGGCGCGACGGCGGCGACGAGCTTGCCTTCGTTGGCGATGTACAGCGGATCGAGGCCGAGCAGCTCGCAGGCCGCCTCGACCTGCGGCAGCATCGGGATCGCCGCCTCGTCGAGCTCGATGCCCACGCCCGACTGGCCGGCGATCTCGTTGAGCGTGGTCGCCAGGCCGCCGCGCGTCGGATCGCGCAGCACGTGCAGCGCGCCCTCGGGCGCGGCGCCGAGCATCGCCTCGACCAGGCCGTGCAGCGCAGCGGTGTCGGAGGTGATCGCGGTCTCGAACTCGAGCGACTCGCGCTGCGACAGCACCGCCACGCCATGCTCGCCGATCGTGCCTGACAGCAGCAGCACGTCACCCGGCCGCGCGAGGGCGCCGCCGATGTCGCGCCCGCGCGGCAGCACGCCGACGCCGGTGGTCGAGATGAAGCAGCCGTCGCCCTTGCCCTGCTCGACCACCTTGGTGTCGCCGGTGACGATAACCACCCCGGCGGCCCGCGCGGCCGCGGCCATCGAGCGCACGAGGCGCCGCAGGTCGGCGAGCGCGAAGCCTTCCTCGAGGATGAAGCTGGCGGCCAGCCACAGCGGGCGCGCGCCCAGCATCGCGAGGTCGTTGACCGTGCCATGCACGGCCAGGCCGCCCAGGTCGCCGCCCGGGAAGAACAGCGGCGACACGACATGCGCGTCGGTCGCCATCACCAGGCGCCCGCCCTCGGCGAGCTCGCGCGGCGCCGGCAGCGCGGCACCGTCGTTGCCCTGGCGCAGGTACTCGTTGTCGAACTCGGCGGCGAACAGCTCGGCGATCAGCTGGGCCGACGCGCGGCCGCCGGCGCCATGGTTCATGTCGATGCGGCCGCGCTTCCAGTCGAGCGGCCGGACATAGTCCTTCCTTGTGCTCATGCAGTCACCTCCACCCGCACCGGGATGTCGCGGAAGCGGCCGTAGCTGTAATGGGCCGCGCAGGCGCCTTCGGAGGACACCATGCACGAGCCCATCGGGTTCTCGGGCGTGCAGACGGTGGCGAACAGCTTGCAGTCGGTGGGCCGCTTGACGCCGCGCAGGATCGCGCCGCACTCGCACTGCTTGTGGTCCGGCACCGGCTGGTAACCGAGCGCGTAGCGGCGCTCGGCGTCGAAGCGCGCGAACTCGGCGCGGATCTTCAGCGCGCTGTAGGGCACCTCGCCGAGCCCGCGCCACTCGAAGCGCTCGCGCAGCTCGAACACGCGCGACACGGCCGCCTGCGCGGCGAGGTTGCCTTCGCGCGTGACCGCGCGCGTGAACTCGTTCTCGACCTCGCAGCGGCCGGCGTTGACCTGGCGCACCAGCATCAGCACCGCCTGCATCACGTCCAGCGGTTCGAAGCCGGCGATCACCACCGGCTTGCGGTACTCCTCGGCGAAATGCTCGTAGGGGCCGGAACCGATGACGATGCTCACGTGCGCCGGGCCGATGAAGCCGTCGATCGGCACCGTGCCCAGCTCGCGCACCTCGGCCGATTCGAGGATGTGCGTGATCGCGCTCGGCGTCAGCACATGGCAGCACAGCACGCTGAAGTTGCCGAGGTCCTCGTGCGCCGCCTGCTCGATCGCCAAGGCGGTCGGCGGGGTCGTGGTCTCGAAGCCGATGGCGAAGAAGACCACCTCGCGCTGCGGATGCTCGCGCGCGATCTTCAGCGCGTCGGCGACCGAATAGACCATGCGGATGTCGCCGCCGCGCGCCTTGGCCTTCAACAGCGACAGGCTGTCCGAGGCCGGCACGCGCATCGTGTCGCCGTAGGTGCAGACGATGGCGCCGCGCGCGAGCGCGATGCCGATCGCCTGGTCGATGCGGCCGATCGGCAGCACGCACACCGGGCAGCCCGGGCCGTGGATCATCCGCACGTCCTGCGGCAGCAGGTCGGCCACGCCGTAGCGCGAGATCGCGTGGGTGTGGCCGCCGCAGAACTCCATGAAGCTGTAGCGCCGCCCGGGCTGCACCTCGGCGGCGATGCGCGCGGCGATGCGCTGGGCCAGCGCGCGGTCGCGGAACTCGTCGACGTACTTCATGCAGCGACTCCCCGCGCGTCCAGCGCGTCGCCGAGCTCGGCGAACAGCGCCAGCGTGCGCGCCGCCTCGGCGGGGTCGACCATGCCGATCGCGTGGCCGACGTGGACGATGACGTAGTCGCCCGGCTGCGCCTCGGGCACCAGCGCGACGGACACGTCCTTGCGCACGCCGCCGAGCTCCACCGTGGCGAGCGCGCCCTCCTTCAGCGCGACGACGCGCGCGGGCAGGGCTAGGCACATGGGCAGGCCTCCTCGGCGGGATGGGATGTCGTGAGACCGGCCTCGAGCGTGCCGTCGGCCAGCTGCTGCGCGGCGACCCAGGCCTGGCCGAGCGCGAGGCCGGCATCGCCGCAGCTCACGTTGTCGGGCTGCCTCACCTCCAGCCCGGCCGCGCGCAGCGCCGTGCCCAGGCGCGCGGTCAGCAGGCGGTTGAGGAAGCAGCCGCCGCCGAGCGCGACCTCGCGGCAGCCCTGCGCGCGCGCCGCGGCGATCGCCGCCTGCGCCAGCGCCGCGGCCAGCCCCAGGTGGAAGCGCGCCGCGCCCTCGCCTTGTGCCGCCGGCGTCGCGCGCTCGGCCAGCGCGCGCAGCTCGTCGAACAGGGGCCGCAGGTCGAGCCCCGCGGCGGCAGCCACGCCCGGTGCGGCATGCCCGGCCAGCCACTCGGTGGCACATTGTTCGAGGGCGATCGCCGCCTCCGCCTCGCCGGCCTGCCGCACGCTGAGGCCGAGCAGGCCCGCCGCCGCGTCGAACCAGCGCCCGGCGCTGGTCGTGCGCGGGCAGTGCAGCCCGCGCTCGAGCATCGTGGCCAGCCGCGTGGCCTGGGCCGCACCGACGGCCGCGCCGAGGCGGGGCACGATCTCGGCGCCGCGGCCCAACGCATGGAGCGCGGCCGCCGCCATGCGCCAGGGCTCGCGCGCGGCGACATCGCCGCCGGGCAGCGCCAGTGCCGGCAGGTGCGCGAGCCGCTGCCAGCGCGCGCCGGCCACCCACAGCAGCTCGCCGCCCCAGGCCTGGCCGTCGCTGCCGAGGCCGACGCCATCGAGGGCCAGGCCGATCACGGCCTCGCGGCTGCCGCGCTCGGCCTGCACGACGGCGATGTGCGCGTGATGGTGCTGCACGGCGATGGCCGGCACGCCCAGGCGTTCGCTCCAGGCCAGCGCGAGCCGCGTGCTCTCGAAGTCCGGGTGCAGGTCGTGCGCGACCGCATCGATGCGCCCCGGCGCCGCGGCGGCCAGCGTGGCGATCGAGGCCTCGAGCGCGCGGCAGGCTTCGGGCGTGCCGAGATCACCGTGCAGCGGCGACCAGTGCACCGTGTCACCGTCGAGCAGGCAGGCGGTGTTCTTCAGCCAGGCGCCGAAGGCGAGCACGCGCGCCGGGGCCCGGCGCGGCAGCGTCTGGACCTTCATCCGAGCCCCGCCTGGTCCAGCCGGGCCTCGAGCTCGGCAATGCGCGCGCGCAGCGCGGCCTCGTCGCTGCCGCCGGCCGGCACGTCGCCCTGGTCGTCGTCCTGCAGCAGCCAGTCGAGCCAGGCGTCCAGCCCCTGGCCGGTCTTCGCCGAGACCAGCATCACCGCGATGCCCGGGTTGACGCGGCGTGCGTACTCGATGCAGCGCGCGACGTCGAAGTCCAGATGCGGCAGCAGGTCGATCTTGTTGAGCAGCATCAGCCCGGCCGCGGCGAACATGTCGGGGTACTTCAGCGGCTTGTCCTCGCCCTCGGTGACCGACAGGATCGCTACCTTGACGCGCTCGCCCAGGTCCCACAGCGCCGGGCAGACGAGGTTGCCGACGTTCTCGATGAAGAGCAGCGCGCCGGGGCGGTGATGCGGATCATGGTCATGCGCGTGGTCATGCGGGTGGTGGTGCGCATGGTCGTGCAGGTCCAGCCGCGCGAAGGCGTCACCGACCATCTGCGCGTCGAGGTGGCAGCCCTTGCCGGTGTTCACCTGGATCGCCGGCGCGCCGGTGGCGCGGATGCGGTCGGCATCGTTGCTGGTCTGCTGGTCGCCCTCGATCACCGCCAGCGGCAGCGCCGGCGCCCGTCGGCGCAGCGCCTCGATGGTGGCGCACAGCAGCGTGGTCTTGCCCGAGCCCGGGCTGGAGACGAGGTTGTAGGCGACCACGCCGTGGCCGCGGAAGTGCGCGCGGTTGATCGCCGCCAGGCGCTTGTTCTCGCCCAGCACATCGGCCTCGAGCCGGATCGCGCGCTCGGGGCTCAGGCCCGGCACCGACACGCGCGCGACGCCGGCGCCGTAGTGCAGGTCGCCATGGCGCGGGTCGACGGTGACCTGCGCGGCCGACCCGGTGCCGTGGGCGTGGTCGTCGTGCGAGTCAGGCTCGACGGAGGAATGAACAGGCTGGCTGCAACCGCAGACGACACACATGGGGTGCTCCTTCAATCTTCGTCGTGAACGATCATCTCGACCACGCGCAGCTCGGTCCCGCCGGTCGCGTGCAGCCGGTGGCCGCCGCAGCGCGGGCAGGCCTCGGTGCGCGCGCGGATCGAGACGCTGGTGCTGCAGCCCAGACACCAGGCGCTGGCCGCGGGTTCGGCTATGTCGACGCTCGCCCCGTCGAGACAGGTGCCGGGCGCGATCGCTTCGAGGGCAAAGCGCAGCGCGCGCGGCTCGACGCCGGCCAGCGCCCCGGCTTCCAGGTGCAGATGCTTGACGCGGCGGAAGCGCTCGCGCGCAGCCGCCTGCTCCACGACCCGCAGGATGCCGCCGGCCAGGCTCATCTCATGCATGGCTGGCCTCCGCCTCGGTCTCGGTCTCGACGGCGATCTCGATGCAGGGGTCCAGCGCGGCGGCGGCCAGCACCGCCTCGTCGGCGGACCAGGGAGCGTCGCGCAGCGCGCGCGCCAGCGCGCCCTCGGGGTGGAAGTTCCATTCGGTGGGCGCGAGCACGCGACAGGCCGCGACGCGGGCCAGCACCGGGTCGTCGGCGCCCGGCTCGAGCTGCACCCAGTGCACCAGCAGCCCGCGCGCCATCTCGCTCCACGCGATGCCGGCGCCGTCGCCGAGGCACAGCGCACCATGGCGCAGCGCCTGTTCATCGCTCGCGACGCGCAGCAGGTCCGGCAGGCGCGCTGCCAGGCGCAGCCACACCGTGTCGATCGCCCCGTCCGCCCCGCTGCAAGCGCGCGTCCACGGCCCGGTCTCGGCCGGCTGGCCGCGCCAGCGCGGGCGCTGCGCGAAGCCGGCCTCGGTCGCCAGGGACTGGGCCAGCGCCCGCATCTCGGTGTCGAGTGACTGGGCCGGCGCGTCGAGCAGCGCCAGCGGCCGGCAGGGCAGCGCCAAGGCCGCGGCCCGCGCGCGCACGGCGTCGAACCAGCGCGCCACCGGGTGCGCGTGGCGGGCCGCCCAGCGGGCCGTCCACTGCGGCGGATCGTCGCGCCAGGCGCGCAACCAGTCTCGCGACGGGCCGCCGATCAGCCGCTGCTCGATCCAGCGCGGCAGTTGCTCCAGGCTGCGCTCAAGCTGGTCGGCCGAGCCCTGCGCCGCGACGGCGTTCAGCGTCTGGACCCAGGGTGCTCCCTGCAGCCAGGTGCCGACCGCCAGACCGGCGACCGGCACGCGCGTCGGCAGGTCGAAGGCCAGCCGGTGCAGCAGCTCGCGCGTGGTGGCCAGGCGCAGCAGCTGCGCCGCGCGTTGCGCCTCGGCAGCGCTCTCGGCGAGGCCGAGCGCGGCATCGACCGCGCGCCGCGCCGTCAGGCGGTGCGCCGTCCCACACAGCGCGAACACCGCGCCCAGCAGATCGGGCAGCATCGCCGCGCGCCGGCCTGCGGTCAGGCGGCGCATGCCCTCGGCGCTGACGATCGGCCGCTCGCAATGGATCGGCCGCTCGCTGCCGGGACACAGCGTCAGCCGGCCGGCGAGTTTGGCGGGGTTCGGGACGCCGTTCATGGGCGGGGCCGGTCCTCGGCCGCGCGGCGACCGAACAGGAAGGCACGGCGGTCGGGCACGGCCGCCGGGGGGGCCGCGGGCGCGGCGCGCAGCTGCCCCAGCACTTCGCGCGCGGTGGCGACCGCGGCGGCCTGGTCGACGAACTCGGCCATCGGAGAGAACAGCGAACAGGCCTCGAAGCGCCCGAACGCGGGCTCGTAAGCGCCGAGGAAGTCGATCGGCAGCGCCGCGACGGCGCGCGTGCGGCGTTCGCCGACGCCGGCCAGCGCCTGTTCGGTCGCGGCGTCCAGGGGCAACCGCACGAGATTCATGAACCAGGGCGTGACGAGCACGCCCAGCGCCACCGACGGATCCGCGGCGTCATGCTGGAAGTCCACCGCTTCCACGCGCAGCCGCGGATGCAGCAGCGGCAGACCGGCCATGCGCGTCGTTTCGACCTCGCGGAAGGCCGCGACCAGCATGTCGGCGCGGGCCGCGACGGTAGCCGGGTCGCTGCGACTGGTCATGATCCAAGCACCATGAACTGCTCGGCATCGCCGTCGCACTGCGGGCAGCGCCAGTGCGCCGGCAGCGCGGTGAACGCGACGCCGGGCTCGATCTGCCATTGCGGGTCGCCCAGCGCCGGGTCGTAGACCCACCAGCAGATCTTGCATTCGAGCCGGGCGCTGGCGGGCAGCCGCGCGCGGTCACCGAGATAACTGCCTTCGAAATGGGGCTCGTTCATGGCGTGTCTCCGTCGGGGGATGCGGCCTCAGGCCCCCTCCAGCCATTCGATCGCCTCGGTCAGCCGTTCGAGCGAATCGGCCAGGTCTTCGGGCGCGGCCAGCGCGACTTCGGGCAGCTCGACGACCTCGATCGTGTTGAGGATCATGGTGTCCATCGAGTTGTAGTAGACGACCCGCCAGGTGTCGGGCCGCTCGGTGTTGCTGATGCGGCAGTTGCCGTAGCCGCGCGAGAGGATCAGCACCCGGCCGCTGCCGATCTCATGCTCCAGCCAGGCCAGGTCCGCCGGCGCCAGCGGCAGCAGCGTCAGGTTGATCACATGCGCCGCATCGCCGCTGCGCCTGCGACTCCAGTGGTCGGCAAGTTCGGCGAGGATGGACGGCGCGTTCATCACGTCGGGCGGCAGCGCCGCCTGCGGCGACAGCCCGGCGCCGCGATGCGGCTCCGAGCGGACGATGCCGAGCAGCACGCCAGGCGCGGCGCCGACCTCGATGCTGTCGCGCACCGCGCCGGTGTCGTCGTCGCGACGCACCACGCGCCAGACGCCGGCATAGACCGATTCCTGGGCATCGAGGCAGGACCGGCCACCGCCGGGAGCGGCGACGCGCAACGACACCTCGCCTTCGCCCAGCACCTGGTTGACCAGCGCGCGCGACGCGCTGTCCAGCGCATCGAGGCCGATCGGCGCCGGCGGCTCGCCGGCCAGCGCCTGCCGAAGCGAGTCCTGCACCGCGTGCAGCACGGCGCGCACGCTGTCGTGGCCGGCCAGCTGCTCCGGCTCCGGCAGATGCGGCGGCTGCCACGTCGACATGCCCTGCGGCATCTTGATGTAGTCGAGCGTCTCGTCCTCGGCCTGGCTGCCGGGCCCGAGGGCCACGAGTGGAATCGGGAAGGGCTTGCGGGTGCCCAGGTCGGTGGGATCGTGACTCATGGCGGGGTTCCTGGTGCGGATCGATGGGCGGGCAGCGGACGGCGTGCTGCCCTCAGTGGCACGACGACGACGCGCCTTCGGCGACGACCGCAATGCCGATCGTCGGCGGGCGCGAGGTCGGCATCTCGAGGGCCTGCGCCACACACCCGAGGTAGACGTCCCAGTCGAGCATGCCGGCGATCGTGGTCACGTAACGCCCGTCGCGCAGGAACACCAGGGCCGGCCAGCGCAGCGAGCCGTAGCGCCGGGCTAACGCGCTCTCGTCCTCGCGCCGCACCACGCCCACCGCGAAGCGGCCGGGGAAGGCGCGCTGCAGCTCGGGCAGCACGACGGCGACGTCCAGGCACTCGGGGAAGCGCACCGGGTCACCGGCAAAGAAGAGCGCGCGATCGCCAGGCAGCGCGATGAAGGCGTCGATGCTGGACGCATCGACCCAACTGGCGCCGGGCTGGCTGGCCAGGCGCTCGATCAGGGGTGGAGCCGGGGGCGCCGCGGCGGCGCCGGCACGGTCGTCGGTGGAGTCCATCATGTTCATTCCTTTCGAAGCGGGGTGTCGGGCGCGGCGGCGCCGGCCAGCGCGGCGATCTCGGTCGCGCTCAGCGCCGAGGGCAGATCGAAACCGGGAGCGTCGCCGCACGCGCTCCCCTCCAGCGCGCCGGCGAGCAGATCGAGCGCCGCGCCGACCTCGACCGCGCGTCGCGCGTCGATCCGTTCGCGCGCGCCGTCGAGGAACACCAGCAGCCAGTCGCCGGCCTGCACCGGCGCGACCAGCGCGGTCTCGATGCGGCGCCGCTCGCTGCGGCCGACGACCCAGGCATGGCCCGGCTCGACCGCTTCGACCTGCATGGGGATGCCGATGCACATGGGGTGACCCCGGGCTCAGTCGACACGCGGCATGAAGCGCGCGTCGCCGGTGCGGCAGGCCGAGGCGGCGTCCGGTCGGCCGCCTTCGTAGCGATCGAGCGCGAGCAGCGGCGTCGTGACGCGCTCGTCGACCTCGCAGCCCTCATAGCGCGGGGTCGGGTCCGCGCCCCAGGCGCGCAGACGGTCGACCCCCAGCGCCAGCGCATCCTCCATCGCCAGCCGAACGCTCGGCCGCAGGCTGCCGCCGTAGTCCTCGAGCTGCTCGGGCTGGCAACCGATCAGCAGCACCTCCTGCGGATAGTGGCCGGTGAGCTGGGCCAGGCAGAGCACCTCCTGGAATCCGGTCTGGTGCAGGCTCATCTTCTTGGCCCCCATGAAGCGCGGCACCTCGTCGTTCTCGATCAGCTTCAGCGTGCCCGGCGCGAGGCCGTAGTCGATCGCATCGAAGATCAGCAGGCGGCGCGCGCTCTGGACATGGTGGATCAGGTACAGGCCCTGCGTGCCGCCATCGATGAGCTGTACGCCGGGGGCGAAGCGCCAGCGCTGCTGCAGCGACTCGACGCAGCGCACACCGAAGCCCTCGTCGGCCCACAGCACGTTGCCGATGCCGAGCACGACGATGGCGTCGCCGCTGTCACGGGAGGGGTTACAGGCGCCGGGGCGCGTACCAGAGGTCGGGGTGTTCATCGACGGCAAGGCTCAGTGGGAAGCGCCGCGCCACGCGCCGCGCAGGGACTTCCAGGCGTGGAAGCTGTCCCAGGCGGCCTGCAGGGCCAGCCAGTAGCCGGCGGGCAGGCCGAAGGCCAGCGCGCAGCGGATCGCAGTGTCCGGCGACATGCCGCGGCGGCCGCTCAGCAGCTCGTTGACGCGCCGGCGCGAGACGCCCAGCCGCGCGGCCGCCTCGCCCTGCGTCAGCGCGAGCGGCTGGAGGAACTGGCGCGCCAGGAAGCGCCCCGGATGCACCGGGGCACGGCGCGGCACCCCGCTGGGGGGCAGCAGCGCAGGCCGACGGGCGCCGGGATTCATGGCTCAGTCCTTGAACGTGCGGTGGCCCGAGATCATCGTGCTGACGATGCTCTGGCGACCCATGATGTCTTCGCGGATCGCCGCATAGACATGGAAGATCACGAAGCAGATCAACACCCACATGCCGAGGTGGTGCCAGGTGTGCACGTCCTGCGACTGGCCCAGCAGCGGGATAACCCAGCCGAACAGTTGGTCGGCCCAGGAGCCCGCCTGCAGGCCTTCGCCGTACATCGCGAAGCCGGTCGCAACCATGAACAGCGACAGCACGAAGTAGCCGAAGAACATCGCCAGGCGCGCCAGCGGGTTGTGGCCAACGTAGCGGTTCGGCCGATCGATCAGGAAGGCGTACCACTTCAGCATCGTCAGCACCTCCTTCCAGTAGGCGGCGGTGAACAGCGGCAGCGTGAACAGCTCGCGCGCATGGTGGTTGCCGACGTAGGCCCAGTAGATGCGCCCCGCGAGCCCGACCGCGAAAACATAGGCGGCGGCGAAATGGGCGAAGCGGATGTAGCCCATCAGGTAGTTCGCGCTGGCCTCGCCGGGCTGCGTCGGCAGCGGCGAGGCGATGAAGTAGCCGGTCACCGCGAGCACGGTGATCGCGAGCGCGTTGATCCAGTGCCATAGGCGCACCGGCGCCTCGTAGACATAGATCGACTTGATGCTGCGGCTGGTCGCCACCGCACGCTCGTCGGTGCCGGTGGCCAGTTCGGTGGTGGGCGCTGCGGACATGGCAGGTCTCCTTGTGAGCGTCAGGCGCTCGCCATCAGGGCAAGGCCGCAGAGGCCGACGGCTGCGCCGGCGACCCGCCAGGCCCACCGCGCGCCGCGCTCGCGCTGCCGCAGCAACGCGGCGCCCAGCGCCAGCCCGCTCCAGTGCAGCATGGCGGTGGTGACGAGGAAGCCGCCCGCATAGCCGGCGAAGCTCGCCCCGGCCGGCACCTCCGCACCATGCGCGAGGCCGTGCAGCAGCGCGGCGGCCGCGATCACGCCCAGGCCGGCGGCGGCCGGCAGCCGGCGCGGCGCCGCGAGCATCAGGCCGAACAGCGCCACGCTGGCGGCGATGCCGGGCTCCACCCACGCGGCGCCGCCGGGACCGGCCGCGCCGAGCAGCGCCGCCAGCGCGAGCGCCAGCATGAACAGCGCCGGACCCAGCAGGCGACGGCCGCTCGGCAGCGCGGCCGCCGACCACATGCCGACGGCGAGCATCGCCAGCAGGTGGTCGGCGCCCGCCAGCGGATGGGCCAGGCCGGCGAACAGGCTGTGGGTGTCGTGGCCGGCATGGGCGGATGCACCGCCGGCGATCAGGGCGAGTGCCGACGCGGCGACAACGCGGGTCAGGGACTTCATGGGGCGCCTTTCGGTTGCTGTACGGGAGGGGCTCAACGCACCTTCACGGTCGTCAGTTCACGGCCGTCCTCGCTCATCACGTGCGTGGAGCAGGCCAGGCAGGGATCGAAGGAATGCAGCGTGCGCAGGATCTCGACCGGCTGCTCGGGATTGGCCATCGGCGTGTTCATCAGGCTGGCCTCGAAGGCGCCGATCTGGCCCTTAGGGTCGCGAGGGCTGCCGTTCCAGGTCGTGGGCACGACGCACTGGTAGTTGTCGATGCGGCCGTCCTTGATGCGGATCCAGTGGCCCAGCATGCCGCGCGGCGCGGCCACCGTGCCCACACCCTTGGCCTCCTTGGGCCAGGTGGACGGATCCCACTTCTCGACGTTGGCGGTGGCGCGGTCGCCGGCCTTGATGTTGGCCATCAGCTCGTGCCAGTCGGTCAGCATCATCTCGCCGCAGTACTGGCTCTCGAGTGCGCGCGCCAGCGTGCGACCGATGGTGGTGGGCAGCAGCTGCTTGAGCGTGTACTGCGTCTCCGGCAGCCCGAGCGCCTTCGGGATCGCGCTGTTGATCATCCGCGCCGATTCGTCCACCTGTTCCTTGACGCGCTGGCAGTGCTTGTTGCCCTTGGTCGCGTGCACGTAGGCCAGGATATAGCGCGACAGCGGCCCGACCTCCATCGCATGGCCGCGCCAGCGCGGGCTCTTGATCCAGCTGTACTTGGCGCTCTCGTCGAGCTGCTCGATGCGCGTGCGCGTGCCCTTGAACTTGGGGCCCTCGGGGGTGTAGTTCGGCTCGGTCACGCCATCCCAGGGGTGCAGCCCCTTGGTCTCGTCGGCGTACTTGTACCAACTGTGGTTCACGAACTCCTGCACCTGCGCGGGGTCGCGCGGGTCGATCGGGAGGACCTCGTTCCAGTTGCCGTTCAGGATCACGCCGCCGGGCAGCTGGTCGGTGCTCTTGTCGTAGTTGACCTTCGGGTACTCGCCGTAGTCGCTGACGTTGAGCGCCGACAGCCCGCCGCCGTACAGCCAGCCCGCCTGCTTGTAGATCGTGCCGATGGCCAGCACGTCGGGCACGTAGACGTTCTTGTTGAACTCGATGATCTCGTCGATGCGCGCCTTGACGAAGTTCAGCCGCTCCATGTTCAGCGGCGCGCCGGCGGCGCCGTCGCCGTCGATGTTGATCGCGCAGGGCATGCCGCCGACCAGGTAGTTGGGGTGGGGGTTCTTGCCGCCGAAGATGGTGTGGATCTTGACCCACTCCTTCTGCAGGTCCAGCGCCTCCAGGTAATGCGTCACCGCCATCAGGTTGGCCTCGGGCGGCAGCACATAGGCCTTGTTGCCCCAGTAGCCGTTCATGAAGGGGCCGAGCTGGCCGCTCTCGACGAACTTCTTCAGCCGGTTCTGGATGTCGCGGAAGTAGCCGGGGCTGGACAGCGGGTGCGACGGTGACACCAACTGCTGCAGCTCGCTGGTCTGCTTCGGGTCGGCCTTCAGCGCCGACACGACGTCGACCCAATCGAGCGCATGCAGGTGGTAGAAGTGCACCGCATGGTCGTGGACCTGCAGCGTCTTGGCCATCATCTCGCGGATCAGATGCGCGTTCTTCGGGATCTTGATGCCCAGCGCGTCCTCGACCGCGCGCACGCTGGCCAGCGCGTGGCAGCCGGTGCACACGCCGCAGATGCGTTCGACGAAGGCCCAGGCGTCGCGCGGATCGCGGCCCTTGAGGATGACCTCGAGCCCGCGCCACATCGTGCCGGTCGAGACGGCATTGCGGATGATGTTGTCCTTGTCCAGATTCACTTCGCAGCGCATGTGGCCTTCAATGCGCGTGACCGGATCGACGACGATGCGGCGGCCGCTGTCGTCGAGCTTGAAGCCTTGTGTTTCGTAGGCACCCATGTTTCGTTCGTCCTTGGCTCGTTGCGTCAGACGCCGGTCTTGGCCGGTTCGTCCTTGGTGGTGGCCCGCTTGATGGCGGATACGGCGGCATGCGCCGCGACCGCAGCCCCGACGGCACCGGCGGCAGCGCCGCCCACCTGGTCGGCATTGGCTTCGATGCCGAACTGATGGATGTCGGTGAGTCGGTCGTAGAAGGAGCCCTTGTCCCAGAAGCCGTCTTCCGAGCAGCCGATGCAGCCGTGGCCGGCCTTGATCGGGAAGCTGGTGCCCTCGTTCCACTGCACGGTGGAGCAGGCGTTGTAGGTGGTCGGGCCCTTGCAGCCGACCTTGTAGAGGCAGTAGCCCTTGCGTGCACTGTCGTCGTCGAAGGCCTCGACGAACTGGCCGGCGTCGAAGTGCGGCCGGCGGTAGCACTTGTCGTGGATGCGCTGGCTGTAGAACATCTTCGGACGGCCCTGGCGGTCCAGCTCGGGCAGGCGATCGAAGGTCAGCATGTAGGTGATGACGCCGGTCATCACCTCGGCGATCGGCGGGCAGCCGGGCACCTTGACGATCGGCTTGTCGGTGATCAGCTTGTGCACCGGCGTAGCCTGGGTCGGATTCGGCTTGGCGGCCTGCACGCAGCCCCAGCTGGCGCAGCTGCCCCAGCTGATGACGGCCTTGCAATGCTCGGCCACGTGCTTGAGCTGCTCGCTGAAGGGCCGCCCGCCGATGATGCAGCTCATGCCGTCCTGGTTGAGCGGCGGGTTGCCCTCGACGGCGAGGATGTAGTTGCCCTTGTACTTGGCGATGATCTCTTCGAGGATGGCCTCGGCCTGGTGGCCGGCGGCGGCCATCAGCGTGTCGTCGTAGTCGAGCGAGATCATCGACAGCACCACGTCCTTGGCCAGCGGGTGCGCCGAGCGGATGAAGGCCTCCGAGCAGCAGGTGCACTCGAGTCCGTGCAGCCACAGCACCGGGGTGCGCGGCTTGGTCTCCATCGCGTGGACGATCTGCGGCACGAAGGCCGGCCCGAGGCCGAGCGACGTGGCGGTGAGCGAGCAGTACTTGACGAAGCTGCGCCGCGAGATGCCCTGGCGGCGCATCACCTCATAAAACGACTCCATGCAGTTGTCTCCTGGTTGGCTTGGCTCGAGCGGCCGGCGAGTGGATGCGCAAGTGGTCACACGATCCATGCCAGTAACGCAGGGGCTCCGGGAAAGCACCAGGAGCCCGGCGTAAGTGCTTGTCGAGCAAGGAGATTCGCGACGCCCTGCGAACCGTCGACGGCGCCGCGGCCCGGTGGGTGGCAGCCGAGCAGCCACTGTGTGGGCCGATGTGGCAGTGCCGCTGCCGGTCGG
>DATILD010000092.1:0-39661 GCA_035476815.1 Methylibium sp.
TCGGTGCCCGGGTGCTCGAAGACCGGCGAATGCTCGTACTGCTCGTCGATCGTGATCAGGAAGGGCTCGAACAGCTTCGACGGCCCCTGGTCGTAGGCGAGCAGGTGGTAGGTGTGGCCGCTGCGCGTGCCGCGCCGCGCGACCTCCATGCTCTGCCCCTTCTTGACGAGCTGGGCGCCGCCGCCGTCGACCTCGAAGTTGCGGAACAGCGTCGACAGAGAGACGCCGAGCGCGCGCGCGATGCGGTTCAGCCCCTCGAGGCTCGACGCCGTCTGGCCGTTCTCGATGCGCGACAGCATGCCGCGGCTGACGCCGGCCTTCTCCGCGATGTCCGCGATCGTCAGCCCGTGGGCGCGCCGCAGGTCGCGGATCGTGCTGCCGACGTAGCGCTCCAGCGAGCCGGCCGGCTGCTTGTCGGCCTCGCCGGCGCCGCCGGGCTCTTCGGAATCGGTGTCCATAGCTCGTTTCTATGTGCGGATGATGATTCATCCGAATAAAAAATAGTTCTTGTGATGCAATCAATGTTGATTGCGGTGCATCTTTAGTTCATTATATGCACCATGCTTCGCGCTTTCCAGCCCCACCCCGCCTGACCCCGGATTCCACACCATGCCTTTGCGCCTGCTGAAGTTTGCGGTCTCGAAGAAGCATCCGGAGCCCCGGATGTTCACCGCCCACACGAAGCTCAAGCCGAGCTACGACGTCGTGATCATCGGCGGCGGCGGCCACGGCCTGGCCGCGGCCTACTACCTGGCCCGCGACCACGGCATCACCAATGTGTGCGTGCTCGAGAAGGGCTACATCGGCGGCGGCAACACCGGCCGCAACACGACGATCATCCGCTCGAACTACCTGACGCCCGAGGGCGTGCAGTTCTACGACGCGTCGGTCAAGCTGTGGCAGGACCTGTCGACCGAGTTCGACCTGAACCTGTTCTTCTCGACCCGCGGCCACTACACGCTGGCGCACACCGACTCGGCGATGCGCACGATGCGCTGGCGCGCCGAGGTCAACAAGCACTACGGCATCGAGTCCGAGGTGGTCGGCCCCGAGGCGGTGAAGCGCGCCTCGCCGCAGATCGACCTGGCCTGCGGCGGCCACGCGCCCATCCTCGGCGCGCTGTTCCACGCGCCCGGTGCGGTGGCGCGCCACGACGCGGTGGCCTGGGGCTACGGCCGCGGCGCCGACCAGCGCGGCGTCGAGATCCACCAGCAGACCGCCGTCAAGGGCATCGAGACCAAGGGTGGCAAGGTCACCGGCGTGCACACCAGCCGCGGCTTCATCTCGACCAACAAGGTGCTGTGCGCGGTGGCCGGCTCGACGCCGCGCATCACCGAGATGATCGACCTGCGCACGCCGATCCAGATCCATCCGCTGCAGGCGATGGTGAGCGAGCCGATGAAGCCCTGGCTGGACCCGATCCTGGTGTCGGGCAGCCTGCACATCTACGTGAGCCAGAGCGCGCGCGGCGAGCTGGTGATGGGCGCCTCGCTCGACCCCTACGAGGTGCAGTCGACGCGCTCGACGCTCGATTTCGTCGAAGGCCTCTCGGCCCACCTGCTCGACATGTTCCCCTTCCTGTCGCACGCCAAGGTGGTGCGGCAATGGGCCGGCATGGCCGACATGACGCCCGACTTCGCGCCCATCATGGGCAAGACCCCGCTCGAGGGCTTCTACCTCGACGCCGGCTGGGGCACCTGGGGCTTCAAGGCCACGCCGGTCTCGGGCAAGACCATGGCGCACACCGTCGTGCACGACGCGCCGCACCCGCTGATCACCGGCTTCTCGCTCGAGCGCTTCGGCCGCTACGAGCTGACCGGCGAGAAGGGCGCGGCCAGCGTCGGCCACTGAGCACAGGACCCTCCGAATGAAGCTGATGACCTGTCCCGTCAACGGCACCCGCCCGGTGTCGGAATTCGTCTGCTGGGGCGAACGCCGCGCGATGCCCGAGCCCGCCGCCTGCACCGACGCGCAATGGGCCGACTACGTGTTCAACCGCAACGGCGCCCCCGGCAGCAAGACCGAGTGGTGGTGCCACACGCCGTCCAACACCTGGTTCCTCGCCCAGCGCGACACCGAGGCCGACCGCGTCGTGCGGACCTGGCTGCACACGGGAGAAGAACAAGCATGAGTTCGACGAACTGCCTGCGGGCCGCCGCGCCGGGCCGCCCCAAGCAAGGCCCGACCCTCCCGGAGGGTCGATCGCCGTACCCGGCGAGCGGGGTGCTGTCATGACACGACTTCCCCCGATGCCCGACGAGTGGCTGGACCGCAGCCGCACGCTGCGCTTCAGCTTCGAAGGCCGCTCCTGCGAGGGCCTGGCCGGCGACACCGTCGCCAGCGCGCTGTGGGCCGCCGGCGTGCACACGCTGGGCCGCAGCTTCAAGTACCACCGCCCGCGCGGCCTGCTGTCGGCCGCGAACCACGACGTCAACCTGATGCTGCAGGCCGGCCCGCGCCTGAACGTGCGCGGCGACGTCGAGCCGCTGGCCGAGGGCATGGACCTGAAGGCGGTCAACACCTTCGGCGGCCTCGCGAACGACCGCGCGCGCATCCTCGACCGCTTCTCGGCCTTCCTGCCGGTCGGCTTCTACTACAAGGCCTTCCACAACAAGCGCCTGTTCCCGCTGTGGGAGCGCATGTTCCGGCGCGTCACCGGCCTGGGCACGCTCGACTTCGACACGCCGCACATCCGCACCGCCAAGCGCTACGACTTCTGCGACGTGCTGGTGATCGGCGCCGGACCCTCGGGCCTGGCCGCCGCGCTGGCCGCGGCCGAGGCCGGCGCGAAGGTCGCGCTGGTCGACGAGAACCGCCGCGGCGGCGGCAGCGGCCTCTACCAGCTCGGCGGTAGCGCCGAGCGCCGGCTCACCACGCGCCGCCTGCTCGACCGGGTGCTCGCGCACCCGAACGTGCGCAGCTTCGACGCCACCTATGCCGCGGCCTATTACGCCGACCAGTGGGTGCCGCTGGTCGATGGCGACAAGCTGACCAAGATGCGCGCCAAGGCGGTCATCGTCGCCAGCGGCGCCTACGAGCAGCCGGCGGTGTTCCGGAACAACGACCTGCCCGGCGTGATGCTCGGCTCGGCGATGCAGCGGCTGATCTACCGCCACGCGGTGCGCCCGGCGCGGCGCGCGGTGGTGCTGGCCGGCAACGCCGACGCCTACCGCGTCGCGCTCGACCTGCTGGCGACCGGGACCGAGCTGGCGGCGGTGGTGGACCTGCGCGCCGTCGTGCCGCCGACCGCCGAGCTGCTGCTGCTGCGCCAGCGCGGCGTGCGCTGCCTGGCCGGCCACGCGATCCACGAGGCCCATGCGGGCGCCGACGGCCGCGTGAGCGCGGTGACGCTGTGCCGCATCGACCCGAGCTCGGGCCAGGTGCTCGAGGTCGGCGAGCGCCTCGACTGCGACGGCGTCGCGCTGAGCAGCGGCTGGATGCCGAGCGCCAACCTGCTCTACCAGGCCGGCACGCAGATGCGCTACGACGAGGGCGTGCAGCAGTTCGTGCCGCGCTCGCTGCCGCCGGGCGTGTTCGCCTGCGGCCGCGTCAACGGCGTCTACCAGCTCGACGCGCGCCTGGCCGACGGCCGGCGCGCCGGCTCCGCGGCCGCCGCCTACGCCGGCCATGGCGCCGCGCAGCCGGTCGGCGTGCCGCAGGAGAGCGAGAGCCCCTCGCACCCCTGGCCGATCGTCGCCCATGCCAAGGGCAAGAACTTCGTCGACTTCGACGAGGACCTGCAGCTCAAGGACTTCGAGAACGCGGTGCAGGAGGGCTACGACAACATCGAACTGCTGAAGCGCTTCACGACCGTGGGCATGGGCCCGAGCCAGGGCAAGCACTCCAACATGACGGCGCTGCGCGTGCTGGCGCGGCTGACCGGCAAGACGCCGCAGCAGGTCGGCACCACCACGGCGCGGCCCTTCTTCCACCCGGTGCCGCTGTCGCACCTGGCCGGCCGCGGCTTCCACCCGCAACGCCAGACGCCGCTGCACGCGCGCCATGCGGCGCTCGGCGCGGTGTTCATGCCGGCGGGGGCCTGGGAGCGGCCCGAGTACTACGCGGTGGCCGGGCTGTCGCGCCGCGAGGCCATCCACGCCGAGGTCAAGCGCGTGCGCAGCGCGGTCGGCGTGATCGACGTCGGCACGCTCGGCAAGCTCGAGATCCGCGGCCCGCAGGCGGCCGAGTTCCTCGAGCGCGTCTACACCGGCCGCTACGGCAACATGAAGGTCGGCAGCACCCGCTACGCGGTGATGGTCGACGAGTCCGGCGTGCTGGCCGACGAGGGCGTGGTCGCGCGCATCGCCGACGACGCCTTCTACTTCACGACCACCAGCTCGGGCGCGGCCACGGTCTACCGCGAGCTCTCTAGGCTGAACGTCGAATGGCAGCTCGACTGCGGGCTGGTCAACCTGACCGGCGCCTACTCGGCGATGAACCTGGCCGGCCCGAAGGCCCGCGAGGTGCTGGCCACGCTGACCGAGATGGACCTGTCCTCGGCCGGCTTCCCCTACCTGGCCTGCCGCAACGGCGAGGTCGGCGGCGTCGCGGTGCGCATGATGCGCGTCGGCTTCGTCGGCGAATGGGGCTACGAGATCCACGTGCCGGCCGAGCACGGCCCGGCGCTGTGGGACGCGCTGATGGCCGCCGGCGCAAAGCATGGCATCGGCCCCTTCGGCGTCGAGGCGCAGCGCCTGCTGCGGCTCGAGAAGGGCCATCTGATCGTCGGCCAGGACACCGACGGCCTGACCGTGCCCTTCGAGGTCGGCATGGACTGGGCGGTCAAGCTCGACAAGCCCTTCTTCGTCGGCCAGCGCGCGCTGCAGGCGATCCAGCGCAAGCCGCTGCGCCACAAGCTGGTGGGCTTCCGCCTGCCGGCCGGGCTGCGCGGCGCGGTGCCGCAGGAATGCCATCTGGTGATCGAGGCGGGCGAGATCGCCGGCCGCGTGACCAGCATCGCCTGGAGCCCCAACCTCGGCCACCACATCGGCCTGGCCTTCGTGCGGCCGGCGCTGGCCCAGCCCGGCACGGCGCTGCGGATCCGCCTGACCGACGGCAGCCAGGTCGCCGCCGAGGTCTGCGCGACGCCCTTCTTCGACCCGAAGGACGAACGCCAGAAGGACGGCAGCGAACCCCCACCGGCGCGGCCGAGCGCACCGCCGGCCCCGCGCAGCAGTGATCTCGCCAAGGAGCGCGTCTGATGAACACCCCCCTGCCCCGCACCGGCGCGCTGCGCGACGCCCAGCAAGGCCTGGCGACGCGCTGGGCCACGCTCGACACGATGCAGGTCGCGGCCGCCTTCGGTGACGCCGAGGCCGCGCGGCTCAACGAGGCCGGCATCGGCGACCTGGGCTTCCGGCGCCGCACCGGCGTCAAGGGCCGCAACGCGCGCTTCTGGCTCAACGCGCTGGGCGTGGCCACGCCCGAGCGGCCCAACCAGTGGCTCGCGCTGCCCTGCGGCAGCCTGGTGGCGCGGCTCGGCGACACCGAGTACGCGCTCGTCGCCGGCGCCGACGCGCAGACGGTCACGCGTGTCGCGACGGCCGCGCCGTCGCATGGCGTCTACCCGGTGCCGCGCTTCGACGCCGACCTGCTGCTTGCCGGCCGGCGCGTGCCCGAGCTGCTGGCCCAGACCTGCGCCTTCGATTTCGGCGGCCTCGATGCCGCCACCCGACCGCTGGTGATGACCTCGATGGTCGGCGTCGGCGTCACCGTGCTCGCACTGCCCGGGGCCGACGGGCCGCGCTACCGGCTGTGGTGCGACGGCACCTATGGCGGCTACCTCTGGCGCACGCTGACCGGCCTCGCCGGTGAGCTCGGCGGCGGCGCGGTCGGCCTCGACACGCTCGGCGCGCTGGCGCGCTGATTCCCTCTTGACGAGTCTTGCCACAAGGAGACAGGCGATGACATCCAACCGCAGCAGCAGCGAGGCGCAGAAGCAATTCCTGCAGAGCCACCAGGTGAAGTACGTGCTGGCCCAGTTCGTGGACATCCACGGCACCGCCAAGACCAAGTCGGTGCCGGTCGCCCACTACGACAGCATCCTCGGCGCCGGCGCCGGTTTCGCCGGCGGCGCGATCTGGGGCATGGGCATCTCGCCCAACGACCCCGACTACATGGCGATCGGCGACGCGACCACGCTGTCGACCGTGCCCTGGCAGCCGGGCTATGCGCGCATCGTCTGCGACGGCCACTTCAATGGCGCCCCGCACGACAAGGACTCGCGCGTCGTGCTGAAGCGCCAGATCGCGCGCATGGACGCCAAGGGCTGGACCTTCAACACCGGGCTCGAGCCCGAGTTCTCGCTGCTCAAGCGCAGCGCGACCGGGAAGATCGAGCCCTGCGACCCGAGCGACACGCTGCTCAAGCCCTGCTACGACTACAAGGGCATGTCGCGCTCGCGCACCTTCCTCGAGCGCATGACCGAGGCGCTGCGCGCCGTCGGCATCGACGTGTTCCAGATCGACCACGAGGACGCCAACGGCCAGTTCGAGATCAACTACACCTACACCGACTGCCTGACCTCCTGCGACCACTATGTGTTCCTGAAGATGGCGGCCTCGGAGATCGCGGCCGAGCTGGGGCTGATCTGCTCCTTCATGCCCAAGCCCTTCTCGAACCGCCCGGGCAACGGCATGCACATGCACATGAGCATCTCGGAGGGCGAGACCAACCTGTTCGAGGACAAGTCGGACCGCCGCGGGCTCAAGCTCTCGAAGCTCGGCTACCAGTTCACCGCCGGCCTGCTGAAGCACGCGCCGGCGCTGGCCGCGCTGTGCTGCCCGACGGTCAACTCCTACAAGCGCCTGGTGGTCGGCCGCTCGCTGACCGGCGCGACCTGGGCGCCGGCCTACATCAGCTACGGCAGCGGCAACCGCTCGTCGATGGTGCGCGGCCCCGGCGGGCGCATCGAGCTGCGGCTGCCCGACGCGGCCTGCAACCCCTACCTGGCGACGGCCGCGGTGATCGCCGCCGGCCTGGACGGCGTGAACCATGCGCTCGACCCGGGCGAGCCGAACAACGACAACCTCTACGACTACAGCGCGGCCCAGCTGCGCGAGCACGGCATCGGCATCCTGCCGCAGAACCTCGGCGAGGCGCTCGACGCGCTGGAGCGCGACACGCTGCTGATGCAGGCGCTGGGGCCGATCGCCGAGGAATTCGTGCGCCTGAAGCGCATGGAGTGGATCGAATACATGCGGCACGTCTCCGACTGGGAAGTGACCAGCTACCTCGAATTCTTCTGAACCCAACGACAACCGGAGAGACGACATGTGTGGAATCGTGGGTCTGCTGGTCAAGACGCCCGCCCTGCGCGAGCGCCTGGGCAGCCTGATGGTGCCGATGCTGATCGGCATGACGGAGCGCGGGCCGGACTCGGCCGGCCTGGCGGTGTTCGGCACGCCGACCGCCGACGCGCAGCGCAAGATCAGCCTCTACTCGGGGCTGACCGAGGACGGCGCCGACTTCAACTGGGCCGGCCTCGCGCACGAGCTGCACGAGCACCTGGACCTGCGCGTCGACGTGCGGCCCAAGGGCAACCATGCGGTGCTGACGGTCGGCTCGGCGCCCGAGGCGGTCAAGCGCTACCTGCGCGAGCACCACCCGAAGCTGCACATCCTGTCGACCGGCCGCAGCATCGACCTGTACAAGGACGTCGGCACGCCGGCCCAGGTGGCCGAGCGCTACGGCTTCGAAGGCCTGAAGGGCTCGCACCTGGTGGGCCACACCCGCATGGCGACCGAGTCGGCCGTCACGCCGGACCGCGCCCACCCGTTCACGGCCGGCGAAGACTTCTGCCTGGTGCACAACGGCTCGCTGTCCAACCCCAACGGCGTGCGCCGCAAGCTCGAGCCCGAGGGCATCCGCTTCGAGACCGACAACGACACCGAGGCGGCCTGCCGCTTCCTCGAGTGGCGGCTGCGCGAGGGCGACGAGCTCGAGGCCGCGCTGCAGAAGGGCTTCGAGGAGCTCGACGGCTTCTACACCTTCCTGATGGGCACGCCGGACAAGCTGGCGCTGATCCGCGACCCCTTCGCCTGCAAGCCCGCGGTGGTGGCCGAGAACGACGGCTATGTCGCGATCGCCTCCGAGTTCCGCTCGCTGGCCCATCTGCCCGACATCAAGAACGCCAAGGTGTTCGAGCCCGCCCCCGAGGAGATGTACGTATGGAACGCGTGAGCACCCAGATGACCGCGATGGAATTCGACCTCGCGAAGACGCCGCTGCGCGAGCTCAACCAGTTCCTGCACCGCGAGCTCGACGTCGGCGACACCCGCCATGTCGACGTGGTCAACCCGGACGGCGCGCACAACATCGCGGTCGGCCTCGACGCGGCGGTGGCGGTCGAGATCCACGGCCATGCCGGCTACTACGCCGCCGGCATGAACCAGCACGCCACGGTCGTGATCCACGGCAGCGCCGGCACCGGCGTGGCCGAGAACATGATGAGCGGCAGCGTCCACGTCAAGGGCTTCGCCAGCAACGGCGCCGGCGCCTCGGCGCATGGCGGGCTGCTGGTGATCGACGGCGACGCCGGGCTGCGCTGCGGCATCTCGCTGAAGGGCGCCGACATCGTGGTCGGCGGCAGCGTCGGCAGCTTCTCGGGCTTCATGGCCCAGGCCGGCCGCATGGTGATCTGCGGCGACGCCGGCGACGCGCTCGGCGACTCGCTGTACGAGGCCGTCATCTACGTGAAGGGCAGCGTCAAGTCGCTCGGCGCTGACGCGCAGTACGAGGACATGAGCAACGCCGACATCGGCGCGCTCGGCGAGCTGCTGCGCAAGGCCGGGCTGGACCACGACCCGGCCTCGTTCCGGCGCATCGCGTCGGCGCGTTCGCTGTACCACTGGAACGCCGACGCCAACCAGGAATATTGAGACGACCATGGACATCAAACCCGTTGCCTTCAAGCGCCTCTCGCTCGAGGAGTCGGTCACCTTCGACCGCGCCACGATCGACTACATCCAGAAGGCCGCCGCGCACGGCCTCTACGAGATCCGCGGCCTGGGCGCCAAGCGCGCGCTGCCGCACTTCGACGACCTGCTGTTCCTGGCCGGCTCGCTGTCGCGCTACCCGCTCGAGGGCTACCGCGAGAAGTGCGTGACCAAGACCCTGCTCGGCACGCGCTACGCGAAGAAGCCGATCGAGCTGGCCACGCCGATCACCATCGCCGGCATGAGCTTCGGCGCGCTGTCGGCCAACGTGAAGGAAGCGCTCGGCCGCGCCGCGACCGAGATCGGCACCTCCACCACCACCGGCGACGGCGGCATGACGCCCGAGGAGCGCAACTCCTCGAAGACCCTGGTCTACCAGTGCCTGCCCTCGCGCTACGGCTTCAAGCCCGACGACGTGCGGCGCGCCGACGCGATCGAGGTCGTGATCGGCCAGGGCGCCAAGCCGGGCGGCGGCGGCATGCTGCTGGGCCAGAAGGTCAACCCGCGGGTCGCGAAGATGCGCACGCTGCCGCAGGGCGTGGACCAGCGCTCGGCCTGCCGCCACCCCGACTGGACCGGCCCCGACGACCTGGCGATCAAGATCCAGGAGCTGCGCGAGCTGACCGACTGGGAGAAGCCGATCTACGTGAAGGTCGGCGCGACGCGCGTGTTCAACGACGTCAAGCTCGCGGTCCATGCCGGCGCCGACGTGGTGGTGGTCGACGGCATGCAGGGCGGCACCGCGGCGACGCAGACCTGCTACATCGAGCACATCGGCATCCCGACGCTGGCCGCGGTGCGCCAGGCGGTCGACGCGCTCGAGGACCTGAACATGAAGGGCAAGGTGCAGCTGATCGTCTCGGGCGGCATCCGCAGCGGCGCCGACGTGGCCAAGGCGCTGGCGATGGGCGCCGACGCGGTGGCGATCGGCCAGGGCATCCTGTTCGCGCTCGGCTGCAACTCGGAAACCTACATCTTGGACGGCCAGCCGGTCTCGGCGCTCGGCGACTACGACGCGATCGGCACCGCGCCCGGCAGCTGCCACCACTGCCACACCGGGCGCTGCCCGGTCGGCGTGACGACCCAGGACAGCGTGCTCGAGCAGCGCCTGCAGCCCGACGTCGGCGCGCGGCGCGTCAAGAACTACCTGAAGACGCTGACCATGGAGCTGACGACGATCGCGCGCGCCTGCGGCAAGCAGAACGTGCACCACCTGGAGCGCGAGGACCTGGTCGCGCTGACGCTGGAGGCCGCCGCGATGGCGCGCGTGCCGCTGGCGGGCACGAACTGGGTGCCGGGCTTCGACGGCCGCTGACGCGGCGGCGGCGGCGATGTCGCCCTGGCTGCAGCTGGCGGTGGCGATCGCCGCCGAGGTGGTCGGCACCAGCTTCCTGAAGCAGGCCGACGGCTTCACGCGGCTCGGCCCGTCGCTGATGGTCGGGCTGGCCTACGCGGTCGCGTTCTACTTCCTGTCGCTGGCGCTGCGGGCGATCCCGGTCGGGATCGCCTACGCGGTCTGGTCCGGCGTCGGCATCGTCGCGCTGACGCTGATCGGGCTGCTGGTGTTCGGACAGCGGCTCGGCCCCGTGTCCTTGCTGGCCGTCGGCCTGATCCTGGCCGGCATCGTGATGCTGAACCTGGCGACGGTGGAGCGCGGCGACGCCGGCGGCGTCGAAGAGCAGGAGCGGCTCAGACCTCGTTGAAGAGCGAAGGCCGGAGCGCCGGCGCGAGCAGGGCGCTGCTGATCTGGCGGTGCTTGCGCTCCAGGACCGCGACATGCGCCCCGCGCGCCAGCGGCCACAGCAGCTGGATGACGCCGAGGATCGCCTGGGCCTTGAAGTAGCCGTCGCGGATGTCCTCGTGCACCCACAGGTTCAGCAGACCGATGATGTGAGACATCATCGACAGCGCGAGGATCTCGAGGTCCTCGTCGGTGGGCAGCACCCCTTCGGCGCGCAGGCCACCCAGAGCGCGCCGGTAGAAGTCGAAGGCGCGCCTGATGAAGTCCGGGTGGTGGATGGGGTCGGACAGTCCCAGCATCACCTGGTAGAGCGGCCGCATCATCGCCGGGTCGGCGAGCAGCAGACCGACGGCCTTCTCGACCGCTTCGATGGCCTGCTCGAACGGGTCCCGCGCGGAGAAGAGCAGCGCCTTCTGCCGGAACACCTCGAGGCTGCGCTCCAACAGCGCGAACAGCAACCCCTCCTTCGAGCCGAAGATGTTGTAGGGCGTCGCCGGGCTGACCTCGGCCGCGTCGGCCAGAGCGCGCATCGAGAACTCGGTGCCGCCGGTCTGCCGGATCAGGGCCTCGGCGGCATCGAGCATCTTCTGCCGGCGGGCGGCACTCTGCCGTTCTCTGAGTGACATGGGGTGGCGGGTCCTGAGCTGGCCGAGGCCGCATGCTAGCGCCTGCCGCCGCCTGGCCTGCGCCGCCCGGCGCCCCCTCTCGCTAGGCGGCAAGCAGTTCGACCGGCGCTTCTTCCGGTGCGGGCTTCTCGTCGTCGTGGATGATCACCACGCCGCTGTCGCCGTCGACCGTGATCGTCGCGCCGTCGGGGACGAGCGTGAGCGCGCCCTCCACCTGCACGCCCGGCAGTCCGTACTCGCGCGCCAGCAGCGCGCCATGCGAGATCAGCCCGCCGGTCTCGAGCACGATGCCCTTGATCAGCATGAACACGGGTGTCCAGCCCGGGTCGGTGGCGTGGACGATGAGGATCTCGCCGCGCTTGACGCGCCCGATCTGCGACAGCTCGTAGACGACACGCGCGGTGCCGGTGACCTTGCCGACGCTCGTGATCTTGCCGCGCAGCACCCCGTCGCCCGACAGCTCGGGCTGGTCGATGGGGGCGGGACGGCCGAACTGCAGGTACGGCGCCGGGTGCACCTGCTTGCGGTCGATCTTGTCGAAGTTCTTCGCGCGCGCGGCGATCTTGGTCTTGGCGAGCTTCAGGTTCGCCTTGCCGTCGAGCACGTCGTAGAGCTCGTCCATCGTCAGGAAGTAGCCGTCGCGCACGACATCGAGGCGGCCGCGCTCGCAGCAGCGGCGCCCGACGTCCTCGAAGGCCCGCTTGATCGCGTAGGTGGACCAGTCCATCACCTCGCGCTCGTTGTCGCGGAACTCGATGCTGTTGTGCGAGAAGTCGATCAGGAACTTGAACAGGCGCGACTTCAGCACGCCCATCGGCTGCTGGGCCAGGTTGTCCTGCACATGCAGGATCGTCTCCTCGAGCTTCTCGCGCATCTTGTGCTCCTGGATGCGCGGGTCCGGCGTGCCGTACAGGCTCCTGATCATCCGCAGGTCGACCATCGGATCGTCGGCGCGGCGCGCGAACAGGATGTCGCGGTCCGGGTGCCCGCGGTGGCCGCGCCGGCGCACCTGCTCGTCGAACAGGGCACGGAACTTCGGCCCGTCGACCGACTGGTCGACATAGGTCAGGAAGCGCTCGTCCGGGAACTTGTCGAACAGCGAACGCAGCTCGGGCGAGCGGTGCACGCACTCGGCCAGTTCCCACACCGCGAAGTTGTCCTCCGAGGTCACCGTGGGCTGGCGGGTGCCGGTCACGAGATCCATGAACACGGTGGCGCGGCCGCCGGTGTACCAGTTCTGGATGATCCAGCCGATCCATCCCAGCGATTCGCGCATGTACCAGAGCAGGCCGTTCCACGGCGGGTCGTAGGACGCGATCTCGAGCCGCATCAGCGTGCCGATGTGCTGCTTGAGCTCGGCGTCGCTCATCGCGGCCAGTTCGGCCTGGCTGCGCGGACGGGTGTTCTCGCGGTAGGTCGGGTTGTCGATGAAGTCGTCGCGGATCGACTTCCACCACGTGTAGCCCATGTCCGGGCGCTCCTTCTCGACCTTCAGGAACATGTCGATGTAGCGCGACCAGTCGAACGGTGCCTCGAGCGCCTCCGCGTGCCAGGCCTTGGGCAGCTTGTGCAGCATGCCGGCGCGCAGCTGCGGCGGCACGGCGGTCTGGATCAGCTGCAGGTCGGCCTTCGGGTTGTAGTACGACACCCCCTTGTGATAGATCCACAGCCGGTGCGTCGTGTAGTCGGTCTCGGGGTAGCCGTAGGCGTGCACGCCCACGCTGTGGCACTGGTTCAGCCCCCAGCAGCGCCACGAGAACATCAACGGACTGATCGCGCCCGTCCACATCTCCTCGGGGAAGACGCGCGACCAGATGTTGTCGTAGGGCACCGCGTCGTCGTTGCCCTGCACGCTGGCCGTGACGTCGGCGTCCCAGGAGAACTCGACCCCGGTGATCGGCCGGGCCTGCAGCACGTAGAACTGGCCCTGGCTGTAGCCCCACTCGATGTCCTGCGGGAAGCCTTCATAGGCGGCCTGGATGCGCTGGCCGATGCCGGCGAGTTCGGCCACCTGCTCGTCGCTGAGCGAGAACCGGCCGCGCTCGCCCTCGGCGGTGTCCAGTTGCAGCGTGCCGTTGCCCCTGGCGCTGTCGCGCACGATCTTGCAGGTCTTGCTGCCCAGGGTCCGCTGCAGGACCTTCAGGTTGCGGCTGCCGACGATGAACTCGTCCGGCGTGACGATGCCCGACACCACCGCCTCGCCCAGGCCCCAGCTGGCGTTGACGACGAGCTCGTGGGTCGCGGCGTTGATCGGGTTGCCGGTGAAGAGGACCCCGGCCACCTCGGACTCGACCATGGTCTGCACGACGACCGCGATCGAGCTGGTGAAGTGGTCGAAGCCCTGGCTGTGCCGGTAGAACACCGCGCGCGAGGTCCACATCGAGGCCCAGCAGCGCTTCACCGCGTCGACGACGTTGTCGCCGCCGCGCATGTCGAGGTAGGTGTCGTGCAGGCCGGCGAAGGAGTTGCCTTCCAGGTCCTCCGCGGTGCCGGACGAGCGCACGGCGACGTAGAGCTCGCCGCCGAGCCGCGCGTACGCTGCCGCGATCGCGGCCTGCACCGGCGCCGGAATCGGCGTTTCGACGATCCAGCTGCGGATCTGCATCACGCAGGCGTCGAGCGCCATCGCGTCGTTGTAGTCGACCGCCTGCAGGGCCCCGGCAATGCGCTTCTTCAGCCCCTCGTTGCTGCGGACATGCGCGGCGTAGGCGTCGGTGCCGACGACGAAGCCGGGCGGTACGACGAAGCCCTGGCGCGTCAGCCGCCCGAGGTTGGCGCCCTTGCCGCCCACCTGGGCGTGATCGGTGCACGGCTCGTCCGCGAACCAGATGATGTTCAGTTCTTTCATGGTCATGTCCTCGTCGAATCAAAGGGGTGTCTGGCGGCCGCGGGGGGGGCGTCAGGCGGGCTGGCGGATCAGTGCTTCTCCCGCCGGTTGCGGAGCGGCGTTCGTGTTCATCAGGAAGGCCGCCAGGCTCGGCACGAGGATCAGTGCCCCCAGCATGTTCCACAGGAACATGAACGCGAGCAGGATGCCCATGTCGGCCTGGAACTTGATCGGCGACCAGGCCCAGGTGATCACCGCCACGCCGAGCGTCACGCCGACCAGCGCCACGACCTTGCCGGTGAACACCAGCGCCTGGCGGTAGGCCTGCTCCAGCGTCGCGCCGGCGCGCTGGGCGGCCAGCTGGACGGTCAGCAGGTACAACGCGTAGTCCACGCCGATGCCCACGCCGAGCGCGGTCACCGGCAGCGTGGCGACCTTCACGCCGATGCCGAGCGCGACCATCAACGCCTCGCACAGCAGCGAGGTCACGATCAGCGGCACCACCGCGGCGACCACCGCCCGCCAGCTGCGGAAGGTCACGAAGCACAGCAGCGTGACCGCGGCGTAGACGTACAGCAGCATCGTCCGGTTGGCACGTGCCACCGCCTCGTTGGTGGCCGCCTCGATGCCCGAACTGCCCGCCGCCAGCAGGAACTTCCGCTCCGGCGTGTCGTGCCGCTCGGCGAAGCCCTGCGCCGCCTGCACGACGCGCTGCAGCGTCTCGGCCTTGTGGTCGGCGAGGAAGGCGATGACCGGCGCGACCGAGCGCTCGTCGTTGAACATCTCCGGGCTGCTGTCGTAGACGTAGTTGATCGCGTCGGCGACCACGTAGCCGTCGCGGTTGATCGTCACCCACTTCGGCGAGCCCTCGAAGCCGGCGGAGGTGGTGTTGCGCGCCAGGCTGCCGGCCGAGACCGTGGTCTGCACGCCGGGCAGGTCGCGCAGCAGGTCCTCGAGCCGGTCCATCTCGAGCAGCGTCTGGTAGTCGAGCAGGCCCTGCGGCGGCGTGCGCACGATCACCGCGAACTGGTCGCTCGACAGGCGGTAGTGGCCGGTGATGTAGGCGTTCGAGCGGTTGTAGTAGGAGTCGGGGCGCAGTTCCGGCGCCCCGGGGTCCAGATCGCCGATCTGCTGCTGCGTGCTCACGAGCCCGGCGCCCAGCGCCAGCACGCCGGCCGCGGCCAGGGCCAGCGCCGCCCGGCGCCGCTCGGTGAAGCGGGTCAGCCACCTCACCACCGGATGGTCGCCCGCCTCGGCCTGCGCGCCGCGGGCGGCGGCGCGCGCGCTGACGCCGGTGTACGACAGCAGCACGGGCAGCAGGATCAGGTTGGTGAAGATCAGCACCGCCACGCCGATGCTGGCGGCGACGGCCAGCCCCTGGATCACCGGGATGTCGATCACCGCGAGCACCGCGAAGCCGACGGCGTCCGCCAGCAGCGCGGTCAGCCCGGCGAGGAACAGGCGCCGGAACGTGTAGCGCGCCGCCACATAGCGGTGGGTGCCGCGGCCGATGTCCTGGGCGATGCCGTTCATCTTCTGCGCCCCGTGCGAGACACCGATCGCGAAGATCAGGAACGGCACCAGCACCGAGTACGGGTCCACGACCATGCCGAGCAGGCGCATCAGCCCGAGCTGCCAGACCACCGCGACCAGCGAGCACGCGACCACCAGCGCGCTGCTGCGCAGGCAGCGCGTGTACAGCAGGATCAGCAGCGCGCAGACCAGCGCGGCGATGCCGAAGTAGGCGAAGACCTCGATCAGGCCGTGGATCAGGTCGCCCACCAGCTGGGCGAAGCCGATCACGTGGATCCTCACGCCGCGGGGCTCGTACTCGGCCCGCAGGCCCGCCAGCGCGTCGCGGAAGGCACGGTAGTCGAGCGTGTCGCCGGTCGCGGCGTTGCGCTCGAGCAGCGGCACGAACAGCATGCTGGAACGCTGGTCGTCGGCGACCAGCGAACCGATGATGCCGGCGCGCTGGACGTTGTTGCGCAGCGCGTCGATGCTGGCGGCCGATCCATCGTAGCTGTCGGGCATCACGGCGCCGCCCTTGTAGCCCTCGGCGGTGATCTCGGTCCAACGCACCACCGGCATCCAGAGCGACTTCATGAACGAGCGGTCGACGCCCGGGATCAGGAAGACCTTGTCGTTGATCTCCCGCAGCGTGCGCAGGTACGCCGCGTCGTAGATGTCGCCCTTCGTGTGCTCCACGACGATGCGCACCGAATTGCCGAGTCCGCGCAGCGCATCGGCGTTGGCCCGGTAGTTGACGATGAACGGGTGCGACTGCGGCATCATCTGCTCGAAGTTCGCGTTCACCTGCAGCCGCGAGGCCTGTACGGCCAGCAGCAGCGTCAAGAGGGCGCACAAGCCGGCGAGCAGCCCGCGGAAGTTGAAGATCGCGCGCTCGACGACGTTGCCCGAACGGGCATCGAAATCGCGGCGCAGGCGCACCACCGGCATGTCGTCGGCGGGATCGTTGAAAGTGGCCATGGCGGGTCAGGAACGAGTAGCTTGCGGCGGCAGCGACAGGACATGCGCGCCGTCCAGCGCGGCCAGGGCCACGGTGTCGCGATCGAGCAGGGCCAGGCCCGCGGCACGCATCGGCCGCGGCGGGGCTTGCGCCGTCCATCGCAAGCCGTCGCTGCCGCCGAGCAGGATCTGCCCGGCCGCGTCGACGAGCACGAAGCCGGCGCCCGGGTCGAACAGGCCGGCGGTGATGCTCTGCTCGGCGGGCATGGGCACGGCAACCCAGCGGCCGGCCCCCGCGGCGTCGCGGCGGTAGACCACGCCACGCAGACCGAAGGCAAGCAGCGCGTCGGCGTGGCCGGCGAGACCGAAGAAGCTGCCGGCGTAGCCCGTGTCCTGCGCCTGGAAGCGACCGGTCGTGCGGTCCAGCCGGAACAGTCGGCCGCGCTCGCCGGCGATCCAGAGCTGCCCGGCGATGCTGCGGATCGCGTTGAAGTTGAGCTGGTCCGGGTTGTCGATGCGATGCAGCCACGGCTCCCAGGTCCTGCCGCCATCCTGCGTCGCCGCGATCTGGCCGAACGAGCCGACGATGTAGCCCTTGCGTTCGTCCTCGAACCACAGGTCGAGGTAGGGCAGCACCGGTCCGTTGCCCTGGTTCTTCTGGGTCTGCGCGAGCGCCACCTCGTCGGCGGTGCCGGCGCTGGCGTAGTAGGACTGGAAGGTCGAGCCGGCCGCGCGGCCGTCCAGCTGACGCCCCCAGCTCCGCCCCCCGTCCGAACTGTGCAGGACCACGCCGTCGTGGCCCACCGCCCAGCCGAGCCGCTCGGAGACGAACTGCACGGCCAGCAGGTCGCTCTGCACCGGCACCTGGCTCTGCTCCCAGGTCTGGCCGCGGTTCTCGGACCGCACGATCAGTCCGCGCGAGCCGACGCCCACCAGCGCCCGGCCGACCGTGGTCACCGCGAGCAGCGGCCGTCGGCCGGGGACGCTGCGCATCGCCGCCGGTGCATCGAGCGGATCGACGAAGCCCGCGCTCGCACCCAGCGGCAGCGCACACAGACCGCCGAAAACCAGCTCGCGGCGCCGCAGCCGCGCAGATGAACCGAGCATGGCGCCCCCTCCTCTCAGCGCACGCCCGTGGCCGCGACGGCCTGCGGCGTCAGCGCGATCGGCAGGCCTTCCGCGGTGTCGTAGCTGCGCACCAGGTTGCCCGGCTCCTTGTGACCCACGTTGAGCACGAAGTAGTTGCCCTTGATGATGTCGTTGGTGCTCCAGCTGTCGGTGTTGAAGCCGCCGGTGTCATAGGTCGGGAAGCCGTAGTAGTTGGTCGCCCGCCAGAGCGCGCCCGAGTTGTCGTAGGCCTCGGAGGCCACGATGCACCAGCAGTCCTCCTCGACATAGAAGGTGCGGCGGCTGTAGATGTGGCGCGCGTCCGGCTTGCGGGTGCCCTCGACGACCCAGACGCGTCGGCGCTCCCAGCGCACGGCCTCGGGGTTGACATGCTTCGGGCCGATGAAGTCCTTCACCGCCATCGTGTTGGTGACGCCGAACACGTTGTAGGGCACCAGTAGCTCCTTCTTGCCGGCGAGCTTGAAGTCGAAGCGGTCCATCCGGCCGAGGTAACCGTAGATGTCGTCCCACACCGTCACGCCGCCATAGCCGGCGATCGGCACGTCGTAGCTGAACTCCGGCGCCAGACGCACGCGCCGCTGACCCGGCGTGTAGAACCAGGTGCGCTGGCCGCGGTCCGCCGCGTTGGCCGTGTAGTAGCTCAGGAACACGACGCCGGCCTGTGACGGCGGAGAGGTCAAGGTGGCCGAGAAGCCGAACAGCGCGTCGAAGGTCTGGCCGCGCAGCTTGTTGTTCTTGTCGTACCAGGGGTGCAGGAAGTACGTGTTCACGCCCGGCAGCTCGATCGTCTTGCCGGCCGTGTCGATCAGGTAGCCCTGGCCGACGTTGTGGCTCACCGCCGCGGAGTAGTGCGCGTGGTGGTTCCACAGCACTTCGTAGCCCGTCTTCGGGATCGGGAACGGTATGCCGGCGAAGGGCACGTTGCCGGTGTCCGCACCACTCAGGGCATCGCCTTCGACCTCGCCGGCCAGCTTGGCGGTGGTCGCGTTCTTCACGGTGTTCTGCAGCACCCAGCCCGGGTAGCGGGAGCTGCGGCGGGTCTGGTGGACGTCGAGCCGGAACGTCGGGTACTGCTTGAGCATGGCCTTCGTGCCGGCCATCAGCAGCGCGTCGTACTGGGCAGCGTTCTTCCCGTCGACGCTGAACGCCGGCTTGTCGTCCTTGAAGGGATCGAGGTACTGCGCCATCGTCTTTGGGTCGTAGCCGGGCACGCTCGCCAGCCCGCCGGTGTACGCGGGGATCGAGCCGTCCTTGTTGCCGGCCTTCTCGGCGCCGAATTCGGTGAGCGTCGAACCCAGCTGGCGGGCCTCGTCGGCTGTTGCGGCGGCGATCGCCGCGGTCTGGTCGAACATCTGGACTGCCGCGCAGGCGGCCGCTTGCAGCGCCACCCGGTGCACATTGCGAATGAAGGTCATGCTTGTCTCCGGTCTTGGTTCAGAACGAGGACTTCAGCGTCAGCTGAAGCCAACCGCGGTCGTTCAGGCTGACGGGCCCATTGCCGCCGAAACCCGCGTAGGCCGGCAGGCCGGCGCCCAGCCCGTTGTCGGCCTGGCCATGGGGCTTCCAGTAGTAGCCGTTGTATTGCAGGGCCAGGCTGGTCTTGCTGTTGTAGATCGCCTTGAGGCCGACCGAGTAGATCCGCGAGTCCTCGGCATAGAAGCCGCCGGCGCGGTAGGCGGCATTGCCCTTCAGGCCCATCGTCAGGGAGATCGGCAACTCGAGATCGACGCCCGGCCACACCTGCAGCCACTGCGGAGTGAACAGCGTCGCGAAGGCGAGCGCGCGCTTGGTCGAGCAGCCGTCGCGGTAGCTGCCCGGCGCGGCCGTGCCATTGCGCCGGCAGTTGGCGGTACCGACGCCGTTGTACAGCGCCTCGTTCGACGTCACCGAGTTGAGCTGGGTGTAGCTGATCTCGGCGAGCAGGATGCCGGCGTCCCACAGCGGCGTGCTGCCGAGCTGGACGAAGGCGTTGGCGATGAAGTTGGTGAGGTTGCCGCGCGCGCCCTGGTTGGAGGGCGCGAGACCCGCCGAGTTGAGCGCGGTGTGGCGGCGCTGGTTCAGCTCGAAGCCCGTGCTCACCAGCCCGAAGCTGCGTTCGTAGCTGATGCCGATCAGCTTGGTCTTCTCGGCAAAGGTGCTTTGCAGGTGTCCAGTCGCGGGGTTCACCAGTGCCGGCCAGGGATCGACCTCGTCGAGCTGACGGTAGTAGAAGCCCAGGTCGCCGCCGGCCCACTCCGGCGCCCAACTGACCTTGATGCCGTAGTTGCGGTTGTTGTCCGGCGGCTCGACCATGTGGTCGTTCTCGGTGATGCCGAAGCCCGCCAGCGCGCCGGTGCCCTGGGGACCGTTGAAGAGGATGTCGAAGAAGCCGAGGTAGGTGCCGGCCTCGGGGTAGCGGTTCGGGCGGTACTCGAGGAAGTACTGCCCCGTCACCGACAGGTTCGGGGCGAGGTCCGCCGTCAGCGACACCTGGTTGCGCGGCAGGAACAGCTCCTTGACCTCCGAGCCGGGCTGGGAGAAGCCCTTGATGTAGTCGATGGGCGACTGCGAGTACGCGATGTTCGAGAAGCCGAAGAAGAACGCGTTGCCCCAGTACTGGCTCAGGCGGCCCACCTTCGCATAGACCGGGGTGTCACCGAGCTTGCCGTTCGCGAACACGAAGGCGTCGAGGAATTCGCCGCCCTGCAGGAAGTAGCGCTTGGTGTAGTCGGAGTAGCGCCCGCCGGTGTAGGCGTTGATCGCGCCGTAGCCTGGGTTCTGGTGGGCCTTGTCGTCGTAGGCGAAGTCCTTCCAGGCCGAGCCCGAGACGCGGAAGCCCATCTGACCCTTGTAGATGCCCTGGAACTCGACGAGGCCCTGCACGCGGTTCGTCACCATGTCGCCCTGGTCGGCGAACTTGTAGTCGCCTTGCGAGAAGAACAGGTGATTGGCGATCAGGGGGTCCCGATCCTGGGCACGCCAGCCGGCCGTGTACTGCAGCGAGGTGTCCAGATTGACGGCCCATTCGGGCGGCGTGTCGAGCCTGAACGCCATCGCGGGGGCCGCGGCGCCGACCGCCACGCCCATGACGGCGACGGCCTGGCAACGCCGGATGAATGCAAGAAGTCCTGTCATGTCTCCACCTCTTCTGACGAGCAAATGCATGCCCTTGCGTGGCGACCCGGCCCGTGCCGGAGAACACGAGCGGATGGCCTGCGATGCGCGAACCAGACGGACGGCGGGTCGCACGAGGCGGGGGCCCGAGGCAGTCAATTCACGTTGTTATAGTGCGCTATAACAAAAGATCAACCACCTAGTGACAACCCTTGATTTGCGGTCGACCACGGGAAACCCCCCACATGGTTCGCATGCGTAACGTCTTGATGCGTAACTTGATCGCTGCGGAGCCGCAGCACCGCGCGCCGGGAGCGGCGGCGTGGCGGCGCGATCGACGCAGCCGATCGCGATTCGGCAGCGGAGCGGGGCCGGCCATCGCAGGATCGTTGCGAGCCGATGAACCCGGCCGCGGCGCGCCATCAGAGGGGTCGTGTACGGCGCCACCCTGACAGCCAGGCCGTTGCGCCCCGGTCCTGAAAGTCCCGGTCGCGGCCTGACCCGCGCTCGCGCGGTTCTACACTGGCCGCATGGTGCGGACCACCACCACGCCCCCTGCGCAGGAGGCCCAGACCACCGTGGTGCGCCACCTGCGCCAGGTGATGGTGTGGCCGTTGCGCGTGGTGCCGCCGCCCGGCCAGGACGACAGCGAGCGGCGGCGCGCGCCCTGGCGCGCGTTGCAGGAGCTCGGCGAGGCCTCGCCCTGGCGCGAGCACGAGGACGAATACACCGGCCATCCGGACGACTTCCACGAGCGCCACTACAACGAGTTCATCGCCTTCCTGCCCTACGTGCAGCGCTTCCTGTACGGCGCCGGGCGCAGCGGGCGCGATGCGCGCGAGAGCAGCAGCGCCGCTTCGCCGATGCGCATCTTCCGCCGCCGCGACATCGCGGCGGTGCGGGTGGTGGCGCGAGCGGGCGATGCGCCGGTCACGCTGACGGTCGCCCACATCGACCTCTACTTCTTCTACGGCGTCGACATCGTGCTGCTCAACGTCGAGCTGGCCGCCGACGAGCTGCCGCTGGCGCTGGCGCAGGAGCTGCTGTACCGCAACGGCCGCGCCTACCCGGCCGGCTGGGAGCCCACCGGCCACCCGCGCCACGGGTTGGCCAGCTGCGAATGGCTGGACGCCGCGGGCAAGGTCCTGAGCGCCAGCGACGCCGGGGCGCGCGAGGCCTTCCTGGCCCATGTGGCCGAACACCGTGCGCCGCGTTTCGCCGCCCACTGGGAGTTCGTGCTCGCGCCGCTGGTCAACCACCACTCGGCGCGCGAGGGCGTGCTGCGCTTCCGCCAGATCGAGTACTACCGCATGCCGATGATGGCCTACTTGGCGGTCGACGAGCCGGGCGCACTGGCGCGCAGCGACTTCGTGCGCCTGGGCCTGGCCACCGGCGGCGGCGACGCGAGCGCGCTGCCCTACGCCGAGTCGCACCTGGCCGACTTCGAGCAGCGCTTCTGCTACGACCGCTTCTGGTCCGACAGCGGGGTGGCGCCGAACACGCGCTACCTGTGCTCGGGCCTGACCCTGGTCGTCGTCGGCGACGCCCGGAGCGAGTTCTACCGCTGCGCCGAACGCGGCGTGCTGGCGCAGTTCAGGCACCAGCATTTCCTGCTCTTCCTGATCGCGCATTTCCAGAAGGCCACGCTGCTGATGGTGTCGGACCAGCTGGCCGAGGCGCTGACGGCGCTGGACGTCACGCGGCCGGACAGCATCAAGCGCTTCAAGCGCCAGATCCGCATCGCCTACGTCGCCTTCCTCAGCTTCACGCACCGCTACTGGTTCCACGACATCAGCGAGCAGGCGCAGGTGAAGACGCTGTTCAGGATGTGCCGCGAGCACCTGGAGATCGAGCCCCTGTACGCCGAGGTCAAGGAGCGCATCCACGACATGAACGGCTACCTCGACGCCGACTCGCTGCGCCGCCAGGCCAACACCGTGGTGCGGTTGACGGTGGTGACGATCTTCGGCCTCGTCGGCACCGTGTCCACGGGCTTCCTGGGCATGAACCTGATCGCCGAGGCCGACGCGCCCCTGATCACCAAGGCGGGCTATTTCGCGCTCGTGTTCGTGCCGACGATCGCGCTCACCTTCTACACGATCGTCAAGTCCAAGCGGCTGTCGGACTTCCTGGACCTGCTGTCCGACGAGCGCCTCTCGAGCTGGACCAAGCTGAAGGCCTTCTTCGCGGTCTGGGGCCGCGGCGGCGCCTGAGGCCTCAGGATGCGCGGCCGATGTCGACCGTCAGGCAGTTCCGACCGGCATCGCGTCGGTAGTCGATGGCACGCGCATAGCGCCGCAACAGAACGAGCCCCAGTCCCCCGGGCGTCGCTTCCTCGATCGAGCGCGGCGGCACCGGCAGCGGCCGCTGCGTCGGATCGAAGCTGACGCCGTCGTCGCGCATCTGCAGCACGACCCGGGCGGGTTCGACCCAGACGGTCAGGTCGATGCGATGCGCGCGCTGATCCTCGAAGGCATGCGAGATGATGTTCATCAGGCATTCCTCGAGGACGAGATCGACGGCGTAGATCGCCTTGGGATCGACGCCATGCGCCGCCACGTAGCCCCGCACCGCCTCGGCGGCCGGGCCGAGTGCCCGCAGTTCGTTGGCGACGACGAGCGTCAGCGCGTCGGCCGGTGCCCCGGTCGTGTCGCGGTCACCGACCATGAGCGGATCGCCCGGTTCGGTGCCTGACCGGCACCGCTAGGACGGCAACTGCGCCAGCGCCTGCTCCCGCGACGCGGCGACCGGGATGATCTGGTCGATCGACGCCTCCTCGAGCACCTGCCGGACCGCGTCCTGGGCACCGAAGAGCACCAGCGTCGCCCCCTTGGAATGCAGCGCCCGCGCGGTGGAGATCAGCAGCCTGAGGCCCATCGACGCGACGAAGCTGACGCCGGACAGGTCGACGACCGCCGGGCGTCCGGGAGCGGCCACCGCCGCGCTGAAGCGCACGCCGATGGCATCGGCACCCAGCGCGTCGAGCCGACCGTCCAGGCGAACGCAGGTCACCGCGGGACCGATGTCGACGACTTCCAGTTCCATACGAACTCGCTCCAGTGGGGCGCCCGGGCACGACGGTGGGGACGCAGACATCCGGCGCCATCAGCGACGCCAAAACCTTGGAACCTAGCAAGTCATCAAGACAGTTTGATGACGGCGCGCATGCCGGCCGGCGGCATGACCCCGAAGTCCGGCCGCACCTCATCCGGCAGGTTCGCGCTTGACGAGGACCATGGTGATGTCGTCCTCCTGGATCCGCCCGCCGGCAAAGGCCTGCACGTCGTCGAGCAGCGCCGCCGCCAGCGGCGCGACCGCCTCGCCATGGTGGGCGACGAGAAAGCGCGCCACGCGCTCGACGCCGTACTGCTCGCCCGCCGGGTCCTCGTACTCGTAGACGCCGTCGGTCAGCAGCGCCAGGATGTCGCCCGGCGCGAGCTCGATGCTCACGGGCGGCTTCAGCGTCACGATCGGCATCGCGCCCATCGGAAAGCTGGTGGAGGTGTGGCGCACGCAGTCCCGCGTGAGCGCACGGAAGTGCAGGATCGGCCCCTGCCCGCCGCTCAGGTAGCGGATGCGGTGCGACTCCAGGTCCAGCAGGCCGATGAAGGCCGTGACGAAGCGACCGTCCGACAAGGTCTGCGCCAGTTGGTCGTTCACCTGCACGAAGGCGGTTTCGAGGTCCGCGCCGAGACGCAGCGCCATGCGCAGCATCGCGTGCATCTGGGTCACCGAGAGCGCCGGCGCGATGCCATGGCCGGCCGCGTCACCGAGCACCAGCAGCAGTCCCTGCGGCAAGGTCGCGATGTCGTAGGTGTCGCCGCCCGTCAGCGATGCGGGCAGGAAGGTCGCGTGCAGGTCGTAGCCCGCCACGCGCGGGAGAAGCTGCGGCAGCGTGCTGCGCTGCACGACCTGGGCCAGCTCCAGTTCCCGCCGCATGCGCTCGCCGGCGATCAGGGCCTCGGTCATCCGCGTCCGCGACAGCGCCAGCGCACACTGCGCCGCCACGGCCTCGGCCAGCTGCAGGTCGGACCGGTCGAACGGGCCGCCGGCCCGGTTCAGCACCTGCATCACGCCCAACAGCTCCCCGCGCGGATCCACCAGCGGCAGCGTGACGCTGCAGCGCGTGTGAAAGCCGCTCCGCTGGTCGACCTCGCGGTCGAAGCGCGGGTCGGCATAGCAATCGGGCACGTTGATCGGCGCCCGGTCACGCGCGCAAGCGCCGACGAGGCCGGTCCCGATCGGCAGGCGCACACCCCGTAGATCGCTGGCGACGTCCAGCACCAGCTCGCCCGCCGCGCTGTCGTGCAGCCAGACCGAGCTGCGCTCGGCATGCAGGACGTCGCACGCGACGGCCGCGATCGTGCCGAGCAGGGTCTCCAGGTCGAACGGCAGGGCCAGTGCCCGCGTGACGGCGAGGATCTTCTCGATGCCCTCCGGGGAGATCGGGCCCGCCGTCATCGCGGGCCTCCGGCAGTCGGAGCGCAGTCCGGCGTCTGCGCTCAATGCTCGGTGCGCGACAGCAGCCCGCGCACCATCAGCTGCTTCGCCGCCGGCCGTGCGCGCCGGGCATCGAGCCCGAGGCGAAACAGATCGCCCAACGTCGTGTAGCCCGTGACGACCCCCAGCAACTGCCGCTCGCCCCGATCGAGTTCGACGTGGTCGAACAGCAGAGCGCGGGCCCCCAGGGCCGTCCGCTGAAGAACGGCGTCATCGCCGATCTCGAAGTCTTGCTCGGTTGTCATACACCCTCCGACGACGCCAGCGGGCCGATGCTACACGCTCCCCGCGGCCCACCCTTCTCCACCGTCGCCCCCGCCGCGTGCGGCTCCGAATCGATGCCCAAACTTCGCGCAGCCCGGTGCGGCCATCGCGAACGCGAGGCCAGGGGCCGGTCGGCGTGTGGCCGCCCCTGGTTGCTCACAGGTTTGTCCACAAGAACTGTGGACAAATCCGCAGCGCCGCGCCGCCGGCCCCCGGCCGTCACGCGCGCCGTCATGTGCTGTCACATTGCCACGCGACACTTCGCAGGTGAATCCAGTGCCCGCGACGAGGCATGTTCGGCGGCGTGCGCCGGGGGAGATTCGACCGCCCGCATGATCCAAGCGACGACGCGACCGGTCGTCTTCGATCCGACGAATCTCCCATGCTGACTGCCGCTGCGTTGCCGACCGACCTGCTGAGCTTCAAGTGCGGCGACGGCAGCGGCCCGCTGTCTCGGCTGCTGCTCGAGAATGCACTGACCCCGGTGTTCCAGCCGATCGTCACGTTGCAGGACGCGGCCGTCTACGCGCACGAAGCGCTCATTCGCGGGCCGAAGGCGCTGCCGCTGCACCGGCCCGACGCGTTGCTCGCCGCCGCCCGCAAGGAAGGCCTGCTGCTCGATTTCGAGATCGCCTGCGTCGCGGCGGCGCTCGGCCGCTGGTCGGCGCTGCGCCAACCGGGGCGCCTGTTCGTCAATCTCAGCGCGTCGGCGCTGGTGGCGATGGTGCGCGGGCGGTCGGCCGACGCGCTGCCCAGGGCGATCCAGGCGCTCGGCCTGCAGCCCCGCATGCTGGTGATCGAGATCACCGAGCACGAACATGTGAGCGACATCGCGGCCCTCGAGGACGCCGTGCAGGCGGTGCATGCGGCCGGCGTGATGCTGGCCCTCGACGACTTCGGCGACGGCCGCTCGAGCCTGCGCCTGTGGTCCGAGATCCAGCCCGACATCGTCAAGATCGACAAGTACTTCACCGCCAATGTCAGCCGGCACGCCAAGAAGCTGCAGACGCTGCGCGCGCTGATGCAGATCGCGGAGATCTTCGGCACCTCGCTGGTCGCCGAGGGCATCGAGACCGCCGAGGACCTGAGGGTGGTGCGCGACCTCGGCATCAGCCTGGGCCAGGGCTACTTCCTCGGCCACCCGATCGCCGCGCCGCGCGAGCGGATCGAGCCCGAGGCCGCCGAGGTGCTGGGGGACCAGCGCGTGTCGATCATGCCCATGCTGCGCACGGCCTCGGTGTCGGGCCGCCTGCGCGAGGTCCAGACGATCCGCGCGCCGGCGGTCGCGCCGCAGACGACCCACGACGAGCTGGCGCGGCTGTTCGAGATCCACGCCGACCTGCACGCGGTGGCCATCGTCGACGACGGCCAGCCGGTGGCGCTGGTCGACCGGCGCCAGTTCATGGAGCGCTACGCCAAGCGCTACTTCAAGGAACTCTACGGCGCCAAGCCCTGCGGCACCTTCGCCAACCATTCGCCGCGCCTGATCGAGCGCGACCACGACATCGAGCAGCTGATCGGGATCCTGACCTCGCAGGACCAGCGCTACCTGACCGAAGGCTTCATCGTCACCGAGAACGGCCGCTATGTCGGGCTCGGCACCGGCGACCAGCTGGTGCGGACCGTCACCGAGTCGCGCATCGAGGCGGCGCGCCACGCCAACCCGCTGACGCTGCTGCCGGGCAACATCCCGATCACCGAGCACATCGAGCGGCTGCTCGCGAGCGGCGGCGAGTTCGTCGCCTGCTACGGCGACCTGAACCACTTCAAGCCCTACAACGACCAATACGGCTACTGGCGCGGCGACGAGATGATCCGGTTGATGGCCCGCTGCGTGGTGGCGCACTGCGATCCGCAGCGCGACTTCGTCGGCCATGTCGGCGGCGACGACGTCATCATGCTGTTCCAGAGCGACGACTGGGAGCGGCGCTGCGAACACCTGGTCGACGCGTTCGACGCCGACGCGACGCTGCTCTACGACGACGCCGCGCGCGCGGCCGGGGGCATCGAGGCCGAGGACCGGCACGGCTTCCGCCGCTTCTTCCCGCTGACCACGCTGTCGATCGGCGCCGTGCGGGTGCACCACGGCCGCTTCCGCACCGCCGAGGTCGTGGCGAGCGCCGCCGCGGCCGCCAAGCAGCGCGCGAAGCAGGCCAGCGTCGGGCTGTTCGTGCTGGCCGACGACTTCCGCCCGTCGGCTCTCAGCGAGCTTTGAGCGGAAAGGCCGTCCGCCTTACTCGTGAAAGGCGAAGGTCGGAAAGCCAGCCGTCTGCAGCAGGCTGTCGCGGCGCGCCGAGGCGTGGTCGCTCGACACCATCTCGCGGACCAGCGTGCGCAGATCGGTCGTCGGCACCCAGCCGAGCTCGCGCTGGGCCTTCGACGGATCGCCGAGCAGCGTCTGCACCTCGGTCGGACGGTAGTAGCGCGGGTCGACCTTCACGACGACGTCGCCCGGCCGGCACAGCGGCAGCGGCACGCCGCGCACCGGCTCGACCGCCGCGACGACGCCGATCTCGTCGCGGCCGCCGCCGCGGAACTCCAGCCGGATGCCCAGCTCCGCCGCGGCCATCTCGGTGAACTGCCGCACGCTGTGCTGGACGCCGGTGGCGATCACGAAGTCGTCGGGGCGCTCCTGCTGCAGCATCAGCCACTGCATCTCGACGAAGTCCTTCGCATGACCCCAGTCGCGCAGCGCATCGAGGTTGCCGAGGAACAGGCAGTCCTGCAGCCCGAGCGCGATGCGCGCGATCGCGCGCGTGATCTTGCGCGTCACGAAGGTCTCGCCGCGCAGCGGGCTCTCGTGGTTGAACAGCACGCCGTTGCAGGCGTACATGCCGTAGGCCTCGCGGTAGTTCACCGTGATCCAGTAGGCGTAGAGCTTGGCCACCGCATAGGGGCTGCGCGGGTAGAACGGCGTCGTCTCGCGCTGCGGCGTCTCCTGCACCAGGCCGAACAGCTCGCTGGTGCTCGCCTGGTAGAAGCGCGTCTTCTTCTCGAGGCCGAGCAGCCGCATCGCCTCGAGGATGCGCAGCGTGCCGACGCCGACCGCGTCGGCCGTGTACTCGGGCATCTCGAACGAGACGCCGACATGGCTCATCGCGGCCAGGTTGTAGATCTCGTCGGGCTGGACCTGCTGGATGATGCGCGTCAGGTTGGTGCTGTCGGTCAGGTCGCCGTAGTGCAGGATGAAGCGCTGGTGCTCGACATGCGGGTCCTGGTAGAGGTGGTCGACGCGCTCGGTGTTGAACAGCGACGAGCGGCGCTTGATGCCGTGCACCTCGTAGCCCTTGGACAGCAGCAGCTCGCTGAGGTAGGCGCCGTCCTGGCCGGTCACGCCGGAGATCAGCGCGCGCTTCGCGCGCCCCGGGGCCGATGCCGCGGGCAGCAGCGGCGCGAGTGCAGTGGGTTCATCGAGCTTCATCGTGGGACCGGAGGCCAGGGCACCGCGGCAGGACGCCGCAGGTCGACACCGTAGCGGCGTTTGATGACAGCCCTGCGGTCGGGCGTGACGCGCCGCGCTGTGATGCGGCTGTCACACAGCGCCACTACCGTTGCCGGCTTTGCGTCGAGCCGCGTCGGTGACATGTCCTCCAGTTGCGAAGCCCGGATCGGTCCGCCGCGATGGCGGCCTTTGGCCTGTGCCCTGCTCGCCCTGCTGCTGGCGCCCGGCGCCCGGGCCGCGACGGGCGGCGCCGTCTTCGCGACCGACGCGGCGGACGGCGGCCTGCTGCTGTCCGACACGGTCCGCGACGCCTCGTCCCGCGTGGTCCTGGACGCGGTCGAGGCCATCCCCCGCCCCGTCATCGGCCCGCGTGCGATGCCGCGCCCGCCCGCCCGTCCCCGGCCGACGGCGCCGCCCGAGATCGCCGAGATCGTCCGCCATGCCGGCCAACGCCACGGCCTCGACCCCGCCCTGCTGCATGCGGTGATCGCCACCGAGTCGGGCCATGCGCCGCGCGCGCTGTCCCCGCGCGGCGCCGGCGGGCTGATGCAGCTGATGCCCGCGACGGCGGCCCGCTACGGCGTGACCGATCGCTTCGACCCGCGGCAGAACGTCGACGCCGGGGCGCGGCATCTGCGCGAGCTGCTGGACCGCTTCGGCCAGGACCACCACCTCGCGCTCGCGGCCTACAACGCCGGCGCCGGCGCGGTGCTCGGCCACGGGCGGCGCATCCCGCCCTACCGCGAGACGCAGGCCTATGTGCCGCGCGTGATGCAGCGCTGGACCGCCCTGCGCGGCGCGACCGAGCGTCCGCCCGGCGACGGCCCCTGACCCCTCATCCTGTTCATCAGATTCGGATCCGTCCATGAAGCTTCGCCCTGCCTTTGCCCGTGCCGCCCTGCTGCCGGTCCTCGCGGTCCTCCTCGCGCTGTCGGCCTGTGGCGGCGGCGGCGGCGGGGGCGGCTCGGACGGCGGCTCGCCGACCCATCCGGCCTCCGGCGCCTATGGCTGGGCGCTGAAGGCGATCGGCCCGACCGACGCGCTGAGCTACGGCCTGTCGCTCGTGCACCCCGACCGGCCGGACACCGAGTACGTGATCGAGGCGCCGAGCGAGGTCTCCTCGGACGTCAAGCTCGTCTCCGGCGGCACGCTCGACGCCGCGGCGCGGCGCGTCACGGGGCTGCAGCCGCACGCGCTGGTCTACATCGTCGGCGGCGACGTGCGCAGCGTGCCGATGCAGGCCGACGGCAGCGCGCCGGGCTCGCGGGTGCTGCGGGCCGACACCACCTCGGCCTGCCGCTTCCTGATCGACGCGATCGACTACGCCGCGCTGCAGGACTCGCGCTTCGTCGTCTCCACCGCCGGCGCCGACGGGCAGTGCGCGACCGCCGACGACGGCCGCGCCGAGGTGCGCCTGTCCGCGAGCTCGATCGGCTACTCGGCGATGACCGGCGAGCCACCGCTCGACGCGCTGCGCGACCCGCAGACGCTGGCGCCACGCGGCTGGCTCTACGGCCGCCACCTGTCGCTGTGGTCGACCAACCCGCCGACGCTCGTGACCGTCCGCGACGCGACCGCCCCGGCGCTCACGTCCGTCGTCGCGGCGACCTACCAATCGGCCCTGGTCGACGACGGCGCCAGGCTCGCCGTGCTCGACTTCGGCCCCGGCAGCACGGTGAGCGAGTCGCTGCTCGACGCCGGTCTCACGTCCGGCGGCGGCTGGCAGCTGGTCGGCTTCGATGCCGACAGCTTCTACGTCTACCGCAACGCCGGGACGACCTTCGCCTCGCCCTGGACACTGCTGCGCATCACCCGCGCCAGCCCCGCCGCCCTGGTGCTGGCCTCGGGCACCGGCCTCGTCACGTTGTCGAGCCTGGGCCTCGACGTCGTCTACCTGACCGTCTTCGGCGAGAGCGACAACCGCCTGGTGCGCGTCGCCAAGGCGGGCGGCGCGCCCGCCGAGGCGATCACGCCGACGACGACCTTCACGAGCGTGCAGACCAGCGCCGCCGGGGTCCACCAGCTGTGGCGGATCACCGATGTCGGCAGCGCGGCACCGACCTATGCGGTCGAGCTGGTCGACGAAGCCAACACCACGCTGGCGACCCGCGCCGGCGGCTTCCCGCTGAACGTGCCGGAGGCCGGCACGAAGTCCTTCAACACCAGCGAGAGCCGCACCCGCTTCACCTACGCCGTCAACTACGGCGAGCGCGCGTTCGGCGATGCGCGTCTCGAGGTCTACGACGCCGCCACCCGCACCGCCACCGTCCTGGGCCAGCTGCCGGGCAGCGCCGAGTTCGGCAACGACTTCGTGTTCGCCAGCGCCCTCGGCGGCCCGACCGACCTCGGCGCCGGCTTCGCCGCCCGCTCGGTCAACGGCAACGTCCAGGCCACCGGCGCGCGGCTGTTCTCCTACGACCTGTCGACCGCCAACAGCCTGCGCTTCACCAGCCGCATCGTCACGCGCTGAACCGAAGCCGCTGACCGGGCCGCGCCGCGCCGGACGCCAGGCCGCGCATGCTCTTCAATTCGCCCGAGTTCCTCTTCGGCTTCCTGCCGCTGACGCTGCTGGGCTACTTCCTGCTCGCGCGGCTCAAGCACCGGCTCGCGCTCGGCTGGCTGGCCTGCGCCTCGCTGGTCTTCTACGGCTGGTGGAACCCGGCCTGGCTGCCGCTGATGCTGGGCTCGATCGCCTTCAACCTGCTGGCCGGGCGCGCGATCGCGCGCCGCGTGGCCGCGCAGACGGGCAGCGCGCGGCGCCTGCTGGTCGGCGCGATCGTCGTCGACCTGGCGCTGCTGCTGCACTTCAAGTACGCGATGTTCCTGCTCGACAGCGCCGCGGCGCTGCTCGGCGCGGCCTGGCGCGCGCCCGAGATCGAGCTGCCGATCGGCATCTCGTTCTTCACCTTCACGCAGATCGCCTTCCTGGTGGACGCCTACCAGCGCAAGGCCGAGGACTTCGACCCGCTGCGCTACGGGCTGTTCGTCACCTACTACCCGCACCTGGTGGCCGGGCCGATCCTGCACCACCGGGACATGATGCCGCAGTTCGCGCGCGCCGACGTGCTGCGCTTCGACGCCGCTCGCCTGGCCGACGGCAGCGTGATCTTCATCCTCGGCCTGTTCAAGAAGGTGGTGCTGGCCGACGGCTACGGCGGCTATGCCAGCCCGGCCTTCGCGGCCGCCGCGGCCGGGCACCCGCTGAGCCTGTTCGAAAGCTGGGGGGCGGCGCTCTCGTATACGCTGCAGATCTACTTCGACTTCTCCGGCTACTCCGACATGGCGATCGGCCTCGCGTGGATGATCGGCGTCACCCTGCCGATGAACTTCGACGCCCCCTACCGGGCCCGCAACATCGCGCAGTTCTGGCGCCGCTGGCACATGAGCCTGTCGCGCTTCCTGCGCGACTACCTCTACATCCCGCTTGGCGGCAACCGCCGCGGGCCCGCGCGCCAGCAGCTCAACCTGATGGTGACGATGCTGCTCGGCGGCCTGTGGCACGGCGCCGGCTGGACCTTCGTGATCTGGGGCGGGCTGCACGGGCTCTACCTGATGGCCTTCCACGCCTGGGAACGCGCGTGGCGGCGCTGGGCCGGCTCGGCCATGCTGGCCCGCGTCACCGCCTGGTCCGCGCCGCTGGCCTGGCTGCTGACCTTCCTGGCGGTCGTCGTCGCCTGGGTGTTCTTCCGCGCGGCCGACCTGCCGACCGCGCTGTCGGTGCTGCGCGGCATGGCCGGCGCGCATGGCGCGCTGCTGCCCGAGCAGCTGATCGCCTTCGTGCCGGCGCTCGCCGACGTGGCCCAGAGCGTCGGCAAGGTGCCCTACCTCGGCGACGGCTCGGTGATGGGCTGCGTCGAGCTGGCGCTGATGCTGGCGCTCGGCATCGCCGTCGTGCTCGCCGCGCCGACGCTGCCGGCGCTGCGGCTGCGCTGGCGCTACCTGCTCGTGGTGCCCTGCGGCGCGCTCGCGCTGCAGCGGGTGCTGTATGGTCGCGCGTCCGAGTTCCTGTACTTCCAGTTCTGATCCACCGGCCGCGATGAAGAAGCTGCTGCTCCTCGCCACGCTGGCCGCGCTGTCGCTGCTGCTGTTCGTCGCGGTGTTCTCGCTCGTCCATCGGCCGCTGGTGGTCGGCGAGATCCAGAGCAGCCTCGACTACAAGCTGGGCTACGCGAGCCGCCTGGGCTCGCCGAAGCTCGTCATCCTCGCCGGCAGCAACGGGCGCTACAGCCACCGCTGCGAGGACTTCAGCAGCGCGCTGGGCCTGCCCTGCGTCAACGCGTCGATCGGCGTCGGCATCGGCCTCGACTTCCTGCTCGACCAGTGGCGCCCGCTGCTGCAGCGCGGCGACGTCGTCTACCTGCCGCTCGAGTACGGGCAGTACCGGATGTCCACCGCCGAGATGCAGGGCGGCCTGCAGAACGCCCTGCTGGTGCACCACCACCGCGACTACCTGTGGTCGCTGGGCTGGCGCCGCGTCGCCGCCGCCTACGGCTCCTTCGACCTCCCCTTCCTCGTGCACGGGCTGGTCGAGATGACGCTGTCGGAGCGCGGCTTTCGCCGCCGCAGCAGCACCGCCAGCCTGACGCCCCAGGGCGACGAGCGCGACCACACGGTCGAGCAGGCGGCGCCGTATGCCGCGCTGCTGCGCAGCAGCCGGGCCGAAGCGGCCACCGTGCCGGAGCGCTCGGACGCGATCGCGGTGCTCGAGACCTTCCTCGCGTGGTCGCGCGCGCAGGGCGTCACCGTGGTCGGCGGCCTGCCGACGGTGCCCGACGCGGTCGACGTCGCGTCGGCCGATGTGGAGCGGCTGCGCCGCCTCTACGCGCGCCACGGCCAGCGCTTCCTGGCGCTGCCCACCCTGTCGCGCTACCCGCTGGGCTGCTTCTACGACGCGCTCTACCACCTGCACGAAGGCTGCCAGCATGCGCACAGCGTCGCGATCGCCGCGGCGCTGCTGGCCCTGCAGAACGAGTCGCGCCGGTGAGCGGCGCAGCGCGACGGCTGCTGCAGATCCGCCCCCCCGGCAGCGGCGGCGTGCGGGACTACGCCGACTGCCTGCAGGCCCGGTGGCAGCGGCTGGGCGTCGACTCCGAGGTGATGGAACTGGCGCAAGACGCGGCGCGGCGCGGCGCGCTGGCCGATCGCCTCGGCGACACCGACCGAGGCCCGTGGTCGGTGGTGCTGCACTACTCGGGCTACGGCTACGGCCGGCGCGGGCTGTGCTTCTGGCTGCTCGACGAGCTGGACGCGCTGCGGCGGCGGCTGGGCGGGCGCCTGCGGCTGGTCGTGGTGTTCCACGAGCTCTACGCGTCCGGCCCGCCGTGGCGGTCGGCCTTCTGGCTGTCGCCGCTGCAGGCCCGGATCGCGCGCGCGCTCGCGCGGCGGGCCGACGGTCTGTGGACGAATGCCGACGATCACGCCGTCCGTCTGGCGCCGTCGGTGCGCTCGGCGGAGGCGGTGCAGGTCTGGCCGGTGTTCTCGAACGTCGGCGAGCCCGACGCCGCCGGCCCGCCCGCCGGCGCGCGGGCGCCGCGCGCGATCGTGTTCGGCGCCGGGTCGACGCGCCAGCGCGTGTTCGACGCGCTGCACGGCAAGGAGGCCCTGCTGGCCCGCCTGGGCCTGGTCGAGATCGTCGAGGTCGGCCCGGGCCCGGCCTCGGCGGGCGCGCCGGCCACGGTCGCCGGCCGCCACGCCGGGCGGCTCGAGGCGCCGGCCCTGTCGAGGCTGCTGCTGGAGTCGCGCTGGGGCCTGCTCGACTACCCGGCGCCGCTGCTCGGCAAGTCGAGCGTGTTCGCGGCCTACGCCGCCCATGGCTGCGCGGTGATCGACACCCGGCCGCCCGGGCCGGACGCCGACGGCCTGCAGGCGGGCCGCGACTACCTCGCGCTGCGCGCCCTGGCGCAGGGCCACGCACCGTGCGCCACGGCGACGGCCGCGCTGGGCCAGTCGGCGCGCCGCTGGTACGACGGCCACCGGCTCGAACGGCAGGCCGCCGCGCTGCTGCGGCTGGCCGGCATCGACCTCGACCGGGCGCCGGCTTAGGGCCTGTCAACGCTATCGGAGCCCTCCGATAGCGTTGACAGGCCCTAGCCCATCCGGGCCAGTCGCGCGGCCGCGTCGCCGTGCGTGCTGTCGCGGGGCCGGCCTAGAGTCGTTCCGACCCTCCCGCACGCCGGACCGAGCCCGCCCCGATGAGCAGTGTTCTCCCCGCACCGTCCGACCTGGCGGCGCGTCCCGGCCCCATGGCCGCGGCGCCGTTCGAGCAGGCGCGGCCGGCGCAGGCGCTGCGACCCGACATCGAGGGCCTGCGCGGCGTGGCCGTGCTGTCGGTGCTGGCGGTGCATTCGTTCCCGCAGTGGCTCGAAGGCGGCTTCGTCGGCGTCGACGTGTTCTTCGTGCTGTCGGGCTACCTGATCACCGGGCTGCTGCTGCGCGCGGTCGACGAGGGCCGCTTCAGCCTGCTCGACTTCTACGCCCGCCGCGTGCGCCGGCTGTTCCCGGCGCTGTGCCTGGTGCTGCTGGCCTGCCTGCTGTTCGCGCTGCTGTTCACCTTCCCGAGCGCCTCGCGCCAGGTCGGCAAGCATGTCGCCGCCGGCGCGGCCTTCGTCGCCAACATCGCGCTGTGGCAGGAGGCCGGCTACTTCGACCTGGCGTCGGAGGCCAAGCCGCTGCTGCACCTGTGGTCGCTGGGCATCGAGGAGCAGTTCTACCTCGCGTGGCCGCTCGCGGTGCTGCTGCTGTGCCGGCGGCCGCGCTGGGCGCCGGGGCTGCTGGGCGCGGCGATCGCGCTGTCGTTCGCGCTGAACGTCGCCTTCGTCGCCGACAAGCCGACCGCGACCTTCTTCCTGCCGCCGTCGCGCTTCTGGGAGCTGATGGTCGGCGCGCTGTTGGCGCATGCGATGCACCGCGGCACCGGCCCGGTGGGCTGGCTGCAGCGCATGGCACCGAACGGCTCGGCGCTGCAGCGCCACGCGGCCGACGGCCTGGCCTGGGCCGGCCTGGCTCTGCTGGGCGCGGCGCTGGCCCTGATCGACAAGGGCGCGCAGTTCCCCGGCTGGTGGGCGCTGCTGCCGGCCGGCGGCAGCGCCGCGCTGCTGGCGGCCGGCCCGGCGGCCTGGGTGAACCGCCGGGTGCTCGGCCAGCCGGTGCTGCGCTTCTACGGCGCCGTCAGCTACCCGCTCTACCTGTGGCATTGGCCGCTGCTGAGCTTCCCGGTCGTGCTGGGCCTGGCGCTGACGCAGGAGCTGCGCGTCGGCATCCTGATCGCCAGCGTGGTGCTGGCGGCGCTGACCTACGAGCTGGTCGAGAAGCCGATCCGCCACGGCGCGCGCGACCGCCGCGTGCCGCTGGCGCTGTGCCTCGCGCTGGCGCTGATCGGCCTCGGCGGCCTGGCCGTGCAGCGCAGCGACGGGCTGCTCGACCGCTACCCGGCCGAGGTGCGCGACATCGCGGCCGCGGAGTTCCGCTTCGACTACGCCGACTACCGCATCGGCCGCTGCATGCTGCGGCTCGAGGAGGGCCCCGAGCGCTTCGCCGACGAGTGCGTCGAACGGCAGGACAGCGGCCGGCCGCTGCTGCTGCTGTGGGGCGACTCGCATGCCGCGTCGCTCTATCCGGGCCTGCTCGCGCTGCGCCGGGCCGACGGCGCGTCGCCGCGCCTCGCGCAGTACACCGCCGCGCGCTGTCCGCCGCTGGCCGCGCCGCTGGCGAACGCGCACGCGCAGTGCGGCGCGATCCATGCGCAGGTGCTGCAGCGCATCGCGGCCGAGGCGCCGGCGATGGTGCTGCTGGCCGGCCACTGGTCGCTGTACGCGCGCGACGGCGCCGGCATGGACGCCGTCATGGCCGGGCTGCGCCGCACCGTACGCGAGCTGCACGCGCTGGGCGTGCCGCGGGTCGTGGTGTTCGGCCACCTGCCGGCCTGGACGCTGCCGCAGCCGCGCGTGCTGATGAAGCAGTGGAACCGCGCGCCGGCGATCCCCGAACGCAGCCTCGATCACCTCGACCGCCGCGCCTTCGTGGCCGACCGCCGCGTCGAGCAGGCCTTGCGCGGCAGCGGCGCCGGCTTCGTGTCGCCGATCGAGCGGCTGTGCAATGCCGAGGGCTGCCTGGCCTGGGTCGAGCAGGACGGTCGCTTGCAGCCGATCGCCCACGACGAGTCGCACCTCGGCGCGGCGGCGTCGGCGCTGCTGCTGCGGCGCAGCGGTCTCGAGCTGCCCTGAGCGGGTGAGAGGCGGCGCGTCAGCGCAGCGCCAGCAGGCGGCGCTCGACCAGGCGATGGAACAGCAGCGCGCCGCCGACGCAGACCGGCAGCGCGACGGCAAAGGTCAGCAGCGCACCGCCGACGCCGCTCAGCCCCAGCGCCACGGCCAGCTTGCACAGCGCGCTGACCATCGGGAAGTGCAGCAGGTAGAGCGCGTACGAGGAATCGCTGAGCGCCTGCATCAGCGCCGAGCTGCGCTGCGGCGGCCGTGCCGCCTCGGCCTTGACCAGGCAGACCAGCAGCACGGCGGCGAGCAGCACGTAGAAGATGTTCGGGTCCGCCATGGCCTCGATGTCGACCTCGCCGCCATGCGCGAGCACCGCGACCGCGAGGTAGGCCGCCAGCGCGACCCAGGCCAGCGGCAGCGCGTGCGGCAGCGGCGGCAGCCGCCGGACCAGCGTGGCGGCGCCCGCGCCGACCGCGAAGTAGAGCATCGCCTCGCCGGCCAGGAAGCGGCTGTGGAAGCCGCCGCCGCCGAGCTGGCAGACGAGGGCATTCGCGACCAGCGCCGAGCACACCGCGAGGCCGAGCGCGCGGCTGTGGATCCAGGCCGCCAGCACCAGGTAGAAGACGATCTCGTAGTGCAGCGTCCAGGCGACGATGATGACCGGCGCACCGGTGGCGCCGGCCACGCCGGTCGGCTGCGGCAGCAGCAGCAGCGCCTGCAGCAGCACCCAGGGGTCGTCGGGCAGCGCATGCGCGAACCCCGGCAGCAGCCAGGCGACCGCGAGCGCCGTCGCCATGATGATCCAGTAGGTCGGGAACAGCCGCACGAAGCGCCGCCACAGGAAGCCGGCGGCGCGATCCGTGCGGCCGAAGTCCTTGGCATAGAACAGCGTCATCACGAAGCCGCTGAGCACGAAGAAGAACGGCACCCGCGCGCCGCCGAAGCCGAACACCCGGGCGAAGGCGTCGACGCCGAAGTACTTGTCGAGCGCGATGGTGCCGCTCAGGTGGTAGAGGAGCACCGACAGGCCGAGCAGCGCCCGCACCGTGTTCAGCGACCAGTAGCGGCCCGCCGCGGCGGGCGACGGCGCACCGCGCTCGGTTCCGCTCGCCGGGCGCGGCATGCGCAGCGCCGCGCCGAGGCCGCCCTCGCCTGCCGCCGCCACGCTCACATCGCCAGCAGCGCGGCGCGCAGGCCGTCGGCGATGCGCGTGCCGAGGTAGAGGCAGCCCTCGGCGTTCGGATGCACGCCGTCGGGCAGCAGGTAGAGGTCGCCGTTGCCGTCACCGGCCGGCGCCGCGACGTTGCCGGTGCCGGTCTGCCATGGCCCGGTTGGCGCACCGGCGGCGCCGGCGCTGTTGAGCCAGCTGCCGTCGAGGTTGTCGAGGAAGATCCACAGGCCGCCGGCGGCCTGCAGCGCGGCCTTGATGGTGTCGGCCTTGGCGCGCGCGATCGGGTCGGTCGGCGTCGAGGCGCGCGGCGCCCAGGGGCCGACCGCCGCCAGCACCGCGCCCGGCAGCGCGGTGCGCAGCCGCTGGTAGTAGTCGCCCACGGCGGCGTTGAAGCCGGCCAGCGCGTCGGCCGCCGTCGCGTACAGCGGCGGTGCCGCGTAGGCGTTGTTGTCGTTGATCCCGCCGGCGGTGAGGAACAGGTCCGGCCGGACATCGACGTTGCTCGGCAGGCGCGCGGGGAAGGCGTTGCCCGGGTTGCGCGTCATGTCGTTCGCGTTGTTCGGCGCGTAGCCGGTGCCGCCGATGGCGTCGAGATCGACATGCGGGATGCGCAGCAGCGCCGCGGCCTCGAAGAACGGCCCGCCGACGCCCCAGTTGGGGCCGAAGGCGCCGCCGTAGGAATCCGCCATCGCGGCGAACGAAGCCTCGCGCGAGCGGTCCCAGGGCTGCAACTGCGCCGACGCCGGGACCGCGATCGCGCAGGGGCCCTGCGAGCTGCGCGCGTAGACGGAGACCTGGCGCACCGCCACCGTGCCGAGGTTGAAGCGCACGAAGCTGTTCGGCGTCGCCAGCGGGGCCCCGGCCACGCCCGCGCGCAGCGTCGTCTGGATGAGGCGCGGCGCCCGGTAGCGGCCGTTGACGATCAGCGTGACGCGGACGTCGGTGCCGGCGAACAGCAGCTCGAAGGCGCTGCCGTCCAGCACGAAGTGGAGCCCGCACAGGCCGTTGCTGCCGGTGGTCGCCGCCGGGTGGCTGCGGATCACCGGGTAGACCGGCTGGCCGGCGATGGTCGCGCCGGACAGCCGGGTCCAGCGCAGGCGGCGCCGGCCCCAGACCTGCGGCACCGTCCTCAGGTCGTCCCGCTCCGGGTTGAGCAGCGGCGGAAAGACCTGCGCCGCGCTGCCGAACGAGGAGGTCGCCGAATTGGCGCTGCCCTGGGTCACGGTGAGCGGTGCCGTCGCCACGCTCAGCGCC
>DATILD010000093.1:0-8240 GCA_035476815.1 Methylibium sp.
CTTGAGCGAACGAAACGGCCTCGAAAGAGGCTTCAAGCCGCGCTGCGAGGCCTCGTGCAGCGCGGCCCGTCGCGATGGCGCGGCTACCGCGGCGTCGCGTGGCGTCAATGCGCGTCGCGCGGGTCATTGATCAGCTTCTCCTTAGCTCACCCTGAATTCGCATAGCTCGACCAGCCTCGTCAAGCGTATAGGAGTAGCCGTTGCGAACCTCAACAGTGAGCCCAGAGCCGCTTGCGGTTTCCGGAGCAGCAAGCCTCAGCGGCAGTGGGTTCGCAGACAGCGTACCCGCCGAGCCAGTGTTCAGTTCGAGGCTATAGCCGCCGTACTTCGCCAGTCCAACGCCCAGAGCCACCTGCGTGAGCAACGCTCCGCCAGCCTGGGCTTGATTGTCGTAGCCGAACAGCGGCGTGATGTTGTACGCGTCGCTCCCTCTGAAGCCCGCGAACGCACCGTCGCCTGCGCCGAGCTTCTCGGCCAACATGCTGTAGCCGTTCAAGCTGGTTCTCACCAGATTGGTTGCACCGTTGAAGGCCTCTGGTCCGAAGTTGGCAATCGACTTCAGGCCGCCAGCCAACGACTGCTCCGGGTTGTTGTAGACCGCAACACCCATGTCGGCCAGGCTGTAGCCCACGTTGCCTGCGAACTGCATTGCTCGGCCAGCCATGTACTTGAGGAAGCTACCTTCGCTGACGCCAGCATCAGCAACGCGGCTCCAGTAGTCATTCATCGACGCACGACCACTGGCGAGCAACCCCCCGCCTTGCACCTCGGAAGGCAAGGCGTACGACTCGATGACCGGAGGCGGCGGAACTGCGTGAGAGGTAGCTCCGCTGCTCCACTCCGTCCAAGCCAGTCCTCTGTCATCGACGCCGCGTCCCACGACCTCCGAATTTGGGAAGAACGAACCCGAAGAGCTGCTCGAAGCATCAACCGATGCCGGCACCCAGCCGTCAACAGACGCAGCCGCGGCGATGCCTGCGTTCACTCGTCGACTCCATGAGCCGACCGCTTCACGGCTGAAGGTCATGTCCGAGCCACCGGCTGCGCCCGGGTCTGCAGTCCCGGAGCCGTAGTAGTCGGCATCTGCGGCCTGATCTGCCTTGTTCAGCGCCGTGCGGTTGTCGGCCGCACTCGGGCTGCTCATCGCATCAGCCAAGCTGCTCCCCAACGCATTGCCAAGAGCATCGACTCACCGAGTCGATGCTCGGCTAGCGTCACTCGGGCCGAACAACAATCAAGGTGCGGGGGCACTTGTCATTGGCAATGGATGCCCGCTGCGTCTCTTGCGGGGCGCGACGATCACCGTCCCAATGGATTACACTTCCAACCATGCAGACCGTCGCCGAACTCCCGGAGTACGCGCGTCGAGCCAGCAAACTGCTCTCCGAGCAGGATCGTCGCGACATCGTGGACTACGTCGCAACGCATCCGCGGGCGGGCGATCTGATCGAAGGGACTGGCGGCGTACGCAAGCTGCGGTGGGGGCGCGACGGTCGGGGCAAGAGCGGCGGGGTGCGGATCATCTACTACGTCCACAGCGGCGAGATGCCCTTGTACCTGTTGACGCTGTTCGCCAAGAACGAGCGGGCAAACCTGAGCAAGTCGGAGCGCAACGATCTGGCAGGCCTGGTCGATGTGTTGGTGCAGGCGTGGTTCGAGAGGTGATCTATGGGCAAGGCATTCGAGAGCATCCGGCAGGGCCTGGTCGAAGCGACCCGGCATGCCCGTGGCGAAAAGATCGCGGTCAAGGTTTATCAGCCAACGGCCGTGAACGTGGCCGCTGTGCGTGCGCGCCTCGGGCTCACTCAGACGCAGTTCGCGGCCCGTTTCGGCTTCTCGGTGGCGACGTTGCGCCACTGGGAGCGCGGTGATCGCAGCCCGCACGGGCCGGCCCTGGTGCTGCTGAACCTGATCGAACGGGACCCGAAGGCGGTGCTCAGGGCACTGGGCTGAGCCGGCGCTCGGACCTGCCTTTGGTCAACCCGCCGTCTCGCGGTGGGCGCCAACGCATCATCGGACATGGGCGTGCCCAGGCAGAAGGCGGCACACTCGCGGCCCGGAGCCTCGCCATGTACCAACCCGCCCACTTCCGCATCGACGACCCGGTCGCGCAGCAGGCGCTGATCGCCGCCCACCCCTTGGCCACACTGGTCGTGCCGACCGACGCGGGGCTCGAAATCAACCATCTGCCGCTGCTGCACGATGCCGAGCGCGGCCTGCTGCTCGGCCATGTCGCGCGCGCCAACCCGGTGTGGCAGGCCGCGCCGCGCGGCGACGCGGTGGCGGTCTTCCACGGCCCGCAGGCCTATGTGACGCCGACCTGGTACCCGAGCAAACGCGAGCATGGCAAGGTGGTGCCGACCTGGAACTACGCGGCCGTGCACGTGCACGGCCAGCTGCGCTGGATCGACGACGAGGCCTGGCTGCACACGCTCGTCTCCCGCCTCACCGAGGCCCACGAGACCGCCCATGCCGCGTCGCTGCGCGCCGCCGGCGCCACGCCGCCGCCGGCCTGGCAGGTCGACGACGCGCCGACCGACTACCTGCACACGATGCGCGGCGCGATCGTCGGGCTGGAGCTCGCGATCACGCGCATCGAGGGCAAGTTCAAGCTGAGCCAGAACCGACCGGCGGCCGATGTCGACGGCGTGGTCGATGGCCTGCGCGCGCGCGGCGACGAAGCCTCGGCCGCGCTCACCACGGCCTTGCGGCCCCTCAGGCGCTGACGATCCAGCCTTCGAGCGGATCGACCTGCGCCGGCAGCCCGTGGCGCGGCCGCGTCGCGGCCCAGGCCGCCTGCACCAGGCACAGCACGGCGTCGAGCCTGTCGCCGCTCGCATCGGCCACCAGCTCGTCGCGCTGCGCGTGGCGCAGCTTGAGCCGCAGGCCCAGGCGCGTGCGGCCCTGCTCCAGCGCGTCGACCAGGTCCTTGCGCGCGATCAGCCGCTCGGGCGTCTGCTTCGCGCGCTCGTCGCTCTTGTAGGAGCGCGTGCCGATCAGCTCGCGCGCCAGCAGGCCGGGGTAGCCTTCGAGCGCGACGCGCTGCGCGTCGCCGGCATGCAGCCCGGCCAGCGTGACGCCGGCGTCGATCAGCCTTGGTGCGCCGGCATGCAGCATGTAGGCCACCGGCGGGTTGACCCATTTCATCGACGGGCTCGATCCGGCCGGCCCGTCGCAGGCCCGGTGCGCGAACTTCGCGCCCGCCGGCCGCGCGGCGCAGAAGGCCGCGAAGGTGCTGCGGATCGTCGCGCGGTCGAGCGCCGCGACGTGCCGCATCAGCGCCAGCCAGTCGCGCGGCCAGCCGAGCGACTCGACCAGCTCGCGCGGCAGGCCGAAGGGCAGGTCGAACACGCCCAGCCAGGGCCCGGGGCGGGCGAGCAGCGCGTCGAACGCGGCGAAGTCGGGCAGCGCCTCGATCGCGCCGAGCCGCAGCAGCGCCCCGTCACGTTCGCCGTGGGCGACGGTGATGGGCTTGCGGCGCGTCGGCGCGCTGGTGAAGTCCACGCCGAGCAGGCGGGTCGGGTTCGATAGGCTCATGTCGGCAGAGACTCTAGCGGTCTCGGACAATGGCGCCGATGAGCGAGCCGCTGTCGCCCGAACCTTCTCTCCCCTCCCCCGCGCGGCGCCGCCGCGTCGTCATCGCCGTCATGGCCGCAGCCCTGCTGCTGGCCGCGCTGGCCGCCGGCTGGTGGGCCGCTGCCGGACGCATCGAGCGCGGCGTGAAGGACGCGCTCGGTCCGCGCGGCAGCGTCGGTGCGGTCGCGCTCGGCTGGCGCGGCGTCGAGCTCCGCGAGCTGCGCGTCGCCGCCGCGAGCGGCTGGCCGGCGACCGACGAACTGCGCGCCGCACGCGTGATCGTGCGGCCGAGCCTGTGGGCCGCGCTGACCGGCCGGCTCGCGCTGGGCCGCATCGTCGTCGAGGACGGCTATGTCTCGCTGCTGCGGCTGCGCGACGGCCGGCTGCGCGTGCTGCCGGCCCTGCTGGAGCGACCGGCCACCGCCGACGCGGCGCCCGGCCCCGCGTTCGAGATCGGCCGGATCGAACTGCGGCGCGGCGAGGTCGCCTTCTTCGACGCCTCGGTGCGCCGCCCGCCGCTGGCGGTGCGGCTGACCGACTTCGAGGCCGAGCTCGGCCCGCTGGTGCTGCCGGCGCTGGACGTGCCGGTGGCGCTGCAGGTCCGCGCCACCGTCAAGGGGGTGTCGGCCGACGGCCGCAGCGACGGCACGCTGGCGCTCGACGGCGAGGTGACGCCGGCGACCCGCGACGCCGACCTGAAGCTCGCGCTGAGGCGCGTCGACCTGCGGGCGCTGCAGCCCTACCTGATGAGCGTGGCGGACGGCGGCGTCAAGCGCGGCCGCATGGACCTCGACCTCGCACCGGTCGTCAAGCACCAGCAGCTGAACGCACCGGGGCGGCTGACGCTGACCGGCCTCGAACTCGGCTCCGGCGGCCTGGCCGGCATGCCGCGCCAGGCGGTGCTGGCCTTCATGAGCCGCAACGAACGCATCGAACTCGACTTCACGCTCGAGGGCCGGCTCGACGACCCGGCCTTCTCGCTCAACGAGAACCTGGCGACGCGGGTCGCGTCGTCGCTGGCGGACAAGCTGGGGGTGAGCGTCGGCGGTGTCGTCGAAGGCGTGGGCAGCGTCATCAAAGGACTGTTCGGCCGGTGAATGACGGCCCCCGGCCGCGGGCTAGCGCGGCCACCCCCCGAGGGGGCGGGCCGGCTTGGGAGCGGCCCGGCGCAGCTCACCCCGCCGTCAGCGCAATGACGCCGAGCGCGATGCAGCCCGCCCCCGCGATCCGCAGCCGCGTGTCGGCCTCGCCCAGCAGCCGCCCGCCGAGCAGCGCCGCGAACAGCATCGACACCTCGCGCGCCGGCGCCACGTGCGACAGCGGCGCCAGCCGCAGGGCAAACAGCACCATCACGTAGGCCAGCGGGCTGAGCACCGCCACCACCAACGCGGCGCGCCAGGTGCGGCGCCACGAGGCCAGCGTCGCCGCCGGGTCGCGCAGCGCGTTCGGCAGCGAGAACGGGATGCGCAACAGGTTGCCGAAATAGTCGACCAGGATCGGCGACAGCGCCAGGACCATCACCGCATAGCCGTCGATCACCGTGTAGGCGGCGATGCACACGCCGGTCGCCGCGCCCCAGGCGATGCCGTGGCGCACGCGCAGGCGCTGCGTCGCATCGCCCTCGGCACCATGCAGCGCACGCCACAGCCGCGGCCCACCGGCGATCAGGAACACGCCGCCGGCGATCGCGGCGACCCCGGCCATGCCGACCGGCGACAGCCGTTCGCCCAGCAGCAGCACCGCGCCGCCCGAGCTCAGCAGCGGTCCGGTGCCGCGCGCCACCGGGTAGACCACGGTGAGGTCCGACGCCCGGTAGCCGCTCAGCAGCACCGTGAAGTAGACGACGTGGGTCGCCGCGCTCGCCAGGATGAAGGCCCATTCGACCCAGCCCCAGCCGGGCACCACGCCCCACGCGGCCCACAGCCCGACCGGTGCCCACAGCACCGAGATCATCAGCGCCACCAGCAGCACGAAGCGCTGGTCCCCGCCGGCCTGCTTGGCCGCCAGATTCCACAGCGCGTGGCAGAAGGCGGCGACGAGGACGAGGGCGAGCGCGGCGGCGGGCACCGCCGCAGTCTATCGGCCGCTCGCGGGCCGGCGCCGGCCGGCCGTGGCGAGGGCCGCCGCGATCAGAAGCCCTGGCGCCACTTCAGGCCGAGGTACCAGGCGCGCGGCGAGCCGGGCTCGAAGAAGCGGCGGTTGCCCTCGTTGACGATCACGCTGCCCGCGTATTCGCGGTCGAACAGGTTGTCGACGCGGGCCAGCAGCTCCAGGCGGCTCTGCGGCGCGATCGCGTAGACCTGCCGCGCGCGCAGCGCGAAGGTCGACCAGCCCGCGGTGAAGTCCGAGGCCTCGCCGTCGGCGTTCAGGTCGTTGGTCGCGATGCGGTCCTGCGCACGCCATTCGACGGCGAGCTCGGTCGACTCGCGGCCCGCCGGGCGCCACGCCAGTTCGCCATAGGCGCTGCGCGGCGAGGTGCCGGCGATGCGGCTGCCAGCCTGCACGACGTTCTTGACCGAGTCGGGCCGGCACGGCGGCGCCACGCCGTAGCAGGTCTCGAAGTCGTTGTCGTAGGTCGCCTTCAGGTAGGTCAGGGCCAGTGCCGCGCGCCAGGCGCGGTCGAGCTGCCACCCGGCGGCGAGCTCGGCGCCGCGCCGCGTGGTCTTGCCGACGTTCTGGAAGGTCGAGCGGCCGCCCGAGTTGGTGGCCACGCTCAGCTCGTCGTCGGTGCGCGACTCGAACACCGCCACGTCGACCGACAGGCCCTGCTCGGGCGCGCGCCACTTGGCGCCGAGCTCGAGCTGCTTGCTGGTCTGCGCCTCGAGCGCGCTGTTGAAGCCCGCGCCGCCGTCGGGCCGGTAGGCCAGTTCGTTGAAGGTCGGCGACTCGAAGCCGCGGCCGCCGCTGAGGTAGAGATTGAGGTTCGGCGTGGCCAGCCACTGCAGCGCGGCGACCGGGTTGGTGTAGCGGTAGTCGAGCGAGCCCGAGTCGTCGACGTTGCTGCCGACGATGTAGTGGTCATCGGAGCTGAAATCGACCTTGCCGCTGCGCACCCCGAGCGTCGCGAACCAGTGCTTCGCGAACTCGAGCTTGCCCTGCGCATAGACGTCGCGCGTGTCGACCTGGTTCTTCTCGTCGCGCCGCAGCAGGCCCGTCACGCCGACGGCCGTCGGCGCCAGCGGATCGCCGAGGAAGTTCTCGTAGCCGCGACGGTCCTCGCTGCTGCGCTCGTAGGCGGCGCCGGCCACGAACTGGGCGCTGCGGTCGCCTTCGAGGGTCCAGCGCCAGACGAGGCGGCCGTCGAGGCCGAGGTAGTCGCGGTCGAAGTCGATCACGCCGCCCGGCTGCCGCTCGGTGACCGACGCCGGCAGGTCCGGGTTGCGCTGGGTCAGGATCGGGATCGATTGCCACTGCGTGACCGTGCGCTGGCCGTAGTAGGCGGTGACCGCGCTCTCGCTGAGCGCGCCCAGCTGGTCGAAGCGGTGGCGCCAGTGGGCGCCGATCTGGTCCTGCTCGGCGTTCTTGCGGACATTGAAGGCGGTGGCGACCGCCGTCGTCTGGTAGGGGTCGGCCCGGAAGTCGTCGTAGCTCAGGCCCAGCGGATCGAGCGAGGGCTGGTCGAGGTGGTTGATCGCGATCACGACGCTGTCGCGCTCGCCGGTCCAGCCGAGGCGCACGTTGGCCAGCGTGCGCTCGGCCTCGCTCTGCTCGCGAAAGCCGTCGGTCTCGAAGCGGCTGACACTGGCACGGATGTCCCAGCCGCGCCCGGGCGTGTCGGACAGCGGCGCCTGCACGGTCGCTCGCACCTGGCGCGTGCCGTAGCGGCCGACGTCGACATCGAGCTGACCATAGCGCTCGGTGATCGGCGCGCTGAACAGGGCGATCACGCCGCCGGAGCTGTTGCCGTAGAGCACCGAGAACGGTCCGCGAAGGACCTCGACGCGCTGCGCCCCGGCGAGGTCGAAGTGCGACACCTGGCCCTGCCCGTCGGGCATGGTCGCCGGGATGCCGTCGCTGTACAGGCGCATGCCGCGCACGCCGAAGGTCGCCCGCGCGCCGTAGCCGCGCGAGCTGATCTGCAGGTCCTGGGCGTAGTTGTTGCGGTTGGCCACCGTCAGGCCGGGGACCCGGGCCATCGCCTCGCTGAGGTTGACCATCAGGCCGCCGTTGCGGAGGGCCGTCGCATCGACGACGCTGGCCGAGTAGGGCGTGTCGAAGACGCGCTGCTCGAAGCCCTTGCCCGTGACGAACACGGGGTCGAGCACCGGCTCCTGGGCGTGCAGCAGGGGCGCCGCGGCCCACAGGGCGGCGACGATCAAAGGGTTCGGCGAATGAGGGGGACGGCGGGACATGGAGAGCCTCGGCAGCGGAGTTCCGCAAAGGCCGCGACTCTAGGAGCGCCGCAGGGTCCGCCCAATAGAGAAAATCTTGAAAGCCGGCCCCGGGTTGACGTCGCGCAACAGTCCGGCGCAAAGGCGCGACGGCGCCCCGCGGGGCGCCGTCGTCGGCGGGAGGCCTCGGGGGCTTGTATGTTTCAGCGCAGACCAGCGCGGTAGAGTTTGACCGCCGTTGAGGCGGCCAGACCGGACCGTGCAGCCTGGTATGCGCTGGGGCTTTGAAGCCCGTTTCTGAGTACATGGCGCACAGCCACCGCGCTGGTCTTC
>DATILD010000094.1:0-69920 GCA_035476815.1 Methylibium sp.
GGAGGGCTCGCGTGACCCAGGAAACGGCGGCCATCAAGGCGCAAAGCACAGCCGTAGCACGGCTACGGCGAGCATTTGCAACGCCGAGGGCCGCCGTTTCCTGGGATCACCATGGGTCCGGAACGGGCCCCCTTGTGGCCCATGGCCCGGGTCGCGCAGGCCGCATGGCGGCGTTGCTCCGCTCGTTGCGTGCAGGCGCACGCGGCCTCGCTCGCGCCTTGCCCTGCAGCCTGCGCGGCCCGGGCGCGAGCCCTCCAATAGCGTTAACAGGCCCTAGCCGCCACCAGACCGATGGGACCGTGCAGGTGCAGACATGAAGTTCGCCGCAGCATGCTTGCTGGCACTGCTGGTCTGCGCCGGTGCGCTGGCCGGCGCCGAGGCGCCACCTGCGACCGCCGCGGTGCCGCCCGGCGCCGTCGTGCTGATGAAGGTGGAGGGCGCGATCGGCCCGGCGACGGCCGACTACCTGCACCGCGGGCTCGCGCTGGCGGCCGCGCAGCGGGCGCCGCTCGCGGTGCTGCAGATCGACACCCCGGGCGGGCTGGACGTCTCGATGCGCCGCATCATCAAGGACATCCTGGCGTCGCCGGTGCCGGTGGCGGCCTTCGTCGCGCCTGACGGTGCCCGTGCGGCCAGCGCGGGGACCTACATCCTCTACGCCAGCCACATCGCGGCGATGGTGCCGGCCTCCAACCTCGGTGCGGCCACGCCGGTGTCGATCGGCCTGCCGACCCCGGGCGGGCCACCCGCGCATCCCTCGCCGCCGCCCCGCGGCGCCTCCGAAGCGCCCGCCCCCGACGGCTCGCACCCGGCCGCCGCGCCGCGGGGCGAGGCGGACACCGATGCGATGACCGCCAAGCAGCTGGCCGACGCGTCGGCCTACATCCGCAGCCTCGCCCAATTGCGCGGGCGCAATGTGCAATGGGCCGAGCAGGCGGTGCGCGAGGCCGTGAGCCTGTCGTCCCACGAAGCGCTGAAGAACAACGTGATCACCTTGATCGCGCACGATGTGCCGGACCTGCTGCGGCAGGTGGATGGGCGCGAGGTCCCGCTCGCCACCGGCACGGTGCGGCTGGCCACCCGGGGCGCGCCGGTGCTCGCCTTCGAGGCCGACTGGCGCAGCCGGCTGCTGTCGGTCATCACCGATCCGAGCCTGGCCTTGCTGCTGATGCTGATCGGCGTCTACGGCCTGCTGTTCGAGTTTGCCAACCCGGGCTTCGTGCTGCCGGGCGTGGTCGGCGCGATCTGCCTGCTGCTGGCGCTGTTCGCGCTGCAGATGCTGCCGGTCAACTACGCCGGGCTGGCGCTGATCCTGCTCGGCGTGGCCCTCCTCGTCGCCGAGGCCTTCCTGCCGAGCTTCGGCGTGCTGGGGCTGGGCGGCGTGGCCGCGTTCGCGTTCGGCGCGCTGCTGCTGATCGACAGCGATGCGCCGGGCTTCGGCATCCCGCGCTGGCTGGTCGCGGCGATGACGGTCGTCTCCGCCGCATTCATTCTGGGCGTCTCGGGCATGGCAGCCAAGGCCCGCCGCCGGCCGCACGCGAGCGGCACCGCCGCGCTGCTCGGCGCCAGCGGCGAACTGGTCGAGTTCTCGGCGGGCGAAGGCTGGGCCCTGATCCACGGCGAACCCTGGCAAGTGCGCAGCACGGACGATCTGCGCGCCGGCCATGCGGTGCGCGTCAAGGGCGTGCGCGGTCTCACGCTGGACGTGGAAGCGCAGGGCCGAGAGCCCACCACAGGAGCATGACCATGTTGTTCGATCTCGGTGTCGGACTGGCCGGGGCCTTGGCGCTGCTGGCTCTGCTGCTGGCGGCATCGCTGCGCATCCTGCGCGAGTACGAGCGGGGCGTCGTGTTCCAGCTCGGCCGCTTCTGGAAGGTCAAGGGTCCGGGCCTGGTGATCCTCATTCCCGGCGTGCAGCAGATGGTGAAGGTGGGCCTGCGGGTGATGGTGCTGGACATCCCGGCTCAGGACGTGATCACGCGCGACAACGTCTCGGTGAAGGTCAACGCCGTCCTCTACTTCCGCGTCGTCGACGCCGAGAAGGCGATCATCCAGGTGGACAACTACCTCGCCGCCACCAGCCAGCTCGCCCAGACCACGCTGCGCGCCGTGCTCGGCAAGCACGAGCTCGACGACCTGCTGGCCGAGCGCGAGCGCCTGAACCTCGACATCCAGAAGATCCTCGCGGCCTTGACCGACGCCTGGGGCATCAAGGTGACCAACGTCGAGATCAAGCATGTCGATCTGAACGACAGCATGGTGCGGGCCATCGCCCGCCAGGCCGAGGCCGAGCGCGAGCGGCGCGCCAAGGTGATCCACGCGGAAGGCGAATTGCAGGCCTCGGTGAAGCTGGCCGAGGCGGCCGAGATCCTCGGGCGCCAGCCGCAGGCCCTGCAGCTGCGCTATCTCGAAACCCTGACGGTGATCGCCGCCGACAAGAATTCGACCATCGTGTTCCCGCTGCCGCTCGACCTGCTGAAGCCCTTGCTCCGGTGGTTGGACAGGACACCGGGGTCGCCGGCGGAATAGCCGCGTAGCGACCGGTCGGGTTCCGCCACCTCCCTCGACCGCCGTGGAACAAGGCGGCAAGCGGCCGGTCCAAGCTGCTGCAGTTGGCGTTCTCTCCAACCGCAGGAGGTCAAAACCATGAAGCAAATGAAGCATTGGCAAGATCCGGTCAACGCCCTCGTCGGGGCCTGTCTGATCCTGTCGCCTTGGACCCTCGGTTTCCAGAGCGAAACGGCGGCGATGGCTAACGCGGTTGTCATTGGTCTGGCGCTGATCGCCGTGGCGCTCGGGGCGATCCTCGTTCCGCACGCCTGGGAAGAGTGGACCGAGTTCGCGCTCGGACTGTGGCTGATCGCCTCGCCCTGGGTGCTCGGATTCGCCTCGCTGCGCGAGGCGAGGCTCGGGGCGGTGATCGCCGGCGTCGTGGTCGCAGCGCTCGCGCTGTGGACGCTGATGACCGACAAGGACTACAACAGCTGGTGGCGCAACCGGATGGCACATTGACGCCGAGGGGCCGCCCGGGGTGACCCAGTGAGCCGGGCGCCTCGGTCGCCCGCCCCAAGGCCCAGGTTGCGGTGTATCTCGATCAATACCGGAATCTGCCCGCGCCGATCTGCTTCATCTCGGTGAACAAGCGCCGGGTCAGCGTGGCGTTGCGCTGCTTGAAATCAGAGCTTGAGCGACTGCATGTAGCTGTCGAAACGCGCCTCGGTGAAGCGGAACCACAGGTTCTGGTCGCGCCGGAAGTCTGCGTAGTCGGCGTAGACCTTCTTCCAGTTCGGGTTCTTGGCGCTGAGGTCGGCGTAGATCTCCATCGAGATCTTGAACGCGGCGTCCATCACCGCCTTGGGCATCGGCACCAGTCTGGCCTTCTGCGCGACCAGCTGCTTGAGCGCCGCCGGGTTGCGCGCGTCGTAGCGGGCCTGCATGTCGATGTGCGCGTAGGCGGCGGCGGCCTCGAGCATGGCCTTGTAGTCCGAGGTCAGGCCGGCCCAGGCCTTGGTGTTGATGAAGAAGTCGAGCTGCGGCCCGCCCTCCCACCAGCCGGGGTAGTGGTAGAAGGGCGCGACCTTGTGGAAGCCGAGCTTCAGGTCGTCGTAGGGGCCGACCCACTCGGCCGCGTCGATCGTGCCCTTCTCGAGCGCCTGGTAGATCTCGCCGCCGGGGATGTTCTGCGGCACCACGCCCATGCGCTCCATCACGCGGCCGGCGAAGCCGGCGATGCGCATCTTCAGGCCCTTCATGTCGGCCAGGGTCTTGATCTCACGCCGGTACCAGCCGCCCATCTGCGCGCCGGTGTTGCCGCCGGGCAGGTTGAGGATGTTGTACTGCGCGTAGAACTCGCGCATCAGCTTCAGGCCGTTGCCCTCGTACATCCAGGCCGACATCTGGCGCGAGTTCAGGCCGAAGGGGATGGCGCAGCCGATCGCGAAGGTCTCGTCCTTGCCGTAGAAATAGTAGGGCGCGGTGTGCGCCATTTCGACGGTGCCGTTCTGGACCCCGTCGACCACGCCGAAGGCCGGCATCAGTTCGCCGCCGGCATGCACCGAGATCTGGAACCTGCCGCCCGACATGTCGCCGACGCGGCGCGCGAAGGTCTCGGCCGAGCCGAAGATGGTGTCGACCGACTTCGGGAAGCTCGACGCCAGCCGCCAGCGGATGTTGGCCTGGGCATGCACCAGCGCCGGCGCCGCCCCGGCGGCCAGCACGCCGGCGAGGCCGGTCGAGCGCATGAAGGAACGGCGTTCCATGGTGAACAGACTCCTCGAACCTGAGCGTTGTCTCGCGGGGTCGCACGCCCCGGTCGAAAAGATTCTAGGCAGCGCGTTTCGCGCGCCCGTCACGGGTTTACCCCTTCGGCCGGGGCCTCGTCACGCTCAAAGGCCGGCGATCTTCATCCGCTCGACCAGCACCGAGCCGATGGTCTTGGCGCCCAGCGTGTAGGCGTCGGCGCCGACCGCGACGATGCCGCGCAGCATCTCGCGCAGGCCGCCGGCGATCGTGACCTCGTGCACCGGGTGCACGATGCGCCCGCCCTCGACCCAGTAGCCGGCCGCGCCGCGCGAGTAGTCGCCGGTCACGTAGTTGACGCCCTGGCCCATCAGTTCGGTGACGAAGAAGCCGCGGCCGAGCTTCCTCAGCATCGCCTCAAGATCGTCGCCCTTCGCGGTGCGCCGGCTGGTCAGCGCCAGGTTCTGCGAGCCGCCCGCGTGGCCGGTGGTGCGCAGGCCGAGCTTGCGCGCCGAGTAGGTGGACAGGAAGTAGCCCTGCACCACCCCGCCCTTCACGACGCTGCGCGCGGTGGTGCGCACGCCCTCGTCGTCGAAGGGCGCGCTGCCCTTGCCCTTGCGCACATGCGGGTCCTCGGCGATGTCGATGTGATCGGGGAACACCGCCGTGCCCAGGCTGTCGGCCAGGAAGGTCGACTTGCGGTACAGCGCACCGCCGCTGGTCGCCTGCACATAGGCGCCGAGCAGGCCGACCGCGATCGTCGACTCGAACAGCACCGGCACCTCGCAGGTGGCGATCTTGCGGGCCTTGAGCCGCGCCAGCGAGCGCTCGGCGGCGTAGCGGCCCACCGCCTCGGGGGCGGCGAGCTCGGCCGGGTCGCGCATCGACGTGTACCAGGCGTCGCGCTGCATGTCGCGGCGCAGCGAGGCGATCGGCGCGATCGACAGCGAATGCCGCGAGCTCGCATAGCCACCGCGGAAGCCCCGCGTGTTGCCGGCGACGAAGTGCGACTGCTGGGCCGAGACGCCGCAGCCGTCGGAATTGGTGATGCGGCGGTCGGTCGCGAAGGCCGCGGCCTCGCAGCGCAGCGCGAGCTGCACCGCGGCGTCGGCGTCGATCGCCCAGGGGTGGTGGAGGTCGAGGTCGCGCGCGGCCTCGGCGGGCGTCGCGAGGTCGGCCGCGTCGGGCAGGCCGGCCGCCGGGTCCTCGGCGGTGAAGCGAGCGATGTCGTAGGCGGCGCGCACCGTCTGCTCGAGCGCGGCGCGCGAGAAGTCCGAGGTGCTGGCGTTGCCGCGCCGCTGGCCGAGGTAGACGGTGACGCCGAGCGACTTGTCACGGTTGCGCTCGACCGTCTCGATCTCGCCCTTGCGCACCGAGATCGACAGGCCGCTGCCCTCGCTGACCTCGGCCGCCGCGTCGCTGGCGCCGATCTGCCGGGCATAGGCCAGCGTGTCGTCGATCAGTTGATCGAAGCGCGCGCGGCTGTGGGCGAAACCGTCGGAGGAGGAAGGCATGGTTCGGTGCAGGGAGCGGCCGGGAGGTGGCGCGCAACTATGATAGCCAGCGGACCCTCTCCCCTTGCCCGCCTTGAACCCCGACACCCCCGACGGCCCTGCCTTCGACCGCCCCAGCAAGACCGCCCAGAAGAAGGCGATGCACGAGCTGCAGGCGCTCGGCGAGGCGCTGATGACGCTGCCCGATGCGCGCATCGACGCGATCGGCCTGCCCGAATCGCTGCGCGAGGCGGTGCGCACCGCCCAGCGCACCAAGACCTTCGAGGGCAAGCGCCGGCAGATCCAGTACCTGGGCAAGCTGATGCGCAAGGCCGATGCCGAGCCGATCCGCGAGGCGGTCGCCGCCTTCCAGCTCGGCCATGCGAAGGACGCGCTGGCGCTGCACGAGGCCGAGCGCTGGCGCGCCGAGCTGATGGCCGGGGACGAGGCGCTGACGCGCTGGTCGCGCGCGCAACCGGCCAGCGACCTGCAACAGCTGCGCAGTCTGATCCGCAGCGCCCGCAAGGACGCGACGCCCGAGGCGCCCGGCGCCGCACCGCGCCACGGCCGCGCCTACCGCGAGCTGTTCCAGTTCGTGCGCGCGGCGCTGAACGAGGAGGCCGACGATGAGTGACGCTGCCTTCGACGCCGTGAAGATCGGCCTGGTGTCGGTCAGCGACCGCGCCTCGGCCGGCGTCTACACCGACCAGGGCATCCCGGCGCTGCAGGACTGGCTGGGCCGAGCGCTGAAGAACCCGATCACTTGGGCCACGCGGCTGATCCCCGACGAGCAGGCCGGCATCAGCGCGGCGCTGGTCGAGCTGGTGGACGTGGAGCGCTGCGACCTGGTGCTGACCACCGGCGGCACCGGCCCGGCGCCGCGCGACGTGACGCCCGAGGCCACACTGGCCGTCGCGCACAAGGAGATGCCCGGCTTCGGCGAGCAGATGCGGCAGATCTCGCTGCGCTTCGTGCCGACCGCGATCCTGTCGCGCCAGGCGGCGGTGATCCGCGGCAAGGCGCTGATCATCAACTTGCCGGGCCAGCCGAAGGCTATCGCCGAGACGCTGCAGGGCCTGCCGGACGCCAGCCCGCCGGCGCATGGCATCTTTGCGGCCGTGCCCTACTGCGTCGACCTGATCGGCGGGCCCTACCTCGAGACGAACGAGGCCGTCTGCAAGGCCTTCCGGCCCAAGAGCGCGATCCGCCCGCCGCGCGGCTGAAGCCGACGCTCAGGAGGGCTTGACCAGCTCGCTCAACCCCGCCGCATCGAAGGCCTCGGCCTTCTGCGCGTCGCTGGGCACGCAGTCGCCCGCCGCCGAGCGCTGCGACAGCGTCTCGACCGCCGCCCACAGCATCGCGATCTGGTGCTCGTGGCCCGAGGCGTGGTCGATCAGCCCCTTCATCGCCTGCGCGACCGGGTCGTCGCCCTGGGTCACGCCGTACGCCGAGAAGCCCATCTTCGCGGCGGTGGCCTCGCGCTGCTGGTCCACCGCGTCGTGCAGGATGCGCGCCGGGTTGCCGACGGCGGTCGCGCCGGCGGGCACCGGCTTCGTGACCACGGCGCCCGAACCGATGCGTGCCCCGTCGCCGACCGTGAAGCCGCCCAGCACCTGTGCGGTGGCGCCAACGATCACGCCCTGGCCCAGCGTCGGGTGGCGCTTCGCGCCCTTGTACAGCGAGGTGCCGCCGAGCGTGACGCCCTGGTAAATCGTGCAGTCGTCGCCGATCTCGGCGGTCTCGCCGATCACGACGCCCATGCCGTGGTCGATGAAGACGCGCCGGCCGATCGTGGCGCCGGGGTGGATCTCGATGCCGGTCAGGAAGCGTCCGATGTGCGACAGGAAGCGCCCCAGCCAGCGCCAGCCGCGCGTCCAGCAGCCATGCGCGAGCCGGTGCACCGCCAGCGCGTGCAGCCCCGGATAACAGGTCAGCACCTCGAAGCCCGTGCGCGCGGCCGGGTCGCGTTCGACGATGGTGGCGATGTCTTCGCGGAGGCGACTGAACATGGGGGTTCCCGGGTGGGTGGTGTTTCAGTGTAGCCAGGGGTTCATGGGCGGGCGGAGCCGGGCCGCGGGTTCAACGGCAGCGGCAGGGGTTTGGGGATCGGGCTGCTGGGGCGGAGCGCGGTCTGCGGGCGGGTCGGCGTCGTGGCTTCGGTGGGGTACCACAGGCGCCCCGCCACCGACCCACCCGCAGACCTGAAGTGGCATGGGCTGTTCCCCACGAGAACCACCGAGTGTCCAGAGGCTGGGGGCGGGTGCCCCCCGGCCGGCCGCACCATCGCCCTGCCCTTACCGCTTCAGCATCGACGTGGCCACACCGCGCAGCAGATGCACCTCCTCCTGCGTCAGCGCGGCGCGGTTGAGCAGTTGGTTGACGCGCGGGATCAGCTTCTTCGGCGCTGCCGGGTCAAGGTGGCCGATGTGAACCAGCGCCCGCTGCCAGTGTTCGAGCAGGCCCTGCACGGCCGCACCGTCGGCCAGCGCCGGGTCCGGCGTGCGCGGCACGACCGGGAAACCGCCGAGCGCCTGCCGCCATTCGTAGGCCACCAGCTGCACCGCCTGGGCGAGGTTCAGCGAGCCATAGTCGGGGTGGGTCGGGATGCTCAAGCAGGCATGGCAGCGGTAGACATCGTCGTTAGCCAGGCCGTAACGCTCGGAACCGAACACGAAGCCGATCTGCGCCTGCCCCTGTGCCAGCGAAGGCAGCAGTTCGCGCGGTGCATGGGTGGGCGGGCCGAAGTCGCGCGGCGTCATCGCGGTGGCGCAGGCATAGGCCACGCCGTCCAGCGCCTCGGCCAGCGTGGCCACGACGCGGGCCCGCGTCAGCACGTCGGCCGCGCCGCTGGCCATCGCGACGGCGTCCTCGTGCGAGAGCACGTCCGGAAAGCGCGGCGCCACCAGCACCAGCGCCCCGAATCCCATCACCTTGATCGCCCGCGCCGCCGCGCCGATGTTGCCGGCGTGGCTGGTGTTCACGAGGATGAAGCGGGTCGGGTCGGGGGGCGTCATCGCTCGGGCGGCTAAAATTCGATTATCGGCGTCGGGTTTCCCGGCGCCGCTGCTCTTTGTCCCCGCCGTCCACCTCCGTACCGCCCTTCGCGGGCCCCTGCCATGTCCCAGTCGCTCCACCCGATGCTCAACACCGCCATCACGGCCGCCCGCGCCGCCGGCAAGATCATCAACCGGGCCGCGCTGGACATCGAGCGGGTGCAGGTCACCGCCAAGTCGCACAACGACTTCGTGACCGAGGTGGACCAGGCCGCCGAGCAGGCCGTCATCGACCTGCTGCTGCAGGCCTACCCCGGCCATGCCATCCTGGCCGAGGAGTCGGGCCGCAGCCGCGGCGCCAAGGACAGCGAGTACCTGTGGATCATCGATCCGCTCGACGGCACCACCAACTTCATCCACGGCTTCCCGGTCTACGCGGTGTCGATCGCGCTCGCGCACCGCGGCCAGGTGCAGCAGGCGGTCGTCTACGACCCGGCGCGCAACGACATGTTCTACGCGTCCAAGGGCCGCGGTGCCTACCTGAACGACCGGCGCCTGCGCGTCAGCAAGCGCACCCGGCTGCTCGAGTCGCTGATCGGCACCGGCTTCCCCTTCCGCAAGGGCGACAACTTCAAGCGCTACCTGAAGATGTTCGAGGAGGTCATGCAGCACTGCGCCGGCCTGCGCCGCCCCGGCGCCGCGGCGCTGGACCTGTGCTACGTGGCGGCCGGCTGGTACGACGGCTTCTTCGAGACCGGCCTGAACCCCTGGGACATCGCCGCCGGCTCGCTGATGGTGACCGAGGCCGGCGGCCTGATCGGCAACTTCACCGGCGAGTCGGACTACCTCTACCAGCGCGAGATCGTCGCCGGCAACCCGAAAATCTACGGCCAGCTGGTCAACATCCTGGCGCCCTACACCAAGGTCATCAAGGACGTCGACGTGCCTGCCGCGAAGGCGGCCACGCCGGACGCGACGGCCGCCTTCGTCGAGAGCGCGGCCATCGCCGTGGAACCGCCCGCGCCGAAGAAGAAGGCCGCGGTGCGCATCCGCAAGGCGGACGCGGCCAAGGACAAGGACGCGCCCCTCTGACTCCAGCGCTCGCGCGATGAGCCCGCCGCCCCCCGACCTCGGCCCCCACACGCCGATGATGGCGCAGTACCTGCGCATCAAAGCCGAGCATCCGGACACGCTGCTGCTGTACCGGATGGGCGACTTCTACGAGCTGTTCTACGACGACGCCCGCAAGGCCCACCGGCTGCTCGACATCACGCTGACCGCGCGCGGCGCCAGCGCCGGCGAGCCGGTGGTGATGGCCGGCGTGCCGGTGCATGCGCTGGAGAGCTACCTCGGCAAGCTGGTCAGGCTGGGCGAGTCGGTCGCGATCGCCGAGCAGGTGGGCGACGTGGCCACCGCCAAGGGGCCGGTCGAGCGCAAGGTGGTGCGCGTCGTCACGCCCGGCACGGTGACCGACACCGAGCTGATGGCCGAGCGGGTCGACACGCTGCTGCTGGCCGTGCACCGCCAGCGCGCGACCTGGGGGCTGGCCTGGCTGGGCCTTTCGAGCGGCACGCTCGGTCTGACCGAGTGCGGCGAGCGCGAGTTGCCGGGCTGGCTGGCGCGGCTGGGGCCGGCCGAGGTGCTGGTCGATGGCGACGATCTGCCCGTCGCGCTCGCCGCCACGCGCACCGCGCTGACCAAGCGGCCGGCCTGGCAGTTCGACACCGCACTCGGTCAGCGCAAGCTGTGCGAGCAGCTGCGCGTCGCCTCGCTGGCCGGGTTCAATGCCCAGGATCTCGGCGTCGCGCAGGCCGCCGCGGCGGCGCTGCTCAGCTATGCCGAGCACACCCAGGGCCGCTCGCTCGCCCATGTGGGCACGCTGTCGGTCGAGCGCGCCAGCGACCTGCTCGAACTCCCGCCGGCCACCCACCGCAACCTCGAGCTGACACAGACGCTGCGGGGCGAGGACGCGCCGACGCTGCTGTCGCTGCTCGACGTGTGCCGCACCGGCATGGGCTCGCGGGCGCTGCGCCACTGGCTGACGCATCCGTCGAGGGAGCGTGCGGTCGCGAGCGCCCGGCACGGCGCGATCGACGCGCTGATCGAGCGCGGCGGCGAGGCCTTGCGCGAGGCGCTGCGCGGCGTCAGCGACGTCGAGCGCATCACCGCCCGCATCGCGCTGCGGCAGGTGCGGCCGCGCGAGCTGGCCGGGCTGCGCGCGACGCTGGCGCTGCTGCCGGCGATCCGTGCCACCGTGCCGGCCGCAAGCGCCTTGCTCGACGGCCTGCGGCAGCACCTGACGCCGCCGCCGGCCATCGCCGCGCTGCTGGAGCGCGCCATCGCCGACGAACCCGCGGTGCTGCTGCGCGACGGCGGCGTGATCGCCACGGGCTACGACGCCGAGCTCGACGAGCTGCGCGGCATCGCGCAGAACTGCGACGCCTACCTGCTCGACCTGGAGTCGCGCGAGCGCGCCCGCACCGGCATCGCCAACCTGCGCGTGCAGTTCAACAAGGTGCACGGCTTCTACATCGAGGTCACGCAGGGCCAGGCGGGCAAGGTGCCGGCCGACTACCAGCGCCGCCAGACGCTGAAGAACGCCGAGCGCTACATCACGCCCGAGCTGAAGGCCTTCGAGGACAAGGCGCTGTCGGCGCAGGAGCGCTCGCTGGCGCGCGAGAAGCTGCTCTACGACGGCGTGCTCGACACGCTGCAGGAGCGTCTGCTGGCGCTCGGCGACCTGGCGCGTGCGCTCGCGGCGCTGGACGCGCTGGCCGCGCTGGCCGAGCGCGCCGCGGTGCTGAACTGGTGTCGGCCCGAGTTCGTGCCCCAGCCCTGCATAGCGATCGAGCGCGGCCGCCACCCGGTGGTCGAGCTTAGGCTGGCCGAAACCGGCGGCGGCGCCTTCATCCCCAACGACTGCCGGCTCGACGCCGCCCGCCGCATGCTGGTGATCACCGGCCCCAACATGGGCGGCAAGTCCACCTTCATGCGCCAGGTCGCGCTGACGGTGCTGCTGGCGGCGATGGGCTCGTACGTGCCGGCCGAGGCCTGCCGGCTCGGGCCGATCGACGCGATCCACACCCGCATCGGCGCGGCCGACGACCTGGCCAACGCGCAATCGACCTTCATGGTCGAGATGACCGAGGCCGCGGCCATCGTCCATGCCGCCACCGAGCAGTCGCTGGTGCTGATGGACGAGATCGGCCGCGGTACCTCGACCTTCGACGGGCTGGCGCTGGCCGGCGCGATCGCGAGCCAGCTGCACGAGAAGAACCGCGCCTTCACGCTGTTCGCGACCCACTACTTCGAGCTGACCGCCTTCCCCGAGAAGCATCCGCGCGCGCTCAACGTGCATGTCAGCGCGACCGAATCCCACGGCAAGACCGGCGACGACATCGTGTTCCTGCACGAAATCCAGCCCGGCCCGGCGAGCCGCAGCTATGGCGTGCAGGTCGCGCGCCTGGCCGGCATGCCGGGCGGCCTGATCCGCCAGGCGCGCGCCACGCTCGAGGCGCTGGAGGCGCAGCAGGCGGCCGCGTCGTCGCAGATCGACCTGTTCGCCGCGCCGCCGGAGCCGCCGGCCACGGAGCCGAGCGCGATCGATGCCGCGCTGGCGAAGATCGACCCTGATACCCTGACACCGCGGGAAGCGCTGGACGCGCTCTACCGCCTGAAATCCCTGCAAGGAAAACCGTCATGACCTACTGCGTCGGCGTGCGGCTCAATGCCGGCATGGTGTTCCTGTCCGACTCGCGCACCAACGCGGGGCTGGACGCGATCTCCACCTTCCGCAAGATGATCGTCTACGAGCGCCCGGGCGACCGCTTCATGGTGCTGCTGTCGGCCGGCAACCTGTCGATCAGCCAGTCGGTGCGCGAGCTGCTGCAGGTCGAGAAGCTCGACAACGGCGACCGGCCGCCGATCACGATCTGGAACGCCACCAGCATGTTCGACGCGGTGCGCGTGCTCGGCAGCGCGGTGCGCCGCGTCTACGAGCAGGACGGCGCCTCGCTGAAGGCCGCCGGCATCGACTTCAACGCCTCGATGATCTTCGGCGGCCAGATCGCCGGCGAGGCGATGCGGCTCTTCCTCGTGTACTCGGCCGGCAACTTCATCGAGGCCACGCGCGAGACGCCCTACTTCCAGGTCGGCGAGAGCAAGTACGGCAAGCCCATCCTCGACCGCGTGATCACGCCGACGACCAACCTCGACGACGCTGCCAAGTGCGTGCTGGTGTCGATGGACTCGACGCTGAAGTCCAACCTGTCGGTGGGCCTTCCGCTGGACCTGCTGGTCTACAAGGAAGGCGAGTTCGCGAGCGACCGCATCGTCTGCATCGACGACCAGAACCCCTACTTCCGCATGCTGCATGGCAGCTGGGGCCAGAAGCTGCGCGAGGTGTTCGAGGGCCTGGAGACGCCGCAGTGGACGGCCGGCCAGGGCGAACACCCGCTGGTGGTGGGCAGCAAGCGCTGCGAGCCGATGCGCAAGATCGGCAACGAGCACGAGAAGATCGTCTGATACGGATTGGCGTTCGATTGAGTCGGAGTGACTGTTCGACGAGGCTGCGTCGAAATCACTCCTTGGTCGTAGGCGCGGCGGCCAAGGACATCGGGTGGGCGTGCGACGGCCGAATACCGAAGACGGTTGTCGATCAGGTCGGTGGGGCGCTCTGCGGAGCGAAGTAAAGGAGGAGACGACGGCCGCAGGCCGGCGGCGGGGGACATGAGCGCAGCAGAGCGCCCCGCCGGCCTGATCTCGCCACCAACCGGCCAAGCGTGTGGCTCCCCGCTCCACCAACGGTCCGAGAAGCACCGCGGCCAACGGTCGGTCTTGTATGGTTGAAGGCAACCGCGTATGAGCCGGTCGGCCCCCGCCGGGAGGGCGGGTTCGGCCCGGCCGATATACTCTCGCTTTACCACCACGGCACTTTGGCCCCACGGGCCGTGCCGCTCGACATGACCAAGTTCGTCTTCGTCACCGGCGGTGTGGTGTCCTCGCTCGGCAAGGGCATCGCTTCGGCCTCGCTCGCGGCCATTCTGGAGTCGCGCGGCCTCAAGGTCACCCTGATCAAGCTCGACCCCTACCTGAACGTCGATCCGGGGACGATGTCGCCGTTCCAGCACGGCGAGGTGTTCGTCACCGACGACGGCGCCGAGACCGACCTCGACCTCGGCCACTACGAGCGCTTCATCACCACGCGGATGAAGAAGGCCAACAACTTCACCACCGGCCAGATCTACAAGTCGGTGCTGGAGAAGGAACGCCGCGGCGACTACCTGGGCAAGACGGTGCAGGTGATCCCGCATGTCACTAACGAGATCCAGGAGTTCGTCAAGCGCGGCGCCGCCGGCGACGTGGACGTGGCGATCGTCGAGGTCGGCGGCACCGTCGGCGACATCGAGTCGCTGCCCTTCCTGGAGGCGGCGCGCCAGATGAGCCTGAAGCTCGGCCCCAACCAGACCGCCTTCGTCCACCTGACCTACGTGCCCTGGATCGCCGCCGCCGGCGAGCTCAAGACCAAGCCGACCCAGCACACGGTGCAGAAGCTGCGCGAGATCGGCATCCAGCCTGACGCGCTGCTGTGCCGCGCCGACCGCCGGGTGCCGGAAGAGGAGCGCGAGAAGATCTCGCTGTTCACCAACGTGCCCGAGTGGGGCGTGATCTCGATGTGGGACGTCGACACCATCTACAAGGTGCCGCGCATGCTGCACGAGCAGGGCCTCGACGGCCTGGTGTGCGACAAGCTGCGCCTGGGAACCAAGCCGGCCAATCTGGCGCGTTGGGACGAGCTGGTCAACGAGGTCGAGCACCCGCAGCGCGAGGTCCGCATCGCGATGGTCGGCAAGTACACTGACCTGTCGGACTCCTACAAGTCGCTCAACGAGGCGCTGCGCCACGCCGGCATCCACAACCACGCAAAGGTCGGCATCGAGTATGTCGATTCCGAGACCATCACGCCCGACAGCGTGAACCAGCTCGCCGCCTTCGACGCCATCCTGGTCCCGGGCGGCTTCGGCAAGCGCGGCATCGAGGGCAAGGTCTGCGCGGCACGCTACGCCCGTGAGCGCAAGATTCCCTACCTCGGCATCTGCCTGGGCATGCAGGTCGCGACCATCGAGTACGCGCGCCACAAGGCCGGGCTCGAGGGCGCCAACAGCACCGAGTTCGAGCCGCAGACGCCGCATCCGGTGATCGCGCTGATCGATGAATGGCAGGACGCCGACGGGTCGATCCAGAAGCGCGACGCGCAATCCGACCTCGGCGGCACGATGCGCCTGGGCGCGCAGAGCTCGGACGTCAAGCCCGGCACGCTGGCGCACCAGATCTACGGCCCGGTGGTCACCGAGCGCCACCGCCACCGCTACGAGGCCAACGTGCACTACCTCGAGCGCCTGCAGCAGGCCGGCCTGGTGGTCAGCGCGATCACGCAGCGCGAGAAGCTGACCGAGATGGTCGAGCTGCCGCAGAGCGTGCACCCCTGGTACGTGGGCGTGCAGTTCCACCCCGAGTTCAAGTCCACGCCCTGGGCCGGGCACCCGCTGTTCATCAGCTACGTGAAGGCGGCGCTGGCGCAGCAGGCGGCGGGCAAGGAAAACGCGATCAAGGCGGTGGCATGAAGCTCTGTGGTTTCGACGTCGGCCTCGACCGACCCTTCTTCCTGATCTCCGGCCCCTGCGTGGTCGAGAGCGAGCAGCTGCAGATGGACGTGGCCGGCCGGCTCAAGGAGATCACCTCGGCGCTCGGCATCCCCTTCATCTTCAAGTCCAGCTACGACAAGGCCAACCGCTCCAGCGGCACCTCCTTCCGCGGCCCGGGCATGGACAAGGGCCTGGAGATCCTCGCCAAGGTCAGGAAGGAACTGAACGTGCCGGTGCTGACCGACGTGCACTCCGAGGCCGAGATCGCCACCGTCGCACAGGTCGTCGACGTGCTGCAGACCCCCGCCTTCCTGTGTCGCCAGACCGACTTCATCCGCGCCGTGGCGCAGAGCGGCAAGCCGGTCAACATCAAGAAGGGCCAGTTCCTCGCCCCCGGCGACATGAAGAACGTGATCCGGAAGGCGCGCGACGCGGCCCGCGAGAAGGGCCTGCCCGACGACGTCTTCATGGCCTGCGAGCGCGGCGCGAGCTTCGGCTACAACAACCTCGTCTCCGACATGCGCAGCCTCGCGATCATGCGCGAGACCGGCGCGCCCGTGGTGTTCGACGCGACCCACAGCGTGCAGCTGCCGGGTGGCCAGGGCACGTCCAGCGGCGGCCAGCGCGAGTTCGTGCCGGTGCTGTCGCGCGCGGCGGTCGGCGTCGGCGTCGCGGGGCTGTTCATGGAGACCCACCCGGACCCGGCCAACGCGCTGTCCGACGGCCCGAACGCCGTGCCGCTGAAGCACATGTTGGCGCTGCTCGAGCAGCTCGTCAGCATCGATCGCGTGGTCAAGGCGCAGCCGCTGCTGGAAAACGACTTCAGTTGCTGACGCGCGACCCTCATCTGCTGCCCCTTGCCGATAGTCCTGCCGCGCTCGCGTTCCAATCCGCGGCATCGATCCCATAAGAACCGCTCTCGAAAGGTAGAACCATGAGTGCCATCGTCGACATCGTCGGAAGAGAAATCCTCGACAGCCGCGGCAACCCCACCGTCGAATGCGACGTGCTGCTGGAAAGCGGCACCATGGGCCGCGCCGCCGTGCCCAGCGGCGCCTCGACCGGCTCGCGCGAGGCGATCGAGCTGCGCGACGGCGACAAGCACCGCTACCTCGGCAAGGGCGTGCTCAAGGCGGTCGAGCACGTCAACACCGAGATCAGCGAGGCCGTGCTGGGCCTCGACGCCTCCGAGCAGGCCTTCCTCGACAAGACCCTGATCGACCTCGACGGCACCGACAACAAGGCCCGCCTGGGCGCCAACGCGACGCTGGCGGTCAGCATGGCGGTCGCGCGCGCCGCGGCCGAGGAATCGGGCCTGCCGCTGTACCGCTACTTCGGCGGCATGGGCGGCATGCAGCTGCCGGTGCCGATGATGAACGTCGTCAACGGCGGCGCCCACGCCAACAACAGCCTGGACCTGCAGGAGCTGATGATCGTGCCGGTCGGCGCGACCAGCTTCCGCGAGGCGCTGCGCTGGGGTGCCGAGACCTTCCATGCGCTGAAGAAGATCCTGCACGACAAGCACATCAGCACCGCGGTCGGCGACGAGGGCGGCTTCGCGCCCAGCGTCGAGAACCACGAGGCCGCGATCCGCCTGATCATCGAGGCGATCGACAAGGCCGGCTACACCCCCGGCACGCAGATCGCGCTGGCGCTCGACTGCGCGGCGAGCGAGTTCTACAAGGACGGCCAGTACGTGCTGGACGGCGAAGGCGGCCTCAAGCTCAGCGCCGCCGCCTGGACCGACATGCTGGCCAGCTGGACCGACAAGTACCCGATCATCAGCATCGAGGACGGCATGGCCGAGGGCGACTGGGCCGGCTGGGCCCACCTGACCGAGGCGCTGGGCAAGAAGGTGCAGCTGGTCGGCGACGACCTGTTCGTCACCAACACCCGCATCCTGCAGGAAGGCATCGACAAGGGCATCGCCAACTCGATCCTGATCAAGATCAACCAGATCGGCACGCTCAGCGAGACCTTCGCCGCGATCGAGATGGCCAAGCGCGCCGGCTACACCGCCGTCATCAGCCACCGCTCGGGCGAGACCGAGGACTCGACCATCGCCGACATCGCGGTGGGCACCAACGCCGGCCAGATCAAGACCGGCTCACTCAGCCGCAGCGACCGCATCGCCAAGTACAACCAGCTGCTGCGCATCGAGGAGGACCTCGGCGACGTCGCGCAGTACCCGGGTCGCAAGGCGTTCTACAACCTGCGCTGAGTCGCGCGCGCGGGCACGATGCGCCTCGTCACGCTCGGACTGGTCGCGGCCCTGCTGCTGGTGCAGGCGCAGCTCTGGTTCGGCGGCAACGGCATGGGGCGCGTCGTCGAGCTCGGCCGCCTGCTCGAGGACCAGCAGGCGAAGAACGACGCCGCCCGCCAGCGCAACGAGCGGCTCGCCGCCGAGGTGCGCGACCTGAAGGAAGGCCTGGAGATGGTCGAGGAGCGCGCCCGGCTCGAACTCGGCATGGTCAAGCCCGACGAGATCTTCGTGCAGATCGCGCCGCGGCGCTGACCCCCTGCCCCCGCACCCGCTCGCACGGCGGGTCTCTCCCCGCATGCTTGCCACGCTCGCTGGTCTGCTGAACGCCCCCGCGCTGACCCTCGGCCCGCTCGTCGCGAGCCGGGCCGAGCTCGGCGGCGCGCTGCTGGGCGTGTGGATGGTGCTGTGCAACCTGCGCGTGAACCCGCTGGCCTGGCCGCTGGCGATCGCCAGTTCGGCGCTCTACCTGCTGGTGTTCTGGGAGGCGCGGCTGTACGGCGACGCGACGCTGCAACTGCTGTTCATCGCGGTCGCCCTGTGGGGCTGGTGGCAGTGGCTCTACGGCCACCAGGCCGACGGCGCGACGCTGACGGTGCACCGGCTGTCGCCACGCGGCCTGGCGGCGGCGGCGGCCGCGCTGGCGCTGCTGTGGCCGGCGATCGGCCTGCTGCTGCGCCACGGCACCGACACCGACGTGCCCTGGTGGGACGCCTTCCCGACCGCCGGGAGCATCGTCGCCACCGTGCTGCTGGGCCGCAAGTGCATCGAGAACTGGCCGGCCTGGGTGATCGTCAACGTGGTCGCGGTCGGGCTGTTCGCCTACAAGGGCCTGTGGCTGACGGTCGGGCTGTACGCGCTGTTCGCGCTGCTGGCGCTGGTCGGCTGGCGCGCCTGGGCGCGGCGGCTCGCGGGGCCGGCATGAGCGGTCCGGTCATCGCGCTGCTGGGGGCGGAGAGCACCGGCAAGTCGGACCTCGCCGCGGCGCTGGCCGACGCTTTGGCGCAGCGCGGGCTGCGCGCGACCGCCGTGCCGGAGTACCTGCGCGAGTTCTGCGACCGCGCGGGCCGCACGCCGCGCACCGACGAGCAGGCCGGCATCGCCGACGAGCAATGGCGCCGCATCGTCGCCGCCGCGGCCGACGGCAGCGTGGTGCTGGCCGACACCACGCCGCTGATGACCGCGGTCTACAGCGACTACGTGTTCGGCGACGCCTCGCTCTACGCGCCGGCGCTCGAGCGCCAGCGGCTGTGCCGCGCGTCGCTGGTCACCGGCCTCGACCTGCCCTGGCGGCCCGACGGCCTGCAGCGCGACGGCGCGCATGCGCGCGAGCCGGTCGATGCGCTGCTGCGCGGCGCGCTGCAGGGCGCCGGTCTCGCCTATGGCGTGGTCTACGGCGAGGGCGACGCGCGCATCGCCGCGGCGCTGGCCGCCGTCGCGGCTCCGCTGGGCCTGGCGCGGGCCCCGCTGGCCGACGACGACCGGCCGCTGCGGCTGCGCTGCCGCGACTGCCTGGTGCCCGGCTGCGAGCACCTCCTCTTTCCCCGCGTGCCCACCAAGCGATGAACGACGACACCCCGACCCCGCCGCACCGCCCGATCCGCAGCTTCGTGCTGCGCGCCGGCCGCATGGGCCCGGGCCAGGCGCGGGCGCTGGCCGAACTCGGCCCGCGCTTCCTGCTGCCCTACCAGCCGGCGGTCGCCGACTGGGACGCCGTGTTCGGCCGCCGCGCGCCGCGCGTGCTCGAGATCGGCTTCGGCATGGGCGACGCCACCGCGCGCATCGCCGCGGCGCGGCCCGACACCGATTTCATCGGCTGCGAGGTCCATGCCCCCGGCGTCGGCGCGCTGCTCAAGCGCATCGGCGAGCAGTCGCTGAGCAACCTGCGCCTCGTCCAGTACGACGCGGTCGAGGTGCTCGAGCACATGGTCGCGCCCGGCTCGCTGGCCGGCATCCACCTGTTCTTCCCCGACCCCTGGCACAAGAAGAAGCACCACAAGCGCCGGCTGGTGCAGCCGGCCTTCGTCGCCAAGCTGGTGACGCGGCTCGCGCCCGGCGCGACACTGCACTTCGCGACCGACTGGCAGCCCTATGCCGAGCAGATGCTGGAGGTGCTGGCGGCCGAGCCGGCGCTGGCCAACACCGCCGCCGGCTACGCGCCGCGCCCCGACTACCGCCCGCTGACCAAGTTCGAGCAGCGCGGGCTCAAGCTCGGCCACGGCGTCTGGGACCTCGTGTTCACGCGACGCGAGCGGTAGCATCGTCCGGCGGGTCGCGCGGCGTCGGCGCCGGGGGCTCGCGGGAGGGATATCCGCATGAGCCCATCCGCCGCCGCTGCCGACCGGCGCTTCTTCGGCATCGCGGCCGTCGTCGTCGCCCTCGTCGTGTTCGCGGGCTTCGCACGAACCTACTACCTGAAGCCAATCTTCGGTACGCCGGCGCTGTCCGGCCTGGTGCACGTGCACGGCGTGGTGATGACGCTCTGGTTCGCGCTGCTGATCGTGCAGGTGCGGCTCGTCGCCACCCACCGCACCGACCTGCACCGCAAGCTGGGCGTGGCCGGCGCGCTGCTCGCGCTGGCGGTGGTCTTGGTCGGCGTCGCCACCGCGATCACGGCCGCGCGGCTCGGCCACACGCCGGGACCGCCGCCGCTGGCCTTCCTGATCGTGCCGCTCACCGACATGCTGGTGTTCACGCTGCTGGTCGGCACGGGCCTCGCGCTGCGCCGTCGGCCGGCGGCGCACAAGCGCCTGATGCTGCTCGGCGGCGTCGGCATGCTCACCGCGGCGATCGCGCGGCTGCCGCTGCTGCCGCTGCTGCCGGGCGACATCATCGTCACCGCCATCAGCCTGACCGTCCTCGGGGTCGTGGTCTGCGTCGCGGTCGACACCTGGCGCCAGCGCCGCCTGCACCCGGCGCTGCTGGCCGGCGGGCTGCTGATCGTCGTGTCGTGGCCGCTGCGGCTGGCGCTGTCGGGCACGCCGACGTGGCAGCGCGTCGCGGGCTGGCTGATCGGCTGACGCGCGGCGGGCTCAGGCCTGCCAGTCGGCGAGGCCGGTCCAGGCGGTCAGCAGCACGATGCCGCCGAAGGCGATGCGGTACCACGCGAACGGCACGAAGTCGTGCGTGGACACGTAGCGGATCAGCCAGCGGATGCAGACCAGCGCACTGGCGAACGCCACCACGGTGCCGACTGCGAACATCGGTGCGTCGTCCCAGCGCAGCAGCTCGCGTTGCTGCCACACCGACCAGGCCCCGGCGCCCATCAGCGTCGGGATGCCGAGGTAGAAGCTGAACTCGGTCGAGGCCTTGCGCGAGAAGCCCAGCAGCAGCGCGCCGATGATGGTCGCGCCCGAGCGGCTGGTGCCGGGGAACAGCGCCAGGCATTGCAGCAGCCCGACCTTCAGCGCGTCGAGCGCGCTCATGTCATCGACCGTCTCGACGCGCGCGACGCGGCCGCCCTCGAGGTCGCGCTCGCCATAGAGCCGCCGGTGGCGCCGCTCGACCCACAGGATCGCGAAGCCGCCGACCACCAGCGCCAGCGCCACCGGCACCGGGCGGAACAGGTTCGCCTTGATCCAGCCGCCGAGCAGCAGCCCGAACACCACCGCCGGCACGAAGGCGATCCCCACGTTGGCCGCGAAGCGCCGCGCCACCGGGTCGTGGCCCAGGCCGGCGACGGTGCGGCCGAGCCGCTCGCGGTACTCCCAGACCACCGCGAACATCGCGCCGGTCTGGATCGCGATCTCGAACACCTTGGCATGCGCGCCACTGAAGTCGAGCAGCGAGCCGGCGAGGATCAGGTGGCCGGTGCTGGAGATCGGCAGGAACTCCGTGATGCCCTCGACCAGGCCCATCACGGCCGCCTTCAGCAGCAAGACCCACGTCACACTGTCCAAGCCAGGCTCCCGGCGGCAAAGCCGGGGATGTTACCGGCGCGGTCGCGGCCCGGGGGCGTCGGATGACGAGAGCTGGACTCTCTCGCTGGGAAGCTGGCGTTCGACATGAGCGGCAGGTGTAGGCCGCAGGTCGGTGGCTAGCGCAGTGCGCGTGACCGTCGAGTGGACGTTCACTCGACAGGACGCGGATCGGAAGCTTGGGCGGCATTACGTTCCGCTGATTACGTGTTGATGTACTAGGTTTCGCTGTTGTGGAAGAAGTAGGCTGGCACATCAGGTCCCCACAAGTACAACGAGTCTTCTGGAGGATGATCTCCCGTCGGCCACGACATGCCAGTTGCAATGAAGTCGATGTCGGCGGAGTACTCTGCGAAAGACCCCCATGGGTCCCGCACGTAATGGAAATAGTTCGACCCCAGGACGTGCCGCCCAGTGCCCCACCCTTCTGTGTAGCCCGCCCTGCGCATCTGCTCGCCACCCTTGCCGACTGCGTCGATGCCGTCGACGTCCCAGGAACTGTGATGCCAACCTCGCGCGCTGCTCGAAGCGAACGCCACCAGGTGGTGGTCCGAGCCGTGGCGACCGTGCATGAAGGCGACCGCATCGCGCGAACGGTCTGACAAGCGCAGTCCGAGAGCGAGCCCGTAGAAGTTGATCGCACGGTTGATGTCAGGGGTGAACATCAGCACGTGCGAGAGCCGGGTCGGTTGCGTACGCGCCGCCAGCGCCCGGCCTGTCACCCCGCGCTGGCCGGCGCGAGGCAAGGCATGTGTCTGAGTGCGCAGTCCGCTGGGCGTGACCTTCGGACCCGGCCGGAGCTGGAGCAGATTCCCGTCCGGATCCGTGAACCACAGTCCGTTCCCATCGGTGTACGGTGCGCCATCCGCCAGACACGCACCGTGGGCGAGCACCTGTTCGACCAGCGGCTCGTACTCGTCGTTCCAGCTGCCGAGGCTGAGATAAGCCAAGCGCTTCGACGGCCCCTCGAAGATCTTCGCCCAGACATGTGGGCTGCCGAAGGCCCGCAACTCGAGCACGCTGTCACAGCGGGCCACATCCAGACCGAAGTTGACGAAGAAGTCGTAAGCCTTCGAAAGGGATGGAACTTCAAGCGCGAAGTGGTCGATCGAGTGCACTCCGTACCGGGTTTCACCAGGACGATTCCAGGCCATGGTTCTCTCCTCAGAGTCCGTTCGATCAAGCATTGAGGGCCAACACCTGGCGCAGCACCTGCTCGAGCCTCGATGCGAACTCGGTTTGTTCTCCGAGGTCCTGAACTCGCCACGCCACGTGCCGGTCGGGTCGCACGAGCAGGCAGCCGGCCTCCGTGATGCCAGACAGCGTGTGCCAACGACCGTACACATCCTGCGCATCGCAGCTCGGCCCACCAATTGACACGACGTCCAGATCGACGCCGATCCGAAGCGCGACCTTGTGAGCGACCTCACGCCACGCTCCGCCGCCGATCCCGATCAGCAGCGTGAAACGCCCTCGCCCGACGAGATCAAGAGTCGATACCCGCTCCTGTCCACGCTGCAGCCAGGCATGCGGCAAGGAAGCGCCTGGAAACGTCGTGGGATGGTGGTACAGCTCCGGATCCCGCGTCGGTGCAGGACGCTCACTGCCATCGGCCACCACCGCCTGGGAAGCGTAGACCTGTCCGAGTTCTACGCCGTGGCAGTTGAACTGATAGTTCTGCAGCCGCACCGCGCTGTGCAGCGCCTCGCGCCGTTCGCGGCCACGTGTGGAATCGCTGAACAGTTCTTCGACGTTGGCCCATCCAGCCCGCTCGTCCTGACCAGGCGCGAAGCCCAACGCATCGGAAATCGGGAGCATGTCCCGCACGGATTGCATCGCCCGGTTGACGACCTGCTCGCCCACCGGTTGGCGCTCCTGCGTGTAGGTGTCGAGCAGTGTTACTCCGGCCCGCCCCTTGAGCACCATCGCCAGCTTCCACGACAGATTGAAGGAGTCCTGGACACAAGTGTTGGTGCCAAGGCCATTCGCGGGCGGGTGGCGGTGAGCAGCATTGCCTGCGATCAGCACCCGCCCCTTGTTCATGTTCTTCGCGACCACCTGATTGATGGTCCACTTGGAGACCGCTTTGATCTTCACGGAAATCGACGCGTCGCCGATGGTGGCACGGGCGCGCTCGGTGACAGCGGCTTCGCTGAGATCCGGCTCGCCCTGGCTGGGGTCGTACATGAAGAGCAGAACCCATTCGGTCCAGGGTCTCACGCTGATCCAGGTTCCGCTTCCGACCCAGTAGTTGTTACCAGGCTGCGTCATCCAGAAGAGGACGCCTGGACGATGGGCCACGTACTTTGTGAGGTCGGCCTCGATCCACACGTTGACGGCCGCGCCGAGCCCCATCTGGCCGTCCGTCGGAAAGCCGATCTCCTTGACAACCACGCTGTTGTCCCCGTCCCCCCCGATCGCGTACTGCGACACGACCTCGAACAGTTCGCCGCTGATGCGGTCGCGGCAGATCGAGTACACCGCTTCTGCATCCTGCTTCATCGAGACGAGCTCGGTGTTGAAAAGGAAGCTTGCGCCGCGTTCGCGAGCCACGTCCAGAAGGACCGGCTCCATCAGATGCTGAGGGATGTTGCACATGCTCGACGGGCTGGCCAGTTCATAGTCTGCTCGCCGCTCCGGGCCCGAACCCCACGTCTGCAGGCGTGCGATCTCGGTCCCCGCAAAACTTGTGGCCCAAACGTTGTTGCTCATCAGCTCGTTCGGCGTGGCCGCCTGCTTGATGCGCTCTTCGATGCCCAGGTCGCGAAAGACCTCCATCGTCCGCTGGTTGGTGATGTGCGCCCGAGGTGAGTTCGCCGTCCCCGGGTAGCGGGTGATGGCGAGGACTTCGATGCCTTGCGTTGCAAGCAGGCATGCGGAAGACAGGCCGGTAGGACCGGCGCCGACGATGAACACGGGAATGTTGATCTTGCGCATGGCGTGCGTCCTTGAAGTTCGAGCGAGAAGCTTCAGGCGGATTCGGGGTGGTGCTCGTCCCGAATGGTGTTGCGCAGCACACCGATGCGCTCGATCTGGACCTCCACCTCGTCACCGTCCTTCATGTACTGCTTCGGCGTACGCCCGAATCCGACACCCGCGGGTGTTCCGGCAAAGATGACATCCCCCGGCTCCAGCGTGATGGCTTCACTGACCGTCGCGATGATCGTGGCGACATCGAAGATCATGTGCTCCGTACTGGAGGACTGCACGGTTTCGCCGTTGAGCCGCGTCTCGATTTTCAGCCCGACGCCCCCAAGCGGAAGTTCGTCCGCGGTCACGACATAGGGCCCCCACGTGCCGGTGCCGTCGAAGTTCTTGCCCACGGTCCATTGCGGCGACTTGAACTGGTACTCGCGCACTGAGATCTCGTTGCCGACCGCATAGCCGAAGACGCACTCCAGCGCCCGCTCCTTCGAGATGTGCCGCCCGCCCTGCCCCAGCACCACCACCATCTCGCCTTCGTAGTCGAGGGAGTCGCTGATCGCGGGACGCCTCACGATGGCCTGGTGGGCTCCGAGGCTGGTCGAGGCCCGCAGGAAGAGCGTCGGGTAGTCGGGCTGCTTGTAAGGACTCTCCGCCGTATGGTCGGCGTAGTTGAGGCCGACGCACAAGGTCTTGGGCGGTTCCGCAATGGGGGAGAGGAAGGTCACCTGCGATGGATCCACGGTCCGGGTGCTTTCGGCCAGGAGAGCCCGCAGGCCGCTGACACCCACGCCGCGCCGAAGAAGGTCGCCCAGGTCGACGTCCTCCCCGGTGTCGAACAGGGCCAGCCCCTGGTCGGTAAGCGCGCCGGTATGGCGCCGGCCCTCGAGGAGGAAGGAGGCAATCTTCATAGTCGAATCCTTGAGCGAGCGGCTGAACGGCCTGCGCGTCCAGCGTACGAACCGGTGGTAACGGCGAAATAATATTCTCACCAACTAAAAATATATCTTAGTGCTTACACCTATACATGTAGCCATGTCTCATGTGTTGAGCTAGATTTGCAGTGCCCCCACCGATTTCTATGAACACCGACACCTCGACTGCGCGCACCATGGCTTCCTCGTTGGCGCTCAGCCTGCGCACCGACATCATTCGCGGTACGTTGCCGCCCGGGTCCAAGCTGCCAATCAAGGAGCTGTGTGACCGCTACAGCGTCAGCGCCATCCCGATGCGCGAGGCGTTGTCTCGTCTCGCGACGAGCGGCTTCGTCGTCGCGGAAGACCAGCGTGGCTTCCGCGTCTCGGAAGTGTCGGCAGAAGAACTGACCGACATCACGGAGGCGCGCATCCACGTCGAATGTGAGGCGCTGCGGCGCGCCATCGAGCGCGGTTCTCTTGACTGGGAGGAGAAGCTCGCCGGCGCTCATCACCGACTCAGCCGCCTGCCGATGCTCGCCAAAGGGCAATCCGGCGTGACCGAGGAGTGGGAGCGAGCCAACACGGCTTTCCACTCGGCGTTGATTGCAGGTTGCGGCTCGAAGTGGCTGCTGACACTGTCCGAGCTGCTGCGAGACCAGACCGCACGGTACAGGCACCTGTCGGTTGCTCGCGAACCGAGACCCAGCAAGGGCAAATCCTCGGCCCCTACTCGGGATGTGCCGATGGAGCACCAGCAGATCGCAGAGGCCGCCCTCGCCCGCGATGCTCATCGTGCCTGCGCGCTGCTTGCGGAGCATTTCAGGACAACCACACAGATGGTCCTCGGCAGGGGCACCTGAAGACAACTGCCGCCGCACTGGCCGTTGGATCACCGCGGTGCCACTGGACTGGGGCGTAACAACCCCGGACGGTTGCTCTGGTTCCTTGGCGTGCCGCAGCCTGCCGGCTGCGGCCAACGATCAGCCACAGGCCTGGCTGGCTTCGGCGGACGTCGCGCCGGACCGCTGCGACCGCCACAGTACCGCTACTTCAAACTGGAGAGGTAGTCGACGATCAGCTTGCGCTTGCGCGGGTTGTCCTGGAAATAGGTCATGCCGTTGCCCGGGGCGACACTTTGTGTATCAGTCAGCCAGCGGTCCATCAGGTCAGTGTCCCAGGGCTTGCCGGTGAGGACCCTGCGATAGCCCTCGGAGTAGGAGAAGCCCTCGGCTGCACCACCTTTGCGGCCGATGATCCCAAACAGGTTAGGCCCGACGCCATGAGGCTCCCCTTTGCCGAGCGTATGGCATTGCATGCACTGCGCGCGCACCAGCTTCTCGCCGGGCAAGACCTCCTGGGCCGTCGCCATACCCCAGACGCTCGCCCACAACAACGACAACAACAGTCCACGGGTCATCACACTCTCCGGGGTTCTTTGTGGATCGCATGCGCTGCGCGGTAGGCGAAGGCGATGATGGGGCCGAGGGTTGCCCCTCCGGCCCAGTACGCCCCCCCCGAGGCCGAGGCTACGCAGTTCCCGACGCCGTACAGCCCAGGAATCGGCCGATTGCTCACGTCGAGCACCTGACCGTCCGGATTGGTCTTGGGACCGCCCTTCGTGTCCAGCGTGCCCCCCGTCACCAGTGCCGCGTAATATGGTCCCTCCGCACTCAAAGGCCACATCGTCGGATTCGCCCGCCCCGGTTCGTCCTTCACCTCGCCGTTGAACATCTTTTCGACCATCCTGTCGCCCCGATGGAAGTCAAGATCCACGCCTGAGCGGGCGAAGTCGTTGTACCGGCCGATCGTTGCGCGCAGCTTCATCAAGAAGTCGTCCGCCAGCGCCAATCCACCAGTGACCGCCTGGTACTTCCTGAGACGGTCCGCGATGGCCGCCGCAAGCTCCTCGAGAGTCTGCCCCTTGATCACATGGCGATCATCCGCACTTGGCGGGACGATCAGGCGCCCGTAGTCCGTACTTGCGCTGTGCTGCTGAGACCGCTGATCCCAGATCGAGAAGAGCACAAGGTTCGGGTACTCCGCCTTCTGGCCGTCCCACTCGAAGAACTTTCTGGCGATCTCGTTATAGCTGAGCTTCTCGCTCACGACACGTTGACCGTACTTGTTCACGAAGATCATCGAGTCGCCGGCCACCGAGAACATGCCCGACATCGATCCGTCCTTGGTTACGGCCTTCTCCAACGAGACCGGACACATCCAGGCATGGTTCATGTTGCGCAGCTGGACACCGAGCGTTGACGAGATCCGGACGAAGTCCCCCTCGTTGGTCTGCACCGCGCAGCCACCGTAAACCGGTACATCCAGAAAGTTCTTGCGCAGCTCCGGGTCGTGGGTGAAGCCGCCGGTAGCAAAGATCACACCCTTGCGCGCCCGCACTCGCACCACGCCGTCATCGGTCTGCGCTTCCACCCCGATGACTGCACCGTGACTGTCGCGAACGACACCGACAACCCGGTGCTCCGTCTTGATCACAACTCCGTCGCGCCTCGCAGCGGCAGACAATGTTCTGGTGGCGACCTGTCCTCCGTCGACCATGCTCGCCGCACCGTCCTTTGGAAACAGCACGCGCCCCACGCGCCCCTTGCCGCCGAGTTCATAGAAATAGTCGGGAACCGCCGCCACGTGCCGGTACGGCAGGGCACCCTTGCTCGCCAACAGATCAGCTGCCGGCGCAGCGCTCTGATAGATGGCCTCGCACATCGCGGCTTCCCAATCTCCAAGCCCGAACTTCGGTAGCGTGGGATTGAAGGTTCGCGGCGCGGTCAGGCGGGCGACGTAGCGAAGGAAGTCCTCCTGCGAATCCTCCTGTCCCGCCGCTCGCATCGCCGAGTTGTTCGGGACCCAGTACCAGTAGGCCGCCTTGAAAGAGGTTCCCCCGAGGGTCGCGGCCTTCTCGAGCACCATGACGGAGTTGCCCAGCCACCGACTGAACAGCGCCGCAGGCAGACCGCCGCCTCCGCCACCGCAGACAACAACGTCGACCGTCGCATCGAACCGCTCCGGGGCGGCCGCCCCTGCTGCATGCGTGACGCCGAGCCCGCTGGCGAGCGCCACCGGCGCCGCACCTGCCTGCCGAATGAACGCACGCCGCGCTGACCGCACCCTGTCCACAAGTTGCTTCGCCACCCGAACTCCTGCGTAAGAGATGCTGCCGATAAGATCGGCATAAATATATATTTACTGGCCGAGATATATATACAGCAGTTTCCCCTAGACCTGCCCGGCCCCCTGCGACAGCGCGTGGCCTACAGCTGATGGAGGTACGCCACGAGCCGATCGACGTCTTCGGCCGACACGGCGGCTGGGTACAGCCGCGGCATCGAACCCTTCGGGTTCTTGATCTGCTCCTCGAGTTGCTGCGCCGACAGCCGCTGCCCGACGCGCTTCAGCGCAGGCCCCAGCGCCCCTGCTCCAGCAGGCCCATGACACACCTCGCAGGAACGAACGTACACGCGGCGGCCTTCGGCGACGGTGCTGCCTGCGGGGGGCGGCGCGTCGGTGGACTGCGCGTGCGTCAAGCCGGCAAGCAGGGCCAAGAGGATGACCCCTCGCTGAACGACCCGGTTCACGGAGCGAGCCCCCAAATGACCAGCGTCGGGCTGCCGGTACCTCCAAAGGTCACGCGCGACACATTGCCCGTCGCCATGGCGACATACTGCTTCGCGTCGACCGCGTAGGTGATGATGCCTCCGCCGAGGGCCCCTCGCAGCTTGCGGCTCCAGAGGACCTGGCCGGTCTTCGATTCAATGGCGAGAAAGTTGCCGGCGACGTCACCGGCGAAGACCAGTCCCCCGGCGGTCGGGGTGATGGCCGCCACGACGGGTGCCTGCGCGTGGACCTTCCACCTCAATGTGCCGGACTCGGCATCGACGGCCGTGATCCACCCGGACGGCGCCGGGTCCGTGATGGGAATCGCCTGACCACCGAACCGGACCTTCCCACGCTCGAAGTCAGCTGGACCTCGCTTGTAGAAGGTGCACCAATCGACCGCGCCGACGATGACAAGGTGCTCCTCGGGCTCGTACGCTGGCCCATTCCATTGCGTACCACCCGTCCAGCCAGGGCAGGCCTTGGCACCCTGCGGCGTCGGGCGCGCCGCCTCCTTGTAATGCGTCGTGGTGGGCGTCTTGTAGAGTACCTTGCCCGTGTCGCGATCGACGCCGACCAGATAGCCGTCCTTCCCGGCAATGGCGGCAACCTCCTGAATGTGGCGGTTCTGGTAGAGCATCGGCGGCGCCACGACGTCGTAGTCCCAGGGATCGTTCGTCGCCGTCTGGTGCCACCACTTCAGCTTCCCGGTGCGCGCGTCGAGTGCGACGACCGAGTTGGTGAACAGATTGTCTCCGGGATGCGCGTCGGGATGCATGAACTGCGCGGGATTGCCGACCGGGACGAAGATCTCGCCTGCGCGGATGTCGATCGAGTAGGACGACCACGTGCCGCCTCCGCCGATCCGGCGGGTCGACGGAACCTTCCATGTCCCGGCCCCTGTCTCTCCCTTGCGCGGGACCAGGTCGAACCGCCAGACCTCGCGGCCGTTGTCCGCCTCGAAGGCCAGCACGCGGCCGCGGATACCCCAGTCGCCGCCTGACACGCCGACGAACACCAGCCCATTCCACGCCTGCGGCGCTGCCGTGATGAACTCGCCGTAGGCGGCGTCGGCCACCTGGTTCATCCAGACAGTCTTTCCCGACTGCGAGTCCAGCGCAAAGAACTGGCCATCCGGCGTACCGCGATAGATCCGGCCGTTCAGGTAGGCGACCCCGCGATTGGAGGCCCAGGGCAGCGGCCCCGTCGGCCGATGCGACGCCTTCCAGCGGAGCTGGCAGTTGGTCGGGTCCACCGCAAACGTCTCGAGCGTCGTTGTCAGAAACATCGTCCCGTTCACGACGATGGGATTCGTCTGGAACGATCCTCCTTCCGCGAGCTGCAGGCGGCAGACCTCGCGCAGCCTGTCAAGGTTGGCGGTGTTGATCTGCGCCAGCGGCGAGTAGCGCTGACCGGCGTAGTCGTTGTGGTATGTCGGCCAACCCAGGTCCTGCTGGTAGACCGGCAACTCCTGCTCGGTCGGCGCGGCCGCGCCGGCGAACAACGTGAACATGCTTGCAAGACAGCCGATCAACACACGGCTTAGCCCTTGCACAGCGGGCCGAGAACTCATGATTCACTCCCATCGAGAGGCATGCCCGGGCCGGGCGAAACGCTTCGCCCGGGGCCGGATCACAAGGAGCCGACCGGCGCGTCGGACTGGTCAGCGCGCGATCGTTTCCAGGGCGCTGATCGACATGCTCTCGGGGGTGATCGTCTTCTCGTTCACTTTGTAGCTGCGGTACAGGAAGATGGATGCGTGCTTGGCCTTGAAGTCGATGGTCTCACCTTGGATCGACGAGTAGACCTTCGTCCCGTCTTCGCCCACGGTGGGGCGGATGTGGAAGTTGATGAACTTCCAGAACTCCCCCTTCTTGTCATAGGCCTCGCCCATGTAGATCTTGGGGTAGTTCACGTCGAGGTACACGATCTTCTTGCTGTAGGGGTGCTCGGGCGGCGGCGTGCCTTCGATCACCCAGACCTCCCGCGGCTGCCACGTCTGGACCGGGTTCCAGAACGGGGCCTCCTTGAGGTCCGTCGTGGTCCAGGCCTCGGACGTGCCCTTCTTTGCGGCGTTGTAGCCCAGGCGCGCGTCCGTGATGGCCAGGATCCACCGTCGTCCGACCACCTTGATCGACGGGTACCAGGACGGACGGGCATTCCAGACGTAGATGTCGTCGTTGAGCTGATCGAGGCCACCGATGGGATCCATCCAGGCACCGCCGGAGAGGCGCCGGGTGCGCCGCGCCGACTTGATGTAGGCCCAACTGTCCTCCACCTTGACATCGTCGTGCCGGACCGTGAACGTGCCCAGGCCCTTGATGTCCTGCGGTGCGGTCGCCACGAAAAGCGTCTTCGTGAGCGTGCCCTCGTCGAGCACCGGCTTGTCGCCACTCAGACGGCCCTTGTAGAAGACCCGCTGGAAGAGCCAGTCCTGCGTCTGCTCGAGACCCTTGTCGCCGCTGACGAGGAGGTAGGTTGCCTGGTTGTTGATGACGTCACCCTCCGGCGACGCGTAGTAGAAGTTCCAGATCAGCTTGTCGCCGGCATGCGGGTCGCTCTGCGCCACGTTGGGAAACGGCACGCCCGCCACCCATCCCTTGACCTCGCGGGTCTGGGGGTCGAACTTGGCCGAGCCGGCGTACTTCTTCGTCGCCTCCACGTACTTTGGATCCAGTTCGATCGGCTTGGCCTTCGTCAGCGTCATGCGCAGATTCCATTGACGGATCTGCAGCTCGAGCTTGTCGGTGAGCATGCTGCCGATGGTTCGACCATCAAAGGTTTCACCTTTGAACCTGTCGATGTTCGACTTGTCGAGAACGGTGCCTTCCGGCACCTCGGCTGCGAATGCTGCGGGCGCGTGGCCCAGAACGGCGGCGATGGCGGCAACGGCGATCGCGCTCAGCCAGTTCCTGCGCTTGTACATGATGAGTCTCCGTGGTTCGGTGATTTAGAAGAGCCGGGTGAGGCGGAACAGGAGCTGGTTGTTGTTCTTGAACCAACCGAACAGATGCGTGTCCTGCTCGACCTGGCCTGGACGCTTCTGCTTGTCGCTGATGAAGATGTCTGCCTCGATGACCAGTCGCCAGTGGTTCCCCTGGACGAACTCGACGCTCGGAATGAAGAAGCCGCCGCCGTTGCTGACGTCGGCGCCCAGTGCGATCTGAGGATTGATCTTGTCGTTCGAGTAGTTGAGGCCAAGAACGCCGGTGACGATCGTCGAGTGCTCGCGCAGTGGCGCGCCGAAGCCGGTGTTGTCGACGATGTCATCCTCCGACCGATACTTCAGGACCCACTTGTCAAACACTTGGACCGAGAAGAACGAGGGACGGCTGGTTCCGAGGAAGCGCGTGAGGTTCAGGCTCTTGTCGATGCGGACCATCGACTGCAGGACGTTTTTCCGGATGATCCCGCCGAAGCCTGGCAATGCGCCGCCGGCGAAGCTGGTGCCGACGTTGAATGCGGCATCGTGCGTGTACGCGAACTCCGTGCTGATCACGGCGTCGATGGCCGGAACGTAACCTGAGAGCGTCACCCCGGCCAACTCGACCTTCGGGAAGATGAAGTCGCCGAGCCCGCCCGTCGGCGCCACCTTGTAAGGTGCCGCCGCCGAGTTGACTACGGGGTCGTTGTTGAAGGTCTTCAGATAGGCGACCGAGTAGTTGATCGGCCCGGCCGTGCCCGACCATCGAAGACCGCCCGTCAGATCGTCAACATCACCCGCGGGATGGTGATAGTTGTAATTGAGCAGACCTGGCGCCAGGAAATCGACCCCCTTGTTCGGCTGCAGCGCCCAGCGCCCGCCGGACAAGTCATAGGTGTTGCCAATGTCCTTGTCTCGGTCCCATCCCGGGCGAACCAAAACTTGCAGGCTCCCGTTAGCCTCAGGAACGTCGAACTTTGTGTTCAGCAAGATCAGCGGTTTGCGAAGCTCCTCGTTCTCACGTTCAAGGAACGAGCGCCAGCGGTAATCGAAGCCGTGCACCACGTCCATGGCACGGAAGAAGTCCGTCTCACCCCAAACCACCTGCTGCTTTCCCAGACGAAGCTTGATGCGTTCGGTGGGCGCGTAGTCCACGTACAGCTCGCGCAACTCGCCCTGGTCATAGGTATCACGGATGTCGCTGCCCGGCCCTCCGGGGGTGTTGGAGCGAACCTGCTGCTCGAGACGATCCAGGTACGAGGTCTTGATCTCGCGATCGAGCCTCGCTATACCCTTCCAACTCAAGGGTCCTGTTTTCCAGTCGGCGTCCAGCATCAGCGAACCCCGCGCCATCGACACGTCCCAGCGGTCGTTGGCTGCCGTCTCCGGCGGGTTCTGCAGATTGAACGAAAGCCACGCACGGGCGTAGCCACCGAGTAGAAAGTTGCCCGACTCCTCGCTCTGCGATCCACTCACCGCAGCATCCTGGGCAACGACCAGATCAGTCGCCGCAAACTGCACCAGAAGCGCGAGCGCAACGGCAGTCGGATGCAGCGAGAACGCTTTCAATCTCTTCATCTTGCTCCTCGACTCTCTCTGTGGTTGTGGTGTGGTTGAAGGCGCAGCCGTCCAGATCAGGCGTGGGCCAGCTGGGCAGAGCCCCCGACGAAAGCGGTTTGGTTGACGATGAAGCGCGGGCGCAAAATCTGAACGAGGGCCGGCATCAGAAACAGCGCACTCACTGCAGAGACCATCAGCCAGATGGCCATCAGAACGCCCATCTCCGCCTGGAAGCGCAAGGACGAGGACATCCACAGCGTCACGGCGGTCGTCAGCGTGAGCGCGGTCACGAGTACCCCACGGCCAGCGGTCCGCAACGAGCTCACGATGGCGCGGTTCAAGTCACCGTGCCGACCAAGCTCTTCCTTGATCGCATCGACGATGTAGAACGAGTAGTCGACGCCGAGCCCGATCCCCAGCGCCGCGACGGGCAGCGTACTGATGTTCATCCCGATACCCATCAGCGCCATGTAGCTGAACGTGATCGTGTTCGACAGCACGACCGGCACCATGAAGAAGACGCCCGCGGTGAGCGACCTGTAAGCGACTGCACAGCACAGCACCAGGACCAGCAGTGCCAGTGCAATGGCTTCGACCTGGCCGGAGAAAATCACCTCGTTGACCGCGGCGAGCACGCCGATCACGCCGCCGGCCAGGAGGTACTGGCCTTCGGCGATCGGATGGCGTTCGACGAACACCTTGACGCGGGCAATGGCGGTGCGGATGGTTTCGCCCTTGTGGTCACGGAAGTTGAAGGTGATGGCTGCGTACTGCGCCTTTGCGTCGATGAAACGCGCCATGTCACCCGGCTCCGCGTTCGACGAGAGCAGGTAAAGCAGCTCCCCGTTCTCGTGCTCGTCCGCGCCCAGCTCCGCGTAGCGGGGATTGCCTTCGCGCAGGACCGACTTCACGATCGGCAGCACGTCGGCCATGGACGCGCTGCCACCAACCTCGGGCTGGGCGTCCATGTAACTCTGGAGATCGGCGATGCTTCCCAGCACCGCCGGCGACTTGATGCCATTGGGCTTGTTCGCCGCAAAGACCACCTGCATGCGATCTGCACCCTGGAACTGCTGGTTGATCGCCGCGGCGTTCCGGTTGTATTCCGAGTGCTGCCACAGGATGGGCGACCCGGGATCGACGTCGCCAACGCGGATCTGGAGGGCGTAGATGCCGGATACGACGAAGAGTGCGATCGCAACACCCAGCACCACGTATCCGGCCCGCGAAGTCACCACGGCGGTCGCGGCATTCAGCACCACGTCGAGATGGCGCCCCAGGTCGAAGCGGTGCGCGCGGCGCGGCTGCGTTTTCGTCCATGACAGCAGCAGCGGCGTCAGCACGCATGCACTGATGGCGATCGTCAGCACCCACACAGTCCCGATCAGCGCCACCTTGTCGAGCAGCGGAATCGGGGTCAGGGCCACGACGAGCATGCAGCCGGCATCGGCAACCACCCCCAGCATGCCCGGCTTGAACAGCTGCAGCATGCTTTCACGCGCTGCGGCGAACGGTGTCGGTGACCCTCCCGCAATCTCATCGTCAAAGCGCGTGACCAGCTGAACGGAGTGCGAGATCGCCCGCGCGGTGATCAGGAAGGCGATGACGACGACCAGCGGATCGAGGTTGAAGCCGGCGAGCCGCGCGAAGCCCAAGGCCCAGGCCGCGCTCACGAGGCCGGCGAGCAGGGGCAGGAATGTGCCGCGCCAGGTGCGCGCGATCAAGTAAAGGAGCAGGATCAGCGCCGCGACGGTGACGATGAAGATGTGCAGCGTCTCGGGCAGGTAGTGCGCCACCCACCCGAACAGGATGGGCTCGCCTGCCATGCTCACCGATACGCCGTCACCTTCGACCTTCTCCGTGATCTGGCGGATCTGGGTGAAGATCTTGTTGTAGTCGACTCGGTCCGGATAGAAGTCGACCGTAACCAGGGCCGCCTTCAAGTCCCGCGACACGTATGGCCCGTACACCAGCGGAGTCCGGATGACGGCCTCCTTGAGGGCCAGAATTCCTGCTTCGGTGGCAGGGACGTCCGGCCACATCACGGGCCGGGATTCGATGCTGTCGGTCGTCCCCCGGATCTCCCGCAGCTTCTTGGAGGCGAGCGAGATGATCTGGTACTGGTTGACACCGTCGACTTGCTGCAGGCCCTGGGTCACCTCCTGAACCTTCTTCAGCACTGGCTGGCGGAAGATGTCCCCCTCCTCCACTTCGAGCATGATGGTGACCACGTTGGCGCCACCAAAAGTCTTCTCGAATTGGTGCTGCACCTTCACATAGGGGTGGCTGCGCGGAAGTAGGTCCTCGAACACTGTCCTGATGTCGACGCCCGCGGCCAGCACGGTCATCACGACGGTTATGAAGGCGATCACCGCCGTGGCGGCGAATCGTGCGTTGAGACATCGATCGACGTAGCGTTCGAGGAAAGTAAGGGCGTGCGTAGTCACAGCGATCTCCAGAAGATCTCTGGCGGTGGGTTGATGGGGATGGGGGGCGGCGATCAGCGTCCGAAGACGCGCCTTTTCGATTCGTCCAGCAAGGCGGATTCCGCTCCGGCGACGTAGACCTTGGCCCCGGTATCCACGACGCTGGTCTGCCATGCAAGGGTCTTGTTCTGAAAGCTCGGTGCACTCCAGCTCGCACCCGAATCTCGCGAACGAAGCAGCACGCCCTTGTCTCCGACGACGGTCCACACGCCGCTCTGCCAGGTGACCGCAAAGAGATGCTCGCGCGTGGGTGACGGGCGAGCCTGCCACGTGACGCCGTCATCGCCGGAGGCGATGACCGTGCCGTTCACGCCGACGGCCAGGATCTGCCCGGCGTCGTCGCGAGCAAGGCCCATGAGGCTGGTCTGCGCACCCGACCTGACGCTCTGCCATGACTTGCCTGCATCTCCGGACCTGCGAAGCTGTCCGAACTCTCCGGCGATCAGGACGTGGGCGCCAAACGTGAGGACGTCGTTCCACGCCACATCCTCGCCCTTGCCGACGCCCACCCAGGTGGCGCCGCCATCGCGCGAGACAAGGACGCTCCCGCCCTCTCCGACCGCCCAGGCCGACTCTCCACCGTCGACTCGCACGCGGAGCAGCTTGTTCGCAACAGCGTTGCGCGGCGCGACGGCATTGAGCCACTTCCGACCGCCGTCGGTCGTGTAGACAATCGCGGCGTTGTTGCCCACGGCGACCGCCTTGTCCGCCGTCCAAGCCGCGATGTCCTGCAACCCGTCCGCCGTCGGCGTGGCCTGCCGTTCCCAGCTGAGCCCATCGTCGCGGCTCAGCAGTACACGCCCCGCGGTGCCGGCAAGCCAAACCTGCTTCGGGGCAGGCACAGTCACTCCATAGAAGCGGTCATTGCGGGTGAACACGGAAGGTGCCACGGCCGCGCCAGCCGCCTGGGGCTTGATGAACAAGCCCGCATACAGCAGAGCCCCAATGATCAGAAGCGCGAGCCCAGACGGCAGCGCCGCGCGGAGGAGTGAGGTAGGCATGATCAGATGCGTCGATTGCCGTCGGAGCAGTCTTCTCGGATCGCAGAGACGAAGAAGTCCAGCCCGGCTCCTCACGGAACCGAGACAAGCTTCAGATACAGCGGAATGAGCCGGCGAAAGCCGGCTTAGCGAGGCTGGCTGTTCGTGGCCAGCCAGGGGTAGCGCTTCGTGTCCGCACCCTCGTAATCCGGATCGAGATAGATCGACAGCCGCTGGATCTTGAAGTTGCGGATCTCGAAGACATCGCACCAACGACCCGCGTGCGACACACCCGCGCGCCACTCCACGCCAGACTTCGTGCGACCAAAGGTTGTGCTTTCCACGACCACCATGTCGCCTTGCTGAATGATGTTCGGATAGATCACGTCATGGCTGACGTTCTCGAGGATGCCCATGAGGTCGCTGAACAGGCGCGCGATCTCCTTGTGTCCACGAGCAAACCCCCACTTGGGAAAGTACAGAAGCGCATCCTCATCGAAGAGGTCCACCACATCCTGTCCACGGTCCAAGCGCTTGAGGTACTCAATCGGAAGCGCACGACGCTGCTCGTCGGTCATCGTTCGAATTTCCATGGGCGACTCCTGTCCTTCAGTGAAAGCAATGAACCTGGTCACGAACCACACCAGCCTCAGCAGTCGGTCGCAAGCCACCGGCCTGACATCGTTCACACAATGTATGTTTCATCAAAATATATACATATTGGGGTTTTCCATACGATACCCAAACGGACGGTCGTCCCATCGTTCGGCGCTGCAGCCGCTCCACCGCCAGACCGCTCCTCCCGAAGCGCACTCGGCGAACCGCCCTTTCGCGGCCGATCGTGGCTTGACCGATCCAGACAGTGACCCAGGGTTCGGGCCGTGCGCCGGGCTGGTCGAGTCGTCGTGTGGCCTTGCAGCATCCCGATCCGATGGGCGCATCGATCGTCTCCGTCTCACGCTCGGCTCGCGCACGGCAGCAACGTCTCGCCGAGGGGACAAGGCCGAAGCGGGACAAGAACTTGCAGCACGTGGTAAGACATCGGATCCGCCCAGGCTCGGCCCATGGCGCCCGCTCCCGCCCCGACGGGGCGCCGTCAGATCTGCACCCGCGTCCCGAGCTCGATCACGCAGTTGTTCGGCAGGCGGAAGAACTCGGCCACCCCGCCGGCGTTGCGCGACATCGCGGCGAACAGCGCCTCGCGCCAGTGCGCCATGCCGGCGCCCGGCGTGGGCACCACCGTCTCGCGGCTGAGGAACCAGGAGGTCTCGAAGGCGTTGATCGCCAGGCCCTGTGCACGGCAGAGCTCGAGCGCCTGCGGCAGGTCGGGACTGTTCTTGAAGCCGTAGTGCACGGTCACCTGCCAGAAGTCCGGCGCGAGCGGCACGACCTGCACCCGCTCCTCGAAGGGGATCCACGGCACGTCGTGGAACTGCACCGTGAGGATCAGGTTGCGCTCGTGCAGCACACGGTTGTGCTTCAGGTTGTGCAGCAGCGCCTGCGGCACGGTCTGCGGATCGGCGACCGCGTACACCGCGGTGCGCGGCGCGCGCGGCAGGCCGGCCTCCTGCGCAAGCCCGGCGATGAAGGGGCCGAGCGGCGGGTCGTCGCGCCGCAGGCTCTGCATCAGCAACTCGCGCCCGCGCCGCCAGGTCGCCATGCCGACGAACAGCGCCGCGCCCAGCACCAGCGGGAACCAGCCGCCCTGCCAGAACTTCAGCGAGCAGGCGACGACGAGGATCGCGTCGAGCGTCAGGAACAGCCCGGTCGCGGCCAGCGCCAGCGGCAGCGGATAGCCCCAGGCATGGCGCACCACGAAGAAGGTCAGCAGCGTGGTCACGAACATCGTCACCGTGACGGCGATGCCGTAGGCCGCGGCCAGCGCCGAGGAGCTGCCGAAGCCCACCGTCGCCAGCAGCACGGCCGCGAGCAAGGCCCAGTTCACCGCCGGCAGGTAGATCTGCCCGGCCTCGCGCGCCGAGGTGTGCAGCACCCGCAACCGCGGCAGCAGCCCGAGCTGGATGGCCTGGCGCGTCATCGAGTAGGCCCCGGTGATCACCGCCTGCGACGCGATCACCGTCGCGGCCGTGGCCAGCACCACCATGGGGATCAGCCCCTCGGCCGGCACCATGCGGTAGAACGGGTTCTCGAGCGCCGTCGGGTCACGCATCAGCAACGCGCCCTGCCCCATGTAGTTGAGCGCCAGCGAGGGCAGCACGAGCAGCATCCAGGCGAGCTGGATCGGCCGCTTGCCGAAGTGCCCCAGGTCCGCGTACAGCGCCTCCGCGCCGGTGAGCGCCAGCACGATCGCGCCGACCACGACGAACAGGTGCCAGCCCTGGGCCTGCAGGAAGGCCAGTCCGTGCAGCGGGTTCAGGGCCGCGAGGATGGCCGGCTGCAGCGCGATCTGCTGGGCGCCGGTGGCGCCGAGCACCAGGAACCACAGCACGATGACCGGCCCGAATAGGCGCCCGACCGCGCCGGTGCCGTGGCGTTGCACGACGAACAGCCCGACCAGCACGCCGACGGAGATCCACAGCACGTAGGGCTTGAGCGCCGGCGTCACGACCTCCAGCCCTTCGACCGCGCTGAGCACCGAGATCGCCGGCGTGATCACGCTGTCGCCGTAGAACAGCGCCGCGCCGCACAGCCCGGCGAGCAGCAGCGCGACGCGCCGCCGCGGCGTGCCGCCGGCGGCCTGCACCGCCAGCGCGGTCAGCGCCATGATCCCGCCCTCGCCGCGGTTGTGGGCGCGCAGGATCAGCAACACGTACTTGAGCGTGACCACCATCATCAGCGCCCACAGGATCACCGACACCGCGCCGGTCAGGTGGGCCGCGTCGAGCGGCACGCCGTTGGCCGGGTTGAAGACCTCCTTCATCGTGTACAGCGGGCTGGTGCCGATGTCGCCATAGACGACGCCGACGGCGCCCAGCGTCAGCGTGGCGAGGCCCTGGCGGGCGCTGGCTTCGGTGTTCATCGCGGTGCGGGGAAAGACGGGATGCGCGTTTGTCGCCGCGCCCGCGTCAGGAACGCATAAGGGGCCTCAGTCGACCGCGATGCGGTAGCCGACGCCGGTGTCGGTGAGCAGGTGGCGGGGCTCGGCCGGGTCGCGCTCGATCTTGGCGCGCAGCTGGCCCATGTAGAGGCGCAGGTAGTGCGTGTGTTCGGTGAACTCGCTCCCCCACACGTCCTGCAGCAGCTGGCGGTGCGTGACCACGCGGCCGGCGCTGCGCACCAGCCGGGCGAGCAGCGCGTACTCGGTCGGCGTCAGGTGCAGCGGCCGGCCGTCGCGCAGCACGCTGCGGGTCGCCAGGTCGACCCGCAGGTCGTCGCGTTCGTGCACCGTGACGGCCGGCGCGAGCGCGGTGCCGCGGTGGCGCAGCGCGACCCGCAGCCGCGCCAGCAGCTCGGGCACGCCGAAGGGCTTGACCAGGTAGTCGTCGGCGCCCTCGTCGAGCAACCGAATCTTCTGCGCCTCCTGGTGGCGCGCCGAGACGATCAGGATCGGCATCGCGCTGTCGCGCCGCAGCTCGCGCACCAGATCGGCGCCGTCGCCGTCGGGCAGGCCGAGGTCGAGCAGCAGCGCGTCGGGCGGCGCATGGCGCAGCAGCGCCCGGGCCTCGGCGAGGCTGACGGCCGTCTGCACCTCGAAGCCCTCGACCGCCAGCGTGGCCTGCATCAGCCGGCGCAGCTCGGCGTCGTCCTCGACCAGCAGGAGGCGCAGGCTCATGCCGCGGCTCCCGCCGGCTGTGCCTCGGTCGGCAGCGCCAGGCAGGCGCTGCTGCCCCCGCCGCTGCGCCGTCGCAGGACCAGGCGGCCGCCATGCGCCTGGGCGATCGCCCGGCACACCGCAAGGCCGAGGCCGGCGCCATGCGGGCCGCTGGCGTCGCCGCGGGCGTAGGGCTGGCCGGCGGCGTCGCCGTCGTCGGCGAGGCCGGGGCCGCGGTCCTTCACGCACAGCCACAGCTCGCCGGCCTCGCAGCGCACCGCGACGTCCACCGGGCCGTCGCTGTAGCGCAGCGCGTTGTCGAGCAGGTTGCCGAGCAGCTGGGCCAGCAGCACCGCATCGCCCTTGACCAGCGGCAGCGCGGCCGGCACCTGGGCCCCGATGCGACGGGCCGGGTCGCGCCGCCGCACGCGGGCCAGCACCGTGCCGACGATCTCCTCGACCGACTCCCAGTCGCGCCGCAACTCGATGCCGGTCCCGGCCAGGCGCACCAGCTGCAAGGTGTTCTCGGTCAGCGTGCTCAGGTAGCCGGCCTCGCCGACGATGCTGCCGAGCAGACGCTCGCGTTCGCCGGCCGGCAGCCGCTCGCCCTGGGTCTGCAGCGCGGTGGCGGAGCCGACGATCGCCGCCAACGGCGTGCGCAGGTCGTGCGAGACCGCCGCCAGGAAGCTGCCCTGCAGCTGCTCGCGCTGCAGCGCCGCCTGCGCGGCCCGCACCGAGGCGGCGAGCCGCAGCCGCCACACGGCCTGGGCCAGCAGAGCGCACAACGCCGCGGCATGCTCGCGCCCCTCGGTGTCGGCGGCGCGCACCTGCCGCACGCAGGCCGCGCCGACGACCCGGCCGCGGTCGCCGAGCGGCAGGAACCAGGCGTCCAGGCCCGGCCAGCGGCCGGTGCCGGGGCCGAGCACCGCCGCCTCCTTGATCGCGCAGCGCAGCCCATCGCGCTCGTGATCGGTCAGCGCCGGGTCGTCGCCGCGCAGCGCACCGTCGGCGCCGGCCAGCAGCAGGGTACAGGGCCCGGCGAAGGCCGCCTGCAGCGCGCTCGCGCCGATGGCGCGGACGACCGACTCGTCGCCGGCCTCGGCCAGCTCGCCCGCCAACGCCTGCAGCTGCCGCGCCCGCGCCTCGCTGCGACGCGCCTGCGCGGTCTCGCGGCGCACCGAGTCCGCCAGATGGCTGGTCAGCAGCGCCACGGTCAGCATCACGCCGAGCGCGATCAGGTGCTCGTGGTGCTCGACCGACAGCGTCCAGCGCGGCGGGATGAAGAAGAAGTTCAGCGCCACCACCGCACCGACCGCGCAGACGACGGATTCGATCCATCGGTAGCGGTAGGCCGCGAGCACCACCGCGAGCAGGTAGACCATCGCGTGACTGGCCAGCGACACGCCCGCATCGAAGGCCGCCGCCGTCAGCGTGGCGGCGGCCAGCAGCGCGGCCACGCCGGCCCAGCGGCGCAGCGCGGCCCGAGGGGTGTCGGCATCGTCCATGCCCGACGGTAGCAGCGGGCGCGTCAGGATTGCATCAGGGCCGGTCGGGCCGCCCGCTGCTCGTGCCGCAGCGCTTCGATCGGCGGCTTGGCAGCGAGCAAAGAAAAAGGGACTCCCGATGAGTCCCTTGCTCCGGTGCCGGGGGGGCTCAGCGCGAGCTGCCTTGCACCGCGCGGTTGCGCCGCGTCAGCCAGCCGACCAGGCCGAGGCCGGCGAGCATCAGCGCGTAGGTGCTGGGCTCGGGAATCGGCGGCGTCGTGCCCGGCAGGTCGTCGTTGCGGCCGTCGGTGATGCCGTCGTAGTTGTAGGTCAGGCCGCTGACGGCGCCGAAGCCACCGGTCGACGAGAAGGTCAGGTAGGCGATCGCCGACGCGCCGCCGTTCAGCGTGAACGAGCCGACGCCGCTGCTGGCCGCGAAGCTGTCGAGCAGGCTGCCGTCGCCGGCGAAGGCGTTGTAGCTCGTGTCGAGGATCGCGAGGTAGTCGATCGACACGAAGTCGGTCGTGTCGGTGAAGTCGATGCGGCCGCTCTGCGGCGTGCCGATCCCGGCCACCGTGCCGTTGGCGATGCCGATGCCGTCGAAGGTGTCGCGACTGTCGACGTACAGGTAGGCGTTGCTGATGACGATGCCATAGTTCGTGTTGAAGAACGCGTTCGCCGCCGCGTCGACCGTGAACTGCGAGCCCGGGAAGGCGTAGTCCGAGAAGGTCGGCGTGAAGGTCGCCGCATGCGCCGCGCCGGCGATCGTGGCGGTGGCGACGGCGGCCGACAGGCGGCCGAGTAGGCTCTTGTTCATTCGAAATCTCCTCCAGAGCGGGCGGTCATGAGGGGCAGCCGCCAAGGCCCGCGGGAGAGCCTGCGCCCGACCCACGGGAGGAATCTAACGACCGCTCGGCGCGCGCGCACCCCGCGCCCACGGGGGACCCCCTCGCCCCGGGGACTGGCGCTGCTCGTGCCGCAGCGCCTCGCTCGGCAGCAAGGTTCCGGTGTCCCACCGGCGGTCGCCACCGCGTGATCGAAGCCGGGGCTGTCGGCGGGCGACCTCGCAAGGAAACGCCGGGCCGCCCCAAGTTTCCTTGACCCCCGCGGGGGGCGGGCTGGGCGCAGCCCGGCCCTGGGGGCGCTCAGTAGCTCACCGTGACCGTCAGCGTGTCGCCGTAGCTTCCTGCACGGGTGCCGGCCTGAAGGGCCGGGATGCGGCCGTAGATCGGGTGCGCGGCCGAGGCCGGCAGCAACAGGCTGAGCAGCAAGCCGCCGGCCAGCGGGCTGCTGCCGCCGCTGCCGTCGCCCCACACGGCGCTGCGCGGCGCGTCGCGGTAGAGCTGGTAGCCAAGCGCGTTGGCGCCGGCACTCATCGAGCGTGCCGCCACCGAGCCCGAGCCGCCGGCCGACAGCGCGATGCTGTAGCCCAGCACGAGCGCGATCGGGTTCGCCGCGCAACTGACGGTGACGAGGCCGGTCGCATCGGTCGGCACCGATGCGAGCGGGTTGTAGCTGCCGAACGCCACGCCGCTCGCCGTCACGGTACAGGCCTGCGCGAACGCCGACGCCGCGCCCAGCAGACCGCAGGCCGGCAGCACGATCGCACGCAGCCTGCGCATCAGCCGCACCTCAAGGGCCCGACCCGACCGGCCCGCGCCGCGTCGAGTCCGAACCTCAGCGTGCACAGGGAACGCCCGCGCCAGCTCACCTCGACCTCGTTGTCCTGGGCCGCGAGTCCGCGCAGCCAGGCCTGGCCATCGTGGCCGATGGTCGCGACCGCGCCGCCGCGCAGCCGCGCCCGCGCGCCGATCGGCAGCGGCCGGCCTTGCGCATCGTGCAGCTCGAGCAGCGCCGCCTGCGGCCGCGCCACGGCGAAGCGCAGCCGCGCACCGCTGCGCTCGCGCGGCCGGAGCTCGAGCGCGGTCTGCGTCGGCTCGGCCTCGGCCGGCAGGTCGAGCGGCTCGATCGCGATCCGGTTAGGCTGCCAGGGCAGCAGGTCGGTCAGGACCAGCCGGCCGGCGGCGTCGGTGCGGCCGGCATGGCGGTTCTCGCGATAGACGGCCACGCCCGGCATGCCAGGCACCTCGACCAGCGCGACGCTGCCGAGCACCGGCGGCGCCGCGAGCAGCGCGCCGCCGAGCGCCACCAGCGCGCCGCGCGCGCCGACGCGCAAGGCGCTGCGGCCGGCCAGCGTCTCGACGCCGGCGTCGAGACGCGCGTAGCGCCCCCAATGCTCGACCTGGGCCGACTGGCGCGTCGGCGTCTCGCCCGCGACGGCCTGCTCGCGCTGCACGCGCCAGCCCAGCTCGCCCGGCTGCATCGCCGGCCGGCCAGCCTGCAAGGCCAGCGACGCGGCATCGCCGTCGCGCCGCCACGAGGCGCCGCCGTAGGCGCCGCCGCCCAGCGGCAGCGTGAGCTGCAACGCGACGCCGTGGCCGCCGCCGGCACCGACGTCGCGGTAGGCGCCGAGATGGGCATGCACGCGCGCGATCGGCATGAAGCTCCACGACGCCGTGGCCAGGCGGGTGTCGCGGCGCTCGCCGGGCAGCGGGCCGGGGCCGCCCCGCAGTTCGGCGTAGGCGATGCCGACACTGCCGGCCGCGCCGAGCTGCACGCCGCCGCTGGCGCGCAGGCTGCGGCGCGGCACCGCGTCGCCCTGGGCCGCGGCGACGTCGCGGAACTCGCGCCCCGAGGTCTGCCAGGCCAGCGCCGCGCTGAGTCCGCGGGTCTGGCGCTCGATCCCCGCGCCGACCTGCAGGGCGCCGCCGCGGGCCGCAGCCACATGACCCTCCAGCGCCGCCAACCCCGGCAGCACGTGCAGCACGCCGAGGCCCGCGAGCGCCGCGCCCTCGGTGGCCTCGGCATGGGCCTCGACGGTGTTGCGCGCGTCGAGCCCGGCGCGCCACGACCCGATCGCGGCCCAGGGGCCGTAGTCGGCGCTCTCGACACCGTAGTGGCGCCGCACCCGCCCGACCTGGGCCGACCAGGACGACAGCCCCGGCGCGAGCTGCCGCGCCGCCGCGTAGAAGGGCAGCGACTGCACGGTCTCGCGGCCGAGCGCGTCGCGCACCACCAGCGCCACCTCGCCCAGGCCCGAGACCACCGGCACCTGGCGGACCTCGAAGCTGCCGGGCTCGACCGGCTGCGAGAGGCGCCGCACGCCATCGACCAGCAGGTCGACGGTCGAGGGCAGGCTGGCCTGGCCGGCGATCGCCGGCATCGGCGCGGTGACGAGGTCGGGGCGCAGCGCGAAGTCGGTCATCGCCTGGAGGCCGGCGAGGCGCGGCGGGCGGGTCCAGCTCAGCGCGCCGGCGACGAAGTCGCCCGCCCGCACGCGCCGCAGACGGGCCGGGTCCATGTGGGTGTAGGTCGTGTCCAGCCGCACGCGCCGCGGCACCGGGCCTTCGGCCACCAGCGCGCCCTGCTCGAGCAGGCCCCAAGGTCCGAAGGTCCGCGCCTCGAACAATCCGGCGCGCGCGCTCGGCGCGCCGGCGGCGCTGCGTTGGAGCAGCAGGTCGTAGTTCAGCACCGCGCCGGGCGCCGCCGGGTCGGGCTCGCCGGCGGGGAGCGCGTCGCCGAGCACCTGGTGGCGCGCTTCGGGCGGCCGGTCGATCGCGAGCGACTGCGTGCGCGGATCGATGCGCAGGCGCACCCCTGTCAGCGCGGCGGCCGAGACGAGTTCGTCGGGGGCGGCCGGTTCGGCCGCGTCGGTCCAGCGCAGCCCGAGCTCGCGCCACTGCGACGCGCTGGCATGGGGCACGCCGTCGCGCAGCACGAAGCGGCCGACGGCGTCACCCGGACGGCCGTCGAGCACGACGGCAAGGACCACGATGTCGTCGGAAGGCAGCGGCGCCCCGGCGGCCGCGCCGCCTGCGCCCAGCGCCAGCATCAGGGCCGCGAAACGCCTGGCCGCCCGGAACAGCTCAGGGCCGCACGACAACCGGCACATCGAGCGGCCCGGCATCGGTCTGGGCCGACAGCCGCAACGTGTCGCCGGGACGCAGCGGCGCCTCGGCCAGCGACCAGGCGCGCCGGGCGCCGGGCAGCACGTAGCTCGTGCCGGCTGCGGCCGGGTGCAGCGTGGCGCCGCGGGCATCGGTGAGGCTCAGCGCGCGCAGCCGCAGCCAGTCGCCGCCGGTGTTGGCGACGCTGAGCCTGCGGGTCGCGGCATCGATCGTCCACACGGCACCGGCGGGCTCGGGGCGCGCTGCTGCGCGAAACACCGGCACCGACAGCCGCAGCGCGACGCGCACCGGCTCGCCCCCGCCTTCGGCGGTCGGGATCTCGTCGATCAGCATGCGCCAGGCCCGGCCATGCGCCGGCGCGGCCGCCGGGAACCAGGCGCGCACGACCTGCTGCCCGCCCGGCTCGAGGCTGACCATCGGCGGCGAGACGATCACGTCGGGCGCGGGCTCGAGGCGGTCGCCGCCGGCGTCCTGGGTCCAGTCGTAGGGACGCAGCTGCACCATGACCGGCTCGCTGCCGCGGTTGGACACCGTCATCGCCAGCGCGCTGCGCGCGGGCGCCAGGCGGTGGATCACCGGCGACACCTCGATCGAGGCGGCGCCGGCAGCCGTCGCCCCGAGCAGGGCGAGGACGGCGGTCACGCGGCAGGCGAAAGCAGTGCACTTCATCGCGGGGCCGCTCAGTAGTTGACCGTCACGGTGACGGTGTCGGTGTAGGCGCCAGCCTCCGGCGACTGGCCCGAGGGCACGCGGCCATAGACGGTGAGCGACTGGCTCGCGCCGTTGCCGATGCCCGCGACCGACTGCAGCGCACCCACCGTGCCCCAGACCAGCAGGCGCGCAGCATCCTGGTACAGCGCGTAGTTCAGCAGCGCCGACGAGGGGCCGGTCATGCGCCGCACCGACGTGGTCGCACCCGATCCGGCGCCGGCGTCGATTTCGACGGTGTAGACGGTCAGGTTGGTGCAGGCGACGGTGATCGTGGTGGTCGAGTCCAGCACCGCGCCGGCATAGGTGCCGAACGCCAGGTTGGCCGCCGAGATCGCACAGGTGTCCAACACCGTCGCCGTGACGTCGAAGGTGCTGCTGGCGCTGCCGGCCTGGACCGACGCGGCCGCCAGCGCGAGGCCTCCCGCCGCCAGGGCCTGCTTCGATTTCATGGCAGACTGTTTCATCATTGCGCTCCCTTCGGTACACACCCTGCCATTGCAGCGGCGCGCACGGGGAGGTGGTCGGCGGAACAGCGCCGGGATTGACGCCCATCTCCGGGACGTCAATCGCTCGACAGGCTACTCGTGGCGCAGCGCCTCGATCGGCAGCAGGGCCGCGGCGCGGCGCGCGGGGTACCAGCCGAAGAACACCCCCACGGCCGCCGAGAAGCTCACCGCGAGGCCGACCGCGCCGGCGCCCATCGCCACCTGCCAGCCGGCGAACGCCGCGACCGCCCAGCTCGCGACCGCGCCCAGCACGATACCGATCGCGCCGCCGACCAGGCTCAGCGTCACCGCCTCGATCAGGAACTGCGCGAGGATGTCGCGGCTGCGCGCGCCGACCGCCATGCGCAGGCCGATCTCGCGGGTGCGCTCGGTCACGCTGACCAGCATGATGTTCATGATGCCGATGCCGCCGACCACCAGGCTGACGCCGGCCACCGCCGCCAGCAGCAGTGCCAGCACGCGGCTCGAGGCCTCCTGGGCCTGCAGCAGCTCGGTGAGGTTGCGGATGCTGAAGTCGTCGTCGGCGCCGGGCTGCAGGCGGTGACGCTGGCGCAGCAGCTCGCGGATGTTGTCCTCGGCCAGCCGCATGCTCAGGCCCTCGCGCACCTTGACGTTGATCGCGCCGACCCGCTTGAGCCGCCCGCCGGCCTGGCCCTGGATGCGGTTGCGGAAGGTCGAGATCGGCACCATCACGGTGTCGTCCTGGTCCTGGCCGAGGCTGTTCTGGCCCTTGGGCGCGAGCACGCCGACGATGGTCAGCGGCACCTTCTTCACGCGGATCACCTGGTCGATCGGGTCGGCGTCGCCGAACAGCTGCTGCGCGACCGTCGCGCCGACGACCACGACCTTGCCGGAGCCGGCCACCTCGCTGGGCTCGAAGCCGCGGCCGGCGCCGACCGGCCACTCGCGCGACTCCAGGTAGTCGGGCGTGATGCCGAGCGCCGACGTCGCCCAGTTGGCATTCGCCGCCACCACCTGCACCCCGGTGCGCAGCGTCGGCGCGGCGACCTGCACCTCGGCGACCTCGCGCGCGATCGCCTCGGCATCGTCCTCGGTTAGCGCCTGGCCGGTCTGCGCGCCCAGGCGCACGCCGCCGGCGGTCTGGGTGCCGGGCAGCACCAGCATGATGTTCGAGCCCAGGCCCTTGATCTGCTCGGCCACGCGCTGCTGCGCGCCCGTGCCGATCGCGATCGTCGTGATCACCGCCGCGACGCCGATGATGATGCCCAGCATCGTCAGCATGCTGCGCAGCCAGTTGGTGGCGAGCGCGCGCCACGCGGAGCGGAGCGCCGCGAGCAGGTTCATGCCGGCTGCGCCGCCTGCCGCGCGTCCTCGACCACGCGGCCGTCGCGGAACACGATGCGCCGCCGCGCCCAGGCCGCGATGTCGTGCTCGTGGGTCACCAGGATCACGGTGATGCCGGCGGCGTTCAGCTCGGCGAGCAGGCGCATCACCTCCGCCGAGGTGGCGCTGTCGAGCGCGCCGGTCGGCTCGTCGGCCAGGATCATCTGCGGCCGGTTGACCAGCGCGCGCGCAATCGCCACGCGCTGCTGCTGGCCGCCCGAGAGCTCGGCCGGCGTGTGGTCGGCGCGCGCGGCCAGCCCCACCTGCTCCAGGCAGGCCAGCGCGCGCGGGTGGCGGTCGCGGGGCGCCACGCCGGCATAGACCAGCGGCAGCTCGACGTTCTCGCGCGCGCTCGTGCGCGGCAGCAGGTTGAACTGCTGGAACACGAAGCCGATGCGGCGGTTGCGGATCGCCGCCAGCGCGTCGCCGCCCTGCGCCTCGACGCTCTCGCCGGCCAGCCGGTAGCTGCCCGCGGTCGGCCGATCCAGGCAGCCGATGATGTTCATCAGCGTGCTCTTGCCGGAGCCCGAGGCGCCCATGATCGCGACGAACTCGCCGGCCTCGATGTCGAGCGATACGCCGCGCAGCGCCTGCACCTCGTTGACGCCGCCCTCGTGGGTGGCGCCCATGCGGTAGGTCTTGACCAGGTCGCGGACCTCGATCAGCGCCATGGTCAGAACGGCGGCCGGGGTCCGCCGCCGAGCGGGGAGCGCGACGCGCCGTTGGGCGTGGCGCTGCCGACGGTGCCGGTGATCACGTCCTGCCCGGGCTGCAGGCCGCCGTCGAGCACCTCGGTCATGCTGCCGTCGCTGATGCCCAGGCGCAGCGCCACGGCCTGCGGCCGCCCGGCGGTGTCGAGCACGTACACGCGGCCGCGCTGGCTGCCTCGGAAGCCGCCCGCGCCGCGCGGCGCGCTGGCCGCAGCCGCTGCGCTGCCGGCCGACGCCGCCGGCTCGGCGACCCCGGGCAGACGCATGCGCAGCGCGGCGTTGGGCAGCTTGACGACATGGTCGCGCGAGTCGGTGACGATGCGCGCATTGGCCGTCATGCCCGGCAACAGTTGCACCCGGCCCCCCGCGGCGCTCGGGCTGAAGGCCACCACCACCGTGTAGGTGACGACGTTGTTGGTGTTCAGCGCCGCCTTGCGCACCGTGGCCACGCGGCCCTCGAAGCTGCGCCACGGGAAGGCGTCGACCGTGAAGCTCGCCGCCTGACCCTCGCGCACGCGGCCGATGTCGGCCTCGTCGATCGCCACCTCGACCTGCATGTCCGAGAGGTTGCGCGCGATGATGAAGAGCTCGGGCGCCTGCAGGCTGGCCGCGACGGTCTGGCCGACGTCGACGCTGCGCTTGATCACCACGCCGTCAACCGGCGAGCGGATCTCGGTGCGGTCGAGGTCGACCTTGGCCTGGGCCAGCACCGCCTCGCGCTGGCCGACGCTGGCCCGGGCGCTCGCGGCCTGGGCCTTCGCGACCTCGAGCTGGGCCAGCGTGAGCTTCCACTGCTCGGCCAGCGTGCCGGCGAGGTTGCGTGCCGACTCGAAAGCCGCCGTCGAGATGAAGCCCTTGTCGAGCAGCTCCTGCTGGCGCGCCAGGTCGCGCTGGGCGTTGTCGGCATCGAGCTTCGCGCGCGACACGCCGGCCTGCGCCGCGGCCACGTTGGCCTGCTGCTGCAGCGCCTGGGCGCGCGCCGCGTAGACGTCGGCCTGGGCCTGGCGCACGCGGTAGCGGATGCTCTCGGGGTCGATGCGGGCGATCAGCTGGCCCTGCTTGACCTCGGTGTTGAAGTCGGCGAGCAGTTCCTTGATCTGGCCCGAGACCTGGCTGCCGACGCTGACCTGCCGCACCGGGTTGACCGTGCCGCCGGCCGCCACCACGGCCTGCAACGCGCCCTGCTCGACCTTCGCGGTGCGGTACTGCGGCGCGTCGCCGCCGTCGCGCGACCACCACCAGCCGCCCACGGCGGCCAGCACGACGATCACGGCGACGGCCGGCAGCCAACGAGGGCGTTTCATGCGGCGCGATTCTAGGCAGCGCCCCCCGGCGGACCGCCTTGGCGACGGCAACTTCAAGCATCTTTACCCCGCTTCACGCCGGCCTCACGCGGGCTTGCTACAACGGCGGCGGCGCCGGCGCATGCTCCGTCGGTGCCGATACCCGACGGTTTGACCGGCCGGCGACCGACCGCTACATTACTGACCAATCAGTCAGTAAATCATGGCCCTCACCGACACCCCCCCCACCGCCACGCCGCGCCAGCGCCGCAAGGAAGCCCGCCCGCAGGAGCTGCTGGACGCCGCGCTCGAGCTCTTCGTCGAGAAGGGCTTCGCCGCCACGCGCTCCGAGGAGGTGGCCGTGCGCGCCGGCGTCTCCAAGGGCACGCTCTACCTCTACTACCCGAGCAAGGAAGAGCTGCTCAAGGCGGTGATCCGCGAGAACATCTCGGCCGAGATCGCCGAGGGCGAGGACATCGTGCGCGCCTTCGAGGGCCCGACCACCGAGCTGCTGCCCCACCTGATCCATGAATGGTGGCGCCGCATCGGCGAGACCAAGGCCTCGGGCATCTGCAAGATCATCCTGTCCGAGGTGCGCAACTTCCCCGACATCGCCCAGTTCTACCTGGAAGAGGTCATCGAGCCGGCCGAGCGGATGATCGCCAGCGTGATCGAGCGCGGCATCGCGCGCGGCGAGTTCCGGCCGGTGCCGGTGCACGAGACGGTGCACGCGCTGATAGCGCCGATCCTGTTCATGATGCTGCACAAGAACTCGATCGGCGCCTGCCCGATGATGGAACACCTGATCGACCCGCCGAAGCAGATCGCCGTGCAGATGGACCTGATGCTCCACGGCCTGTGCCCGCGCGAACCGGTCGCCGCGGCCGCGCAGCCCGCCGCGCGCAAGGCCCAGGGGACGCGATGAGGCGTGGCGCGCTGATCGGCGCCGCGGTGGCGCTGGGCCTGGCGGTCGCGCTCGGCGCGGCACTGCTGCGCCGACCGGCGGCACCGGCCGCGGCGCAGGCCACCGCCGCACCGGAGCTCGAACTCGCGCCGACCGACGTGGCCGTCGCCGCGCCGCGCGAGCTGGTGCGCACGCTCGAGATCACCGGCGCGCTGAAGGCGGTCGACTGGGCCATGGTCAAGGCGCGCGTGGCCGCCGAGGTCGCGCGCATCGACGTGCGCGAGGGCGACCGCGTGACCGCCGGCCAGGTGCTCGGCCGGCTCGACGGCACCGAATACGAGCTGAAGCTCAGGCAGGCCCAGCAGCAGGCCGCGTCGGCCCGGGCCCAGCTCGACATCGCCGAGCGCGCGCTGGAGAACAACCGCGCGCTGGTCGGCCAGGGCTTCATCTCGCAGAACGCGCTCGACACCTCGATCTCCAACGCCGCCGCCGCACGCGGTTCGCTGCACGCGGCCAACGCCGCCGCCGACCTGGCGCGCAAGGCGCTGAACGACACGCAGCTGCGCGCACCGATCGCCGGCTGGGTGTCGCAGCGGCTGGCGCAGCCGGGTGAGCGGGTCGCCGTCGATGCCAGGCTGATCGAGATCGTCGACCTGTCGCGGCTGGAGATCGAGGCCGCGGTGCCGGCCCAGGATCTGGCCGCGCTGAAGCAGGGCGCCGTCGCGACGCTGCGCGTCGAGGGCGTCGAGGCACCGGTGACGGCGCGCGTCGTGCGTATCAACCCCAGCGCCCAGGCCGGCACGCGCGCGGTGCCGGTCTACCTGGCGGTGGACCCGCGGCCGGGTCTGCGCCAGGGGCTGTTTGCCCAGGGCCACATCGAGCTCGACCGCCGCACCGCGCTGGCGGTGCCGGCGAGCGCGGTGCGCATCGACCAGGCGCGGCCCTATGCGATCGTGCTGGAAGACGGCCGCGCCGCCGCGAAGCCCGTGGCGCTCGGGTTGCGCGCCGAATCGGGCAGCGGCGGCGAGCCGCTGGTCGAGGTGACCGCCGGCCTGACCGAAGGCAACACCGTGCTGCGCGGCAGCGTCGGCGCGGTGCGCGACGGCACGCGGCTGCGCCTCGCCGGCTCGGCCGCGGCGGCCGGCAGTGCCGCCGCCGCGGCCGGCGTCGCCCCCGCCGCCGCACGCTGACGCCGCCCCACGACGCCGACCGCCATGTGGTTCACCCGCGTCTCGATCGCCAATCCGGTGATGGCCACGATGGCGATGCTCGCCTTCGTGGTGCTGGGCCTGTTCAGCTACCAGCGCCTGGCGGTCGACCAGTTCCCGAACATCGACTTCCCGACCGTCGTCGTGCAGATGGAATACCCGGGCGCGTCGCCGGAGATCGTCGAGAGCGAGGTCACCAAGAAGGTCGAGGAGGCGGTCAACACCGTCGCCGGCATCAACAGCCTGTACTCGCGCTCCTACGAGGGCCAGTCCGTCGTCATCGTCGAGTTCAACCTCGACATCGACGGCCGCAAGGCCGCCGAGGACGTGCGCGAGAAGGTCGCGCTGATCCGCCCGCTGCTGCGCGACGAGGTCGAGGAGCCGCGCATCTCGCGCTTCGACCCGGCGTCGCAGCCGGTCTTCAACGTCGCGGTGCTGTCGGAAGACGGCAAGCGCAGCACGCAGGAGCTCACCACCTGGGCCGACCAGGTGCTGCGCAAGCGGCTCGAGAACGTGCGCGGCGTCGGCTCGGTCAGCGTGGTCGGCGGGCTGGAGCGCGAGATCAACATCCACCTGCGCCCCGATGCGCTGGAGGCGCTCGGCGTCGGCGTCGACCAGGTGCTGGCGGCGGTGAAGAGCGAGAACCAGGAGCTGCCGCTCGGCGCGATCCGCTCGCGCGAGCAGGAGCGCGTGGTGCAGATCAACGCGCGGCTCGAGAAGCCCGAGGACTTCCGCGACATCGTCGTCGCGCAGCGCGCCACCACCGGCAGCGGCGGCGGCGCCACCAGCACGGCGGTGCGGCTGTGGCAGGTGGCCGACGTGGTCGACGGCCCGCAGGAGCAGGAGTCGCTGGCGCTGTACAACGGCCGGCGCACGGTGCTGCTGTCGGTGCAGAAGTCGCAGGGCGAGAACACCATCGCGGTGGTCGACGGCTTGCGCAAGGCGCTCGACGGCGCGAAGGACGTCACCCCGGCCGGCGTGAGACTCGAGGTCAACCGCGACAACTCGCGCTCGATCCGCGTCTCGGTTGCCAACGTGCAGCGCACGCTGTTCGAGGGCGCGCTGCTGACGATCGGCATCGTGTTCCTGTTCCTGAACTCCTGGCGTTCGACCGTCATCACCGGCCTGACGCTGCCGATCGCGCTGATCGGCACCTTCCTGTTCATGTACGCCTTCGGCTTCACGATCAACGCGATCACGCTGATGGCGCTCAGCCTGTGCGTTGGGCTGCTGATCGACGACGCGATCGTGGTGCGCGAGAACATCGTGCGCCATGTGCAGATGGGCAAGTCCGCCCACCAGGCGGCGCTCGACGGCACCGACGAGATCGGCCTTGCGGTGCTGGCCACCACGCTGTCGATCGTCGCGGTGTTCCTGCCGATCGGCTTCATGGGGGGCATCGTCGGCAAGTTCTTCCACGAGTTCGGCCTGACCATCGTCGCGGCGGTGCTGATCTCGATGTTCGTCAGCTTCACGCTCGACCCGATGCTCTCCTCGGTGTGGAACGACCCGCAGGCGCATGGCGTGCACCACGGCCAGCCCGTGACGCGCTACGACCGGACCATCGGCCGCGTCACCGGCGCCTTCGAGCGTTTCACGATCCTGCTGTCCGACGCCTACCAGGCGATCCTGCGCTGGTCGCTGAAGCACAAGCTCAAGACCCTGCTCGCCGCCGCGGCCACCTTCGCCGCGAGCTTCTTCATCATCCCCCTCCTCGGCGCCGAGTTCGTGCCCAAGGCCGACTTCTCCGAGACCCAGGTCAACTTCTACACCCCGGTGGGCTCCTCGCTGGAGCTGACCGAGCAGCGCGCCAGGCAGGTCGACGCGGCGCTGCGCGAGTTCCCCGAGGTGCTCTACACGGTCACGACGATCAACAGCGGCTTCGCCCAGGGCAAGATCTACGCCTCGTCCTATGTGCGGCTGGCGGACCGCAAGCGGCGCGAACGCAGCATCGCCCAGCTGACCGAGCCCTTCCGCGCGCGGCTGGCGCGCATCCCCGGCATCACGATCACGAACATCGGCGTCACCGACCTCGGCGGCGGCAAGAGCCTGCAGTTCTCGATCCAGGGACCGGACCTCGCGGAGCTCGAACGGATCTGGAAGTCGCTGGCGCCGAAGCTGCAGGCGATCCCCGGGTTGGTCGACCTGGACAGCACGCTCAAGCCCGACAAGCCCACGGTCGCGATCGACGTGAACCGCGACGCCGCCGCCGACGTGGGGCTCAACGTCAACGCGCTGGCGACCACGCTGCGCACGCTGGTGGCGGGCACCACGGTGGGCAACTGGCGCGCCCCCGACGGCGAGAACTACGACGTCAACGTGCGCCTCGCGCCTTCGAGCCGCAGCGCGATCGAGGACCTGCAGCGCCTGCCGCTCGCCGTCGGCGCCGCGGCCGACGGCACGCCGCGCATCGTGCGGCTGTCGCAGGTGGCCGAGGTGCGGCCCTCGACCGGGCCGAACCAGATCAACCGCCGCGACCTCAACCGCGAGGTCAACGTCGATGCCAACGCCTCGGGCCGCAGCTCGGGCGAGATCTCGGCCGAGATCCGCAGGCTGCTCGACGCCACGCCCTTCCCGCCCGGCTACCGCACCAGCTTCGGCGGCTCGACCAAGAACATGCAGGAGTCGTTCAGCTACGCGGTCGGCGCGCTGGCGCTGGCGATCGTGTTCATCTACATGATCCTGGCCAGCCAGTTCAAGAGCTTCCTGCAGCCGCTGGCGCTGATGAGCTCGCTGCCGCTGACGCTGATCGGCGTGGTGCTCGCGCTGCTGGCCTTCCGCTCGACGCTGAACATGTTCAGCATCATCGGCATCGTGATGCTGATGGGTCTGGTGACGAAGAACGCGATCCTGCTGATCGACTTCGCGATCCGCTGCCGCGCCGGCGGCCATGCCAACCTGGACGACCACGGCCACGACAGCGCGCCGATGGACCGCGAGGCCGCGCTGCTGCACGCCGCCAAGGTGCGGCTGCGGCCGATCCTGATGACGACGCTGGCGATGATCTTCGGCATGGTGCCGCTCGCCTTCGCCCTCAGCGAGGGCTCGGAACAGCGTGCGCCGATGGGCCAGGCCGTGATCGGCGGCGTCATCACCTCCTCGCTGCTGACGCTGGTGGTCGTGCCGGTGATCTACTGCTACCTCGACGACCTGGCCGGGTGGGCGCGGCGCCGCTGGCGCGGCCCCGCGTCGCTCGGTGGATCGGCGGCCCAGCCCGGGCCCGCGAAATAGAATCCCGCGCCTTCTCCACGAGCCCATGCCATGAACATCGAACAAGCCCGCTTCAACATGATCGAGCAGCAGATCCGCCCCTGGGAGGTGCTGGACGCCTCGGTGCTGTCGCTGCTGTCGCTGCTGCGGCGCGAGGACTTCGTGCCGCCCGCGCACCGCTCGCTCGCCTTCATGGATCTCGAGGTCCCGCTGCCCGAGGGCCAGTGCATGCTGGCGCCCAAGGTCGAGGCGCGGCTGCTGCAGGAGCTGGCGCTGCGCAAGCACGAGCGCGTGCTCGAGGTCGGCACCGGCTCCGGCTACATGGCGGCGCTGCTGGCGCACCAGGCCCAGCACGTGATCACGCTGGAGAAGCGCCCGGCGCTGGCCAAGGCGGCGATCGACCACCTGCGGCGCGCGGGCGTCTTCAACACCGAGGTGCGCAACGCCGATGGCGCGGCCGGCCTGCCCACCGAAGCGCCCTTCGACGCGATCGTGCTGTCAGGCTCGGTGGCCGAAATCCCGCGCAGCATCCTCGAGCAGCTGAAGGTCGGCGGCCGGCTGGTCGCGATCGTCGGCGACGAGCCGGTGATGCCGGCGGTGCTCGTCACCCGCCGCAGCGCCGACGGTTTCGAGCAGGTCGAACTGTTCGACACCGTCGCCCCCCGGCTCGAAGGCTTCCCCGAGCCTTCGCGCTTCAGCTTCTGAGCCGCCGGCGCATGCACGACGGCGCGCTGTCCCCGTCGCCCGCCCGGCCGTCTGGTCGCCGTTTTCGGCAGTCCGTCGCACCGCGCAAGACCGCCCGCTGCGCAGCCGGTACAAGCCCGGCTGCGTCCGTCCGCCGGAACGCGACCGACCCGGTCGCGCCGCCGCCCGTCTTCCTGCATTGACCCTGCCAAGGAAAGCCTCATGCCCCAGCGTCCCCTCTCCCGCCGCCCCCTGCCGCGTCCCGCCGTCCTCGTGCGAGGGCTGCTGACCACCGGGGTGATGCTGCTCGCGGCCGGCGGCGCCTCGGCGCAGAGCATCCAGGCGCTCTACGACGCCGCGCGCGGCTACGACGCGACCTTCCTCGCCGCCCGTGCGCAGGCCGAGTCGGCGGGGCACCAGTACGAGCGCATCAAGGCGCTGCAGCGGCCGACCGTGGCGCTCGGCGCCGGCGTGACGCGCTCGATGTCGGACTCCCCCAACGCCGACGGCACCTACGCCACCCGCTCGGAGGTCGGCGTCAACGCGCGCCAGCCGCTCTTCAACCGCAGCAACCGCCTGACGATCGACCAGGCCGAGCGCTCCCTGCAGGCCGCCCAGTCCGACCTGGAGCTGGCCGAGCAGGACCTGATCGTCCGCCTGACCCAGGCCTATTTCGAGGTGCTGGCCGCGCAGGACACGCTCGGCACCGCCCAGGCCAACAAGACCGCGATCGCCGAGCAGCTGGCCTCGGCCAAGCGCAACTTCGAGGTCGGCACCGCCACCATCACCGACACCCGCGAGGCCCAGGCCCGCTTCGACCTCGCCGCGGCGCAGGAGATCGTGGCCGAGAACAACCTGCGCACCGCGCGCGTCGCGCTCGACACGCTGGTCGGCGCGCCGGGTGTCACGCCGCGGCCGCTGGCGGTGCCGGTGCGGCTGCCGACGGTCGAGCCCGGCAACGCCGAGGCCTGGGTGGTGCAGACACCGACCTCGCCGAACGTGCGCCGCGCCCAGCTGGCCTACGACGTGGCGCAGCTGGAGACCGGCAAGGCCCGCGCCGGTCACCTGCCGACGGTGGACCTGGTGGGCAGCTTCGGCAAGTCGCGCAACGACAGCGTGGTCGGCCGCGCCCAGACCGTCTCCGGCCTGGAGGGCAGCTTCACCAGCGGCAGCGTCGGCGTGGAGCTGAACCTGCCGCTGTTCGCCGGCTACTCGGTCCAGAACCGCATCAAGGAGACGCTCTCGCTCGAGGAGAAGGCACGCAACGATCTCGAGTTCACGCGCCGCAGCGTCACCCAGGCCACGCGCCAGGCCTTCCTGGCGGTGCAGTCGGGCGAGGCCTCGGTGCGGGCGCTGGAGGCGGCGGAAGCCTCGAGCAAGCTCGCGCTCGAGGCCACCCAGCTCGGCTACAAGGTCGGCGTGCGCGTCAACCTCGACGTGCTGAACGCCCAGACCCAGCTCTACACGACCCAGCGCGACCTCTACCGCGCGCGCTACGACGTGGTGCTCGGCAACCTGCGGCTCAAGCAGGCGGCCGGCTCGCTGAAGGCCGAGGACGTGAGCAGCGTCAACCGGCTGCTCGCCCCCTGAGTCAGGCCGCCGAGCTGCGCAGCGCCTCGCGCACCAGCTCGTCGAGCTTGCCGGTGATCTGCGTCAGCTCGCCGGACACCACCGCGAACTCGCGCCCCACGGTGCCCGCACGCGCCGCGATCACCTGGGCATTGAAGGACACGATGCGGGCCTGCTTGGCGATGGCCTCGATGTCCTGCATCACGCGCGTCATCTGCTTCTTGGCGCTGGCGACCTCGCGCTTGCCGAGGTCCTCGTAGACCTGGGTGACGCGGTTCAGCACCGCGAGCAGCGGCGTGGCCATCTCGACCAGCTGCTCGACCAGCGCCGGCGCGCCGCGGCGGTCGGCCGAGATCGCGTCGAGGCCGCGGCGCGCCAGGCCGATGAAGTCGCGGATCACCTCGTCGGCGCCGCCGGGGCCGAAGTAGACCCGCTCGAGCTCCTCGCAGAACACGCCGGGTACCTGGTCGTTGCCGTCGATCAGCGCGGCATGGGCGGCGCAGAAGATCTCGAGCGCCTCGGTCGAAATCGCCATCGCGCCCTCGCGGCCCTGCAGCGCCAGCGTCGCATAGAGCACGACCCGTTGCGAGGTGAAGCGCCGCCGCCCCGACAGGTTGATCAGGATGCTGTAGACCTCGCCGGACTGCGGCGCGGCCGCGGGGCGACCATTGCCGATCCTGTGCGCCGGCGCCCGCTGTGGGTGCAGCATGAGAGTGCTCCGTGATGTGGGTCACGGCCGCGTTCCCCGGGATGGGGAGCGTCGGCCGCGCGCTCCCCTCGCTCAGCAGGCGCCGTGCCAGCCCTCAGCCCGTCAGCCTGGCGCCGACCTCGTCGGCCAGCGCGAGGCAGGCCGTGAGCCCTGGCGACTCGATGCCGAACAGGTTGACGAGCCCCGCGATGCCATGGACCGCGGGCCCGTCGATGCGGAAGTCCGCGGCCGGCTCGCCCGGCCCGACGAGCTTGGGCCGCACGCCGCTGTAGGCCGGCTGCAGCGTGCCCGGCTTCAGGCCGGGCCAGTAGCGGCGGATCGCGGCCTCGAAGGCGCTCGCGCGCGAGGCGTCGACGCGGTAGTCGATGCCATGCGCCGCGTCGGGTTCGATCCACTCGACATCGGGGCCGAAGCGCGCCTGGCCGCCGAGGTCGAGGGTCAGGTGCACGCCGAGCCCGGCCGCCTCGGGCAACGGGTAGACCAGCCGCGAGAACGGCGCGCGCCCGGCGAGGCTGAAGTAATGGCCCTTCGCGAACCGGGCCTGCGGTCGGTGGACCGCCTCCAGGCCCTCGGTACGCGCCGCCAGCGCCGGCGCCCACAGGCCGGCAGCGTTGACGACGATGCCGGCGGCCAGTTCGGTGCCACCTGCATGAACCCGATGCGGCGCGCCGCAGACGATGCGGGTGGCGGGTGCGTGCAGCGCCACCAGGCCGCCGGCACGCTCGAAGTCGCCCTGCAGCGCCAGCATCAGCCCATGGCTGTCGACGATGCCGGTGGAGGGCGACAGCAGCGCGGCCTCGCAGGCGAGTGCGGGCTCCAGCGCCAGGGCCTCGGCACGGCTCAGCAGTTGCAGGTCGTCGACCCCATTGGCGGCGCCCTTGCGCCGCAGGGCCTCGAGCTCGGTCTGCTGGCCGGCCGACGCGGCGACGACCAGCTTGCCGCAGCGGCGGTGGCCGACGCCGCGCTCGGCGCAGTAGGCATACAGCGCGTCGCGGCCGGCGACGCACAGCCGCGCCTTCAGCGAGCCGGCGGGGTAGTAGAGGCCCGCGTGGACGACCTCGCTGTTGCGCGAGCTGGTGCCGGTGCCGATCGCGCCTTCGGTTTCGAGGATCAGGGTCTCGAGCCCGCGCGCCGCGAGCACGCGACCGATCGCTAACCCGACTACGCCGGCTCCCACGACCACCGCATCGACCTGATCCATTGCACCGCCCTCGCTGCATTCGATTGTCGGGCGTCAGCCCCGCCGGGGCGTTCGGAGCCCACAATCGCGTACACCGGGTCATCGGACCCGCGCCGCGGAGAGCCCTCATGACGACCACGCCACAACGATCGCGCCGCGCCTGCCTGGGGCTGATGCGGGGCCTGCTGGTCCTGGCGTTGACCGCGGGCTTCGGGACCCTGCCCGCACTGGCAGCCAGCGGCGGCGCCGGCACCGGCGCCAAGGCCACGACCAGCAACAAGAACTACGACTACTACCTGACCGGCAGCGCCGCCGATACCCAGCCGGCCGCACCGGCCTCGCGGATGATGGTGCTGATGGGCGGCGGCATCGATGTCGACGCCGCCTTCCAGGCCATGATCGCCCGGGCCGGTGGCAGCACAACCGCGAAGATCGACGTCGTCATCGTCCGCGCCTCGGGCGCCGACGGCTACAACCCCTATCTGTACGCGATGGCCGGTGTCGATTCGGTCGAGACCCTGGTCATCAAGACCCGCGCCGGCGCCGACGACCCGGCGGTCAATGCGATCGTCGCCAAGGCCGACGTGCTGTTCATCGCCGGCGGGGACCAGTGGAACTACATCAAGCTCTGGAAGGACAGCCGGCTCGAAACCACGCTCGAGGGCCTGGCCGCCCGCCACGTGCCGATGGGCGGCACCAGCGCCGGCCTCGCGGTGCTGGGCGCGGTGGACTACTCGGCGCAGAACGGCACCGTGAGCTCGGCCGATGCGCTGGCCGACCCCTACCACCGGCGCGTGACGCTCGACCGGGATTTCCTGAACACGCTGCCGCACCTGGCCGGCACGATCACCGATCCGCACCTCGTCACGCGCGATCGCATGGGCCGGCTGGTGAGCTTCATGGCACGGATGATCAAGGACGGCTGGGTCACGACGGCGGCGGCGCGTGCGATCGGCGTCGACGAGCAGACCGCGCTCGTGGTCGAGGCCGCGACCGGTGCGGCCCCGGCGGCGACGGTCGTCGGTGTCGGTGCGGCCTACCTGCTGCAGCCCTCGATCGCGCCGACCACCGTGGTGGCGCGCCAGCCGCTGAGCTTCCCCGCGATCGGGGTCCGCAAGGTGACGGCCGGCAGCGGCAGCTTCCCGCTGTGGGGCGGCTCCCCGACCTACCACCTCGACGCGGTCAGCGGCGTGCTCACCTCCGACCAGGCCGGCGGCGCGAGCATCTACTGAAGCCCCAGCGCGTCCTCAGCCCAGCGCCACCACCACCTCCGGCGGCGCCTGCACCAGCTCGATCAGCACGCCCTCGCCCGACAGCGGGAACGCCTCGTTGCCCTTGGGGTGGATGAAGCAGATGTCGTGACCGGCGGCGCCGCGGCGGATGCCGCCGGGCGCGAAGCGCACGCCCTGGGCCGTCATCCACTCGACCGCCTTCGGCAGGTCGTCGACCCACAGGCCCACATGGTTCAGCGGCGTGGCGTGGACCGCGGGCTTCTTGTCGGGATCGACCGGCTGCATCAGGTCGACCTCGACCTCGTGCGCTCCGCTGCCGATCGCGCAGATGTCCTCGTCGACGTTCTCGCGCTCGGACACGAAGTGGCCCTTGACCGCCAGGCCGAGCATGTCGACCCACAGCGCGCGCAGGCGCTGCTTGTCGGGTCCGCCGATGGCGATCTGCTGCAGGCCGAGGATCTTGAACGGTTTGCTCGTCATCACGGCCTCCTCACGCGAAGCGCAGGATGGTTTGGTCGACCGACAGGCTCTCGCCCGGCTTCGCGACGACCTCGGCCACCGTGCCGTCACGCGAGGCGACCAGGATGTTCTCCATCTTCATCGCCTCGACCACCGCCAGCCGCTCGCCGGCATGGACCTGCTGCCCGGCCGTGACCGCGACGCTGGCCAGCAGCCCCGGCATCGGCGACAGCAGCAGCCGGCTGGTGTCGGGCGGCGCCTTGTAGGGCATCAGCTTCTGCAAGGCCGCGGCACGCGGCGACAGCACCAGCGCATCCAGCCGCCGGCCGTTGTGCGCCACGCGGATCCAGACGCCGTCGCGCTCGACCTGGGCCGCGAAGGGTTGGCCGTTGCAGGTGCCGAGCGCGCGCACGCCGCGGAACAGCCAACTGCCCGCGAGCTCGTAGCGCTTGCCGTCGATCGCCACCAGGATGTTGCCGTTCGGCGCCTCGACCGTGACCGCCCGCTGCACGTCCTGCCCCTCGGCGCCCTTGACCACCACCACGAACTCGCTGCCGATGCGCACGCCATGGCCCGGCAGCTGGCCGCTGATGGCGGACGCGCGTTCGAGGAAGCGCCGGTTCGCGGCGGCGGCGAGGGCGAGCAGGAAGTCCGGGTCCTCGTGCGGCACGTCCTCGGCGCGGAAGCCCTTCGGGTACTGCTCGGCGATGAAGCCGGTGTTGAAGTCGCCCGCCACGAAGCGCGGATGCGCCAGCAGCGCCGACTGGAACGGGATGTTGCTGCTGATGCCGCGGATCACGAAGGCGTTGAGCGCCTCGCGCATGCGCGTGATGGCCTCGTTGCGGTCCTTCCCGTGCACGATGAGCTTGGCGATCATCGAGTCGTAGTGCATCGGGATCTCGCCGCCCTCGTAGACGCCGGTGTCCACGCGCACGCCGCCGAAGGCGTGCGCTCCAGAGTTCGGCACGCCGCCGTCCGCCGGGCGCGGCTGCGCTGCGACCATCGTCGCGTTCGGCGGCTGATAGCGCACCAGCCGGCCGGTCGAGGGCAGGAAGTTGCGGAACGGGTCCTCGGCGTTGATGCGGCACTCGATGGCCCAGCCTTCGCGCCTGATCTGGCCTTGAGTGAACGGCAGCTTCTCGCCGGCCGCCACGCGGATCATCAGCTCGACCAGGTCCAGCCCGGTGATGCACTCGGTGACCGGGTGCTCGACCTGCAGCCGCGTGTTCATCTCCAGGAAGTAGAAGCTCTGGTCCTTGCCGACCACGAACTCGACCGTGCCGGCCGACTGGTACTTCACCGCCTTGGCCAGCGCGACCGCCTGCTCGCCCATCGCCTTGCGTGTCGCGTCGGTGATGAAGGGGGAAGGCGCCTCCTCGATCACCTTCTGGTGGCGGCGCTGGATCGAGCATTCGCGCTCGTGCAGGTAGACGGTGTTGCCATGCGCGTCACCGAGCACCTGGATCTCGATGTGGCGCGGCTCCTCGACGAACTTCTCGATGAAGACGCGGTCGTCGCCGAAGCTGTTGCGGGCCTCGTTGCGGCAGGAGGCGAAGCCCTCGTGGGCCTCCTTGTCGTTGAAGGCGACACGCAGGCCCTTGCCGCCGCCACCGGCGCTGGCCTTGATCATCACCGGGTAGCCGATGCCGCGGGCGATCTCGACCGCGCGCTCGGGCGATTCGATCGCCTCGTTCCAGCCGGGGATGGTGCTGACCTTGGCTTCCTGGGCCAGCTTCTTCGAGGCGATCTTGTCGCCCATCGCCGCGATCGAGTAATGCTTCGGGCCGATGAAGACCAGGCCCTCCTCCTCGACGCGCCGGGCGAAGGCCTCGTTCTCCGACAGGAAGCCGTAGCCGGGGTGGATGGCCTCGGCACCGGTGGCCTTGGCCGCGGCGATGATCTTGTCGGCGACCAGGTAGGACTCACGGCTCGGCGCCGGGCCCAACAGCACGGCCTCGTCGGCCAGTTCGACATGCAGCGCGTCGCGGTCGGCCTCGGAATGCACCGCGACGGTCGCGATGCCGAGTTTCTTCGCGGTCTTGATGACGCGGCAGGCGATTTCCCCGCGATTGGCGATCAGGATCTTCTTAAACACGATGCTCTCCATCCAGGCGCTCGTTCATCCAGCAGCCGCCGCGGATCCGGCTTGGCCGGTCCGCCAGCGGCGCCCCCTTGAGGGGGAGCGGCGAAGCCGCAACGGGGGTGGGTGTCATCACAGAGGGATGTTGCCGTGCTTGCGCCACGGGTTCTCGAGCTTCTTGTCGCGCAGCATCACCAGCGAGCGGCAGATGCGCTTGCGGGTCTCGTGCGGCTGGATCACGTCGTCGATGAAGCCGCGGCTGCCGGCGACAAAGGGGTTGGCGAAACGGGCCTTGTACTCGGCCTCGCGGGCGGCGAGCTTGGCCGGATCGCCCTTGTCCTCGCGGAAGATGATCTCGACCGCGCCCTTGGCGCCCATCACCGCGATCTCGGCATTCGGCCAGGCGAAATTGACGTCGCCGCGCAGGTGCTTGGAGGCCATCACGTCGTAGGCGCCGCCATAGGCCTTGCGGGTGATCACGGTGATCTTGGGCACCGTGCACTCGGCATAGGCGTAGAGCAGCTTGGCGCCATGCTTGATGATGCCGCCGTACTCCTGGCTGGTGCCGGGCATGAAGCCCGGCACGTCGACGAAGGTCACGACCGGGATGTTGAAGGCGTCGCAGAAGCGCACGAAGCGCGCCGCCTTGATCGAGCTCTTGATGTCCAGGCAGCCGGCCAGCACCTGCGGGTTGTTGGCCACCACGCCGACCGTCTGGCCCTCCATGCGGCCGAAGCCGATGACGATGTTCTTCGCGTAGTCGGGTTGCAGCTCGAAGAAGTCGCTGTCGTCCATCACCTTGACGATCAGCTCCTTGATGTCATAGGCCTGGTTCGGGTTGTCGGGCACCAGGGTGTCGAGCGAGTAGTCGAGCCGCTCGGCCGGATCGCCCCCCTTCGGGTCCTGCCGCACCGGCGCCTTTTCCCGGTTGTTCAGCGGCAGGTAGTTGAAGAAGCGCCGCAGCATCAGCAGCGCCTCGACGTCGTTCTCGAAGGCGCGGTCGGCGACGCCGCTCTTGGTGGTGTGGGTGCTGGCGCCGCCCAGTTCCTCGGCGGTGACCTCCTCGTGGGTCACGGTCTTCACGACCTCGGGGCCGGTGACGAACATGTAGCTCGAGTCCTTCACCATGAAGATGAAGTCGGTCATTGCCGGCGAGTACACCGCGCCGCCGGCGCTCGGGCCCATGATCATGCTGATCTGCGGGATCACGCCGCTGGCCATCACGTTGCGCTGGAACACCTCGGCATAGCCGCCCAGCGAGGCCACGCCCTCCTGGATGCGCGCGCCGCCGGAGTCGTTCAGGCCGATCACCGGCGCGCCGACCTTCATCGCCTGGTCCATCACCTTGCAGATCTTCTCGGCATGCGGCTCCGACAACGCGCCGCCGAAGACCGTGAAGTCCTGGCTGTACACGAACACCAGGCGGCCGTTGATCATCCCGTAGCCGGTCACGACGCCGTCGCCCGGGATCTTGTTGTCGGCCATGCCGAACTCGGTGCAGCGGTGCTCGACGAACATGTCCCACTCCTCGAACGTGCCGTCGTCGAGCAGCAGATCGATGCGCTCGCGCGCCGTCAGCTTGCCCTTGGCGTGCTGGGCCTCGATGCGCTTCTCGCCGCCGCCCAGGCGGGCCGCGGCGCGGCGCTTCTCGAGCTCTTCGATGATGTCGTGCATGCCTTGCTCCTCGTGTGCTCTCGGTTCAATCCATTAGGTCCAGCAGGCGGCGCGCCGCCACCGACGCGGCCAGCGTGCCGGCGCGCACCTCGGCGGTCAGCGCCGGCAGCGCCTCGCGCACCGCCGGGTGCTGGCGGAAGCGTGCGTGCAGGCCGGCCTCGATGCGCTCCCACATCCAGGCCTGGTCCTGGCGGTGGCGGCGCGCGGCCAGCCGGCCGTTGGCGGTCTGCAGGTCGCGGAAGCGTTCGACGGCGGCCCAGAACGCCGGCAGACCGGTGGCCTTCAACGCGCTCAGCTGCAGCACGCAGGGCTCCCACACCGCCGCGTCGTGGTGCGCATGGTCGGGATGGCCGTGCAGGCCGAAGAGCCGCAGCGCGCCGGTGATCTGCGCCTCGGCGCGGGTGGCGGCCGCGGCGTCGATGTCGGCCTTGTTGATCACCACCAAGTCGGCCAGCTCCATCACGCCCTTCTTGATCGCCTGCAGGTCGTCGCCGGCATTGGGCAGCTGCAGCAGCACGAACAGGTCGGTCATGCCAGCCACCGCCGTCTCGCTCTGTCCGACGCCGACGGTCTCGACGATCACCACGTCGTGGCCCGCGGCCTCAAGCACCAGCAGGCATTCGCGCGTCTTCTCGGCCACGCCGCCCAGCGTGCCCGACGAGGGGCTGGGGCGGATGAAGGCGCGCTCGTCGACCGACAGCCGCTCCATGCGCGTCTTGTCGCCGAGGATGGAGCCACCCGAGACGGTGGACGAGGGGTCGACCGCGAGCACCGCGACACGGTGGCCGCGCTCGATCAGATAGAGGCCCAGCGCCTCGATGAAGGTGCTCTTGCCGACGCCGGGCACGCCGGAGATGCCGAGGCGCAGCGAGTTGCCGGTGCTCGGCAGCAGCGCGTTGAGCAGCGCGTCGGCGCGCTCGCGGTGGTCGGCGCGGGTCGATTCGAGCAGCGTGATGGTCTTGGCGATCGCGCGCCGCTGCGCCGCGCTGGCCGGGCCGCGCAGCGCATCGAACAGCAATTGATCGCCAGGAGGCAGCATTGGCCGCAGCGGGCTCAGGCGGCGCCGACGGCCTGGCGGATCTGCTCGAGCACGTCCTTCGCGCTCGCCGGGATCGGCGTGCCGGGGCCGTAGATGCCCTTGACGCCGGCCGCGTAGAGGAAGTCGTAGTCCTGCGGCGGGACCACGCCGCCGACGAAGACGATGATGTCGTCGGCACCCTGCTTCTTCAGTTCCTCGATGATCGCCGGCACCAGCGTCTTGTGGCCCGCCGCCAGCGTGGACACGCCGACCGCGTGCACGTCGTTCTCGATCGCCTGGCGCGCGCATTCCTCCGGCGTCTGGAACAGCGGGCCCATGTCGACGTCGAAGCCGAGGTCGGCGAAGGCCGTCGCGACGACCTTGGCGCCGCGGTCATGGCCGTCCTGGCCGAGCTTGGAGATCATCACGCGGGGCCGGCGGCCCTGGGCCTCGGCGAAGTCGGCGATCTCTCCCTTCAGCTTGTCCCAGCCCTCGGCGCTGTCGTAGGCGGCTGCGTACACACCGGTCACCTTCTGGATGTCGGCGCGGTGGCGCCCGAAGACCTTCTCGAGCGCATCCGACACCTCGCCCACCGTGGCGCGCAGCCGGATCGCCTGGATGCTCAGGTCGAGGAGGTTACCCTGGCCCGAGCGGGCGCTCTCGGTCAGCGCATCGAGCGCCGCCTGAACCTTGCCCGCGTCGCGCGTCGCGCGGATCTGCTTCAGGCGCTCGATCTGCGTGTCGCGGACCGCATGGTTGTCGATGTCGAGGAAGTCGATCGGGTCCTCCTTCTCGAGCCGGTACTTGTTGACGCCGACGATCACGTCCTTGCCCGAGTCGATGCGCGCCTGCTTCTCTGCCGCGCTGGCCTCGATCTTGAGCTTGGCCCAGCCGGAGTCGACCGCCTTGGTCATGCCGCCCATGGCCTCGACCTCCTCGATCAGCGCCCAGGCCTTGTCTGCCATGTCCTGGGTGAGCTTCTCCATCATGTAGCTGCCGGCCCAGGGGTCGATCACGCTGGTGATGTGGGTCTCTTCCTGGATGATCAGCTGGGTGTTGCGCGAGATGCGCGCGCTGAATTCGGTGGGCAGCGCGATCGCCTCGTCGAAGCTGTTGGTGTGCAGCGATTGCGTGCCGCCGAACACCGCCGCCATCGCCTCGATCGCGGTGCGCACGACGTTGTTGTAGGGGTCCTGCTCGGTCAGGCTCCAGCCCGAGGTCTGGCAATGGGTGCGCAGCATCAGGCTCTTGGGGTTCTTGGCGCCGAAGCCCTTCATGATGCGGCTCCACAGCAGCCGCGCGGCGCGCATCTTGGCGATCTCGAGATAGAAGTTCATCCCGATCGCCCAGAAGAAGCTCAGGCGACCGGCGAAGTCGTCCACATCCAGACCCTTGGCCTGCGCGGTGCGCACGTACTCCATGCCGTCGGCCAGCGTGAAGCCGAGCTCCAGCGCCTGGTTCGCGCCGGCCTCCTGCATGTGGTAGCCGGAGATCGAGATCGAGTTGAACCTCGGCATCTTCTGCGCCGTGTACTCGATGATGTCGCCGACGATGCGCATCGAGGGTTCGGGCGGGAAGATGTAGGTGTTGCGGACCATGAACTCCTTGAGGATGTCGTTCTGGATGGTTCCGCTCAATTTGTCCTGGGGCACGCCCTGCTCTTCGGCCGCAACCACATAGCCGGCGAGCACGGGCAGCACGGCACCATTCATGGTCATGGACACCGACACCTTGTCCAGCGGGATGCCGTCGAACAGGATTTTCATGTCTTCGACCGAGTCGATCGCGACACCGGCCTTGCCGACGTCGCCCGTCACGCGCGGATGGTCGCTGTCGTAGCCGCGGTGCGTGGCCAGGTCGAAGGCAACCGATACGCCCTGCCCGCCACCGGCCAGACCCTTTCGATAGAACGCATTCGACTCCTCCGCGGTGGAAAAGCCCGCGTACTGCCGGATGGTCCAGGGTCGCGCGGCGTACATCGTGGCCTGCGGGCCGCGCAGGTAGGGCTCGAACCCCGGCAAGGTGTTGGTGTGCGACAGGCCCTTGAGGTCATTGGCCGTGTACAGCGGCTTCACTTCAATGCCGTCCGGCGTGTGCCAGTTCAGGGCGTTCAGTTCGCCGCCGGGCGCCGACTTGGCGGCGGCCTTGGCCCAGGCTTCGAGGCTGGCGGGCGGGGTGTTCGGATCGAGGCTCATAGGTGGCGGTTCCGGCTGAAGTTCGGGCGAGGCCTGGGAGTGGCTTCTGACGTTTTACGCGTTTACCCGCGATCTTACCTCATTTATAATTATTGATAAAGAATTTCAGCGGACGTAGAATTACCCTATGACAGCCGTTTCGCTCGCACCGCGCGCCTTGTATGAAGAGGTGGCCGAACTGCTGCGCCAGCGCATCTTCAAGCGCGAGCTCGAGCCTGGCAGCTGGATCGACGAGATGAAGCTGGCCGAGGAGTACGGCATCAGCCGCACGCCGTTGCGCGAGGCCTTGAAGGTACTGGCCGCCGAGGGCCTGGTGACGATGAAGGTGCGCCGGGGCGCCTACGTCACCGAAGTGTCCGAGAACGACCTGGCCGACGTGTATCACCTGCTCTCATTGCTGGAAAGCGACGCGGCGGGCGTGGTGGCGCAGCGCGCGACCGATGCGCAGCTCAAGGAGCTGCAATTGCTGCACAAGGAACTGGAGACCGCGGTGGATAGCCGCGATAAGTTCTTCGCGCTGAACGAGCGCTTTCACATGCGGCTGTTGGAGATCGCCGGCAATCGCTGGCGCGACCAGATGGTGGCCGACCTGCGCAAGGTGATGAAACTCAATCGCCACAACTCCCTCTTGAAGTCGGGGCGGATCGAGGAATCACTGAAGGAACATCGCGCGGTGATGGACGCTTTGTTGAAGCGCGATGCCAAGGCGACGGTGAAAAGGATGCAGGAGCACTTCAAGAACGGGCTGGAGGCGGCAGTCTGAAACTCCGCCTGTCATTGCGGACTTGATCCGCAATCCATGTTGGCGCGCATGGATGGATCCCGGATCAAGTCCGGGATGACATTCAGAACGCCGCGATTCCCGTCTGCGCCCTGCCCAGGATCAGCGCATGCACATCATGCGTGCCCTCATAGGTGTTCACCACCTCCAGGTTCACCAGGTGGCGCGCCACGCCGAACTCGTCGCTGATGCCGTTGCCGCCCAGCATGTCGCGGGCCATGCGCGCGATGTCGAGCGACTTGCCGCAGGAGTTGCGCTTCATGATGGAAGTGATCTCCACCGACGCCGTGCCCTCGTCCTTCATGCGGCCTAGGCGCAGACAGCCTTGCAAGCCCAGCGTGATCTCGGTCTGCATG
>DATILD010000095.1:0-3184 GCA_035476815.1 Methylibium sp.
TGCCGCGTGCGCAGCTGCTGCTGGAACCAGCCGATGAGGTCAGTGGGCCGCGAGGCCAGCGTGTCGTACCAGTCCTGCACCTCGGCGATCACCGCCGCATCAGTCGGCGCCGCGCCGAAGCAGCTCCAGTACGGCACTTTCGCGAGGCGGCCGAAGAGCTCGATCGCCGACACGTCGGCCAGCGCCCGCAGCGCCGCCGCAGAGGCTTCGCGCCCGCCACCCGGCACGCTGAGCTGCGTGCCGAACTTGCGCAGCTCGGCGCCGTCGGGCGTCAGGCTGACGGTGTTGCGGGATGCGGTGCCGGGCACCACGCTGGCATCGTTGAAGGACACCAGGCTCAGGTCGAGCCCGAGCGACTCGGCTGCGCCGCCCGGACCGGCCGACGGCTGGCGGCGCAAGGCACTGCGCAGCGTGTACTGCGGCAGCGCCGCGATCGGCTTGCGCGCCGAGGCATCGGCGGCGGCACGGGGCCTGTCATCGTCGGCCGCCAGCAGGCGGATGGCACGGCTGCGCTGGGTGATGCCGGACACCGCGGCGATGAGCAGGTCGCCGCTGCCGGCCTCGCTGCGCCGCGCACGGTCGTCGAGATCCTCGACCCTGACGCTGAGATCGCGCGTGCCGTAGTCGACCAGCAGGTTGTCCATGCAGCGCCGCAGCGCCGCGAAGTCACGGATCGTGCGTTCCGCGGCAAGCGACGGTGCCGGAGCGGCCTCGCCCGGGCGCGCCTCGGCACGCTGTCTGCCACCCTGTTGACCATTCGGCGGCCCAGGCACGGGCGCCGCGCAACCCACCAGCGCCGCCGTCAACACCAGGGCGGCGGGCGACCACCGGCCACGGGCTGGGGCTGTCCCTTGGAAGCAAGCAAGCGTCATGGCGAGGCGATCTCCAGCAGCAGGCCCGCTGCACGGCGAGGCCGCCGCGCATGAACCGTGCCCTGTGTTGCAACCGGGCTGCCGAAGGTTCAAATGCGCGTGGTCGCTGATGCCGCGTCAGGGCAGGCCGAAGGACAGGGCCACGAAGCGGGCTAGCGCTTGCCGGTGGCTGGGCTAGCAGGCCAACGGATCGGCCAGTGCCTGCCGTTCAGCGGGTCGTGCCCTTCGGCAGCACATCGCCTTCGACCGCGAAGTCGAAGACCGATTGCTGATGCGATCCGGCGCCTATCGTCGTCTCGCGCCGCAACACCTGTCCGCGGTACGAAGCCTGCACGGTGTACTTGCCGGGCGGCAGCGCGATCATCAGGCGCGGACCCTGCAGGTGCCGCTCGAGCACGACGGCGCCGCGGGCATCGCTGATGCGCAGATCCACGTCGGCCAGGTAGGCCCCGCTGCCGCGCACTGCGGTGACCACCCCCAGGGAGTAACTGCCCCGCTTGGCATCGAGCGCGGCGTTGTCGTCGCTGCCGATGCCGCCTTCGAGATAGACATAGCCTTGCGGGCTGCTGCCCTGGGTGGCCGCCTGCGCGGCGGCGCCTGTCGCCAGCACACCGACGATGATGGCCGGCCCTAGCCAGTGGGGAGTGGTTCGAGACATGCTGGCTCCTCGCGGCGACGCGCCGCGAGCACATCCAGGGCAATCGGGACGCCTGACCGTCCGCGGGTATTCCGTGATGCCTTGATCGGCGTCTGTGGGGCCGCAATGCCCGCGCACCAAGTGTTGACTTGCTTGGTTCTTGGTCCCCGTTTCGATACAAGGGAGATTCGCGGTTTCGGCGTGCGAGAGCGCGCCGTGGCGCGCCTTTTGGGCGATAGGAATCGCCGGGCAGAACGCGGCTCGTGACCTTAGCAACCCTTTTTCACAACTGGACGACATATGGCCAACGCGAACACTTCGAAAATCCGCGCCCTCAGCGGCGGGGCGGTGCAGCCGGAACCTTCGACGACTTCGGTGGTACGCGCCATCGATGTCGGTTTCGGTCTCGTCAAGGCCAGCGTGCGTGCCGGGGCGGGCATCGCGTTCATCAACTTCCCGTCGATGGCGATCCCGTCGGACGCCAGCGCCGTGCGCTCGCTGGGCACGCGCCGCCGCGACACCTTCGACGTGCCGGTGAACGGCGCGAACTACGAGGTCGGGCGCGATGTCGGCCTGGCCCAGGCCGGCGGCAGCTTCGGCCGCGACGTGACCGACGAGTTCTACCGGGGCGCGATCTACGAGGCCCTGACCAAGGGCGCCTTGCGCTACATGGCCGAGGCCGGGGATTCGGTGGTCGACGTGCTCGTGCTGGGCCTGCCCGTCAATCAGTACAACGATGCCAAGCGGCGCGACTACCTGCGCTCGCGCTATGAAGGCGAGGTCGACATCGGCGACGAGCGCAAGATCAACGTGCGCCGCGTCATCGTGCAGGCCCAGCCGATGGGCGGCTACGCCGCGCTCGGCGAGCACCTGGAGGAGCTCAACCGCGTGATCATCGGCACCGGCGGCGCGCTGCCGCCGCTGCCGAGCGCGGACGGGCTGGACGAGTTGTCGGTGCTGATGATCGACCCGGGCGAGCACACGCTCGACTGGCTGCTGATCCAGCAGGGCACCATCAATCCGCGCGCCAGCGGCGCCGCTTCCGACGCGGGCCGGCACCGGGTGGTGCGCTCGGTCCAGGAGTCGCTGGCCGCGCACATCGGCCGGCCGCTGGGGCCGGCGGTGATGCCGCGCATCAACGAGGCCCTGCGGCAGCGCACGCCGGTGAAGCTGGCCGGCGTGGCGCACGCGCTGGAGCGTTTCGAGCCGGAGATCATGAGCGTCATCGAGGACTCGATCAACCGCATGGTCGACGGTCTGCGCGATGCGCACGAGATCGTCGACCTGATCGTGCTGGTGGGGGGCCACCCCGAGCGTTACCGCGACGTGCTGGCGCGGCGCTTCCCGGCGATCCCGGTGTTCATCATGCCGGAGCCGATGTCCGCCAACGTGCGCGGATTCCAGCTCATCGGCGAAGCGCTGGCCGAAGGCTAAAAACCGTGCGCGCAGGCCCCAGGTCGATGGCCGCGCGGCGGGCCGGCTGTCATCGCTGATCGCTGAAGCGAGGCATCGTGGCCGTCATCGCGCTCGCCTTCGAGATCGACAGCGAGGTCTACCCGGAGCTGCATGCCGCGTTGTCGGCGATGGCCAGCGACGGATCGCGCGGCGAGCGCCTGCGCCAGCTCGCCGCCACGGGCCTGGTGTGGGAGGCGATCCGGATCCGCGGGCTGCCGGC
>DATILD010000096.1:0-28410 GCA_035476815.1 Methylibium sp.
GGTGACGGCGCGCATGCCGCCCAGGAACGAACACACCAGGATGCCGCCCAGGCCAAGGAAAATCCCGACCTCGAAGGCCACGCCGGTAAGGCGGGTGGTGATCACCCCGACGCCGTAGATCTGCGCCACCACATAGGTGAACGAACACAGGATCGCGGCCAGCACACCGACCAGCCGCGGCGCATTGCCGCCGTAGCGCTCGCCCAGGAAGTCAGGGATGGTGAACTGCCCGAACTTGCGCAGGTAGGACGCGAGGAACAGCGCCACAAGCACGTAGCCGCCGGTCCAGCCCATGATGAAGGCCAGGCCGCCGAAGCCGCTCAGGTAGAGCGTGCCGGCCATGCCGATGAAGGAGGCTGCGCTCATCCAGTCGGCGCCGGTCGCCATGCCGTTGTAGAGCGCCGGCACGCGCCGGCCGGCCACGTAGTACTCGGCCGCGTCGGTCGTGCGGCTCATGATGCCGATGCCGGCATACAGCGCCACGGTGGCGAGCAGGAAGATGAAGCCGATGGTCGAGCGCGGCAGGCCCATCTGCTCGAGCACGCCCAGCACGATCACGAACAGGATGAACCCGCCCGTGTACCAGGTGTAGACCTTGTTGAGCTGCGACTTGAACGCGGCGTTGGCAGCCTTGCCACCCCCGGTTGCGCCCGCAGCGGGATTGAAGCCAGCCATGTCAGTCCTCCTCGGCGACGCCGTGTTCCTGGTCCAGGCGGTTCATCGTCCGCGCGTAGTACCAGATGATGACCACGTAGATGATCAGCGAGCCCTGCGCCGCCATGTAGAAGCTGAAGGGCCAACCGAAGAAGTTGAAGGTCAGGTCGCGGGCGAAATACGCCAACACGAAGGTCACTACAAACCAGATCGCCAACAGGATTCCGGTGATCCTGAGGTTCCTCTGCCAGTAGTGACGCTGGGTCTCCGTCACTTGCATTGCTGCGCTCCTGTGTGCTGCCTCCGGCCCCGACGGGGGGCCACCGAAAAGCCGGGCGCCCTAGGAGGGCGTCGCGCCCTCCAACCCGGTCTCGCGCTTCAGCTGAGCGGCGACCTTGGGTTCGAAGCCCTCGAGATGGCGCAGGATCTTGCGCGCCTCCTCGGGCTCGTTCAGGTCCATGTGCACCCGGGCCATCTGGTACCAGCCGTAGGGGCTCATGGGTTGCAATTCGGTGTTGCGCTTCAGCGCGACGAGCGCGTCGCGGTGGCGCTGCTGGCGGATCAGCACCAGGCCGAGGCCGTACCAGGCGCGGTCCAGCTTCTCGCTGAGGACGGTCGAGCGGGTGAAGGCGGCCTCCGCCTCGGCCAGTTCGCCCTGCTGTTCGAGAACGAAGCCGAGGTTGAACCAGCCGTGAGCGTCGTCGGGCGAGGCCGTGACCAGCGCACGCAGGTCGGCGATCGCGCCGCGGGCGTCGCCGGTCTGCGCGCGCAGATTGGCGCGGCTCGACAGCAGGTAGCGGTGGCCCGGCCAGCGGGCCAGCAGCCCGTCCAGGGCCTCGAGGGCCCGTTCGCGCAGCCCGACCACCAGCAGCGCCTGGATGCGCCACTTGTGCCACAGCATCTCGATCGCGGACCCGCGCGGCGATTCGGTCATGACGGCGCTCACAGGCACAGCCCCTGGGACGGGTCGAGCCGGCACAGGCCGACCTTCTGGCTGAGCGCGAACACCCAGATCCATGCCAAGGCGAAGAAGGTCAGCAGCGGAATGTGGCGGTCGATCACGACCTTGGGCGTGATGGCCCGGAAGGCCTTCGTGAAGGGTCGCGTCATCACGCCGAGGGCCTGGTAGAAGAAGTTCTGCTCGCGCTTGGCCCCGGCCAGCAGGCCGAGCAGCCAGCGTCCCGCCAGCGCACACAGTGCGATCTCGGCGACGAGCTTGATCGAGGTGATGAGGAGCAGCATGTTTCTGACTGTGAGCTGACGCGATTCTTCCGCTGCGACTTACTTCAATCTGACAGCGCCGCCGATTCGCTCGCTTACCTCACTAGGACTTACCCACCCACTCCATGAAAAACGGCCCCTCCCGGGGCCGTCTCGCGTCGGCAGAGGACCTCAACGCGCCGCCAGCCGCTGCCAGGTCTCGACCACCGTGTCGGGGTTCAGCGAGATCGACGCGATCCCCTCGTCGGCCAGCCAGTCGGCGAAGTCCGGGTGGTCGCTCGGGCCCTGGCCGCAGATGCCGATGTACTTGCCCGCCGCGCGGCAGGCCGCGATCGCGCGCGAGACCAGCGCCTTGACCGCGGGGTCGCGTTCGTCGAAGTCGGCCGCGAGCAGTTCGAGGCCCGAATCGCGGTCCAGGCCGAGGGTGAGCTGGGTCAGGTCGTTCGAGCCGATCGACATGCCGTCGAAGTGCTCGAGGAAGGCCTCGGCCAGGATCGCGTTGCTCGGGATCTCGCACATCATGATCACGCGCAGGCCGTCGCTGCCGCCGGCCGCCGCGCGCTTCAGGCCCCGCGAGGCCAGCATGCCCACCACGCGCTCGGCCTGCTTCAGGGTGCGCACGAAGGGCACCATGATCTCGACATTGGTCAGCCCCATCGCGCCGCGCACGCGGCTCAGCGCCTCGCACTCCATCGCAAAGGCCTCGCCGAACTCCTCGCTGATGTAGCGGCTGGCGCCGCGGAAGCCCAGCATCGGGTTCTCTTCCTCGGGCTCGTAGCGGCTGCCGCCGATCAGCTTCTTGTACTCGTTGGACTTGAAGTCCGACAGCCGCACGATCACCGGCTTGGGCCAGAAGGCCGCGCCGATCGTCGCGATGCCCTCGGTCAGCTTGTCGACGTAGAAGGCGCGCGGCGAGGCATGGCCGCGGGCGACGCTCTCGACCGCCTTCTTCAGGTCGGCATCGACGTTCGGGTAGTCGAGGATGGCCTTCGGGTGCACGCCGATGTTGTTGTTGATGATGAACTCGAGCCGCGCCAGACCGACGCCGCCGTTGGGCATCTGCGCGAAGTCGAAGGCCAGCTGCGGGTTGCCGACGTTCATCATGATCTTGACCGGGCACTCGGGCATCACGCCACGCTGCACCTCGGTGATCTCGGTCTCGAGCAGGCCGTCGTAGATGTAGCCGGTGTCGCCTTCCGAGCAGGCCACGGTGACCAGCGCGCCGGGCTTGAGCGTCTCGGTCGCGTCGCCGCAGCCCACCACCGCAGGGATGCCCAGCTCGCGCGCGATGATGGCCGCGTGGCAGGTGCGCCCGCCGCGGTTGGTGACGATGGCGCTGGCGCGCTTCATCACCGGCTCCCAGTTCGGGTCGGTCATGTCGGTGACCAGCACGTCGCCGGGCTGGACCTGGTCCATGTCGGACAGGCTGTGCACCACGCGGACCGGACCGGTGCCGATCTTCTGGCCGATCGCGCGGCCCTCGGCCAGCACCGCACCCTGGCCCTTGAGCTTGTAGCGGTGCTCGGCCTGGCCCTCGGACTGGCTCTTCACCGTCTCGGGCCGGGCCTGCAGGATGTAGAGCTGGCCGTCGCCGCCGTCCTTGCCCCACTCGATGTCCATCGGCCGGCCGTAATGGCGCTCGATGATCAGCGCGTAGCGCGCCAGCTCGGCCACGTCGGCGTCGCTCAGCGAGTAGCGGTTGCGCAGCTCGGGCACGGTGTCGACGGTCTTCACGAGCTTGCCGCTCGCCGCCTTCTCCTCGGGCGTCGCGAACACCATCTTGATCAGCTTGCTGCCGAGGTTACGGCGGATGAGGGCCTGCTTGCCGGCCTCGAGCATGGGCTTGTGGACGTAGAACTCGTCCGGGTTCACGGCGCCCTGCACCACCGTCTCGCCGAGGCCGTAGCTGGCGGTGATGAAGACCACGTCCTTGAAGCCCGACTCGGTGTCGATCGTGAACATCACGCCGGCGGCGCCGAGGTCGGAGCGCACCATGCGCTGCACGCCGGCCGACAGCGCCACGTCGGCATGGGCGAAGCCCTTGTGCACGCGGTAGCTGATCGCGCGGTCGTTGTAGAGGCTGGCGAACACCTCCTTCATCTTGTGCAGCACGTCGTCGATGCCGACGACGTTGAGGAAGGTCTCCTGCTGGCCGGCGAAGCTGGCGTCGGGCAAGTCCTCGGCGGTGGCCGAGGAGCGCACCGCGAACGAGGCGCCGGCGTTGCTGGCCGTCAGGCGCTCGAACTCGGCGCGGATCGCCGCCTCGAGGGCCGGCGGAAAGGGCTGGGCTTCGACCCAAGCGCGAATCTGCGCGCCGGCCTCGGCCAGCGCGCGCACGTCGTCGGTGTCGAGCGTGGCGAGCCTGGCGTTGATGCGATCGGCCAGCCCGTCGAAGGCGAGGAATTCGCGGAAGGCATGCGCGGTGGTCGCGAAGCCGCCGGGCACCCGCACGCCCGAGGCGGCGAGCTGGCTGATCATTTCGCCGAGGCTGGCGTTCTTGCCGCCGACCGCCTCGACGTCGGTCATTCTCAGTTGTTCGAACGGTACGACCAGGGCGGTCGCTTCGAAGGTGGCCATGGGGAGACTCCGTGATGTGATGAAACCGGTGCTCCCGCGTCGCCCCCGTTCGTCGGGCGCCAGCCGGCCGCGCGCATGCCTGCTCTTGTTCTGCTTGTCGGCACGGGGCTCATGGACTGGGCGGGAATTTGCTTTAGATTGTACGGGTCGCCCTCTTCCACCCACCCTCCCCACCCTGCGGTCGCCCCATGCCCAATCGCTCCGTATTCTTCGTCTCCGACGGCACCGGCATCACGGCCGAGACCTTCGGCAACTCGATCCTGGCGCAGTTCTCGGCCAAGCCGCGCCATGTGCGTCGCCCCTTTATCGACACGGCCGACAAGGCCCACCAGGTGGTGCGTGAGATCAACGGCACCGCCGAGCACGAGGGCAAGCGGCCGATCGTCTTCACCACGCTGGTCAGCCCCGAGCTGCTGTCCATCGTGTCGCAGGCCAACGGCATGATCCTCGACATGTTCCGCGCCTTCGTCGAGCCGCTGGAGGTCGAGTTCGGCATCAAGAGCAACCACCGCATCGGCCGCTTCACCGACGCCGCCAAGAGCCAGGAGTACACCGACCGCATCGAGGCGATCAACTTCTCGCTGGCGCACGACGACGGCCAGTCCTCGAAGAACCTCGACATCGCCGACGTGGTGCTGGTCGGCGTGAGCCGCTCGGGCAAGACGCCGACCTCGCTCTACCTGGCGATGCAGCATGGCATCAAGGCCGCCAACTACCCGTTGATCCCGGAGGACTTCGACCGCGGCGCACTGCCCCGGCCGCTCGTGCCGCACAAGAAGAAGTGCTTCGGTCTGACCATCGCGCCGGAACGACTGCGCGAGATCCGCCACGAGCGGCGCCCCAACAGCACCTACGCCTCGCTCGACAACTGCCGCAAGGAGGTGGCCGCGGCCGAGGCGATGATGCGACGCGAGGGCATCGCCTGGCTCAGCTCGACGCACAAGTCGATCGAGGAGATCGCCACCACGATCCTGCGCGACCTGAGGCCGGACCGGCTGGTGTACTGAATCGCCGACGTCCGGCCGGTCAGCGCCCACTCGATCCTCGACACGGCCCGGCTGCTGCGCCGTCAGCTCCCAGCTTCGGTGGTGGCTTGCAGATTCTCGAGGATCGGCTCGAGGATGCGGACCACTGTGCCGAGCAGCTGATCGACGTCGGCGGCGCTGGCGTGGTGCTCGCAGGCCGCTTCCAGCGCCGCCGCGGCACGCTGGAGGTTCGGCATGCCGAGGGTGCCCGACACGCTCTTGAGGTCATGTGCATAGCGAACGCATGCCCCCGCGTCGCCGGTGTCGCCGGTGTCGCGCGCACTTCGGAAGCGAGCCTCGAATTCGCGCTCGCGAGCGTGGAACATGCCGAGCAGACGGCGGTACAACGCGTCGTTGCCCATCATGCCGGCCAGGCCCGCCCGCGTGTCGATGCCCGGCATGCTCGGCGGGCCCGCCGCGCCGTCGGCTGCCGGGTCCGGCCGCAGCCAGCGCGCCAGCGTCGCGTACAACTCCTCGACGCGGATCGGCTTGGCGATGTGGTCGTTCATGCCCGCCTCGATAACCTTGTCGCGATCGCCCGCCATCGCGTTGGCCGTCATCGCGATCACCGGCAGACCGTGCAGGTCCGGCCGCTGGCGCAAGGCACGGGTGGCGGCGTAGCCGTCAAGCACCGGCATCTGGCAATCCATCAGCACCGCATCGAAGCGCTCGAGGGCCAGCGCATCGAGCGCCTCCTTGCCGTCCGCCGCGACGCTGACGACGACGCCGGCGCGGCCGAGCAGGTCGCGCGCCAACTCCTGATTGATGGTGTTGTCCTCGACCAGCAGCACGCGCGCGCCGTTCAGGCAGGACTGCAGCGACTGCAGGGCCTCGCGCCGCTGTTCGTGTCGGCTGGCCTGCGTGACCGCGCGTCCGAGCGCCTCGGCGCAGGCATCCAGCAGTGCCGAGGGCGTCACCGGCTTCGTGAGCAGCGCATTGACGTGCAGCTGGCGCACCGAAAGCTGCTGCTGTACGTCGTGGCGGCCGAACGCGGTGACCATCAGCACCGTCGGCGCGCGATGCCGGAACTCCGTGCGCGCCAGCTGCGCCACGACATCGATGCCGTCGACACCGGGCATCCGCCAGTCCAGCAGGACCATGTCGTAGGGCTGGCCGGCCGCGTCGGCGCGGATCATGACTTGCAGCGCCTGCACGCCGTCGGGCGCGGACTCGGCGCGCAGGCCGAGCGACGCTGCGAGTTCGCACAGCAGTTCGCGCGTGCCGGCATGGTCGTCGACGACCAGCATGCGCGCGCCCGCGAGGCCCTCGACACGCGGCGGCTCGGCCGTCCGTCGCGGCTGCAGGCCGAGGCGCGCGCTGAAGTGGAAGCGGCTGCCCAGGCCCGGCGTGCTGTCCACGCCGATGTCGCCGCCCATCATCTCGACCAGGTGGCGGCAGATCGCCAGGCCGAGCCCGGTGCCGCCGAAGCGCCGGCTGGTCGACGCATCGGCCTGGGAGAAGGGCTGGAACAGCCGCGCCCGCTGCGCCTCGTCGAGCCCGATGCCGGTGTCGCTCACCTCGAAGCGCAGCGTCACCTCGTCGCCCTCTCGCGCCAGTTCGGACACCGACACGCGCACCTCGCCGCACTCGGTGAACTTGACCGCGTTGTTGCCCAGGTTCAGCAGCACCTGGCCGAGCCGCGTCGGGTCGCCCACCAACTCGCCGGGCAGCGCCAGCGGCAGGTCGAACAGCAGCTCCAGCCCCTTCTCCTCGGCGCGCATGCCCACCAGGCTGGCGCGCGAGCCACGACATGCCGAGGATGGCGTTCATCGGCGTGCGGATCTCGTGGCTCATGTTGGCGAGGAACTCGCTCTTGGTCTGCGTCGCCGCCTCGGCCGCCCGCTGGGCGCGCTCGAGCTGCTCGGTGCGTTCGTGCACGCGCTGCTCCAGACTGGCCGCGAGCGCGCGCACCTCGTCTTCGGTGCGCCGTCGCAGCGTGGTGTCGGCAAACACCGCCACCGCGCCACGCGGTCGACCCTCCGCGTCGAGCAGCGGGCGCGCCGTCACGGTCAGCCAGCGGCCCTCGTCGAGCGGCCGGTCGTGATAGCGCACGTAGACGTCCATCCTGTCGACCGGCTCGCCGCGACCGGAGCGCGCCAGCGGCAGGTCGGTCAACGGGATCGGCGTGATGCGGTCGGGCTGGTACAACCCGAAGCGTTCTCGCCAGTTGCCCTCGGGTCCGATGGTGAGGTCCGGCCCGGCCAGCGCGATGGCGGCGGGGTTGTACATCAACAGCTCGCCATGCTCGTCCGCGACCAGCACCGAATCGCCGATGCCATCGAGCACCGACCGCAGGATGCGCGTCTGCTGGGCCAGTGCCTGGCGCTTGCGACGCAGGCGCAGCGTGAACACGACCGTGCCGACCAGCGTGACCGCGATCGCGCCGAGCAGCGTCCACAGCCAGCGCTGCTGCAGCTCGCGGCGCTCCAGTTCGGCGGACTGCTGCTCGTTGCGCCGCGTCAGCGCGTCGAGCTCGCGTTGCCGGCTCTCGGACTCGTAGCGCTGGAGCAACTCCATCAGACGCACGCTGGAGCGCTCGCGCACCGCCTTGGCGCTCATTTCAGCCGCCTCGACCGACAGCTGGTAGGCGCGCTTGTGGTCGCCGGCCAGCGCCGCGATCGCCGCCATGCGGCGCGCGCTGTCGCTCAGGTAGAGCGGAAAGCCGATCTCCTGGGCCAGCGCGTAGGCGCGCCGGGCGTCCGCGCCGGCCGCTTCGCTGCGGCCCAGCTCCTCCTGCGCGGCGCTGCGTGCGTTCAGGGCATGCCACTGGCCGATGCGGTTGGGGCGGCGCTCGTAGCCGGCCACGACCTCGTCGAGCAGGCTCAGCATGCCGGCGAGGTCGCCGCGCGCCCGCCGCAGGTCGGCCAGCGCGAACAGCCCGAAGTTGACCGCGAACGGCGCCCCGGCGCTGCGAAACAAGCCGACCGCCTCCTCGGCGAGCCGCCACGCGGCCGCATGGTCGCGCCGCTTGCCTTCCACCCCGGCACGCCCGAGCAGCGCGTAGCCCTCGAGCAGACGCGAAGGCGCGGCGAGCGCCTGGAGCCGCATCTGCTCGTAGTGATGCCCGGCCTCGTCGTTGCGGTCGCTCTGGTCGAACGCGATCGCCATGCCCTGGTGCGCGTAGGTCAGCGCGAGCGGATCCTTGCTGCGCTGGGCGATGTCCATCGCCTTCATCGCCATCGAGACCGAGTCTTCCAGCTGGCCGAACCGCCGGTACATCATCGAGGTGCGCAGCAGCGCCTCGCCCAACAGGTCGGGACGGGGCACGCCGTCGAGGACCGCCAGGCCGTGCGTCGTCGACTCGACCAGCAGTTCGATGTTGCCCTGGTTGATGGAGTTCAGGGACATGCTGAGCGCGGCCTCGGCCTCGCCGACCTTGTCGCCGGCGTTGCGGGCGATCTTGGCGGCCAGCGCCGCATCGGCGCCGGCGGCGTCGGTCTGTCCGAGGTAGACCTCGATGCGGGCACGCAGGTTGAGCGCGCGCGCCCGATCGGCCTCGGCCGCGTCGGCCGGCAGTTGCGACTGCAGCCGCTGCGCGCGCTCGAAGGCCGCTGGCGCGTCGTTCTCGGCGAGCATGCGCACCGCGTCGGCTTCGCGGCGCCACTCCTGCAGCGTCATCGCCGCGCAGGTCGCGCCGTGCCACGCCAGCGCCAGACCGAGCGCCGCGAGCGCGGCGCGCCAACTCATAGCGCCACGCTCACGCCCAAGGCCCATTGCCGGTCGTTGGCCCAGGCGCTCTGCGGACGGGTGGGTACGCCGGTGAACGAGGTCCGCATCGTGCGCAGCAGATTGCTCGCTTCCAGCGTCAGCGTGATCCGATCATCGATGCGCCAGCCGATGGCCCCGTCCAGCCAACCATTGGCGCGCGTGTAGACAGGCTGCGCGCCCAGGCCGACCACGCTGTTCACGCCGCTGAGGAACCGGCTGCGCCAGTTCCAGGCGAGTCGGGCGCTCCACGGCCCGTGCTCGTACAGGCCGATCAGGTTGGCGCTGTGGCGCGACAGATTCTGCAGCGGCACGTCGACGCCGAGACGGCGGTCCGGCGTCGAGCTGTCGACGAAGGTGTAGTTGGCCTGCACGCCGAGCCCGCGCCAGGCGCCGGGCAGCTCGTCGAGGAAGCGCAGGCCGGCCAGTTCGACGCCGCGGATCCGGGCCGGATCGCTGTTGTACGGGCGACTGACCTGGTAGACCACGCCGTCCCATGTCTCGGGCTGGCTGGCATTCGCGACGAAACCGTCGACCTGCTTCCAGAACAGCGTCATCGACCAGGCGCCGGCATCGCCGCGCACCGACTCGGCGGCGAGATCGAGGTTGCGCGAGCGCACCGGCCGCAGGTCCGGGTTGCCGGCCGCACCGACGTTGAGCGCCGGGTTGATCGGGTTGGGCACCAGCGTCAGCGACGGCGAGAGCTGCTCGAAGTTCGGCCGCGTGATGGTGCGCGAGGCGGCCGCGCGCAACTGCACACCGCCGTCGAGGCGCCAGCGCAGCGCAGCGCTGGGCAGCCAGTCGGTGTACGCGCTCGCCACGCGCAGCGGCGCCACGGCGCCGGTCGACGGCACCGACTGCGTACCGTCGACCCGCTCGCCGGTGCGCACCGCGCGCAGGCCGGCGTGGCCGACCAGCGGCAGGCCGGGCACGCGCCAGTCGACCTGGGCGTAGCCGGCGTCGGTGCGCTCGCGGATGCGCCACACGCTCAGCGGGTTGCCTACCGCGGGCAGCGGCGCGGTGATGCCGAAAGCCTCGCGCAAGGCCGCGGCGTCGCGCGCGTCGCCGAGCGTGCCGATCAGGAAGCCGCCGATGCTGGTGGCGCGCCCGTCGAGGAAGTCGCCGAAGGAATTGGGCACGACGCGCCCGGGGGTGTCGGCCGCGGTCAGGCCGCTGAGCGGCACGTCACCGAACACCAGCCCTGGAACGTTGTCGGCGCGCCGCACGGCCGTGCGCCACCCCACGGCGACGCGCTCGACCGCGCCGCCGACGCCTTGCCACTGCGCGTCGAGCCGCGCGGCCGACAGTTCACCGTGGAAGGGACGCGCGCGGTACGCCAGGCCGGTGTAGCTCAGGTTGGCCGGATTCAGCAGATCGGTGCCGCCGAGCTTGGTGGACGGCACGCGGCCCGACAGGTCGTGCGTGAACTCGGCGGCGCGCGACGCGAAGAACGGGCCCGAGAAGTACAGCCGGTTGCTGCCACGCGTGTGGCTCAGGTCGCCCGAGAAGATCCAGTCGCCGCGGTCGTGGCGGCCACCGAGGGCGAACTGCCGGGTGCGGTCGACCGTGTCGCGTGCAAAGCTCAGCACCGACAGCGGCGCGTCGGTCCAGGTGACGCGCCGCAGGTCGCTGGTGCCGTCGAACAGTTGCACGCTGCCCGGCACGAAGCCGCTGCCGGCGGTGACGTTGATCTGGTGCGAGTCCTGCCGGGTCTTCAACTCGGCCAGGTGGACTTCGGCATGCCACTCCAGGGTCGGGTGCGGGCGCCATTGCGCGATCAGGGTCGCGCCGTGGCGGCGCCGCGTGCCGAGGCTGACGGTTTCGGAGGTGCCGTTGGGCGCCACGACCGTCGTGCCCGGCACGAGGTCGCTGCGCAGCACCGGATTGCCAGTGCTCTTCTGGTCCTCGCGCCAGGCACGCTCCTGGACGACCACGTTCAGCAGCAGCCCGAATTCGCCCTCGCCGCGCAGACGCAGGCGGCGGCTCAGCAACGCCGAGCCCTGCGTGGCATGACGACCCACCAGGTGGCCACGCGCGGTGCGCGCCGACAGCACGGTCGCATCACCGGGGAAATCGAACGGCCGGCGCGTGCGCAGGTCGACGCTGCCGCCCACGCCGCCCTCGAGGCGCTCGGCCGCGGCCGTCTTGTGCACGTCGATGCCGGCCAGCATCTCGGCGGCGAAGTCAGCCAGGTCGAGCGTGCGGCCGCTGCCGGCGGTGAACACCTCGCGGCCGTTCAGCGTGGTCTCGACCTGCGTCAGCCCACGCACCGCGAACACGGACGCCTCGCCGCGATCGCGCGCCACCTGCACGCCGGTGATGCGCTGCACCGCATCGCCGACGCTGAGATCGGGCAGCTTGTGGATCTCGGCGGCCACCACTGCGTCGACGATGTCGAGCGACTCGCGCCGGCGCGCCTCGGCCGTCTCGGCACTGGCACGCACGCCCTGCACCACCACGCGCCCGAGATCGCGCGCCTCCTGCGCCTGGGCCGCCTCGACGCCGACGGCCAAAAAGGCCCACCACCACCTCGCAAGGCAGCCCTCTCGCCACGCCCTCCAATCACGTACTCGCATGGCACACGCTCGTCGGCACGCCGATCATGCGCTGCTTTCGTAACCGAGGCAACGAACGGTAACCAGGTCGACGCTCACTGAGTACTGACCCGCGCAATCGCGCCGTCCCGGTCGCGGAACATGGTGCAGTCGCGGTTGCACCGGCGGGCCCGTCGGGATCCGAGTCGCACAGGAGGAGGACGCGCAGCGCAGCCGTTCAGGCCGCTGCATCAACAGACGCGCAGCAGCCGGCGGTCGGGTCGCGGCGGAACCAGCGCTCGTCACAGCCGCGAGGCAACCGCCCATGCTGCACGGCCACAAGAAAAAAGCACTTGGCGTCTCCGCCAAGTGCTTGATCTGTCTACCGAATTTGGTAGGCGCGATTGGACTCGAACCAACGACCCCCACCATGTCAAGGTGGTGCTCTAACCAGCTGAGCTACGCGCCTGCAGCCGCACAGTATAGCAGCGGCGCGATACCGGCCGAGCGTCCTCAGCGCCGCCGCGCGCGCAGCACGCCGGGCACGCGAGCGAGCTGGGCCAGCACGCGGGCCAGCCGCTCGCTGCGGTCGAGCTCGACGGTCAGCGTCATCGACTGCGTGGCCGCGGCGCCCCTGCCATGCTGGGTGTGCACGCCGCTCACATCGACGCGCTCCTTGGCCAGCACCTCGGTCAGGTCACGCAGCAGGCCGGGCCGGTCGGTCGCCTCGAGCAGCAGGTCGACCGGGTAGCGCGCCGTGTCTCCCGCCGTGCGCCCCCAGGTGACCGGCACGACGCGCTCCGGCGCGCGCTCGCGCATGTGACGCAGGTTGCTGCAGTCGCGCCGGTGCACCGCCACGCCCTTGCCGCGCGTCACGTAGCCGTCGATCGCGTCCGGTGGCACCGGACGGCAGCAGCGCGCCAGCGTGGTCAGCAGCGACTCGACGCCGACCACCAGCACGCCGCCCTGGGGCACGCCCTCGCCCGTCGGCGCGCGGGCCAGGCGGCGCGCGATCAGCTCGTCGGCGTCCGGTGCCGGCTCGGCCGGCCGCAGCAGGGCCTCGATGTGGCGCAGCGACAGCTCGTCCTTGCCGACCACCTCGAACAGCGCCTCGGCATCGCGAAAGCCGAGCCGCGCCGCCAGCTCGTCATGGCGCACCGTCGTGCGGCCCTCGCGCTGCAGCAGCTTCTCGACCGCGTCGCGACCGCGCGCCACCGTCTCGCTCTGGGTGCGCGCGTTGAACCAGGCCCGCACCTTGGCGCGGGCGCGCGGGCTCTTCAGGTAGCCGAGCTCGGCGTTGAGCCAGTCCAGCGAGGGCCCGCCCTCGCGCACCGCGATGACCTCGACGGTCTGGCCGCTGGCCAGCGGCGTCTGCAGCGGCAGCATCGCGCCGTCGACGCGTGCGCCGCGGCAGCGGTGGCCCAGGTCGGTGTGCAACGCGTAGGCGAAGTCGACCGCGGTCGCGCCGGCCGGCAGCTCGACCACCGCGGCCTGCGGCGTGAACACGTAGATGCGGTCGTCGAAGAAGCCCTGGGCCGCGGCGGCCGGGTCGGCGAGCTCGCGCTCCCAGGCGAGCAGCTGGCGCAGCACCGCCTTGCGCGCCTGGGCGACCTGCTCCTCGAAGCCGCCGGCCGCGCTGACGCCGCCATAGCCCTTGGCGCCGGCCTCCTTGTAGGCCCAGTGCGCGGCGACACCGCTCTCGGCATGCTCGTGCATCGCCGCGGTACGGATCTGGATCTCGATCGTGCGGCCGCGCGCGTCGCGCACCACCGTGTGCAGCGACTGGTAGCCGTTGGCCTTGGGCCGCGCGATGTAGTCGTCGAACTCCTCGGGCAGCGGCGTCCACAGCTCGTGGGCGCGGCCCAGCGCGGCATAGCAGGCCGCCACGTCGTCGACGATCACGCGCAGCGCGCGCAGGTCGTGCACCGCGTGGAAGTCGAGCTGCTTGCCCTGCATCTTCTTCCAGATGCTGTAGAGGTGCTTGGGCCGACCCTGCACCTCGCAGCGCAGGCCCGCAGCCTGCAGCGCGGCGGCCAATTCGGCACGAACGGCGTCGACGCCCTGCTCGCGCTCGACCCGTTTCTCGTCGAGCAGCGCGGCGATGCGGCGGTACTCGGCCGGCTGCGTGAAGCGGAACGCCAGGTCCTCGATCTCCCACTTGACCTGCCAGATGCCCAGCCGGTTGGCCAGCGGCGCGAACACCTGCATCGCCTCGTGCGCCAGCGCCTGCGGGCAGGCCTGCTTGCTGGCCGCGTACCAGCGCAGCGTCTGCAGCCGCGAGGCCAGCCGCAGCAGCACCACCCGCAGGTCGCGCGAGAAGGCGAGCAGCATCTTGCGCACGCGCTCGACGCGCGCGGCCTGCTGGCCCGCGTCGAGCTCGGCGTCGCCGAGCGCCTCGCGGGCGCTGCGCTGCACCTGCACCAGCTTGTGGGTGTGCGCGACCAAGCTGGCGTAGCCGGGCCCCCAGGCCTTGGCGATCACGTCCTCGGGCCTGGCCAGGTACTCGGCGCAGTAGACCAAGTAGGCAGCGGCCCGCATCGACGGCGCGGCGCCGATCGCGGCGAGGATCGCGGCGACGCCGTCGGCATGCGCGAGCGCGTCCTCGCCGGTGTCGAAGCGCTCACCGACCAGCAGGGGTTCGGCAAAGGCGCGGGCGCGCTCGAGCACCGACGGATCAGCGGCTTCGGCCAGCGCGGCGCCGGTGTCGACGCCGCCGGCCAGCCGCACGATCGGCGCGGCCGCGGCCTCGCTGCGCGCGGTCTTCATGGCCCGTCGAGCAGGAACTCCCGCACCAGCGCCACCTGGGCGTCGGCCACCAGCGTCGGCGCATGGCCGATGCCGGGCAGCTCGACCAGCCGCGGCTTCGGGCCGCGCTGCGTCATGGCGATGGCGGTGTCGTGCGCCAGCAGGTCGGACTCGGCGCCGCGGATCAGCAGCGTCGGGCAAGTGATCATGTCGTAGCGCTGCCAGAGCAGCGCCTCGCCGGCCGCCGCCAGCTCGGGCGTGACGGCCTTGAAGGGCAGCCCGATGCGCGGGTCGTAGTGCGGCAGGAAGCCGTCGCCGTCGGGCTTGATCTGCGGCCGCGTCAGCGCGAGCCACTGCTCGCGGCTGTGCGGGCCGAAGCCGGTGGAGAGGGTCCACAGGTAGTCGGCCGCCTCGTCCAGCGACGCGAAGCGCTTGGGCGCACCGACATAGGACCCGATGCGCTGCACCGCCTCGGCGCGGATCGCCGGTCCGACATCGTTGAGCACCAGCCGGCGCACCAGCGCGGCGCCGTCAGGGTCGCGCAGCGAGGCGAGTCCCAGGCCGATCAACCCGCCCATCGAGGTGCCGACCCAGTCGACCGCGCGCACGCCGAGGCGCGCCAGCAGCGTCACCATGTCGGCCACGTAGGTCGGGATCTGGTAGCCCATCGGGTCGCGCAGCCAGTCGGAACGGCCGCGGCCCACCACGTCGGGGCAGATCACGCGCCGCGCGCCGGCCAGCGCACGCGCCAGCGTGTCGAAGTCGCGCCCCTGGCGCGTCAGCCCATGGACGCAGACGACGACGTCGGGGTTGTCGCGCTCGCCCCATTCCCAGTAGGCCATGCGGTGCAGGCCGCTGGCGTCCAGGCACGCCACGTGCTCGAGTCTCGGTTCGGTCATGGTCATCGCTCCTCGATAATCATGCTAACCAACCCGCACCGGAATCCGACCATGTTGAACGCCAAGACCGCACTCGTCACCGGCTCCACCAGCGGCATCGGCCTGGGCATCGCGCTCGAGCTCGCGCGCCAGGGGGCCGCGGTGATCCTCAACGGCTTCGGCGACGCCGAGGGCCCGCAGGCCCAGGTGCGCGAGGCCGGCGCGCCGCGCGTCGGCTACCACGGCGCCGACATGAGCAAGCCGGCCGAGATCGAGGCGATGATGGCCTGGGCCGCGGCCGAGTTCGGCGGCGTCGACATCCTCGTCAACAACGCCGGCATCCAGCATGTAGCGCCGGTCGAGGACTTCCCGGCCGCCAAGTGGGACGCGATCATCGCGATCAACCTCAGTTCGGCCTTCCACACCACGCGGCTCGCGATTCCGCACATGCGCGCCAGGAACTGGGGCCGCGTCGTCAACATCGCCTCGGCGCATGGGCTGGTGGCCTCGGCCGGCAAGTCGGCCTATGTGGCGGCCAAGCATGGCATCGTCGGCTTCACCAAGTCGGTGGCGCTGGAGACCGCGACCACCGGCGTCACCGTCAACGCGATCTGCCCCGGCTGGGTGCTGACGCCGCTGGTGCAAAAGCAGATCGACGACCGCGCGGCGCGCGAGGGCATCCCGGTGGTCCAGGCCGAGCGCGAGCTGCTCGGCGAGAAGCAGCCCTCGCTGCAGTTCACGACGCCGGCGCAGCTGGGCGAGCTGACGGTGTTCCTGTGCTCGGACGCCGCCGCCAACGTCAAGGGCCAGGCCTGGGCGATGGACGGCGGCTGGACCGCCCAGTAGAGGCTTCAGTCACTTCGTCAGTTGCACCGTCCCGCTGACGGTCGCGCTCAGCGTGCTCTTGCCCGGCTCGACCGGCACCGGCGCATCCGAGGCCGCCGACATCTCGGCCTTGGCGCGGTACATCACCGGCCGCGGATCGCCGCCGTTGTCGGCCGACTGCACCGAGACCTCGCGCAGCGTGTAGCCGGCAAAGCCGAACTGCCTGGCCAGCTCGCCCGCCTTGGCGCGATAGCGCTGGATCGCCTGGGCCGTGACCTCGGCCTCGTGCACCGCGGCCAGCTCGCGCGAGACGCGGTAGCCGACACCGGTGATGTTCATGCCGGTCAGCCGGCCGGCCGTCTGCGCCACGCGCGGACTGTCCTTGCCCTCCAGCACCAGCTCGGCCTGACCCTGCCAGCCGTTGATCTTGCCGTCGCGGCCATAGCGCGGGTGCAGCGAGAAGCCGCCGGTGCGCACCTCCAGCTTGCCGGGCGCGGCGGCCTTCTTCGCCTCGGCCAGCGCGGTGTCGAGCACGGTCTTGAGCTGGCCCTGCACGGTGGCGGCATCCTGGCCGTCGCGCACCGCCTGCAAGGTGATGGCCAGCAGGTCCTGGGTGACCTCGACGTTCGCGGTCGCCGAGAAACTGACCAGATTCTCGGGCGGCGCGGTCGCGGCGCCGGCCGGCGCCGCGACCATGGCCAGCAGGGCCAGCGCCAGCCCGCCGACATGGGTCAAGCTCTTGTTCATCGTGTCCCTTCGCTACGGCGCGGCGGTTGCCGCGGAGCGCGCAGCTTGCCGCATTTCACGCGCCCTTGCGTTTGCTGGCGGGTAGGCGCAAGATTTGTAACAGCGGGTCAGGCCCGGATTTTTCGCGGTTTGCCCTGCGCACAATCGCCTCTGTTACAAATACGGAGAGGCCGCGAATGAACGCCACCGCCAGCAATGCCCAACGCCCGGACCGCATCGTGGTCGTCGACGACGATGCGCGCATCCGCGACCTGCTGCGCCGCTACCTGACCCAGGAGGGCTTCGAGGTCCTGCTCGCCGAAGACGCCAAGGCGCTGAACCGCGTGCTGACGCGCGACACCATCGACCTGATCGTGCTCGACCTGATGCTCCCCGGCGAGGACGGCCTGTCGATCTGCCGCCGCCTGCGCGCCAACAACGACACCACGCCGATCATCATGCTGACGGCCAAGGTCGAGGACGTGGACCGCATCGTCGGTCTCGAGGTCGGCGCCGACGACTACCTGCCCAAGCCCTTCAACCCGCGCGAGCTGCTGGCGCGCATCCACGCCGTGCTGCGGCGCCGCCCGACGCTGGAAGCCCCCGGCGCGCCGGCCAAGGAGCCGCAGACCGTCACCTTCGGCCCCTTCGAGTTCGACCTGGCGTTGCGCCGGCTGACCAAGGACGGCGAGCAGATCGCGCTGACCACCGGCGAGTTCTCGATGCTCAAGGCGCTGGTGCGCCACCCGCGCCAACCACTGTCGCGCGACAAGCTGGCGCAGCTCGCCCGGGGCCGCGAGTTCGAGCCCTTCGACCGCAGCCTGGACGTGCAAATCTCCCGCCTGCGCAAGATGATCGAGCCCGACCCGGCCCAGCCGCGCTACATCCAGACGGTGTGGGGCGTGGGCTACGTGTTCGTGCCGGACGGCACGGCCTGAGGCCCGGCTCCGCTGACCCGGTGCTCCGATGGCCGACCCTGCCGCGACCACTGCCCGCAGCCGCCGCGCCGAACGCATCGCCGAAAGCCTGAACCCGCGGCCCTGGTGGCGGCCGCGGCTGCCGCGCATGGCGCTGAGCCTGTTCTGGCGCACCTTCATCCTGCTCGCCCTGCTGCTCAGCGGCGGCATCCTGGCCTGGATGCAGACCTTCCGTGCGCTCGAGTTCGAGCCGCGCGCGGTGCAGGCGGCGCAGCAGATCGCGAGTCTGGTCAACCTGTCGCGCGCGGCGCTGCGCTACGCCGACGCGATCAACCGCGTCACCGTGGTCAAGACCATGACCGACCAGGAGTCGGTGCGGGTCGTGCCGCGCGAGCCGCGGGACCACTTCGAGCCCTTCGAGGTCGATCGCTTCAGCCGCGCCGTCGGCCAGGCGCTGCGCTCGCGGCTCGGCCCGAACACCATGGTGGCCAGCAGCGTCAACGGCGTGAGCGGGCTGTGGGTCGGCTTCAACATCGAGAACGACCCCTACTGGCTGCAGGCCGACCCGAAGCGGCTGGAGGCCGTCGCCGGCAGCACCTACTTCGTGTGGACCACGATCGCGCTGCTGGCCACGCTGCTCGGTTCGGCGGCGATCGCCGGGCTGATCAACCGGCCGCTGAAGCAGCTGTCGTTCGCCGCCAGCCGCATCCGCGACGGCGAGTTCGAGTCGCGCCTCGACGAGGAAACCATGACCGCGGAGATCCGCGAGGTCAACATGGGCTTCAACCGCATGGCGCGCGAACTCGCCAAGGTCGACGAGGACCGCGCGGTGATGCTCGCCGGCATCAGCCATGACCTGCGCACGCCGCTGGCGCGCATGCGGCTGGAGACCGAGATGAGCGTGGTCGACGAGGAGGCCAAGCGCAACATGGCGGCCGACATCGACCAGCTCGACGCCATCATCGACAAGTTCATGGACTACGCGCGCCCGGGCGAGGTCAAGCTCTCGCCGGTGCACCTGTCGGGCGTGGTCGATCGCGAGATCGCCGCCTTCCGCGACCCGACGCAGATCGTGATCCAGAGCCGCGTCGCGATCGACACCAAGGTGATGGCCGACGACACCGAGCTCGGCCGCGTGCTCGCCAACCTGTTCGAGAACGCGCGGCGCTATGGCCGCAGCCCCGAGGACGGCATCGCCCGCGTCGTCGTCAGCTACGCACGCACCGGGCCCTGGGTGATCGTCAGCGTGCGCGACCACGGCAACGGCGTGCCGCCGGAAAAGCTCAAGCAGCTGACCACGCCCTTCTTCCGCGGCGACGCGGCGCGCACGGCCGCCACCGGTGCCGGACTGGGCCTCGCCATTGTCGAGAAGGCGGTCCAGCGCATGGGCGGCAGCTTCGACATCGCCAACGCGCCGGACGGCGGGCTGGTGGCGCACATCCGGCTGAAGAAGGCGCCCTGAGCGGGCGCCGCCGCTGCGCTCAGCGCAGCGGCACGCCCGTCTTGGACTGCAGCTCGTCGAGCGTCACGCCCGGCGCCAACTCGACCACCTTCAGCCCTTCGGGCGTCACGTCCATCACCGCGAGGTCGGTGATGATGCGGTCGACGACGCCGACGCCCGTCAGCGGCAGCGTGCACTTGGGCAGGATCTTCAGGTCGGTCGTGCCATCCTTCTTCTTGGCCACATGCTCCATCAGCACGATCACGCGGCCGACGCCGGCCACGAGGTCCATCGCGCCGCCCATGCCCTTGACCATCTTGCCGGGGATCATCCAGTTGGCCAGGTCGCCGTGTTCGCTGACCTGCATCGCGCCGAGGATGCTCAGGTTGATCTTGCCGCCGCGGATCATCGCGAAGCTGTCGTGGCTGCCGAAGATCGACGAACCGGGGATCGTGGTCACGGTCTGCTTGCCGGCGTTGATCAGGTCGGCGTCGACCTCGTCCTCGGTCGGAAAGGGACCGATGCCGAGCATGCCGTTCTCGCTCTGCAGCCACACCTCGATCGAGCTCGGCACGTGGTTGGCCACCAGCGTCGGGATGCCGATGCCGAGGTTGACGTAGTAGCCATCCTGCAGCTCGTGGGCCGCGCGCGCGGCCATCTGGTCTTGGGTCCAGGGCATGTCAAGCCTCCCGACGAGCCGCCTCTAGGGAGGCTTGCGCCCCCTCGGGGGGCAGGAACGAAGTGACGTGGGGGTGGTTCATTTCAGACTCCCGCCTTCTCGGTGATGGTGCGCTTCTCGATGCGCTTCTCGGGGCTCGCGTTGAGCACGATGCGGTGCACGTAGATGCCGGGCAGGTGGATGTCGTCCGGGGCCAGCTCGCCGACCTCGACGATCTGCTCGACCTCGACCACGCAGATCTTGCCGGCCATCGCCGCGGCCGGGTTGAAGTTGCGCGCCGTCATGCGGAAGCGCAGGTTGCCGCTCTTGTCGGCCACATGGGCCTTGACCAGCGACACCTCAGGCGCCAGCGACCGCTCCATCACATAGGTGTGGCCGTCGAACTCGCGCAGCTCCTTGCCGTCGGCGACGATGGTGCCGACGCCGGTGCGGGTGAAGAAGGCCGGGATGCCGGCGCCGCCGGCGCGCAGCTTCTCGGCCAGCGTGCCCTGGGGCGTGAACTCGAGCTCGAGCTCGCCGGCCAGGTACTGGCGCTCGAACTCCTTGTTCTCGCCGACGTAGCTGGAGATCATCTTCTTGATCTGGCGCGTCTCGAGCAGCTTGCCGAGGCCGAAGCCGTCGACGCCGGCGTTGTTGGAGATGACCGTCAGGTCCTTCTTGCCGGTGTCGCGCAGCGCGTCGATCAGCGCCTCGGGAATGCCGCACAGACCGAAGCCGCCGACCGCCAGCAGCTGGCCGTCGCGGACGATGCCGTCGAGCGCCGCCGCGGCGCTCGGGTAGAGCTTGTTCATCGGGTGCTCCTCGGGGATGCAGCGCAGTACAACGCAAAGCGTACTACGTATGCGCATACGTAAAATCGCCTAAGGCTTCTCTCGCATACGCCATGCCACACCCTCTGCACGCGGACCCGGCGGTCGACTACCGCACCGCCTTCGAGCTCGCTCCGGTCGGCATGGTGCTGTCGAGCCACCGCGTGATGGTCGATTGCAACCTGGCCGCCGCCGAGATGTTCCGCGTGCCGCGCGAGGCGATGATCGGCCGGTCGTTCCAGCTGCTCTACCCGAGCGCCGAAGAGTTCGAGCGCACCGGCGCGCGCATCGTGCTGCAGCTCGACCGCGGCGGCCGCTATGCTGACGATCGCATCATGAAGCGCGAGCCCGGCAACCCGCGCGGCGAGCTGTTCTGGTGCCATGTGATCGGCCGGGCGCTGAACCGCGCCACGCCGCACGAGGCCGGCATCTGGAGCTTCGAGGACCTGTCCTCGCGCCGGCCGCTGACCGGCAGCGGCCGCGGCCACCTGACCGCGCGCGAGCGCGAGGTCGCGGCGCTGCTGACCGAGGGCCGCACCAGCAAGGAGATCGGCAAGGCGCTGGGCATCAGCCCGCGCACGGTGGACATCTACCGTGCGCGGCTGCTGCGCAAGTACGGCGCCGGCAGCACCGCCGAGCTCGTCACCAAGCTCGTCGCAGGCTGACTCAGATCCGCTCGAAGACGGTCGCGATGCCCTGCCCGCCGCCGATGCACATCGTCACCAGCGCGTAGCGGCCGCCGGTGCGCTGCAGCTCGTACAGCGCCTTGGTCGCGATCACCGCGCCGGAGGCGCCGACCGGATGGCCGAGCGCGATCGCGCCGCCGTTGACGTTGGTCTTGGCCATGTCCAGGCCCAGGCCGCGCTGCACCGCGATCGCCTGCGCCGCGAAGGCCTCGTTGGACTCGATCACGTCGATCTGCTCGAGCGTCAGGCCGGCCTTCTTCAGCGCCAGCTTGGAGGCCGGGATCGGGCCCTCGCCCATGATCTCGTTCGGCACGCCGGCCACCGCATAGGACACCAGCCGCGCGATCGCCTTGTAGCCGTCCTTCTCGGCGGCGGCGGCGTCGCCCAGCACGAAGAAGGACGCGCCGTCATTGATGCCCGAGGCGTTGCCGGCCGTCACCGACCCGTCCTTCTTGAACGCCGCCTTCATCTTGGCCAGCGTCTCCATCGTGGTCGTGGCCTTCACATGCTCGTCGGTGTCGAACACGACCTCGCCCTTCCTGGTCTGCTTGACGATCGGCACGATCTGGCTCTTGAAGCGGCCCTCGGCGATCGCCGCCGCGGCGCGGCGGTGCGACTCGACCGCCAACGCGTCCTGCTCCTCGCGGCTGATGCCCCACTTGGTGCACAGGTTCTCGGCGGTGAGGCCCATGTGGCCGACGCCGAAGGGGTCGGTCAGCGTCGCCACCATCATGTCGATCAGCTTGGCGTCGCCCATGCGCGCGCCGCTGCGCAGCGCCGGCGCGATGTAGGCGCCGCGGCTCATCACCTCGACGCCGCCGCCGATGCCGTAATCGCAGTCGCCGAGCAGGATGTTCTGCGCGGTCGTCACGATGCCCTGCAGGCCCGACGAGCACAGCCGGTTCACCGCCATCGCCACCGAGTCCATCGGCAGCCCGGCCTGGATCGACGCGACGCGGGCAACATAGGCCGAGCGGCTCTCGGTCGGGATGCAGTTGCCCACCGTCACGTAGTTGATCTTCTGGGGGTCGACACCCGAGCGCTCGATCGCCCCCTTCATCACCATCCCGGCCAGCTCGCTCGGCTCGATCTCCGACAGCGAGCCGCCGAAACCGCCCACCGCCGACCGCGCCGCCGCCAGCACCACCACGTCACGCTTGCTCATCGCCATCTCCTTGCGCAAAAAAAGTTCGTGGCCGCGCTCGACGCGGCCGGCCGGGGCATACCTTACTCCCGTTTGCTGTCGCCGTTCCGTCGCCGAGGCGTCACGCGGGCGCCATGCGGGCGTCATCCAATGTGCCTCCGTGCCGCACGGCTTTCCCGCCCTCATCGCCGCGCAGTTCGTCTCCGGCCTGGCCGACAACGCGCTGCTGATCGTCACCATCGCCCGGCTCGGCGAGCTGGGCGCGCCGCCCTGGTGGGCGCCGGCGCTGAAGCTTGGCTTCACGCTCGCCTACGTGCTGCTCGCGCCCTGGGTCGGTGCATGGGCCGACGCCTGGCCGAAGGCGCGGGTGATGTTCGCGACCAATGCGTTGAAGGCCGGCGCCTGCGGGCTGATCGCTCTCGGCGGCGACCCGCTGCTCGCCTTCGGGCTGGCCGGCATCGGCGCCGCGGCCTATTCCCCGGCCAAGTACGGGCTGGTCACCGAACTGCTGCCACCGGCGCGGCTGGTTGCGGCCAATGGCTGGATCGAGGTCTGCACCGTCGGCGCGGTGCTGCTCGGCACGGTGCTCGGCGGGCTGCTGATCGGTCCCTGGGCGCTGGCGGAGGGCGCGCAGGTCCTGCCGCTCGGCGACGCCGATACCCGGCTGCTGCCGGCGCTGGCCGGCGTGCTGGCGCTGTACGCCGCGGCGGCGCTGCTGAACCTGGCGATCCCCGACAGCGGCGCGCGCTACCCGCGCGGCTCGCCGGGCGTGCTGCGGTCGCTGCGGCGCTTCGCCGCCGACAACCGCCGGCTGTGGCGCGATCCGTCCGGCCGCGTCTCGCTGTCGGTCACGACGCTGTTCTGGGGCGTCGGCGCGACGCTGCAGTTCATCGTGCTGCGCTGGGGCCAGGAGTCGCTCGGCCTCGGGCTGCACGCGGCGGCCGGGCTGCAGGCGGCCGTCGCGGTCGGCGTGATCGGCGGCGCGGCGGCGGCCGGCGCCTGGCTGCCGCTGGCGCGCGCCACCGCGGTGCTGCCGCTTGGCATCGCGATGGGGCTGCTGGTGCCGGGGCTGACCGTCTTCGAGTCCGCCCCCGCAGCGCTGCCGCTGCTCGCGCTGGTGGGCGCCAGCGCCGGCTTCTTCGTCGTGCCGATGAACGCGCTGCTGCAGCACCGCGGCCATGTGCTGCTGACCGCCGGCCGCTCGATCGCGGTGCAGAACTTCAACGAGAACCTCGGCGTGCTGTTGCTGCTGGCGGTCTACGCCGCTCTCACCGCCGCCGCGCTGCCGCTCGCGCAGCTGATCTGGGGCCTGGGCGCGCTGGTCGCCACGACGATGGCGCTGATCGGTCGCCTGCACCAGCGAGCCCGCCACCGTTCCCCCACCCACGCGCCCACGGCGCCGGAGCACGCATGAAGCTGATGATCGTCACCGACGCCTGGGAACCCCAGGTCAACGGCGTGGTGCGCACGCTGAAGATGACCTGCCGCGAACTCGAGAAGCTCGGCCACCAGGTCGAGCTACTGTCGCCGCAGGGCTTCCGCACCCTGCCCTGCCCGAGCTACCCCGAGATCGAGCTGGCGTTGGCGACGCGGCGGCGCATCGCCGAGCGCGTCGACGCGTTCGCGCCCGACTGCCTGCACCTGGCCACCGAGGGGCCGCTGGGCTGGCAGACCCGCGCCGTCGCGCGCCGGCGCGGCTGGCGCTTCACGACGGCCTACCACAGCCGCTTCCCCGAGTACGTGCAGGCCCGCACCGGGCTCCCGACCGCCTGGTTCTACGCGCTGCTGCGGCGCTTCCACAATGCCGGCGTGGCGACGCTGGCGCCGACGCCAGCGATCGTCGACGACCTGCGCGCGCGCGGCTTCACCCGCGCCTGCTGGTGGTCGCGCGGCGTGGACCTGGCGATGTTCAGCCCCGACGGCCCGCGCGAGCCGCGCGGCAGCGCACCGGTATTCCTCTACGTCGGCCGGGTCGCGGTCGAGAAGCAGGTCGAGGCTTTTCTCGCGCTCGACCTGCCGGGCGAGAAATGGGTCGCCGGCGAGGGACCGGACCGCGCCAAGCTGCAGGCCCGCTATCCGGGCGCACGCTGGTTCGGCGTGCTGCCTGGCCCCGATCTGGCGCGGCTCTACCGCAGCGCCGACGTCATGGTCTTTCCCAGCGTGACCGACACCTTCGGCCTCGTGATGGCCGAGAGCATGGCCTGCGGCACGCCGGTGGCGGCCTTCCCGGTGCCGGGGCCGATCGACGTGGTCGGCCGCTCGCCGGGCGGCGCGCTCGACGCCGACCTGCGCGCCGCCTGCCTGCGCGCGCTGGAATTGCCGCGCGACGCGGTGCGACGCCACGCGGAGCAGTATTCTTGGGCACGCGCGACGCAGCAGTTCGTCGCGGCGCTCGAACCGATCGCGGGCCACGAGGAAGGCGGCGCGACCGGCGAGTTCGCCGCAAGATGAAGGATGGCCGGCGCAGCCCCCAGTCTTAGGGGTGGGGCGGCACCCTGGCGAGGTGCTGTGATTCCTATCGGTTGCGGCCGGCCCGGGCGGGCGGGTCGCCGGTTCCTCGTCGACGCCTGCGGATGCGGGCGTCCAGCTCCCTTGGCATGTACTCAGTCCTCTGCCCGGTCTGCCACTTCGTCAATCCGGCCGATGCCGGTTGCTGCCGGGCGTGCAATGCCGCGTTCTTCCTCGACTCCGACCGCGCGGAGCTCGACCCGGCGGTGGCGGCGAGCCGGCGGCAGCGGCGCGGGCTGCGGGCGCTGAGCGGCAGCGGCGCCAGCGAGGCCGAGGCCTCGCCGGCCGCGGCCGAAGGCGCGGCGGACGACGCGCCACGGCGCCGTGCGGCCGACAGCGACGCACCGGACGAGGGCGGGTCGTCGGCCGGCGACGCCTCATCCCCCTTGCATCTGGTCGATCCCTTGGCGGGCGCGGCCGAACTTCCACCGGACAGCGCGGCCTGGTCGGCCGGCGGGCTGCCGCCGACGCCGCCGATCGACTGGCCCGACCTGCCGTCGCAGCCGACGCCCGGGGCCCTGACGGGTCCGCTGGGCGGACCGGACCGCCGCACGGTCGCGAAGGCGCTGGCGCGCCAGGCGGCACGCCGCGCCCGCCTCGCCAGCCTGATGGCCGAGGCCTCCGGGCCGCCGCCCGTCGACGTGCTGGTGCTCGACCAGGACGACGCGACGCGCGGCGAGCTCAAGGCGCTGCTGGCGCGCTTCGGCTTCCACGTCCACGAGGCGCTCGACCTGGGGCAGGCCGAACGGTTGTCGCGCGTCGGGCCGTTCGCGGCGGCCTTCCTCGACATCCGGCTCGACGAGGCCGACGACGGCAGCGGCATCGAGCTGTGCCAGCGCCTGCACGGCAGCACGAGCGGCGGCACGCCGGTGGTGCTGATGTCGCGCCGGGTGCGCCCGGCCGACCGCGTGCGCGCCGCGCTGGCCCGCAGCGACATGCTGCTGGCCAAGCCGCTGAGCCGTGGCGACGTGGCGCGCGCGCTCGAGTCCTGCGGCGTCGCGCTGCCGGCCGACGAGCGTCGGCGCTGACGGTGGTTCAGAGCGCCAGCGCGCGCACCCAGTCGGGCAGCGGCACCGACTTCTGGCGCGGGAAGTCCACCCACACGACCTTGGCGCCGCCGGCGGCATAGACCTCGCCCGGCGCGTCGCTGCGCTCCAGCGTCACGTAGGTGTCGAGGCTGCTGCGGCCGGGGTTGTGCAGGTAATGCTTCGCCAGCACCTCGCCCGGGTACTCGAGCTGGCGGTAGAAGTTGCAGAAGGCGTTGACGATCACCGGGCCCTCGCCCTGCGGGTCGAGCTGTATGCCGACCGCGTCGAACCAGGCCAGCCGCACGATCTCGAGGTAGCGGAAGTAGAGGGTGTTGTTGACATGGCCCATCGCGTCCATGTCGCCCCAGCGGATCGGCATCACCATCTGGTGGACGAGCTGCTTGTCGTCGGGAATCTCGAAACGCATCGCGGCTCCGGTTCAGCCCAGGTCGACACCCAGCTCGGCGGCCAGGCGCTGCAGCTGGGTGCGCAGCCGCTCGACCTCGGCGGCGAGGCGCTGCTGATGGGCCTTCAGCGCGGCGATCTCGCCGAGGGTCACGGCCTCCTCGGGCGCCGCCTCCTCGGCCACCGGCGGCGCGACGCCGAGGCGCTGCGCCCAGCGCGCCTCGCGGGCGCCGGGCGCGCGCGACAGGCGCTGCACCAGCGGGCCGCCGGCCTCGTCGGGCCGCGCCGCCAGCTCGTCGAGGAAGCCCTCGACCGCCGAGATGTCGGCGAAGCGGTGCAGTCGCTCGGTGCTGGCGCGCAGCTCGGCGGCGGTCTGCGGGCCGCGCAGCATCAGCAGCGTGAGCAGCGCGACCGACGCGCCGGGCAGCCTCAGCACCCGCGCCATGTTGTGCTCCCAGCGCAGCACCCGGCTGCCGCTCGACTCGATCACCAGGCCGAGGGCCTTGAGCGCGTCCAGTGCCGCCAGCAACTCGGCCTCCGTCGCGTTCATCAGCGGATCGCGCGCGGTCTTCTGATTGCAGCCGAGCAGTAGCGCGTTGAGCGACAGCGGGTAGCTGTCGGGCACCGTGTGCTGCTTCTCGACCAGCACGCCGAGCGCGCGCAGCTCCAGCGGGGACAGCGGCCGCATCGCCGAGGTCTCAGACGCCGAAGCCGTCGTCGGCCTGCAGCACGGCACCGTTGATGAAATGGCTCTCGTTGGCGCACAGCAGCAGCAGCGCGGTGTCCAGGTCCTCGGGACGGCCGAGGCGCTTGCGCGGCAGCATCTCGATGAGCTTGCGGCCCTGCTCGGTGGACCAGTGGTGGTGGTTGATCTCGGTGTCGATGTAGCCGGGGCAGATCACGTTGACGTTGATGCCGTGGCGGCCCCACTCGAGCGCCATCGCGCGCGTCATGTGCACCACCGCCGCCTTGCTCATCGCGTAGATGCCGATCTGGCCCAGCACGCGCAGCCCGGCCATCGACGCGATGTTGACGATGCGCCCGCCGGTCCAGGTGCCGGGCGCGGCGCCGCTCGCCCGCGCCAGCATGCGCTTGCCGACCTCCTGCGCGACGAAGAAGGCGCCGCGGGTGTTGGTGTCGAGCACGTAGTCGTAGTCCTCGGGCGTCACGTCGACCAGCTTCTGCGTGGTGCTGACGCCGGAGTTGTTGACCAGGATGTCGATCGGCCCGACCTCGGTCTCGGCATGCGCGACCGCCGAGCGGATGCTCGCGGGGTCGGTCACGTCCAGGCCGACGACATGGGCGTCGCCGCCGGCGCCTTCGATCTCGGCGCGCAGGGTCTTGAGGCGCTCGACGCGGCGCCCCGCCAGCACGACGGCGGCGCCGGCGCCGGACAGCGTGCGCGCGAACTGCGCGCCCAATCCGCTGGAGGCGCCGGTGACGAGGGCGACGCGGCCCGACAGGTCGATCTGGTAGCTCATGGCAGGTCCTGGTGACGTGATTCCGGTGCGTCCGGAACCCGTTTCTAGCATGCCGGCCGGGCGCTGCATCCGATCGGCATGGCGGCACGCGCGCCGGACGCTGCATGGGCCTTCGGTCGCGGCCGGGCTGCTCGCGGTCACGTGGCTCGGCGAGCGACTGCTCGACGTGAAGCTGCTGCCGATCCGAGGTCGACGCAATGATCACGAGAATAGAACGATCGTTCTATTTCATGGGGCCCGCGCGTACACTCCGGGCCGATCCGATGGACGCCCGAGGACCTGCTCGATGACCCCCCAAGCTCTCCTGGAACAGTACGGCCCGCGCGAGGCCATGGAATACGACGTGCTCGTCGTCGGCGCCGGCCCGGGCGGGCTGGCCACCGCGATCCGGCTCAAGCAGCTCGCCGCCGAGCAGGGCAAGG
>DATILD010000097.1:0-34810 GCA_035476815.1 Methylibium sp.
GCCCTACATCTACCCGAAGAACTCGCTGAGCTACTCGGCGAACTTCATGCGCATGATGTTCGCGACGCCGTGCGAGGAGTACGAGCCGAACGACGTGCTGGTGCGCGCCATCGACCGCATCTTCATCCTGCACGCCGACCACGAGCAGAACGCCTCCACGTCGACGGTGCGCCTGTGCGGCTCGTCGGGCACCAACCCGTTTGCGGCGATCGCGGCCGGCGTGGCCTGCCTGTGGGGCCCGGCGCACGGCGGCGCCAACGAAGCCGCGCTGAACATGCTGGAGGAGATCCAGCGCAACGGCGGCGTCGAGAAGATCGGCGAGTTCATCAAGCAGGTCAAGGACAAGAACTCGAACGTCAAGCTGATGGGCTTCGGGCACCGGGTCTACAAGAACTACGACCCGCGCGCCAAGCTGATGCGCGAGACCTGCCACGAGGTGCTGGATGCGCTGGGCCTGGGCAACGACCCGCTGTTCAAGCTCGCGATGGCGCTCGAGAAGATCGCGCTGGAGGACGAGTACTTCGTCGCCCGCAAGCTCTACCCGAACGTCGACTTCTACTCGGGCATCGTGCAGCGCGCGATCGGCATCCCGGTGACGCTGTTCACGGCCATCTTCGCGCTGGCGCGCACGGTGGGCTGGATCGCGCAGCTCAACGAGATGATCGGCGACCCCGAATACAAGATCGGCCGGCCGCGCCAGCTGTTCATCGGTTCGGCGACCCGCGGCGTCAAGCCGATCGGCCAGCGCTGACGCGCACGCGGCGGCACGGGCCGCCCCTGAGACGGCGCCGGGCTCTGCCCGGCGGCCGCGCTGGCATGCACAAAACGCGGGACAATCGCGGTCTGCCGCCTTGCACGGGATTCCCACGATCGCCATGACCGGACGCACCCTCTACGACAAGCTCTGGGACGAGCACGTCGTCCGCACCGAGGACGACGGCACGGCCTTGCTCTACATCGACCGCCACCTGGTCCACGAAGTGACCAGTCCGCAGGCCTTCGAGGGCCTGGACCTGGCCGGCCGCAAGGTCTGGCGCCTGTCGGCCAACCTGGCCGTCAGCGACCACAACGTGCCGACCACGGACCGCTCGGCCGGGATCGCCGACCCGGTGTCGCGGCTGCAGGTCGAGACGCTCGACGCCAACTGCGATCGCCACGGCATCACGCAGTTCAAGATGAACGATCGCCGCCAGGGCATCGTCCACGTGATCGGCCCGGAACAGGGCGCGACGCTGCCCGGCATGACGGTGGTCTGCGGCGACAGCCACACCTCGACCCATGGGGCCTTCGGCGCGCTGGCGCATGGCATCGGCACCAGCGAGGTCGAGCATGTGCTTGCCACGCAGACCCTGCTCGCCAAGAAGGCGAAGAACATGCTGGTCCGGGTCGACGGGACCCTCGCGCGAGGCTGCGGAGCCAAGGACATCGTGCTCGCGATCATCGGCACGATCGGCACCGCCGGCGGCACCGGTTACACGATCGAGTTCGCCGGCACCGCCATCCGCGCGCTCAGCATGGAAGGGCGCATGACGGTGTGCAACATGGCCATCGAGGCCGGCGCGCGTGCCGGGCTGGTGGCGGTGGACGACACCACGATCGCCTACGTGAAGGGCCGGCCGTTCTCGCCGAGCGGCGTGGAGTGGGAACACGCGGTGGGCTACTGGCGCACCTTGCAGTCCGACCCCGACGCGCGCTTCGACCGCGTCGTCGAACTGGACGCGGCGCAGATCCGACCGCAGGTCACCTGGGGCACCTCGCCCGAGATGGTGATCTCGATCGAGGACCGCGTGCCCGACCCGGAGCGCGAGAAGGATGCCAACAAGCGCGGTGCGATGGAGCGCGCGCTGCAGTACATGGCGCTCGAACCCAACAAGCCGGTCGCCGACATCCTGATCGACAAGGTCTTCATCGGCTCCTGCACCAACTCGCGCATCGAGGACCTGCGCGAGGCCGCGGCGGTGGTCCGGCGGATCGGCGGGCGCATCGCGCGCAACGTCAAGCTCGCGCTGGTCGTGCCGGGGTCCGGTCTCGTGAAGGCGCAGGCCGAGCGCGAAGGCCTGGATGCCGTGTTCAAGGCGGCCGGCTTCGAGTGGCGCGAGCCCGGCTGCTCGATGTGCCTGGCGATGAACGCCGACCGGCTCGAGCCCGGCGAGCGCTGCGCCTCGACCAGCAACCGCAACTTCGAGGGTCGCCAGGGCGCCGGCGGCCGCACCCATCTCGTGAGTCCGGCGATGGCCGCCGCGGCCGCGCTGGAGGGGCACTTCGTCGACGTGCGCCGGCTGGTCTGACACCCCAAGGAAGAGGAGACTGTCGATGAAGCGTCTGCTGACCATCCTGCTCGCGAGCGCCTTCGTGCTGGCCGCCTGCAACACCTTCGAGGGTCTGGGCAAGGATGTCCAGAAGGCCGGCGAGACCATCGAAGGCGCCGCCAAGAAGAAGTGACTATGAGCCCCCACGTTCGCGGCTACGCCGCTTCACTGCCCCAGGGCACCGAGAGGGGCCCCTTCGTGGCCCTCGGGGCGCAGCCCGCCCTTGGGGCGGCCCGACGGGCGGTCTGACATGGACCCCTTCCGCATCCACCAGGGCCTGGTCGCGCCGATCGACCGCGAGAACGTCGACACCGACGCGATCATCCCGAAGCAGTTCCTGAAGTCGATCAAGCGCAGCGGCTTCGGCATCAACCTGTTCGACGAATGGCGCTACCTCGACGCGTGGCAGCCGGACCAGGACCAGGCCACGCGCCGGCCGAATCCCGACTTCGTGCTCAACCAGCCGCGCTACCAGGGCGCGTCGGTGCTGCTGGCGCGCAGGAACTTCGGCTGCGGCTCGAGCCGCGAGCATGCGCCCTGGGCGATCGCGCAGTTCGGTTTCCGCGCGCTGATCGCGCCGAGCTACGCCGACATCTTCTTCAACAACTGCTTCAAGAACGGCCTGCTGCCGATCGTGCTGCCCGAGGCCCAGGTGGCGCGGCTGTTCGACGAGGTCGCGGCCTTCCCCGGCTACCAGCTCACGATGGACCTGGAGCGCCAGGTGGTCGTCAAGCCCGACGGCAGCGAACTGGCCTTCGAGGTCGAGGCCTTCCGCCGCCACTGCCTGCTGGGCGGGCTCGACGACATCGGCCTGACGCTGCAGCACGCCGAGGCGATCCGCAGCTACGAGGCCGAGCGCCTGCTGCGCCGGCCCTGGCTGGCGCACCGGCTCTAGCGCGCCGTGGCCGAGACGCGGCTGTTTCGCACGCTGCTGCGCCGCTGGTGGCTGGCGCTGCTGCTGATGGGGTTCAGCTTCGTCGCCTTCGGCATCGCGTCGCTGAACCTGCTCGACATCCTGCAGGCCAACCTGCGTTTCCTGAGCGAGTACGGGCTCGATGCGGTGCGCGAGGGCGCGCTGGTGCAGCTGGTCGAGCTGGTGGTGTACGGCTACGTGGCCGCCGCCTTCTATCTGATTTTCAAGGTGTGCGAGAAGGCGCTGGTGGGGCGCCTGACGCAGCATGACGAGGACGAACGAGCATGAAGATCGCCGTGTTGCCGGGTGACGGCATCGGCCCCGAGATTGTCGACGAGGCGCTGAAGGTCCTGCGCGCGCTCGACCTGAGTTTCGAACTGGAGAGCGCCCCGGTCGGCGGCGCCGCCTACGAGGCCGCGGGCCATCCGCTGCCCGAGGCGACGCTGGCGCTCGCCAAGGCCGCCGACGCGATCCTGTTCGGCGCCGTCGGCGACTGGAAGTACGACAAGCTCGACCGGCCGCTGCGGCCCGAGCAGGCGATCCTCGGGCTGCGCAAGCACCTCGGCCTGTTCGCCAACTTCCGCCCGGCGATCTGCTATCCGCAGCTCACCCACGCGTCGAGCCTGAAGCCCGAGCTGGTGGCGGGGCTGGACATCCTGATCATCCGCGAGCTGACCGGCGACATCTACTTCGGCCAGCCGCGCGGCCGCCGCAGCGCGCCGGACGGTCACTTCCCCGGCGCCGAGGAAGCCTTCGACACGATGCGCTACTCGCGCCCGGAGATCGAGCGCATCGCCCATGTCGCCTTCCAGGCCGCCCGCAAGCGCGGCGGCAAGCTGACCAGCGTCGACAAGGCCAACGTGCTCGAGACCTTCCAGTTCTGGAAGGATGTCGTCACCGAGGTGCATGCGCAGTACCCGGACGTCAAGCTCGACCACCTGTACGTCGACAACGCGGCGATGCAGCTCGTCAAGGCGCCGAAGGCCTTCGACGTGATCGTCACCGGCAACATGTTCGGCGACATCCTCAGCGACGAGGCGGCGATGCTGACCGGCTCGATCGGGATGCTGCCGAGCGCGTCGCTGAACGCCGCCAACCAGGGGCTGTACGAGCCCAGCCATGGCAGCGCGCCCGACATCGCCGGCCAGGGCGTCGCGAACCCGCTAGCGACCATCCTGAGCGCCGCGATGATGCTGCGCTACAGCCTGAACCAGCCGGAGGCCGCCGCGCGCATCGAGGCGGCGGTGCAGGGCGTGCTCGAGCAGGGGCTGCGCACCGGCGACATCCACAGCGAGGGCTGCCGCAAGGTCGGCACCAAGGAAATGGGCGATGCGGTCGTCGCCCAGCTCCGCACCCAGCGCTGAGCGCGACAATACCGACGACCGAACGATCGACGACGACGAGAGAGCGTGAGATGGCAACGACCCTGGTAGGCCTGGTGGGCTGGCGCGGCATGGTGGGCTCCGTGCTGATGGAGCGCATGCGCGCCGAGAACGACTTCGCGCTGATCGAGCCGCTGTTCTTCAGCACCAGCAACGCGGGCGGCAAGGCCCCCGCGATGGCGAAGAACGAGACCACGCTCAAGGATGCGCACGATCTCGAGCAGCTCCAGCGCTGCGACATCGTCCTCACCGCCCAGGGCGGCGACTACACCAGCGAGGTCTTCCCCAAGCTGCGCGCCGCCGGCTGGAAGGGCCACTGGATCGACGCGGCCTCGACGCTGCGGATGAAGGACGACGCGGTCATCGTGCTCGACCCGGTCAATCTGCCGGTGATCAAGGGCGCGCTCGCCAAGGGCGGCCGCAACTGGATCGGCGGCAACTGCACCGTCAGCTGCATGCTGATGGGGGTCGGCGCGCTCTACAAGGCCGGACTGGTCGAGTGGATGAGCTCGATGACCTACCAGGCCGCCTCGGGCGGCGGTGCGCAGCACATGCGCGAACTGCTGACGCAGTTCGGCACGCTGAACGCCGAGGTCCGCGCGCTGCTCGACGATCCGAAGAGTGCCATCCTCGAGATCGACCGCAAGATCGTCGAGAAGCAGCGCGGCCTCACCGCGGCCGAGACCGAGCATTTCGGCGTACCGCTGGGTGGCTCGCTGATCCCCTGGATCGACAAGGACCTCGGCAACGGCATGTCGCGCGAGGAATGGAAGGGCGGCGCCGAGACCAACAAGATCCTCGGCATAGGCGAGGGCTATGGCACGCCGGCGATCCCCGTGGACGGCTTCTGCGTGCGCGTCGGCGCGATGCGCTGCCACAGTCAGGCGCTGACCTTCAAGCTGAAGAAGAACGTGCCGCTGGCCGACGTGGAGGCGCTGATCGCGGGTGACAACGCCTGGGTCAGGCTGGTGCCCAACACCCGCGAGGCGACGATCAAGGATCTGACGCCCGTGGCCGTGACCGGCACCCTCACGATCCCCGTGGGTCGCGTGCGCAAGCTGGCGATGGGGCCGGAGTACCTCGGCGCCTACACGATCGGCGACCAGTTGCTGTGGGGTGCCGCCGAGCCGCTGCGCCGGATGCTGCGGCTGCTGATCGAGGCCTGACGTGGGCGAGGCCCGCGTTGCCTGACCGCAACGACCTTCGCCGGTGCGAGGTACGCTTCACGCCCGGTCGAACATGACGCTGTGCATGAGCTTGTCAGTGTATCTGCCTGATGTTATTGTGATTTCTTGAAGAAGCCTGCGCGTTGAAGCGCGGCAACGATCGGTGCTGCACGGACGCCTGTGCCGCTGCGGAGCTTCGATGCCGGATTGGGGAGTCGCCTTGGAACAACGTATGAAGCGCAACGTGGGGCCGAGGGCTCCCTGGACCTTGAATGCGGTGGCCGCCGCGGTGCTCGCGGTCGCCGCGCTGGCGCCCTTCGATGCCAGTGCGCTCGGCCTGGGGCGCATGACGGTGCAGTCGGCGCTCGGCGAGGCCTTGCGTGCCGAGATCGACGTGAGCGCGATCACGCCCGAGGAAGCTGCCAACCTGCGCGTGCGAGTCGCCTCGCCGGATGCCTTCCGCGCTGCCGGCGTCGATTTCAACTCGGCGCTGAGCACCGCGTCGGTCACGCTGCAGAAGCGCGCCGACGGCCGACCCTATCTGCGATTGGTCAGCGAGCGCGTCGTCCAGGAGCCCTTCGTCGACGTGATCCTCGAGCTCGACTGGGCCTCGGGGCGGCTGGTCCGCGAGTTCACGATGCTGTTCGATCCGCCGGGCACGCCGTCGGTCGCGGCCGCTCCGGCGCCTGCTCCGGTGGCGATCGCGCCGGCGCCGCTGCCGCCGGTGCAGCGGCCGTCAGCGGCCGCACCCTCTTCGGCGCCTCGGGTGGCGTCCCCGACCCCCGCGCCGGCGCCGGCCGCTGCCCCCAAGGTTGCCGCCGCGCCCAGGCCGCCGGCGCCGGTCGACGCGCCCGCACCCAAGGCCGCGGCGCCAAGCTCCGACGAGTACCGTGTTCAGCGCGGCGACACGCTGTCGCGCATCGCCGGTCGCACGCAGCGTCCCGGCGTGTCGCTGGACCAGATGCTCGTGGCGCTGTTCCGCAACAACACCGCCGCGTTTGCCGGCGAGAACATGAACCGGCTGAAGGCCGGCGCCCTGCTCAAGCTGCCGTCGGCGGACGCCGCGTCGTCGCTGACGCCCGCCGAGGCCCGTCAGGTGATCCAGGCGCAGAGCGCCGACTTCGGCGCCTACCGCTCGCGCCTCGCATCCGGCGTGCCGGCGGCGGCTCCCGAGGCGGGGCGGGCGGCCTCCGGCAAGGTACAGGCGGAGGTGCAGGACCGCAAGGCCGCCGCGACGACTGCGCCCGACAAGCTGACCCTGAGCAAGGGCGCCGTCAGCACGGCGGCGTCGGGTGCCGAGGCGCTGGCCAAGGCCCGCGAGCAGCGTGAGAGCTCGACGCGGGTCGCCGAGCTGTCGAAGAACGTCGAGGACCTGAAGAAGTTGCAGGGAGCGACCGCCGGCGGTGCGGCCTCGGTGCCGGGCAAGCCGGGGACGGTCGCGGTGCCGTCGGCTGCGGTGCCGGCGACGCCGACGCCGACGCCGGCCGCGGTGCCGGCTCCTGCGCCGGCCCCGGCCGTCGCTGCGGCGCCGCCGGCTTCGGCGCCAGCCCCGGCCCCGGTGGTTGCCGCCGCTTCGGCGCCGGCGCCCGAACCCGGACCTGCGCCCGCGGTGGCGGCCGCCAGCGTAGCCGTTGCGGCCGCGCCGGCGCCCGAACCGGCCCCGACGCCTGCGCCGGTGGCGGCCGAGCCTGAAGGGCCCGGCTTCCTCGATGACCTGCTGCAGAACCCGATGCTGCTGCCGGGACTGGGCATCCTGGCGGCGCTGTTGGCCGGCTTCGGCCTGTACCGGCTGCGCCAGCGCAGCAAGGGCGACAGCGGCGAAACCTCCTTCCTCGAGAGTCGGCTGCAGCCCGACTCCTTCTTCGGCGCCAGCGGCGGTCAGCGCGTCGACACGCGCGATGCGACCGGCGTGCCCTCGTCGATGAGCTATTCGCTCAGCCAGCTCGACGCGATCGGCGACGTCGATCCGGTGGCCGAGGCGGATGTCTACCTGGCCTATGGCCGCGACCTGCAGGCCGAGGAGATCCTGAAGGAGGCGATGCGCGCGACGCCGGACCGCATGGCGATCCGGCTCAAGCTGCTCGAGGTCTATGCCAAGCGGCGCGACACCAAGGGTTTCGAACTGCTCGCGACCCAGCTCTATGCGCTGACCGGCGGGCAGGGCGAGGACTGGGTCAAGGCCCAGCAACTCGGTGCCGGCATCGACAGCGACAACCCGATGTACTACAGCGGCGGCCGGCCGCCGGGCGTGCCCGCCGACGGCGGCGCAGTGGTCGAACCGCTGGGCGCGAGCACGATGCCGCAGTCGGTGCTGCCGACGCCCTCGCGCTTTGCCGAGCAGCGCACCGAGCTGCCGGCGGAGCCCGACGTCGACCTCGACCTCGACGTCTCGGTTCCGGCGGAGCTGGACGAGGCGCCGATCATGGCGCCCGAGCGCACGCAGCCGGTGCCGGTGGCGCAGGCCGCGCCCGACGCGCCGAGCTTCGACTTCGAGCTGCCGGCGATGTCGCTGGAGCTGCCGGGCGCCACCGCATCGGCACCGGCGCCCGAGCCCGGCCTGCCGGACCTCGGCAACATGGACCTGCCGATCGAAGCCGGGGCCGACGAGGCACTGGCCCGCAAGCTCGAACTGGCCGCCGAATTCCGCCAGATCGGCGATGTCGAAGGCGCCCGCGACCTGCTGCAGGAAGTGGTCGCGCAGTCCAGCGGTGCAGTGAAGGCCAAGGCACAGGGCATGCTCAAGGAGATGAGCTGACGCAGCCGGGCCGGCACGCGCGATGCGGATCGCGCTCGGCCTGAGCTACCGCGGCACGGCCTACCGCGGCTGGCAGAGCCAGCCCGACGGCCGCACGGTGCAGGACCATGTCGAGCGGGCGCTGTCGGCCTTCGCCGACCGGCCGGTGCGAACGCTCTGCGCCGGCCGCACCGACACCGGCGTGCATGCGCTCAACCAGGTCGTCCATCTCGACACCGAGCTCGAGCGCGAGCCCTTTTCCTGGGTGCGCGGAACCAACCGCTACCTGCCGGGCGACATCGCGGTGCAGTGGTGCCAGCCGGTCGACGAGGGCTTCCACGCCCGCAACGCCGCGCGCGGCCGCCGCTACGCCTACCTGCTGCTCGAATCGCCGGTGCGGCCCGCGGTGGAGCAGGGCGCGGCCGGCTGGGTGTTCCGCCCGCTCGACGGCGAAGCGATGCGCGCGGCGGCGGCGCTGCTGCTCGGCGAGCACGATTTCAGCGCCTTCCGCGCCGCCGAATGCCAGGCCGCCAGCCCGGTCAAGACGCTGCGCCGGCTCGACATCCACCGGCGCGGCGCCTACTGGCGCTTCGAGTTCGACGCCAGCGCCTTCCTGCACCACATGGTGCGCAACCTGATGGGCTGCCTGATCGCGGTGGGGCAGGGCAGCCGCACGCCCGACTGGGTCGGTGAGGTGCTGGCCTCGCGCCGCCGCGAGCGTGCCGCCCCGACCTTCTCGCCCGACGGGCTGTACTTTCTCGGCCCGTACTACGATGCCGACCTCGGCCTGCCCGAACATACGCCGGCCTTCGACTGGTTGCCCTGACGTGACGCCCCACCGCACCCGCATCAAGATCTGCGGCCTGACCCGCGAGGCCGACGTGGACGCGGCCGTCGCCGCTGGCGCGGATGCGGTCGGCTTCGTGTTCTACGCGAACAGCCCACGGGCCGTGAGCGTCGAGCGCGCCACCGCGCTGGCGCGGCGGCTGCCGCCCTTCGTGACGCCGGTCGGATTGTTCGTCAATGCGTCGGTCGACGAGATCGCCGCGGCCTGCGCCGCGATCCCGACGCTGCTGCTGCAGTTCCACGGCGACGAGAGCCCGGCCGACTGCGAGGCGCCGGCCCGGCCCTGGCTGCGCGCCGCCCGGATGGCGCCGGGGCTCGATTTGCTAGACTTCGCCTCGCAGTTCAGGAACGCCTCCGGCCTGCTGCTCGACGCGCATGTCGAGGGCTATGGCGGCGGCGGAAAGGTCTTCGATTGGTCACTCGTTCCACGAAACGTGCCCCTTCCGCTCGTTTTGTCTGGTGGGTTGAATCCAGCAAACGTGGCCGTTGGCGTGCGGCAGTTGCGGCCCTGGGCCGTTGACGTGAGCTCTGGTGTCGAAAGCGATGCTCCTGGATGCAAAGGCATCAAGGATGCCGACGCGATCCACCGCTTCTGTGCTGCCGTGAGGGCTGCCGACGCCGACTGAGGCGTCGCCGGGCCCTCGCCACCGAGACCCGAATTTCCAGCATGTTGAACTACCAGCAACCCGACGCCACGGGCCATTTCGGCCCCTACGGCGGCACCTTCGTCGCCGAGACGCTGATCCACGCGCTCGACGAGTTGAAGGCCGCCTACCAGCGCTACCGCAACGATCCCGAGTTCATCGCCGAGTTCAAGCACGAGCTCGCGCACTTCGTCGGCCGGCCCAGCCCGGTCTACCACTGCGCCCGCATGAGCCGCGAGCTCGGCGGGGCGCAGATCTACCTGAAGCGCGAGGACCTCAACCACACCGGCGCCCACAAGGTCAACAACACCATCGGCCAGGCGCTGCTCGCCAAGCGCATGGGCAAGCCGCGCGTGATCGCCGAGACCGGTGCCGGCCAGCATGGCGTGGCCACCGCGACGATCTGCGCGCGCTATGGCCTCGAGTGCGTGGTCTACATGGGCAGCGAGGACATCTTGCGCCAGTCGCCCAACGTCTACCGCATGAAGCTGCTGGGTGCGACCGTGGTGCCGGTCGAGAGCGGCAGCAAGACCCTGAAGGACGCGCTCAACGAGGCGCTGCGCGACTGGGTCACCAACGTCGAGAACACCTTCTACATCATCGGCACGGTGGCCGGCCCGGCGCCCTACCCGGAGATGGTGCGCGACTTCCAGCGCGTGATCGGCGACGAGTGCGTGGTGCAGATGCCCGAGATGATCGGCCGCCAGCCCGACGCGGTGCTGGCCTGCGTCGGCGGCGGCAGCAACGCGATGGGCATCTTCTACCCCTACATCGGCCACGAGGGCGTGCGACTGATCGGCGTCGAGGCGGCCGGCCACGGGCTCGATTCCGGCAAGCACTCGGCCTCGCTGCAGCGTGGCGCGCCGGGCGTGCTGCACGGCAACCGTACCTACCTGCTGCAGGACGCCAACGGCCAGATCACCGAGACGCACTCGATCTCGGCCGGCCTCGACTACCCCGGCGTCGGTCCCGAACATGCCTACCTGAAGGACATCGGCCGCGCCGAGTACGTCGGCATCACCGACGACGAGGCGCTGGCGGCCTTCCACCACCTGTGCCGCACCGAGGGCATCATCCCGGCGCTCGAATCGAGCCATGCGGTCGCCTACGCGATGAAGCTGGCGCCGACGATGAAGGCCGATCAGCACATCCTCGTGAACCTCAGCGGCCGCGGCGACAAGGACATCGGCACCGTAGCCGACCTGTCGAACGCGGACTTCTACTGCCGGCCGTCCTGCAAGGGCCAGTCGGTCAAGAGCGGCGTGTCGACGGTGGAGGTGAAGCGATGAGCCGCATTGCCGCCACCTTCGCGGCACTGAAGGCGGCGCACCGCACCGCACTGATTCCCTACCTCTGCGCCGGTGACCCGTATGCCGACGCGACCGTCGAGATCATGCTGGCGATGGCCGAGGCCGGGGCCGACGTGATCGAGCTCGGCGTGCCCTTCTCGGACCCGATGGCCGACGGCCCGGTGATCCAGAAGGCCTCTGAGCGCGCGCTCGTCAAGGGCATCGGCCTCGCGCAGGTGCTCGAGATGGTCCGTGCCTTCCGCGCCCAGAACGACCGCACGCCGCTGGTGCTGATGGGCTATGCCAACCCGATCGAGCGCTACGGCATCGAGCGCTTCGTCGCCGACGCCCAAGCGGCCGGCGTGGACGGGGTGCTGGTGGTCGACTACCCGCCGGAGGAGTGCGAGGCCTTCGTCGCGCAGCTCAAGCGCGGCGGCATGGACCCGATCTTCCTGCTCGCGCCGACCTCGACCGAGCAGCGCATGAAGGAGGTCGGCCGCATCGCGACCGGCTATGTCTACTACGTCTCGCTCAAGGGCGTGACGGGCGCCGGCCACCTCGACGTCGGCGAGGTGGCCCAGATGCTGCCGCGCATCCGCCAGCATGTGCAGGTGCCGCTGGGCGTGGGCTTCGGCATCCGCGATGCCGCGACCGCGAAGGCGCTGGCCTCGGTCTGCGACGCGGTCGTGATCGGCTCGCGCATCGTCCAACTGCTCGAGACCCAGCCGCGCGACCAGGTCGCGAAGGCGGGCCGTGACTTCATCGCCTCGATCCGCGAGGCGCTCGATCAACCCACCGGAGGGACCGCATGAGCTGGCTCGAGAAACTGCTGCCGCCGAAGATCCAGCCCACCGATCCGAACGAGCGCCGCTCGGTCCCCGAGGGCCTGTGGATCAAGTGCCCGTCCTGCGAGACGGTGCTCTACAAGACCGACCTCGAGCAGAACGCCAACGTCTGCCCGAAGTGCAGCCACCACCACCGCATCAACGCCCGCACGCGGCTCGACGGCTTCCTCGACGCCGAGGGCCGCTACGAGATCGGCCAGGAGGTGCTGCCGGTCGATCCGCTGAAGTTCAAGGACAGCAAGAAGTACCCCGAGCGCCTGAAGCAGGCCATGGAGGCCACCGGCGAGACCGACGCGCTGGTGGTGATGGGTGGCGCGGTGCAGACGCTGCCGATCGTCGCGGCGGCCTTCGAGTTCGACTTCATGGGCGGCTCGATGGCGTCGGTGGTCGGCGAGCGCTTCGTGCGCGGCGTCGAGGCGGCGATCGAGCAGAAGACGCCCTTCGTCTGCTTCACCGCCACCGGCGGCGCACGCATGCAGGAGGGCCTGCTGTCGCTGATGCAGATGGCCAAGACCAATGCCTCGCTGACGCGGCTCGCCAAGGCGAAGCTGCCCTACATCAGCGTGCTGACCGACCCGACGATGGGCGGCGTTTCGGCCGGCTTCGCCTTCATGGGCGACGTGGTGATCGCCGAGCCCAAGGCGCTGATCGGCTTCGCCGGCCCGCGGGTGATCGAGAACACCGTGCGCGAGAAGCTGCCCGAGGGCTTCCAGCGCAGCGAGTTCCTGCTGGGCAAGGGCGCGCTCGACATGATCGTCGATCGCCGCGAACTGCGCGGCACGGTCGCGCGGCTGCTCGCGATGCTGCAGCGCCAGAGCGCCGACGCCGTGGCCTGAGGCCGCACCGCTCCGGCAAAGAGGGCGGCGCGAGCCGCCCTTGTGCTTGCGCGGCCCGAATCCCGGCCGCCGCGCCCCTTACCATCGCCGACATGACCCTTCCGGCCACCCTGGCGGACTGGCTCGCGCATTGCGAGCGCCTGCATCCGAAGACCATCGACCTCACGCTCGACCGTGTGCTGCGCGTGCGCGCGCGCCTCGGCCTGGCCTTCGACTGCCCCGTCTTCACGGTGGCCGGCACCAACGGCAAGGGCTCGACCTGCGCGATGCTCGAGAGCATCCTGCACCAGGCCGGCTACCGCACCGGCGTCTACACCTCGCCGCACCTGGTGCGCTTCGAGGAGCGCTGCCGGGTCGACGGCGAGGCCGTCGAGGGCGCCGCGCTGCTGCCGCACTTCGCCGCGGTGGAGGCGGCGCGCGAGGGCGAGGCGCTGACCTACTTCGAGTTCACCACGCTGGCGATCCTGCGGCTGATGGCCTCGCTCGGGCTCGACGCGGCGATCCTCGAGGTCGGCCTCGGCGGCCGGCTCGACGCGGTGAACGCGATCGACACCGACTGCGCGGTGATCACCTGCATCGACCTCGACCACATGGAATTCCTCGGCCCCGACCGCGAGGCGATCGGCCGCGAGAAGGCCGGCATCGCGCGCACCGGCCGGCCGGTGATCGTCGGCGACCCGGTGCCGCCGCAGAGCATCCTCGACCATGCGCTCGAGATCGGTGCCGAGCTGCGCCGCTTCGGCATCGACTTCAACTACCGCGGCGACCGCCAGCAATGGTCCTGGGCCGGGCGCAGCCGGCGCCACAACGGTCTGGCCTACCCGGCGCTGCGCGGCGCCAACCAGCTGATCAACGCCTCGGGCGTGCTGGCCGCGCTGGAGGCACTGCACGAGCGGCTGCCGGTGCCGGCCCAGGCGGTGCGCAACGGGCTGGCGATGGTCGAGCTGCCGGGCCGCTTCCAGATCGTGCCGGGCGAGCCGACGCTGGTGCTCGATGTGGCCCACAACCCGCACGCGGTCGCGACGCTGGTCGCCAACCTCGACCAGATGGGCTACTACCCACGCACCCACATGGTGTTCGGCGCGATGAAGGACAAGGACATCGCGGCGATGCTGGTCCGGTTGGCGCCGCTGGCCGAGGTCTGGCACTTCACCGACCTGCCGACGCCGCGCGCCGCCAGCGCGCGCGAGCTCGAGTCGATGTTCCTGGAGGCCAAGGGCCCGCATGCCGCTGCCACGCACTGCCATGGCAGCCCCGCGGCTGCGCTGGCTGCCGCTCTCGAGCGCGCGGACCCGACTGATAGAATCGTCGTGTTCGGATCGTTCTACACCGTCGGTGGCGTGCTGGAGCATGGGTTGCCGCGGCGAGCCGCCCGACACCTCGGTTGAGCGCACCCCGGCGGCCCCGCTTCGGGACGCCGCCGACGTGTCCCGCCCGACGCGAGCACGACGTTCCTCCCGTCCCACGCACTCCGCCGTCGCACTGCCTCCGGAACATATCGCATGGGTCTGCTGTCCTTCCTGAAGCGTCCGGCCGCGGCCGGTGACGCCGGGTCGCTGGAAGGCCTGCGACGCCGCGCACGGCGGCGGCTGATCGGCGCCGCGGTGCTGGTGGTGATCGGCGTGGTCGTGCTGCCGTTGCTGTTCGACACCGCACCGCGCCCGGTCGCGGTGGACATCCCGATCGAGATCCCGGCCAAGGAGAAGGTCGCGCCACTGGCGGCGGCCGGCAAGCCGATTGCGTCCGGGACCCTGTCGCCGGCGTCCGTGCCCGCGGCGCCGCGTAGCGAACCGGTCGCGCCGACGGTTGCGCCTGTCGAGGCGCCTCCTGTCACCGAGAAGACGCCCGAAAAGGCGGCCGACAAGCCGGCCGAGCCACCCGCCGCGGTCGCATCGACCCGCAGCACCGCCGGCGACGCGGCCCGCGCGCTGGCCGCGCTGGAGGCGCGCCCGGCCACGGCGGCGCTCAAGCCGCCAGAGGCCGGCGCGCGCTACGTCGTCCAGGTCGGCGCGTTCAGCGAGGCCTCGTCGGCCCGCGAGGCGCGCCAGCGCGTCGAGAAGCTGGGCCTCAAGACCTACACCCAGGTGGTCGAGACGTCGGGCGGCTCGCGCACCCGGGTGCGCGTCGGCCCGTTCGACGAACGCGCCGAGGCCGATCGCGCGGCGTCCAAGATCAAGCAGTCCGGCCTGCCTGCGGCCGTGCTCGGGCTGTGAGCATCGTGTCGCTCGGCTGGGTCGACTGGGTCTTCCTCGCGTTGCTGCTGCTGTCGATGGTGATCGGCGTGGTGCGCGGGCTGCTCTACGAAGTGATGTCGCTGCTCGGCTGGGTCGTGGCCTACGTCGCGGCGCAGGCCTTCGGGGCCGCGGCGGCGCCAGCGGTGCCGGTCGGCGCGCCGGGTTCGGCGCTCAACCTCGCTGCCGCCTTCGCACTGGTGTTCGTCGCCGTGCTGCTGGGCTGGTGGCTGCTGGCCTGGCTGCTGAGCAAGCTGATCAAGGCCTCGCCGCTGAGCGCGCTGGACCGCCTGCTCGGCGCGCTGTTCGGCCTGCTGCGGGGCGCGCTGATCGCGCTCGTCGTCGCCACGGTGGTGAGCCTGACCCCCTTCGCCGAGGCGCCGGCCTGGCGTGGTTCGCACAGCGCCGAAAACCTCAATGTCGTGCTGGCGGGCTTGAAGCCGCTGCTTCCCGAACCCATCATGCGTCATCTGCGGGCCGATCGTCCGCAGGTGCAGCCCAGCGCCTGAAGGCGTTGAACCCAAAAGGACCTGTCCCCATGTGCGGCATCGTCGGCGTGATCTCCAAGACGCCCGTCAACCAGCTCCTCTACGACGCGCTGCTGCTGCTGCAGCACCGCGGCCAGGACGCCGCCGGCATCGTGACCGCCGGCCCGGACGAACGCGGCACCAAGTTCTTCATGCACAAGGCGCGCGGCATGGTGCGCGACGTGTTCCGCACCCGCAACATGCGCGGCCTGCTCGGCACCGTGGGCCTGGGCCAGGTGCGCTACCCGACCGCCGGCAACGCCTACAGCGAGGAGGAGGCCCAGCCCTTCTACGTCAACGCGCCCTTCGGCCTGGTGCTGGTGCACAACGGCAACCTGACCAACGCCGCGGTGCTGCGCGAGGAGCTGTCCGCAATCGACCGCCGCCACCTCAACACCGACAGCGACACCGAGGTGCTGCTCAACGTGCTCGCGCACGAGTTGGAGATGGCGGCGCGTGATCTGCCGCTGACGCCCAGCGTGATCTTCAAGGCGGTGGGCGCGGTGCACCGGCGCATCAAGGGCTCGTATGCGGTGGTCTGCCTGATCGCGGGGCAGGGCGTGCTGGCCTTCCGCGACCCGTTCGGCATCCGCCCGCTGTGCCTGGGCGAGAGCGACGGACCGACCGGCAAGGAGGTCATGGTCGCCAGCGAGTCGGTCGCGCTCGAGGGCACCGGCCACCGCTTCGTGCGCGACGTGGCGCCCGGCGAGGCGGTCTTCATCGACCTCGAGGGCCGCGTGCACGCCCAGCAATGCGCCGCCAACCCGCGGCTCTACCCCTGCGTGTTCGAGTTCGTCTACCTCGCGCGGCCCGACTCGGTGATCGACGGCATCTCGGTCTACCAGGCCCGGCTCAACATGGGCGAGACGCTGGCCCAGCGGCTGATCTCCACCATGCCGCCGAGCGAGATCGACGTGGTGATCCCGATCCCCGAATCGAGCCGCCCGAGCGCGATGCAGCTCGCGCAGAAGATCGGCAAGCCCTACCGCGAGGGCTTCGTCAAGAACCGCTATGTCGGCCGCACCTTCATCATGCCGGGGCAGGGCATGCGCAAGAAGTCGGTGCGCCAGAAGCTCAACGCCATCGGCGCCGAGTTCCACGGCCGCAACGTGCTGCTGGTCGACGACTCGATCGTCCGCGGCACCACCAGCAAGGAGATCGTGCAGATGGCCCGCGAGGCCGGCGCTCGCAAGGTCTTCATGGCCTCGGCGGCGCCGCCGGTGCGCTACCCCAACGTCTACGGCATCGACATGCCGACCAAGGAGGAGCTGATCGCCCACGACCGCAGCATCGAGGAGATCCGCGAGTTCATCGGCGCCGACGCGCTGATCTACCAGGACGTGGCCGCGATGAAGAAGGCGGTCGGATCGCTGAACCCGGCGCTGGCCGGCTTCGAGGCCTCGTGCTTCGACGGCGTGTACGTCACCGGCGACGTCAGCGCGGCCGACTTCGCCGCGCTGGCCGCGCAGCGCAGCCTGCAGCTGGAGGACGAGGACGACTCGCGCTCGCGCCTCGCGCTGCAGAGCGCGACGGAGGCCTGATGGCGGACGCCCACGAACCCAAGCGCCTGCCCCGCGTCGACCTGCCGGCCGATGCGCGGCTGGACACGATCGCGGTGCGCGAGGGCCTGCCGCCCAGCCAGTGGGGCGAGAACTCCGAGGCGCTGTTCCTCACCAGCAGCTTCGTCCACCCCGACGCGGCCACCGCCGCGGCGCGCTTCGCGAACGAGGAGGAGGCCTTCGTCTACTCCCGCTTCACCAACCCGACGGTGATGATGATGGAGCGCCGGCTGGCGGCGCTCGAAGGCACCGAGGCCTGCATCGCCACCTCGAGCGGCATGAGCGCGATCCTGCTGATCTGCCTGGGCCTGCTGAAGGCCGGCGACCATGTGATCTGCTCGCGCAGCGTGTTCGGCTCGACCATCAAGCTGCTCGGCAGCGAGCTGGCGAAGTTCGGCGTCGAGACCAGCTTCGTGTCGCAGACCGACGTGGCCGAGTGGCGCGCGGCGGTGCGGCCGACGACCCGGCTGCTGTTCGCCGAGACGCCGAGCAACCCGCTGACCGAGGTCTGCGACATCGCCGCGCTCGCGGCCGTGGCGCACGACGCCGGCGCGCTGCTGGCGGTCGACAACTGCTTCTGCACGCCGGCGCTGCAGCAGCCGGTGAAGCTGGGCGCCGACCTGATCATCCACTCCGGCACCAAGTACCTCGACGGCCAGGGCCGCGTGCTCGCCGGCGCGGTGTGCGGGCCGGCGGCGATCGTCGACGACAAGCTGGTGCCGCTGATGCGCAGCGCCGGCCTGAGCCTGTCGCCCTTCAACGCCTGGGTCGTGCTCAAGGGCCTGGAGACGCTCGGCATCCGCATGGCCGCGCAGGGCGAGCGGGCGCTGGCGCTGGCGCGGTGGCTGGAGGCGCATCCGGCGGTGCAGCGCGTCTACCACCCGGGGCTCGCCTCGCACCCGCAGCACGCGCTCGCGATGCGGCAGCAGAACGGCAGCGGCGGCGCGGTCGTGTCCTTCATCGTCAAGGGCGAGGGTGCCGAGGCCGGGCGCCGCCATGCCTTCCATGTGATCGACGCGACCCGCATCTGCTCGATCACCGCCAACCTCGGCGACACCAAGACCACCATCACCCACCCGGCCAGCACCTCGCACGGCCGGCTCACCGAAGCGCAGCGCCTCGCCGCCGGCATCACGCAGGGCATGGTCCGCGTCGCGGTGGGGCTCGACGACCTCGAGGACCTGAAGGCCGACCTGGCTCGCGGCCTCGACACCCTGAACGCATGACGACTCCCGCTTCCGCGGTGCGGACCCGCTTCGCACCGTCGCCCACCGGCTTCATCCACCTCGGCAACATCCGCTCGGCGCTCTACCCCTGGGCGTTCGCCCGCGCCAACGGCGGCGTGTTCGTGCTGCGCATCGAGGACACCGACGTCGAGCGCTCGTCGCAGGAGGCGGTCGACGTCATCCTCGAGAGCATGCGCTGGCTCGGTCTCGATGCCGACGAGGGCCCGCACTACCAGATGCAGCGCATGGACCGCTACAAGCAGGTGCTCGCGCAGATGCTGGAGCAGGGCCTCGCCTACCGCTGCTACATGGGCCAGGCCGAGCTCGACGCGCTGCGCGAGCGGCAGATGGCCGCCAAGCTCAAGCCGCGCTACGACGGCACCTGGCGGCCCGAGGCTGGCAAGGCGCTGCCGCCGGTGCCCGAAGGCGTGCCGCCGGTGATCCGCTTCAGGAGCCCGATCGGCGGCAGCGTCAGCTGGGACGACAAGGTCAAGGGCCGCATCGAGTTCAGCAACGACGAGCTCGACGATCTGGTCATCGCCCGGCCTGACGGCACGCCGACCTACAACTTCTGCGTCGTGGTCGACGACATCGACATGAAGATCACGCACGTGATCCGCGGCGACGACCATGTGAACAACACGCCGCGCCAGATCCACATCCTGCGTGCGCTCGGCCACGAGCCGCCGGTCTATGCGCACCTGCCGACCGTGCTCAACGAGCAGGGCGAGAAGATGAGCAAGCGGCACGGCGCGAAGCCCGTGACGGCCTACCGCGACGAGGGCTACCTCGCCGACGCGGTGGTCAACTACCTCGCACGCCTCGGCTGGAGCCACGGCGACGACGAGATCTTCTCGCGCCGGCAATTCGTCGAGTGGTTCAACCTGGACCACCTCGGCAAGAGTGCCGCGCAGTTCGACGAGGCCAAGCTGCGCTGGGTCGCGAGCCAGCACATGAAGCTGGCCGACGATGCGACGCTCGCGCCGCTGGTGGCCGCGCAACTGGCGAAGCTCGGCATGGACGCCGCGATCGACGATCGACTGCAGCGGATGTGCGCACTTTTCAAGGACCGCTGCGCCACCACGGTGGAACTGGCGCAGTGGCTCGCGATGTATTTCGGTCCGGTCGCTCCGAGCGACGCCGACGTCGCAGCCCATGTGGGCGAGGCCGTGCGGGCCGCACTGCCCGCGCTCGCGCAACGGCTCGAGGCGGCCGAGTGGGATGCCGCCTCGATCCAGCAGGCCTTCAAGGCCACGCTGGCCGAACATGGGCTCAAGATGCCGCAACTCGCGCCGGCGGTCCGCGTCCTCGTGTGCGGTCGCGCGCAGACGCCGTCCGTCGACGCGGTGCTGGCGCTGTTCCCTCGGGACACGGTGCTGGCTCGCTTGCGAGGCCTCTGAAAACACCCCTATAATCTCGGTCTCGCTTGAACAGCGCCGGGGGTATAGCTCAGCTGGGAGAGCGCTTGCATGGCATGCAAGAGGTCAGCGGTTCGATCCCGCTTACCTCCACCAAAAGCTCAGGCTGCGGTGGCGCTGTTCGGGAGAGGCGCAGAAGGTTTCAGTCCCCTTCGTCTAGAGGCCTAGGACACCACCCTTTCACGGTGATTACAGGGGTTCGAATCCCCTAGGGGACGCCAAGTTGGATGGCACTTGCGCAGCGATGCGGCAAGCCATTGGAGTGGTAGTTCAGTTGGTTAGAATACCGGCCTGTCACGCCGGGGGTCGCGGGTTCGAGCCCCGTCCACTCCGCCAGACAAATCAAGGGCTCAGCGTCGCAAGGCGCTGAGCCCTTGAGCTTTTTGGCTGCGCGAATTCGGCGATCGATTCGAAGATCGAAGGCGACATCGGGCCCTTGGGTCCCGTGTCCACGGGGGTTCCGCGTCGGCTCGGCGCCGTGAGGTGCGGGTTCGTCAGTGACCGTGTCCCGCAGGGTGCGCTGCTGCGGTGTCGTCGAGCTCGCTCCGGGCCTGCCGCATCACGCTCGCCGAACCCGTCAACGCAAGGGTGCCCATCACCGTCGCAACGGCGAGGTCCGGCCAGGCACTGCCCGTGCCGAAGACACCCAGCGCGGCCAGCATCACGGCCGCGTTGCCGATGGCGTCATTGCGCGAGCAGATCCAGACGGAGCGCATGTTCGAATCGCCGGTCCTGAAGCGAAAGAGCATCCAGGCCACGCCCGTGTTCGCGACCAACGCGGCGAAGCCGACGGTCCCCATCGTGACGGCCTCGGGCGCGGTGCCGGCCTGAACGCCCCACGCGGCACGCGCGAGCACGAACACGCCGAATGCACCCATGCATGCCGCCTTGAACAGGGCCGCCTTGGAGCGCACCGACAGGGCCATCCCGACGACGGCCAGCGAGAGCGCGTAGTTGGCCGAGTCCCCGAAGAAGTCGATCGAGTCGGCCAGCAGCGACACCGAGCCGGACGACCAGGCGGCCAGCACCTCGGCGATGAACATCGCCGCATTCACGGTCAACGCGATCCACAGCGCGCGCCGATACCTCGGGTCGACCAGCGTCGTGGAAGGGGGCGAGCAGCAGTGGGCGGACATGAGATTGAGCCTTCAGTCTAGTAGCTTGCCATCGAGCAGGTATGTGCCGCGACCGAGTCAAGCTCGGCAACCGCGCTGCGTCGTCGGACGACCGGCCCGCTGTGCCGGGCCGCCGATGGGTCAACGGAGGACGGCGCGCCGACCCGAAGAGTGCGAAGCGCAATCCGATGGCCTCGGTGCCCGGTCCGTCGAGCGGGCTCTCAGCAGGCGGGATTGCGCCGCGGGTGCGTTTCCTCGCCCCAGTGTTGGAGCACGGCGCCCGAGAGACCCATCGCGACAGCGACGAACCAGAAGGCGCTCTCGATCTGTCCGCCGAGGGCGGCGGCAGCGCCCAGTCCCAGCGCGCCGATGCCGTAGCCCAGGTCACGCCAGAAGCGGTAGATGCCGATGGCCGAGGCACGCCAGCTGGGGTGTGCGATGTCGGCGACCGCGGCGCTGAGGTTGGGGTAGAGCATCGCCATCCCCAGGCCTGCCACGGTGGCCGAGCTGCTCCACCATGCCGCACCGGAACCCAGGGGCATCAGCGCCACGCCCGCCGCGCAGACCCACATGCCCCAGGCGTTGAGCCGGTGCCGCCCAAGACGGTCGGACAGCCTGCCGGTGAAGAACTGCGCCGCCCCCCAGGTGAAACCGTAGACACCGACGATCCAGCCGATGCCCGGCAGACCGACGCCCTGCTGGTGCAGGTAGACCGGCCAGAAGACCCAGACCAGCGCGTCGACGAACTTCTCGACCAGCCCGGCCTGGCACAGCGCGGCCATGCGCCGGTCGCGCCAGCTCATCAGCGCGAACAGTTCGCGCGTGGTCGGCTGCGCGCTGACGCCGATCGGGTGGCGCGGCCGCAGGGCCTGCGCCGCCGGCGCGGCGTGTCGCTGCACCTCGGCCCGCGCCCAGGGCAGCGTCTCGGCCACGGCCAGCCAGGCCAGCAGCGCGGCCAGGCCGATGACCGCCACGCCGAACCACAGCAGGCCTTCACGCGGCCCCAGCAGCGTGGCGGCGTAGCCGGTCGCGATGCCGGCGATGGCCACGCCGGTGTAGCCGGCGAACTCGTTCAGGCCGATGACGAGGCCGCGCTGGTCGGCGCGCGTCAGGTCGAGCTTGGCGGTCTGCGTCATCGACCAGGTCAGGCCCTGGTTCACGCCCAGCAGCACGGTGGCCAGCACGATCCAGCCCCACGAGGGCGCGAAGTACACGAGCGGCGGGATCGGCAGCGCCACCAGCCAGCCGACCAGCAGCACCTGCTTGCGCCCGATGCGTTCGGCCATCCGGCCGGCGACGAAGTTCATCGCGCCCTTGACGAAGCCGAACGCGACGACGAAGGCGACCAGCAGCATGAAGGAGCCGCGCGGCACGCCGAATTCGGTTTCGGCGAGCGCCGGCACCACGTTGCGCATCATCCCGATGGTCATGCCGACCAGCAGCACCTGGAGCAGCTGCTGCAGCACCTGGCCGAGGTTGGCGCGGATGCCGAAGCGCGTCGACGGGCTCACGCGTGCGCCGCTTCCGGGACGATGCCGCGCAGGTTGGCGGCGACGATGGCGGCCATGTCGGCCGGCGCAGGCGGCACGTCGGCCGTCAGGGCGTCGACGAAGGCCTCGCGCGACAGCGACAGCATCGGGTTGAAGCGCCGCTCGAAGCCGAGGGTCGAGGCCGGCTTGCCCGACAGTCCCGCGCCGCAGGCGCTGCCGGCCTGGTGGCCGGGATAGATCTCGAGCTCGGCGGGCAGCGCGAGCAGCCGGGTGTGCAGCGTATCGTGCAGCTGCGCGGCCATCTCGCGTTCGCGCCCGGCCAGGTCGGGCCGCCCGACGGCGCCGACGAGCAGCGTGTCGCCGGTCAGGGCGAACCAGGGCGCGTCGGCGCGGCGCAGATCGCGCACCACGAGACAGACGCTGTCGGGCGTGTGGCCAGGGGCGTGGAGCACGTCCACCAGCACGTTGCCGACCGTGAGCCGCTGGCCGTCGGACAGGGGGCTGAAGTCGACGCTGGCGCGCCCCTGGTTGCTCTGGTGCAGGCAGTAGGGCGCGCCGACCCGTCGCGCCAACTCCGGCCCGCCCGAGTAGTGGTCGGCGTGCACATGGGTGTCGATGACGTAGGCGATGCCGACGCCGGCGCTCCGCGCTTCGGCGATGAACCAGTCCTCGTCGCCGGCGACGACGTCCACGGCCACCGCCCGGGCCAGCCCGGCGCAGCCGAAGAAGTAGGACAGGGTGGCGTTGGCCGCCGGGCGTTGCTTGAAGAACATGGGGGTCTCCGGGCTCAGCACCCCTGGGCCTGGTTGGCCCCGGCGGCCCATCGGCGGTGTGCGTCCGGGCGGCTGCGGCGCGCCCCGCGCAACCGTGCCCCGCTGCACGGGCGCCCGTCGCCGAAGGGGGCGTCGTTCAGGAGGACCGGCTTCGTCATCGCAGCGACCGTGTCACACCGCGATCGGCAGGCCACGGGCGCGCCACTCGGCCACGCCGTCGCTCAGGTGGAACGCCTGGTAGCCCTTCTTGCGCAGAAGCTCGACGGCATCCTTGGCCATCAGGCAGAACGGACCACGGCAATAGGCCACCACCGGTACGTCCTTGGGCAGTTCGGCCAGCCGCCGCCGCAGCTCATCGACCGGCAGCGAGCGCGCGTGCGGCAGGTGGGCACTGGCGAATTCGTCCTCCGGGCGGACGTCGAGGACCAGGACCTCGCCGGCGGCGGCCTTGCTCAGGATGAGCGCCCGGTCGACCCCTTGCAGCTCGTCGCCATGCTCCACGATCGAGGCCAGGGCCACCTGCAGCTCGACCAGGCGGTCTTCGGCCTCGCGGCGCAAGTGGACCCACAGGTCGGCGACGCTCGTGCTGGCCAGGCGGTACAGCACGTACTTGCCGTCCTTGCGGGTGTCGACCAGCCGCGCCAGACGCAACTCTCTCAGGTGCGCGCTGGCGAGCTTGACGCTGATCTCGGCCTGGGCCGCCAGCACCTCGACGGACTTTTCTCCCTGGCACAGCAGCTCGATCAGCTCGAGCCGCTTGGGGCTGGCGACGGCCTTGCCGATGCGCGCCACCTGTTCGTACAGATGGTTCTTGAGTCTCTCCATGAGAACAGTCTAAAGAATATTGGTATGAAGCGCAAGTCGTTGAAACCGAGAGAGGGCGTGTCGCGGGTGCCGCTGCCGTCGGGCCGCACGGCGAACGGACTTGTGCACGACGCGGTCAGGGGCGCGTTCGAACGAACCCGGCCAGCGTCCCCGCCGGCACGCGCCTTCAGCCGGGCGGCAGGCGCAGGTAGTGGTCGGCCAGCAGCAGCGCGAACAACCCGAACAAGGTCGAGATCGAGCAGCGGAAGGTCGGCATCGCCCAGCGCGTGTCGCGCCGCAGCCGCCATGCGAACCACGCGAAGCGCGCGCCGAGCAGCATGGCGCCGCCGAGGTAGAGCGTGCCGCCCAGACCGATCGCCGCGGGCAGCAGGCTGACGGCCCAGCAGGCGAGGCTGTAGGCGAACACGCGCGAGGCCGTGAACGCGATGCCATGCGTCACCGGCAGCATCGGCACCGCGGCCCGTGCGTACTCGTCGCGACGATGGATCGCCAGCGCCCAGAAGTGCGGCGGCGTCCACACGAAGATGATCAGGAACAGCAGCAGCGCCCCCGGCTCGACCTGCCCGCTGACCGCCACCCAGCCGAGCAGCGGCGGCGCCGCGCCGGCCGCGCCGCCGATCACGATGTTCTGCGGCGTCGCGTGCTTCAGGAACAGGCTGTAGACGACCGCGTAGCCGACCAGCGACGCCAGCGTCAGCAGCGCGCACAGCGTGTTGGCGAAGGCCAGCAGCAGCGCGAGGCCGGTGCCGCCGAGCAGCACGGCGAAGGCCAGCACCTGGCTCGCCTGCAGCGCGCCGCTGGGCAGCGGCCGGCCGCGGGTGCGCGCCATCAGCGCGTCGATGCGCCGGTCGACCAGGTGGTTGAGCGCTGCGGCCGCACCCGCCACCAGGCCGATGCCCAGCGGCGCGGCCAGCGCCACCCGCCATGGCAGCGCGCCCGGCGGCGCCGCCAGCAGCATGCCGACGAGCACGGTGAACAGCATCAGCGCGACCACCCGCGGCTTGGTCAGCTCGAGGTAGTCGCGCCAGCGCGCGCGCGGCGCGGGCAGGGCGAGCGGCGTGTCGATGGCGCGGCCCTCAGCGGAAGAACAGCAGTCGGGTCACGAAGGTGTAGTCGGCCTCGGAGGCCATCAGGCCCACCAGCACCAGCAGCGCCAGCGGCGGCAGCAGGATCGCGCACACCAGCGCCAGGCGCTCCCAGGCCATGTGCATGAACACCGCGACGATCAACCCCGCCTTCAGCAGCATGAAGCTGAGGATCAGCCCCCAGCGCAGCAGGCCCTGCAGGTGGAAGTAGTCGACCGCGTAGGACATCGCGCTGAGCACGAACAGCAGCGCCCAGATCTTCAGGTACAGCCCGATCGGGTGCTGCTGGCCGGTGGTGGCAGAGGGATGCATGGCGGCCTCACCAGAGGTAGAAGAGGGCGAAGATGAAGACCCAGACCAGGTCGACGAAGTGCCAGTACAGGCCGGCGATCTCGACGATCTGGTAGTTGCCGCTCTTCTCGTAGCGGCCGCGCAGCACGCGCGTGGCCACCACCAGCAGGTAGACCACGCCGGCGCTGACGTGCAGGCCGTGGAAGCCGGTGATCATGAAGAAGCTCGAGCCGAACTGCGCCGCCCCCATCGGGTTGCCCCAGGGCCGCACGCCCTCGCCGATCAGCTTGCTCCACTCGAAGGCCTGCATGCCGACGAAGGTCGCGCCGAGCACGGCGGTCGCGAGCATCAGCGCCGCGGCGGGCCGGCGCTCGCGGCGGTAGGCGAAGTTGACCGCCATCGCCATCGTGCCGCTGCTGCTGATCAGCACGAAGGTCATGATCGCGATCAGGATCATCGGCACGTCGACGCCGCCGATGTGCAGCGCGAACACCTGGCTCGGGTTGGGCCAGGCGACGGTGGTCGCGGTGCGCACCGTCATGTAGCTGGTCAGGAAGCAGCCGAAGATGAAGGTGTCGCTGAGCAGGAAGAACCACATCATCGCCTTGCCCCACGAGACCCGGAAGGTCTCGCGGTCGCCCGACCAGTCGGCGACCAGGCCGCGCCAGCCGGCGCCGGGCTCGGGCAGGGCGGCGGTCGGGGTGCTCATCGCGTCGTCTCCTCGTCGGGGCTCAGGCGCTGCCGCACAGGTAGCGCACCAGTTCGGGTGTCAGCCCGGCGAGCGTCGCGTACAGCAGCCCCCAGACCGCCAGCAGGAAGTGCCAGTAGCGCGCGCACAGCGCGATGCGCCGCGGCGCATCGGCGCCGTCGGCGGTGGACCAGGCGCTGCGCGCCGCCCAGCCCCAGGCGACCAGCCCGCCGAGCACGTGCAGGCCGTGCATCGCGGTCAGCAGGTAGAAGAAGCTCGCTGCCGGGTTGCCGGTCAGCGTGACCTGCGCGGCCAGCAGGGCCTGCCAGGCCCACAGCTGCGAGGCCAGGAAGGCCAGCGTCGCGACGCCGCCGGCGAGCAGCGCGCGGCGCGCCGGCCGCCCCGCGCGCGCGGCGTTCGACGCGCGCTGCAGCGTGGCGCTGCCGGCCAGCAGCAGCGCGGTGCTGAGCGCGAGCTGCCACGGCAGCGCGATCGGGCTCCAGTCGCTGCCGTCCATGCGCATCACGTAGGCGGCGCCGAACAGCGCGAACAGCGTGCTCGCGACGCCGATGAAGACCCACAGACCGATGCCGGCCGCCGCCTCGGGCGGCGGGCGCCGCCCGAGCGTGGTGGTGGGCGCGCGACCCGCACCGCCGGGCCCGCGGCCCGCGGCGGCGCGCCACAGCGCGGTGGCGGGGTTCATGCCTTGACCTCCGCGGCCGGCCGCGGCGGCGTCGGCGCCTCGGGCTCCAGGCCACCGGCCTGCAGCGGCGCGTTCTGCGCGATGAAGTCCTGCGGCGCGCCCGGCACGCTGTAGGCATAGGCCCAGCGGTGCACCACCGGCAGCTGCGGCCCCCAGTTGCCGTGCACCGGCGGCGTCTGCGGCGTCTGCCACTCGAGCGAGGCGGCGCGCCAGGGGTTGGCGTCGGCGCGGCGGCCGCGCACCAGGCTGGCCGCGAGGTTGTAGACGAACAGCAGCTGGGCCGCGCCGACCGCCAGCGCGACGACGGTGATGAAGGTGTTGAGCTGGTGCGCCGATGCCGGGATGAACTGGTAATTGTCGAAGTCGTAGTAGCGCCGCGGCATGCCGAGCACGCCGAGGTAGTGCATCGGGAAGTAGATCAGGTAGGTGCCGATGAAGGTGATCCAGAAATGCGCCTGGCCGAGGCGGTCGTCGAGCATCCGCCCGGTCACCTTCGGGTACCAGTGGTAGAGGCCGCCGAACACCACCAGCAGCGGCGCCACGCCCATCACCATGTGGAAGTGCGCGACGACGAAGTAGGTCCCCGACAGCGGGATGTCGACGCTGACGTTGCCGAGGAAGAGTCCGGTCAGACCGCCGCTCAGGAAGGTCAGCAGGAAGGCCAGCGCGAACAGCATCGGCACCGTCAGGTGGATGTCGCCGCGCCACAGCGTCAGCACCCAGTTGTAGACCTTGATCGCGGTCGGCACCGCGATGATCAGGGTGCTGGTGGCGAAGAAGAAGCCGAACCAGGGGTTCATGCCGCTGACGAACATGTGGTGGGCCCAGACCACGAAGCTCAAGGCGCCGATGATCACGATCGCCCACACCATCGTGCGGTAGCCGAAGATCGCCTTGCGCGCGTGCACGCTGATCAGGTCGGAGACGATGCCGAAGGCCGGCAGCGCGACGATGTAGACCTCGGGGTGGCCGAAGAACCAGAACAGGTGCTGGAACAGCAGCGGGCTGCCGCCCTGGTAGCCGGTGACCTGGCCCATCGACACCAGCGCCGGCATGAAGAAGCTGGTGCCCAGGGTCTTGTCGAGCAGCATCATCACGCCGCTGACGAACAGCGCCGGGAAGGCCAGCAGCGCCAGGATGGTGGCAACGAAGATGCCCCACACGGCGAGCGGCATGCGCAGCAGCGTCATGCCCTCGCAGCGCGCCTGCAGCACGGTGGTGACGTAGTTCAGGCCGCCCATCGTCGTCGCGACGATGAAGATCAGCAGCGACACCAGCATCAGCACGATGCCCCAGTCGTGGCCCGGCGTGCCGGGCAGGATGGCCTGCGGCGGGTACAGCGTCCAGCCGGCGCCGGTCGGCCCGCCGGGCGCGAAGAAGCTCGCCAGCAGCACCACGACCGACAGCGCATAGACCCACACGCTCAGCATGTTGAGGTAGGGGAACACCATGTCGCGCGCGCCCACCATCAACGGGATCAGGTAGTTGCCGAAGCCGCCGAGGAACAGCGCGGTCAGCAGGTAGATCACCATGATCATCCCGTGCATCGTGACGAACTGGTAGTAGCGCTCCGGCGTGATGAACTCGAACTGGCCCGGGAAGCCGAGCTGCAGCCGCATCAGGTGCGACAGCGCGACACCGAGCAGCCCGACCGCGATCGCGATGCAGGCGTACTGGACCGCGATGACCTTGTGGTCCTGGCTCCAGACGTACTTGGTCAGGAAGCTGTGCGGCGCGTGGGCATCGGCGGCATCGGACATGGGTGGTCTCGGCAGCGGGGATCAGCGGGTCGGCGCGCCGGCGTCGGCGAGCGAGCGGATGTAGGCGACGAGCGCGCCGCGTTCGGCGTCGCTGAGCTCGATCGACGGCATCAGCGGCGCATAGCCGCGCACGATGCGCGCCTTCGGATCGCGGATCTCGGTGTCGAGGAAGGCCTCGTCGACGCGCGCCGTCGTGCCGTCGGCCAGCGTCTCGGTGCGGCCGTAGAGGCCGCGCCAGCTCGGTCCGACCGCGGCGCTGCCGTCGGCCGAGTGGCAGCCGACGCAGCCCTTGGCCTGCGCCAGCGCACGGCCCCGGTCCGCCGGCGACGTCGCGGCGGCGTCGCCGGCCGGCGCGAGCGAGCGCGCGAAGCTCGGCTGCGCGCCCAGCCAGGCCTGGAAGGCCGCCTCGTCCTCGACCCGCACGTAGCCGCGCATCTCGGAATGGCCGACGCCGCACAACTGGGCGCACAGCACCTCGTAGCGGCCGGCCGCGGTCGGCGTGAGCCAGAACCAGGTCACCATGCCCGGCACCATGTTCATGCGGGCGCGGAACTGCGGCGCGTAGAAGTCGTGCAGCACGTCGTGCGAGCGCAGCAGCAGCTTGACCGGCCGGCCGAGCGGCAGGTGCAGCTCGTTGCCGTCGATCAGCAGGTCGTCCTGCCCCGCCGGGTCCTTGGGATCGAGGCCGAAGGGGTTGGCGCCGCCGAAGAAGCGCGCGTCGCTGCGGCCGAGCTGGCCGTCGGGCCCCGGGAAGCGGTAGCGCCACTGCCACTGCTGCCCCAGCACCTCGGCGACCAGCGCCTCTTGCGGCGGCTGCACGTACTTGGCATAGACCGCCAGACCGGGCGCCAGCAGCGCGGCGATGCCCAGCGTCGTGAAGCCGATCAGCCAGCGCTCGAGCCGGTGGTTCTCGGGCACGTAGGCGGCGCGGCTGCCGCGGCGGTGGCGGAAGCGCAGCAGCGTGTAGGCGACGAACAGGTTGATGACGACGAAGAACACGCCGGTGATCGCCACCGTGATCGTCAGCATGTCGTCCATCTGCTGCCAATGCGAGGCCAGCGGCGTGGTCCACCAGGGGCTGATCCAGTGGAACAGCACCGAGCCGACGATGATGACGATCAGCGCGACCGCGATGGCCACCACTCACCTCCTTGTGGCCGGCATGGGCAGCCGGCGTCGTGACGAAGGCGGGTCGATCGGGACAATACTGCGCACGGCACCCCTTCGTGTCGGTGCCGGTTGCAGGCGGCGCAGCGGGCCGTCGGGGTCTTCAGCCTGCCCGTCGCCGCAGACCACCGTCGGCCTGCGGATTGAGCTTCCAGTACAGCAGCGCCGCGACGACGCCGAACACCAGATGGGCGATGAACGTCGGCCAGCCGCGCAGCTCCGCGAACCACGGGAAGAACTGCGTCATCACGTGGAAGTCGAGCACGTACAGCGCGAGGCCGAACAGCGCGCCGGCGCCGAGCATCACGGCCGGTTGCGCGTCCCAGTGAAAGCCGGCGACGATGAAGGCCAGCGCGAGGCCGAACACGACGCCGAGCACGTAGTGCGTCACGAGCGCGGCGCTCACGACGCCGAGGCCGAACTCGGCCGACGCGAGCGCATCGGGACCGAGCACGATCGCCGCGATCAGGTGCGAGGTGCGCCAGGGGCTCTCGCCGAGGATCAGCGCCGACCACAGCAGGTCCAGCAGCATCAGCACGGCGCCGGCCACCAGGCCCGCGACGGCCGCCGCCGGCCAGTGCGGCAGACGGTGTTCCCAATGGTACGAAGGCAGGTGCAGGTCCATGATGGTCTCCATGTAGCGGGCACCGTGGCCCCGCGGCTCAGGGGAATGCGGGGACCTCCGGTTCGATGCCCTCGAAATGCGCCTCGGGATGCTTGTTGTGCAGCAGCGACTCGATCTCGCCGACGCGCAGCGCCGGCGCGTCGACCATCAGCAGGAACTGGCCCTGTTCGATCGCGCCGGCAAAGCGCGCCAGCCGGTGGCTCGGCGCGCCCGCGCCGATCATGCTGGCCGACCAGGCGCCGATCACGCCGCCCGCGATCGCGAGGATGCCGGCCACGCTCCACTGCGGCGATTCGAAGGTGGCGAGCAGCTGCTTCACGCCCCACTGCGGCAGTTCGGTGACGGCGCGCAGCGCCGCGAGGCCGGCGTCGCCGGTGACCGGGACGAACAGCGCGGCCGCCACGCCGACGACGGCGCCGGCCAGCCCGCCGACCACCAGGCCGAGCCGGGCCGAGCGCAGCACGTCGGAGGTCTGCAGCGGGTTGGCCACGTGCAGGCCGGTCGTGTCGGCGTTCTCCGCGGCGACGAAATGGATGTGCGACTCGGGGATGCGAGCCAGCAACAGGTCGCTCGTCGTGCGTCTGGCACTCGGCAGATCGGGCAGCAACCAGTAGACGCGTCGTCGCATGACACCCTCCATTCATCACTCGACGTGAGACCGGAGCGGAGACGAGTTCTTATACCCCCGCTGATTCATGCGTCGCAAACAGGGTGATAGCGGGCCGGCAGCGCCGCCAGGCGCGCGCGCGGCGTTCGCGGGGACGTCGAGACCCCCGGGTTCGGCAGGATCGGCTGGCCGAGACGGCGGGTCGACGCCGGCGCCGCTCGCTCAGGCGGGTGCGAGCACCAGGTCCGTGAGCGGGCGCGCGACGCAGGGGAGGATCAGACCCTCGCGCTTCTCTTCGGCGCTGAGGCCGGGCCACTCGATCAGGTAGTCGATGCGGCCGCTGTCGAGCCGGCAGATGCAGGTGCGACAGGTGCCATTGCGGCACGAGCTGAGGACCGGCACGCCCGCGCGCAAGGCGGCCGCGAGGACGGTGTCTCCGGCGCGGGCGAAGAAGCGGCGCGGGGGGACCCGCAGGCGGACCTCGAAGGTGTCCGCGGTGTCGGGCGCTGTCATGGGGCCAGTCTAGGGCCTGTCAACGTCATCGCGGGGCCCGGGCCGCGCGGGCCGCACGGCGGCGCGGCCCGTCGAACCACCGCCCTCGGCGCTCGATCAGCCCCCGCGCGCCAACGCCCGCGCGATCCGCCCTCGCGGCACCGTGGGCTTCGGGACATGCAGGTCGAACCACTGGCGCACGTCCTGCTCCAGCCCGATGCCGTGCATGTAGTTGTAGATCGCCTTCTTCAGCCCGAGCCCCAGCGCGTCGTGGTCGACGCCGATGGGGTCGATGAAGCCGATGTCGTTCTTCGCGAAGGTGGTCGGCGGCAGCGGCTGCAGCGTCACGCCGTAGGCGGCGGGGTCGCGGCCGACGGGGGAGTGCACGGTGCACGCGAAGCGGTGGAAGAAGCCGGACTGGATGCAACCGGCCTCGAACAGCTGGCGCACGTACTCCAGCGCGTCCACCGTGTCCTGCACCGTCTGCGTGGGAAAGCCGTACATCAGGTAGGCATGCACGAGGATGCCGGCGTCCGAGAAGCCGCGCGTCACGCGCGCCACCTGCTCGACCGACACGCCCTTCTTCATCAGCGTCAGCAGCCGGTCCGACGCCACCTCCAGGCCGCCGCTGATGGCGATGCAGCCGCTGTCGGCGAGCTGCCGGCACAGCGCGGGCGTGAAGCTCTTCTCGAAGCGGATATTGCCCCACCAGGAGATCTCCACCTGCCGGCGCTGCAGCTCGGCCGCCAGCGCCTTCAGCGACTTGGGCGGCGCCGCCTCGTCGACGAAGTGAAAGCCGGTCTGCCCGGTCTCCTTCACGATGGCCTCGATGCGGTCGACCAGCGTTTCGGCGCCGGCGGCGTCGTAGCGCGAGATGTAGTCCAGGCTCACGTCGCAGAAGCTGCACTTCTTCCAGTAGCAGCCATGCGCGACGGTCAGCTTGTTCCAGCGCCCGTCGCTCCACAGGCGGTGCATCGGGTTGAGCATGTCGAGCAGCGACAGGTAGCGGCCCAGCGGCAGGCCGTCCCAGGTGGGCGTGCCGACCTCGTCGAAGGGGATGTCGGCCTCGCCGATGTCGATGTAGCGCACCGCGCCGCCGGCGTCGCGCACGAAGCTGCGCACCAGCCGCTGGGCCGAGCGCTTGCCGGCCCAGTGCTCCAGCAGCGCGAGCAGCGGGCGCTCGCCGGCGTCCAGCGTGACGGCGTCGACGAAGTCGAACACGCGCGCCTCGGCCAGCTCGCGCAGCTCGGTGTTGACGAAGCCGCCGCCGAGCGCGATGCGCAGCGCCGGATGCGCCGCCTTGAGGGCCTGCGCGATGCGGAAGGCGCCGTACACCGCGCCGGGGAAGGGCACGCTCAGCAGCAGCACGTCGGGCCGGTGTTCGTCCACGGCGGCCAGCGCCAGGCGCTGCAGCGTGCGGTCCACCAACGTGGGCGGCGCGGCCAGCGCCTGCGCCAGCGGCTCGAAGCTGGGCTGGCTGGCCGCCAGCGACTCGGCATAGCGCACGAACTCGAAGCGCGGGTCCACCGCCTCGCGCAGCACGTCGGCCAGGTCGTTCAGGTACAGCGTGGCCAGGTGGCGGGCGCGGTCCTGGGCGCCCAGCGTGCCGAAGGCCCAGGCCAGCGGGTCGCCGCCGTCGGGCTCGTCCGGGTCGATGTAGACGTCGAGCGTCGCGAAGCGCTCGCCCTCGGGCAGGAAGGCGCGGCCGGCGATGCGGTGCGCCAGCGTCGAGTCGCCGCCCTGCAGGAAGCGGATCGCCGGGACGATGGTGGCGGCGTAGCGCTCGAACGCCGCGTCGAAGGCCGCCAGCCGCGGCGTGCGCCGCCGCGGCGGCAGCGCGGCGATGCACTCGCGCACGGCGTTCAGGCCCGCGGGCGTGAACAGCTCGAGCACCAGCGCCAGCGCCAGATCCACCTGCTGCGCATCGATCCCGCGCGAGCGCAGGAAGCCCGTCAGGTAGGCGGTCGAGGGGTAGGGCGTGTTCAGCTGCGTCATCGGCGGGATGACGGCGAGCACGCGCAGGGGAAGGGCGCTCATGGGGGGCGACGATTCTGCCAGTGAGGCCGTCGAGCCCCTGCCGCGCGGGATCGGAGGGCACGGGACGGCATGCAGCGCGATGCGCCGCCGACGAGCGCATTCGCTCAGCAGCCGGCCACGACAGGACGAGTCAGGGTTCCCCAGCGACCGATGCGCCCGAGGCGGGCGAACCGGAGAGAGTGCGCCCGTTGGCGGGCGGGGTTCGATCCCTGTCGGCCAGGAGCGGGCGGCCAAGATAGCGGCCCCAAAAGCTGACCTTCGACGCATTTGCTAAGCGGCGACCGCGCGTACCCCGGCTCTGCCACACTCCGCGATCGGAGGGGGGTGAAGTCCTATGAGCAGAATGCGAGGCCGGTTCGCAGTGCCCGCGTCGCCCATGTCAGCGGCCCTGAAGTTCGAGCGCGGCGTTCGCGCGGATCTGCACCGTCGCCGGTGGGTGCGAATCCATGTGTTTCTCATTGGACTGGTCACGTTCGGCGTTCTGTGGGGCGTCTCGCACACACTGATGATGGCCGGGATCGACTCGATGGCGCTGCGGCACGGCACTGCGCTCCTCGGTGCATACATGGTCTATCTCGGGCTCTTGTGGGCGTGGTGCCGGTGGCTCATTTCGCGCGACGAGGGCTCGGTCGACATCGGCGATCCGGGTTTCGATCTGCCTTCTCTGGCGTCAGACGGCGCCGGGTCGGCCGATTCCCCGGTCTTCCGGTCGGGGGGCGGAGGCGACTTCGGTGGCGGCGGTGCCGGCGGAAGCTTCGATGCGCCCCACGCCGTTGGCGAAACCGTCTCAGCCGCTGCCGACGCCGGAAGCTCGGCCGCGGGCGAGGCTGTCGCCGCAGTTGCAGAAGCAGTTGGCAGCGCTGACGAGGGCGCGGTGGTGCTGGTCCCGGTTGCCTTGGCCATCGGGGTAGCGGTTGCGCTGGCCGCTGTGCTCGGCTTTGCCGTCTTCGGGCTCTTTGGCGTCGAGGTGCTCATCGGTGTCGCGGTGGAGATCGCCTTTGCCTCGGCTGGCGGCGCCCTCGCGCTGAAGGCGCAGCGCCAAGGCTGGCTTGGTCACGCCGTACGGCGCACGGTGGGCCCGATGGCCATTGTCCTGGCGGTGACGGTGCTCACCGGCCTCGCGATCGGTCATTGGCTGCCAGAGTCGAAGACGCTGCCGGAGGCGCTGCAGCGGCTGTTCTGAACGCAGCCTCCCAGTACACACGGCGAACGCCCGTGATCGGCCAA